>NZ_JBIARJ010000010.1:86897-288113 GCF_042889825.1 Streptomyces sp. NPDC002467 | reverse complement strand
TCGGGGCCGGGCGCGCGCCGGGGCACCTCCTCGGGCGTCGAACCCGATGCGGCACCGGCAAGACGAGCGGGTTTCGTTCGACGCCCTGCGGGGGCGCCCCACCGCGCACCCGACCCCGACGGCGCGGCGGTACACGCAGGGGCCGCCGCGTACCCAGCCCCGAAGGGCGAGGGGCGCGCACGGCAGCGGTGCCCCGGAGGCTACTGCCCCCGGACCCCGCACAAGTGCAGCAGCGCCGCCACCCCCCGGTAGGGATCGGTGCGGCCCGCGCGGTCCTCGGCGGTCAGGAGGCTTTCCAGCTCCTCGTCGGCCGGCAGGGACTCGCCCGCCTCCGTCCCGTCGGTGAAGACCCGCACCCCGTACCAGGAGTGCAGCGGCGCCCCGATGCCGGCGAGGGTGGCCGTCAGGTCGGCCAGGCGGTCGGCGCGTACGTCCAGGCCGAGCCGGTTCGTGTAGTCGACGGTGTCGAAGGCGGCCAGCGCGCCCTTCCAGTCGGCGTCCAGCCCCGGCCGCATGGCGAGCGCGTCGCCGTTGCGGACCAGCAGGGAGAGGAGGCCGCCGGGGGCGAGCATCCGGGCCAGCCCGGCGAGCATGGCGTCCGGCTCGGGCACGTACATCAGCACCCCGTGGCACAGCACCACGTCGAAGCTGCCCGGCGTGAAGTGCGCGCCGGTCTCGCGGCCGTCGCCCTCCATGAGGAGGACGCGGTCCTGGATGCCGGCCGGTTCGGCGGCCAGCGCCGCGCGGGCCACGGCGAGCATGCCCGGGTCCTTCTCCAGACCCGTCACCTTGTGCCCGGCGCGGGCCAGTCGCAGTGCCTGCGTGCCCTGGCCCATGCCCACGTCGAGGACGCGCAGCCGCTGCCCCACGGGGAAGCGCTGCGAGATCTGTTCGTCGACCTGCCGGCCCACGAGTTCCTGGCGGACGGCGTTGCGCAGTCCGCCCAGGCCCTCCAGCCAGAGCCGGGCGCCCTCGGAAAATCCGCTCAGGGCCGTTCCCCGCGCTTGACCTGCGGCTTCGGCAGGCGCAGTCGGCGCATCTGGAGGGTGCGCATCAGGCCGTACGCGACGGCGCCGCGGCGGGGCTCGTTCGGGAAGCGCTGGCCCAGGGCCTTGCGCAGGCGGAACACCAGGCCGACGGAGTCGACGATGATCAGGGCGATCACGCCGAGCCACAGCAGCAGCGCGATGTTCTGGATCGACGGCTGCCGGATCATGCTCAGCACCAGGATGACCACTGCCAGCGGCAGGAACATCTCGGCGACGGAGAAGCGGGAGTCCACGAAGTCGCGGACGAACCGGCGGACGGGGCCCTTGTCACGCGCGGGCAGGTAACGCTCGTCGCCGCTGGCCAGCGCCTCGCGCTGCTTGGCCATCTCCACGCGACGGCGCTCACGGGCTCGCTTGGCATCCTCCTTGCGGTTGCCGGTCGAGGCCACCACGGCCTTGCGCTGCGACTGGGCCACAGCACGCTTCGGCGTCGGGCGGCCCTTCGGGGCCTGCGGGTCACGGGGCTGCGAGAGGTCGGCGCTCACCTTGTCGGTGGCGGCGGCCTTCTCTTCCTTGGAGGAGCGGCTACCAAACACAAACCCAACCCTACGTTGTCGAGCGCATGGGCCCCACCCCGGCGGGGAACGATCCGGCAACGGCGGGCGTCTTCCAGGGTGCGAGTCTCCTCGGGGGCGCACCTACTCCTTACGCCTGATACGGCGGGAGCGGAGTCGTCCTGGAGGAGGAGCGCATCCGTACTCGAACAGTGCGGTAATGGAGACAGGCCCCGTACTGTGGGTCTTGTCGGTGACCTGGAGCACAGTCCGTCTAGAAGGGGGCGCGCGAAGCCCATGAGCGGTGTCATGAAGCGTATGGGGATGATCTTCCGCGCGAAGGCGAACAAGGCCCTTGACCGGGCCGAGGACCCGCGCGAGACCCTCGACTACTCGTACCAGAAGCAGCTGGAGCTGCTGCAGAAGGTGCGCCGCGGGGTCGCCGACGTGGCGACCTCCCGCAAGCGCCTGGAGCTGCAGCTGAACCAGCTGCAGGGGCAGTCCGCCAAGCTGGAGGACCAGGGCCGCAAGGCGCTGGCCCTGGGCCGTGAGGACCTGGCCCGTGAGGCGCTGTCCCGTCGCGCCTCGCTCCAGCAGCAGGTCAGCGACCTGGAGGTGCAGCACCAGACCCTCCAGGGCGAGGAGGAGAAGCTGACGCTGGCCGCGCAGCGGCTGCAGGCCAAGGTGGACGCCTTCCGGACGAAGAAGGAGACCATCAAGGCCACCTACACCGCGGCCCAGGCGCAGACCCGGATCGCGGAGTCCTTCTCCGGCATCTCCGAGGAGATGAGCGACGTCGGTCTGGCCATCCAGCGGGCCGAGGACAAGACCGCCCAGCTCCAGGCGCGGGCCGGGGCGATCGACGAGCTGCTCGCGTCGGGTGCGCTCGACGACCAGAGCGGGCTCGGTTCGAAGGACGACATCCAGGCCGAGCTGGACCGCCTGTCGGGCGGTACGGACGTCGAGCTGGAGCTCCAGCGGATGAAGGCGGAGCTCGCGGGCGGTCCCTCGCAGCAGCAGGCCATCGAGGGCGGCGCCCCGGGCGCCGGTCAGCAGCAGTCGCAGACCCAGCACCGGTTCGACAAGCAGTAGGACGGGGTCCGTCATGATCGTCCGCATCATGGGGGAAGGTCAGGTGAAGGTGGCCGACGGTCACTTCACCGAGCTCAACACGTTGGACGACGCGCTCCTGGAGGAGATGGAGGGCGGTGACGAGGAGGGCTTCCGGCGGACGCTGGGGGCGCTGCTCGAAGCCGTACGGCGGCTCGGCGAGCCGCTGCCCGACGATGCTCTGGAGCCGTCCGAGCTGATCCTGCCCGGCGAGGACGCGACGCTGGACGAGGTCAGGGACATGCTCAGCGACGACGGCCTGATCCCGGGCTGAGCGGGTCACGACGACACGACGACGGGCCCGTCCCAGGGGCATGGGGCGGGCCCGTCATCGGTTCTCCGGCTCCTCCGGGGAGACGGCCGGCTGCCTCGGGTCCGGGGTTCCGCCGATGAAGTTCTCGAACTTGCGCCGCGGCGCCGCCCACCGGCGGTCGTGGTGGAAGGCGCGCAGCCCGGCCTTGGCGCGGGCGCGCGGACGGTTCGCGTAGAACCTCTTCGCGTACGGGGACCCGGGCCGGGCCAGCCGGATCGCGCCGACGAGCGCCACGAAGGGGATGACCACCCCGAAGATGGCGGTGCGGGCCTTGCCCTTCCACAGGGCGATCAGGGCGAGGAAGAAGTTGGTGGCCGTGTTCATGGCGACCAGTCCCCGGCTCTGCCGTTCCTCGGAGGTCAGGTCGTTGACCCCGAAGGGCAGGAAGCCGCCCAGGACCAGGCACACCAGCGCCGCCGTCAGGACCACGACCTCGACGCTCTTGCGGCCCTCCTCGCTCCAGTACACGTCGTCGAGGTGCAGGATCAGCGCGAACTCGTCCAGGACCAGGCCCGCGCCGAGACCGAAGATCACCGCCGAGAGGCAGGCGGCGAGGCCGTGACGGGCGCTGCCGACCGCGCCGAAGCCGCCGATGATCACGAGGATCACGCCGGGCACCACGTGGTGGACGTGCAGGCCACCCGGGGTGATGTTCTTGAAGGGGCCCCGACCGGCCCGGATCAGCCGGGTGATCACACGGGTGACCAGGAACGACGTCACGAAGGCGAGCAGCGCGAGGAGCATGGGCAGCTTCCCCGGCTCGACGATGTTCCGATACCACCAGTGACCCATCCCACTGCCTCCCTGTTTGGTCGGTAATGGGCAATTTACCGTTCGGGGCGAGCGGGTAGCGTTCGCGCCGATGACAGATTCGTACGAAGAACCGGCCCCCACGCCGCCCGCGGACCGCGCCACGCTCCTCGACGGCGTGCGCTTCGCGTTCGGCACGCTCACGGTGCTGCCCGCCCGCATCACCCGCTGGGACCGCCCCGCCGCCCGCACCGGGATGGCCTGCGCCCCGCTCGCCGGGCTGGTCGTCGGCCTGCTCGCAGCCGTGCCCGGGGTGCTGGCGGCGCTCGGCGGCGGCCCGTTGCTCGCCGCGGCCGTCACCGTCGCCGTACCGGCGGCCCTGACCCGGGGGCTGCACCTGGACGGCCTCGCGGACACCGCGGACGGTCTGGGCAGCGCCAAACCGGCCGAGGCCGCGCTGCGCATCATGAAGCAGTCCGACATCGGCCCCTTCGGCGTCGTCGCCCTCGTACTGACGCTGCTGGTGCAGGTCGCCGCCCTGTCGAACGCGTACGCCGACGGCTGGGCACGCGGTGCCCTCGCCGCCGTCACCGCCGCCGTGGCCGCCCGCCTCGCCATGACCCTCGCCTCCCGCGACGGCGTCCCGGCGGCCCGCCCCGAGGGCCTCGGCGCGGCCGTCGCGGGCGTGGTCCCGCGCCGCACGGCCGCCGCCCTGACGGCCCTGACCACGGTGGCCGCGGCCGCCGCCGCCCTCCCGCTGGGCCTCCCGGCCGCCGCCCGCGCCGCCGTCGCGGTCGCGGCCGCCCTCCTCGCCGCGGAACTCCTGCTGCGTCGTTGCGTGCGCCGCTTCGACGGGGTCACCGGCGACGTCTTCGGCGCCCTCGCCGAAACCGCGGCGACCACCGCCCTGATCGTCCTCGCCCTCGGCTGATCCCGCGGGCAACGGCCCACGTACGCTCACCCCGTGGACCACACTCCGACGGAAACGACCGCGGCCGCCCCCATCAGGGTGCTGCTGGCCGACGACCAGGCGCTGCTGCGCTCCGCCTTCAAGGTGCTCGTCGACTCCGAGCCCGACATGCAGGTCGTCGGGGAGGCGTCCGACGGGGCGCAGGCCTTCGCGCTCGCGCGGGAGACCCGCGCGGACGTCGTGCTCATGGACATCCGGATGCCCGGCACCGACGGGCTCGCCGCCACCCGGATGATCAGCGCGGATCCCGAACTCGCCGCCGTGCGCGTGGTGATGCTCACGACCTTCGAGGTCGACGAGTACGTGGTCCAGGCCCTGCGGGCCGGCGCCTCGGGGTTCCTCGGGAAGGGCGCCGAGCCCGAGGAGCTGCTCAACGCGATCCGGGTGGCCGCCGCCGGCGAGGCCCTGCTCTCCCCGGCCGCCACCAAGGGGCTCATCGCCACCTTCCTCGCGCAGGGCGGCGGCGCCGACCCGGCCGCGGCCGCGGCCACGGCGGGCTCGCACGCGCAGCGCCTCGCCGCGCTGACCGGCCGCGAGCGCGAGGTCCTCGTACACGTGGCCGCGGGGCTGTCCAACGACGAGATCGCCGGCCGGCTGGAGGTCAGCCCGCTCACCGTCAAGACCCACGTGAACCGGGCCATGGCCAAACTCGGCGCCCGCGACCGCGCCCAATTGGTGGTCATCGCGTACGAATCGGGACTTGTCCGGCCTCGCGCGGAGTAGCGGCGTACGCGGCGCAGTAGTGCGGCGTACTGCGGACGCGGTATGTGCCACATAAGGACGGGACCTGGGGGCGACGCGGGAGGCCCCGACCGCGGGACAGGCTGGAAACGCCCTTGCGTTCCCACTGCAGAGAGATCCCACACCCATGTCCTGGCTGTCCCGCTTCAGCCTTGCCCAAAGGGCGTTGATCGGCCTCGTGTCGCTCGTCGCGCTCCTCTTCGGCGCCATCGCCATCCCGCAGCTCAAGCAGCAGCTGCTGCCGTCCATCGAACTGCCGATGGTGTCCGTGCTCGCGCCGTACCAGGGCGCTTCGCCCGACGTGGTGGAGAAGCAGGTCGTCGAACCGATCGAGGCCATGCTGAAGGGCGTCGACGGAATCACCGGCATCACCTCGACCGCCAGTGAGGGCAACGCCCTCATCATGGCCACCTTCGACTACGGCGACAGCGGCACCAAGCAGCTCGTCGCCGACGTCCAGCAGGCCGTCAACCGGGCCCGGGTCCGGCTGCCCGCCGAGGTGGACCCGCAGGTGGTGGCCGGTTCCACCGACGACATCCCGACGGTCATCCTCGCCGTCACCTCCGACAAGGACCAGCAGGCCCTCGCCGACCAGCTGGAACGTTCCGTCGTCCCCGTCCTGTCGGACATCGAGGGCGTCGGACAGGTCACCGTCGACGGCGTCCAGGACCTCCAGGTCACCGTCACCCCCGACGACGCCAAGCTCGCGGCCGCCGGCCTCGACGGCGCCGCCCTCGCCCAGGGCCTCCAGGCGGGCGGCGCGACCGTCCCCGCCGGCTCCTTCGACGAGGCCGGCAAGAACCGGACCGTCCGCGTCGGCACCGGCTACACCTCCCTCGCCCAGGTCCAGGACCTGCGTCTGAGCGCCGGCCCGGGCAAGCCCGCCGTCCGCCTCGGCGACGTCGCCACCGTGAAGCAGGAGGCCGCCAAGGCCGTCTCCATCACCCGTACCAACGGCAAGCCCAGCCTCGCCCTCGTCATGACGATGGACAAGGACGGCAGCGCCGTCGCCATCTCCGACGCCGTCAAGGACAAGCTGCCCGCGCTGCGCTCCACCCTCGGCGGCGGCGCCGAGCTGACCGTCGTCAGCGACCAGGGACCGGCCGTCGCCAAGTCCATCTCCAGCCTCACCACCGAGGGCATGCTCGGCCTGCTCTTCGCGGTGATCGTGATCCTGGTCTTCCTGGCCTCGCTGCGCTCGACGCTGGTCACGGCGGTCTCCATCCCGCTGTCCGTCGTCCTCGCGCTGATCGTGCTGTGGACCCGCGACCTGTCGCTGAACATGCTGACGCTGGGCGCGCTCACCATCGCCATCGGCCGCGTCGTCGACGACTCGATCGTGGTCCTGGAGAACATCAAGCGCCACCTCGGCTACGGCGAGGAGCGCGAGAGCGCCATCCTCACCGCGGTCAAGGAGGTGGCCGGCGCGGTCACCTCCTCCACGCTCACCACCGTGGCCGTCTTCCTGCCGATCGGCCTCGTCGGCGGCATGATCGGCGAACTCTTCGGCTCCTTCTCGCTCACCGTCACCGCGGCCCTGCTGGCCTCGCTGATCGTCTCGCTGACGGTCGTTCCGGTCCTGTCGTACTGGTTCCTCAGCGCGCCCAAGGGCATCGCCGCCGGGGACGCCGAGAGCGCCGCCAAGGCCCGCCGCGACGCGGAGGAGAAGGAGGCGCGCAGCAAGCTCCAGCGCCTCTACGTCCGGGTCCTGGGCTTCGCCACCCGCCGCCGCCTGACGAGCGTGGCCATCGCCGTGGTCGTCCTCCTCGGCACCTTCGGCATGACCCCGCTGCTCAAGACCAACTTCTTCGACCAGGGCGAGCAGCAGGTCCTGACGGTCAAGCAGGAACTGGCCCCCGGCACCTCCCTGGCCGCCTCCGACGAGGCGAGCCGCAAGATCGAGAAGGTGCTGGCCTCGGTCGACGGCGTCAAGAGCTACCAGGTCACCGTCGGCTCCTCCGGCTTCCTCGCGGCCTTCGGCGGCGGCACCGGCTCCAACCAGGCCTCGTACCAGGTCTCCCTGAAGGACTCGGGCAAGGCCGACAGCGTCAAGAAGCAGATCGAGGGCAAGCTCGCCGGCCTCGACGGCATCGGCGAGACCCGGATCGCCGCGGGCGACGGCTTCGGCAACCAGAACCTCAGCGTGGTCGTCAAGGCCGGGGACGCCGGTGTCCTCGCCAAGGCCGCCGAGCAGGTCCGCGCCGAGGTGGCCACCCTCGAGAACGTCACCGACGTACAGAGCGACCTCTCCCAGTCCGTGCCCCGGATCTCGGTGACCGCCACCCCGAAGGCCGCCGAACTGGGCCTGAACCAGGCCGCGCTCGGCGGGATCGTCGCGCAGGCCGTACGGGGCAATCCGGCGGGCAAGGCCGTACTGGACGACACCGAGCGGGACATCGTCATCAAGTCCGCGCAGCCGGCCACCACCCTGGCCCAGCTGCAGGCCCTCCCGGTCGGCCCCGTCAAGCTCGGTGACATCGCCGAGGTCAAGGAGGTACCCGGCCCGGTCGCGATGACCCGGATCGACGGCGCCCGCGCCGCCACC
The DNA here is from genome assembly GCF_042889825.1 of Streptomyces sp. NPDC002467. Taxonomy (NCBI): domain Bacteria; kingdom Bacillati; phylum Actinomycetota; class Actinomycetes; order Kitasatosporales; family Streptomycetaceae; genus Streptomyces; species Streptomyces sp. NPDC002467. The sequence continues at coordinate 280,141 of NZ_JBIARJ010000010.1, read as the reverse complement.
ATCACCGCACGCCCGGTCGGCGACAACACCGGCGCCGTCAGCGCCGACCTCCAGACGAAGATCAAGGCCCTGAAGCTGCCCGAGGGCGCCACCGCCTCCATCGGCGGCGTCTCCGAGGACCAGGACAAGGCCTTCGCCTCGCTGGGCCTGGCCATGTTCGCGGCCATCGCGATCGTGTTCATGCTGCTGGTCGCGACCTTCCGGTCGCTGGTCCAGCCGCTGATCCTGCTGGTCTCCATCCCGTTCGCGGCGACCGGCGCGATCGGCCTGCTCCTCGTCACCGGCACCCCGATGGGCGTCCCGGCGATGATCGGCATGCTGATGCTCATCGGCATCGTCGTCACCAACGCGATCGTCCTGATCGACCTGGTCAACCAGTACCGGGCCCAGGGCCTCGGCGTCGTCGAAGCCGTCATCGAGGGCGGCCGGCACCGCCTGCGCCCGATCCTGATGACGGCCCTGGCGACGATCTTCGCGCTGCTCCCGATGGCGCTCGGCGTCACCGGCGAGGGCGGCTTCATCTCGCAGCCGCTCGCGGTCGTGGTGATCGGCGGCCTGGTCACCTCGACGCTGCTGACGCTGCTCCTGGTACCGACGCTCTACACGATGGTGGAACTCCGCAAGGAGCGCCGCCGCGCCAAGCGCTCGGCGAAGCGCGAGGCACGCCTGACGGTGGTCGCCCCCCGCGAGGAGGAGACGCCGGCCGGCGTCTGACCGGGCGGGGCCGTAAGGCCCCGCCCGCCCGCCGCACGCCGAAGGGGCGGCCCCCACACCGGGGGGCCGCCCCTTCGGGCGTCCGCGGGCCGAGGACCGGGCTCCGGTCCCCGCCGCTACGGGAGCGCCAGCATGCGCTCCAGCGCGAGCTTCGCGAAGCTCTCGGTCTCCTTGTCGACCTGGATCCGGTTGACGAGGTTGCCCTCGGCCAGGGACTCCAGGGTCCACACCAGGTGGGGGAGGTCGATGCGGTTCATCGTCGAGCAGAAGCAGACCGTCTTGTCGAGGAAGACGACCTCCTTGTCCTCTGCGGCGAAACGGTTCGCCAGGCGGCGGACCAGGTTCAGCTCGGTGCCGATGGCCCACTTGGAGCCGGCCGGGGCCGCCTCCAGCGCCTTGATGATGTACTCCGTCGAGCCGACGTAGTCCGCGGCCGCGACGACCTCGTGCTTGCACTCGGGGTGCACCAGGACGTTCACGCCCGGGATGCGCTCGCGCACGTCGTTGACCGAGTCCACCGAGAACCGGCCGTGGACCGAGCAGTGCCCGCGCCACAGGATCATCTTGGCGTTCCGCAGCTCCTCGACGGTCAGGCCGCCGTTGGGCTTGTGCGGGTTGTAGAGCACGCAGTCGTCGAGGGACATGCCCATGTCGCGGACGGCGGTGTTGCGTCCCAGGTGCTGGTCCGGGAGGAAGAGCACCTTCTCGCCCTGCTCGAAGGCCCACTCCAGCGCCTTCTTCGCGTTGGACGAGGTGCAGATCGTGCCGCCGTGCTTGCCGGTGAAGGCCTTGATGTCGGCGGAGGAGTTCATGTACGAGACGGGGACCGTCGAACCGGCGATGCCCGCCTCGGTCAGCACGTCCCAGCACTCCGCGACCTGCTCGGCGGTGGCCATGTCGGCCATCGAGCAGCCAGCCGCGAGGTCGGGCAGCACGACCTTCTGGTCGTCCGAGGTCAGGATGTCCGCGGACTCGGCCATGAAGTGCACGCCGCAGAAGACGATGTACTCGGCCTCCGGCTTGGCGGCCGCGTCCTTGGCCAGCTTGAAGGAGTCGCCGGTGACGTCGGCGAACTCGATGACCTCGTCACGCTGGTAGTGGTGGCCGAGGATGAAGACCTTGTCGCCGAGCTTCTCCTTGGCGGCACGGGCGCGCGCCACCAGGTCCGGGTCGGACGGAGAGGGCAGGTCGCCGGGGCACTCCACCCCGCGCTCGCTCTTCGGGTCGGCTTCGCGGCCGAGCAGCAGCAGGGCGAGGGGCGTCGGCTGGACGTCCAAAGGCTGGGCGGTGGTCACGACACGCACCCTTTCTGTTCTGCGACAAGGGGCTTCCGGAGGGTCGGAAGACCGGACTTCTGGAAGACCGCTTCGGCTTCTCGTCTATATGACGCTATCTATCATAACCGCTTCATGTCAGTTTGACGATGCCGATAGTGTCAATGTGACGCATCAGCCCGCGGATCCGTCCCGTCCGTTCGGGCCCGTCCCCCGCGCGGTGTGCGAGCATGAATATCTGAAACAAGCGTCGGGTCCGGAATGAAATCGCGGTCCCGCTCGTTGCCACCGACGGCAAGAGTCCGACGTTTCCCCGCCCCCCGCGGGGAGCCGCCCACTTCGGGAGTGAATGTAGATGTCCGTACAGGACGACAAGACCACTGTGAGCGACGGCATCCTCCTGTCCGACGCCGCCGCCGAGAAGGTCAGGACCCTGCTGGAGCAGGAAGGCCGCGATGACCTGGCGCTCCGCGTCGCCGTCCAGCCCGGCGGCTGCTCCGGCCTGCGCTACCAGCTCTTCTTCGACGAGCGCTCCCTCGACGGCGACGTCGTGAAGGACTTCGACGGTGTGAAGGTCGTCACGGACCGGATGAGCTCCCCGTACCTCCACGGCGCCTCCATCGACTTCGTCGACACCATCGAGAAGCAGGGCTTCACGATCGACAACCCGAACGCCACGGGCTCCTGCGCCTGCGGCGACTCGTTCAGCTAAGCCAGGCAGCACCCACGACGAGGGCCCGCCCACCGGTCGCATCCGACCGGCGGCGGGCCCTCGTCGTACCCCGGGACCTCGTGGCTACTGCCGGGGGAGCGGCTTGCCCGTGGTCGCGTCGAGCACCTTCCGCGAGCCCAGCGGCTGCTGCAGCGTGGCCGTCGCGGACATCTCCTGCGCGAGCATGATGCAGGCCTGGCCCGGCTGGTTCGGGGTGTCCGTGATCTTCACCAGCACCGACTCCGCGGACTCCCGCGCCTCCACCGCGTAGGTGCTGCACGGGCTGCCCCAGAAGTTCACGGTCAGCTTCCGGTCCGCGTCCGCGTACGAGAACCCCGGCACGGTACGGCCGTCCTTCCCGCCGGGGGAGCTCTCCGCGGGAGCCTGCGCGGCGGCCGGTTCGGTCACCGCGCGCCCGGGGGCGCCGTCCCGGCCCGCCACCTCGAAGATCCAGGCCGGTACAAGGCCCCGCACCCCGTTCACCGTCCCCGGGACCAGGCCCAGCGAGGCCCCCTTGACCGTCTCGGTGCGCGGCGGCTTCATCGGCCGGGGATCCGGGTTGCACGGCGGGGTGTCCGTCGACGCGACCGCGTTGTCCGGATCCAGCGGGACGGAGGTCGCGCAGCCGCTCGGCCCGGGGCCGGTGCCCTCCCGGCCGCTCGACCGCGCGTTCAGCCGGGCCAGCGCCTCCACGGCCCCGACCACCGGCTGCTCGGCGGCCCGTACGGGGGCCTTCAGCTCGCCGCTGCCGCCCACCACCGAGCCGTCGCCGGCCACGCTCACCGTGCTCGACCAGCCCTGCGTGGGCAGCTTGCCGAACACCGGGTCCGCCTTGACCACACGTACCGAGCCCTGGACGAGCCGGGCGTCGAGCGCGGCCCCGTCCAGGCCGGCGGCGGCCAGCACCGGGCGGGCGGCGGCCTTGGCTGCCTCCTCCGACACCGGCTGGCCGGCGCTCGCGCCGCCGGCGCCCCCGTCCTGGGGGAGGGTGGCCGGGCCGCAGGTGTCCTTGCCGCGCACGCAGTTGTCCCCGGTCCCGTTGCCGTTCCCCTGGCCGTTCCCCTGGTGGCGGGCGAAGTTCCAGGTCCCGGGCGCCTTCGAGGACACCGTCAGCAGGGGCCCGGAGCCGTCAGCGGCCTCCCCGGCGACCCAGGTCTCCCCGGCGAGGCGCGCGGTGCCCGGGATGCCGAGGGCCGTCGCCAGCCGGGCCACGTCCTCGGAGGTGACCTCCCCGGTCGCTGCGTAGGCGGGCGCCGTCCCCGGGCCGTCCGGGAGCTTCCCTTCCGCCTTGTACGTGACCGGCCCGCCGTTCGGGTCGGGCTCTCCGGGCGCGATGCCCGGCCCCGGGGGATCTCCCGCGTCGCGCGGCGCGGAGGCCGCGCTGTCGCCCGTACGACCGCCCGCCGTGCCGTCGCCGTGGGCCGCGGACGCCCAGTACGCGGTCCCGCCGCCGGCCAGCAGGACGGCGGCCGCGATCGAGGCGACGGCCCAGGCGGGCCGCCGACGGCCGGCGCGTGGTGCCGGCTCCGCGTCGGAGGTGCCTGCCGTGGGGGCCGTGTCCGTCAGGTCGGTCGGATCGGCCGTGGGGGCCGCGTCGGCCTTGTCGGCCACATCGCCCGTGTCACCCGTATCGGGTCGTTCGCTGGTCACCGCATCGCTCCTTCACCCGTCCCGCATGCCTGATGCGGGTGTGACGGAACAGACGCGCAACCGGTTCCCTACTGGTCCCCGTACGCCGCCGTGCCCGCGATCAGCCGGGCCGAGGCCGCCGGGACGCGGATCCCGTGGATCTGCGAGGGCGCCACGCGGACCGGCCGGGGGCCCGCCGGAACCGCCCAATGCGGGGCCATCCGGGCGCAGTCGCCCAGCAGGCCGGCGAAACCGGGCCGACGCGAGCCTTCCGCGCCGGACCGCTCGGAGGTGTACTCGGAGTAGCCGAAACCGTCGGTGTAGGTCATGGAGGCACCGTAGGCACCGCGGCTCGTGCGAAGAAAGACCTACTACGGGGTAGTTTCGGGCGTTCGGCTGGAGCCCGCTCACCGGGTAGTTTTGACTGTCCCTTGCCGTCCTCCGCAGGAGCGTCCACGCCGTGCGCATCGCAGTCACCGGCTCCATCGCCACCGACCACCTCATGACCTTCCCCGGCCGTTTCGCCGACCAGCTGGTCGCGGACCAGCTGCACACGGTCTCCCTCTCCTTCCTCGTCGACAACCTCGACGTCCGACGGGGCGGTGTCGGCCCGAACATCTGCTTCGGCATGGGGCAGCTCGGCAGCCGCCCGATCCTGGTCGGCGCCGCCGGCTACGACTTCGACGAATACCGCGCCTGGCTGGACCGGCACGGGGTCGACACCGAGTCCGTCCGCATCTCAGAGGTGCTGCACACCGCGCGCTTCGTGTGCACCACGGACTCCGACCACAACCAGATCGGCTCCTTCTACACGGGCGCGATGAGCGAGGCCCGCCTGATCGAGCTGAAGTCCGTCGCCGACCGCGTGGGCGGCCTGGACCTGGTCCTCATCGGCGCCGACGACCCCGAGGCGATGCTCCGCCACACGGAGGAGTGCCGCACGCGCGGGATCCCCTTCGCCGCCGACTTCTCGCAGCAGATCGCCCGCATGGACGGCGAGAACATCCGCACCCTGATGGAGGGCGCGACGTTCCTCTTCTCGAACGAGTACGAGAAGGGCCTCATCGAGTCGAAGTCCGGCTGGACCGACGCGGAGATCCTGGCCAAGGTCGGCACCCGGGTCACCACGCTGGGCGCGCAGGGCGTGCGGATCGAGCGGGTCGGGGAGGCGCCGATCGTGGTCGGCTGCCCCGAGGAGAACGCGAAGGTCGACCCGACGGGTGTCGGCGACGCGTTCCGCGCCGGGTTCCTGACCGGGCTCGCCTGGGGCGTCGGCCTTGAGCGCGCCGCGCAGGTCGGCTGCATGCTGGCGACCCTGGTCATCGAGACGCTGGGCACCCAGGAGTACACGCTGGCGCGTGCGCACTTCATGGAGCGCTTCACCAAGGCGTACGGCGACGAGGCGGCGGCGGAAGTCCAGTCCCACCTGTCGGTCTGACCTTCGGGGCTCCGCCCCCGGGGCCTGGGCTCAGCCCGGGTCCCGCGGGTGCGGCGCCGTTGCCGGGGGCGCTGCCCCCGGACCCCCGCGCCTCAAACGCCGGCGAGGCTGAGTTTGCCCTGCGGGCAAACCAGTCGCCCCTGGCGGGCGGCGGCAGCCAAAATCCAGCCCCTCCGGCGTTTGAGGAGCGGGGTCCGGGGCAGCGCCCCGGGAGCGGCGCCGCACCCGGGCTCGTCAGTGGAGGCGGCGGACGCCGTAGGCCACGCCGACAGGGCGGGGGGAATCCCCCAGGTACTCGTGCCCCCGCATGCCGCACCACGCCGGGATGTCCAGCCGCGCCACCTCGTCGTCGGAGACGACCGTCACCGTGCCCCCCACCGGCACCCGCCCGATCGCCCTGGCCAGCTCGATCACCGGCTGCGGGCAGCGCAACCCCAGCGCGTCCAGTTCCAGCGACTCCGCCTCCGGCGAGACCTCCGGGGCCGCCGAAACCCCCAGCCGCTCCCGTACGCCCGCCACCGCGCCCGGCAGCACCTCCAGGAACGCGTTGACCTCCTCCGCCCGCGTGCCCGCCGGCAGCGAGACCCGTACGTTCCCCTCCGACAGCACCCCCATCGCCCGCAGCACATGACTCGGGGTCAGGGTGGAGCTGGTGCAGGACGAGCCCGAATTGACCGAGAAACCCGCCCGGTCCAGCTCGTGCAGCAGCGTCTCCCCGTCCACGTACAGGCAGGAGAAGGTGACCAGGTGGGGGAGGCGGGCGTCGGGGTGGCCCACCACCTCCACGTCCGGCACCAGTCGGACCACCCGCCGCCGCACGCGGTCCACCAGGATCCGCAGCCGGGCCGCCTCCGCCTCCGCCTCCGCCCGCACCGCCCGCAGCGAGGCCGCCGCCGCCACGATCGCGGGGAGGTTCACGAAGCCGGGGGAGCGGCCCGACTCCCTTTCGTCCGTGGGGCCTTGGGGCGAGAAGCGGACCCCCTTGCGGACCGCCAGCAGCCCCACCCCCGGCGGCCCGCCCCATTTGTGCGCACTGGCGGCCAGCGCCGACCACGCGCCCTCGACCGGGCCCCAGCCCAGCGACTGCGCCGCGTCCACGAGCAGCGGCACCCCGGCCTCGCGGCAGATCTCCGCGACCTCCGCCACCGGTTGCACCGTGCCCACCTCGTGGTTGGCCGACTGCAGGCAGGCCAGCGCGGTCGAAGCGCCCAGCGCCTCCGCGTACCCGGCGGGAGCAACCGCGCCGAACCGGTCCACCGGGACCTCCGTCACCGAACCGCCGCGCCCCGCGTGCGCCTCGGCGGCGTGGAGTACAGAACTGTGTTCGACCGCGGACACGACCAGATGGTCCCCGACGCGTCGGCGCCCCGCGAGGACTCCCGAGACCCCCGCGTGAACCGCGTGCGTCCCCGAAGGAGTGAACACGAGCTCGTCCGCCCGGCAGCCCACCGCCTCCGCCGCGGCCTCCCGCGCCGCGTCCAGCAGCAGCCGCGCCCTCCTTCCCTCCCGGTAGAGCCGGGCCGGATCGGCCCAGCCCTCGTCCAGGGAGGCCTGGAGGGCCTGGCGTGCCACGGGGTGCAGGGGGGCGGCGGACGCGGCGTCGAAGTACGGCATACGGGCACGCTAGCCGCAGCCCGACGCCGTCCGAGGTCAGGGGCCGTCAGATGGCTTCCGGAGCCCGCCATTCAGGGGTTCCGGATCCGTCCCCCGGACGGCGGATCCATCCCTTCGGGGGCCCTGGCGGCGCGTTGGGCACCCTCCCCGCGCGACCTCAAATAGCGTCCAGTAGGGTTTGGTCCGCATAAACATCCAAACCCCTGCCTGCGTCAGGGCCGGCGACCGACCCGAACACGGCCGCGGCCGGCCGCGCGGGCCGAGACTCTCGGGAAGGCGCTACGTGAGTCCCTACGGCTCCGACCGCTCGCCGCGGCGCCCGATGCGGCGGAAGCTGCTGCAGGCGCTGACTGCGGGCGTGGTCCTGGCGACCGCCACTGGTTGCTCGTATACATGGAAAGACTTCCCCCGCCTCGGAATGCCGTCACCGGTAACCGAGGAGGGTCCGCGCATCCTCTCCCTGTGGCAGGGATCCTGGGCGGCCGCACTCATCACGGGCATCCTCGTCTGGGGTCTGATCCTGTGGTCCGTCATCTTCCACCGGCGCAGCCGGACGAAGGTGGAGGTCCCCCCGCAGACCCGGTACAACATGCCCATCGAGGCGCTGTACACGGTGGTTCCGCTCATCATCGTCTCGGTGTTCTTCTACTTCACCGCGCGTGACGAGTCGAAGCTGCTGGAGCTCACCAAGCCGCAGCACACGATCAACGTGATCGGTTACCAGTGGAGCTGGGGCTTCAACTACATCGAGAACGTCGACGGCGACGCGGCCACCCCGAAGAAGGGCGAGGTTCCGAAGGAGCTCTCCGCCCTGCCGGACCGCTTCACCAAGGACTTCCCGGCGGGCGCCGAAGGCGTCTACGTCAAGGGTGTCCCCAGCGACAAGAACCCGGAGACGGGCAACCCCGGGCCGACCCTGGTCCTGCCCAAGGGTGAGAAGGTCCGCTTCATCCTGTCGTCCAATGACGTCATCCACTCCTTCTGGGTGGTTCCCTTCCTGTTCAAGCAGGACGTCATCCCGGGCCACACCAATGTCTTCGAGGTCGTTCCGTCCGAAGAAGGCACCTTCATGGGCAAGTGTGCCGAGCTCTGCGGCGTCGACCACTCCCGAATGCTCTTCAACGTCAAGGTGGTCTCCCCCGCGGAGTACCAGAAGTACCTGAAGGGCCTCGCGGAGAAGGGTCAGACCGGCTTCCTGCCGGCCGGCATCAAGCAGACCGACCCGGCCCGGAATGCGGAGACGAACAAACTGTGAGCATCCTCAACGAATCCCAGGGTGCCGCCGCAGCTGACTCGTACGAGAACGAGCTGCCGGTACGGCGCAAGCAGCCGGGCAACGTGGTCGTCAAGTGGCTCACCACCACCGACCACAAGACCATCGGCACGATGTACCTGCTCACGTCGTTCGTGTTCTTCATCATCGGCGGCATCATGGCGCTCTTCATGCGCGCCGAGCTTGCCCGTCCGGGCACGCAGATCATGTCGAACGAGCAGTTCAACCAGGCGTTCACGATGCACGGCACGATCATGCTGCTGATGTTCGCGACGCCGCTGTTCGCCGGTTTCGCGAACTGGATCATGCCGCTGCAGATCGGCGCGCCCGACGTGGCGTTCCCGCGGCTGAACATGTTCGCGTACTGGCTGTACCTCTTCGGCTCGATCATCGCGGTGGCCGGCTTCGTCACCCCGCAGGGTGCGGCCGACTTCGGCTGGTTCGCCTACTCGCCGCTGACCGACGCCGTCCGCTCGCCGGGCATCGGCAGCGACATGTGGATCATGGGTCTGGCCTTCTCCGGCTTCGGCACGATCCTCGGTTCGGTCAACTTCATCACCACGATCATCTGCATGCGCGCTCCGGGCATGACGATGTTCCGCATGCCGATCTTCGTCTGGAACGTGCTGCTGACCGGTGTCCTGGTCCTGCTCGCCTTCCCGGTCCTGGCCGCCGCGCTCTTCGCGCTGGAGGCGGACCGCAAGTTCGGTGCGCACGTGTTCGACGCGGCCAATGGCGGCGCATTGCTCTGGCAGCACCTCTTCTGGTTCTTCGGACACCCAGAGGTGTACATCATCGCGCTGCCGTTCTTCGGCATCATTTCCGAAGTCATCCCGGTCTTCTCGCGCAAGCCGATGTTCGGTTACATCGGTCTGATCGCGGCGACGATCGCGATCGCCGGCCTCTCGGTGACCGTGTGGGCCCACCACATGTACGTCACCGGCGGTGTGCTGCTGCCGTTCTTCTCCTTCATGACCTTCCTGATCGCGGTCCCGACCGGTGTGAAGTTCTTCAACTGGATCGGCACCATGTGGAAGGGCTCGCTGTCCTTCGAGACCCCGATGCTCTGGGCCGTCGGCTTCCTGGTCACCTTCACCTTCGGTGGCCTGACCGGCGTCATCCTGGCCTCGCCCCCGCTGGACTTCCACGTCTCCGACTCGTACTTCGTCGTCGCGCACTTCCACTACGTCATCTTCGGCACCGTGGTCTTCGCGATGTTCTCCGGCTTCCACTTCTGGTGGCCGAAGTTCACGGGCAAGATGCTGGACGAGCGCCTCGGCAAGATCACCTTCTGGACGCTGTTCGTGGGCTTCCACGGCACGTTCCTGGTGCAGCACTGGCTCGGCGCCGAGGGCATGCCGCGTCGTTACGCGGACTACCTCGCCGCCGACGGTTTCACCCTGCTGAACACGATCTCCACGATCAGCTCCTTCCTGCTCGGCCTGTCGATGCTTCCGTTCATGTACAACGTCTGGAAGACCGCCAAGTACGGCAAGAAGATCGAGGTCGACGACCCGTGGGGCTACGGCCGTTCGCTCGAGTGGGCGACCTCCTGCCCGCCGCCGCGGCACAACTTCCTCACCCTGCCGCGCATCCGCAGTGAATCGCCGGCGTTCGACCTGCACCACCCGGAGATCGCGGCCCTCGACCACCTCGAGGACCACGCCGGAACCAAGGCGGCCGTCACCGGCGGCAGCAAGGAGGCCGGCAAGTGAAGATCCAGGGCAAGATGTTCCTCTGGCTCTCCCTGTTCGTCCTGATCATGGCCGTCGTGTACGGCGTGTGGTCGAAGGAGCCCGTCGGCACCACGGCGCTGTTCCTGACCTTCGGCCTGACCGCCATGATCGGCTACTACCTGGCCTTCACGGCCAAGCGCGTGGACGAGATGGCCCAGGACAACCTGGAGGCCGACGTCGCCGACGAGGCGGGCGAGCTGGGGTTCTTCTCCCCGCACAGCTGGATGCCGCTCTTCCTGGGCATCGGCGGCGCGTTCGCCTTCATGGGCGTCATCTTCGGCTGGTGGCTCATGTACTTCTCGGCCCCGATCCTCGTGATCGGCCTGTGGGGCTGGGTGTACGAGTACTACCGCGGTGAGAACGCGAACCAGTAGCAACACCCGCGCGGCCGCGCCGCGAGGCACCTGGGGCCCGGACACCTCCAATGGAGGAGTCCGGGCCCCTCGTTTGCAGTCACCCCGCGCGCCGTAATTGTCATATCTTCATAGCGTTGAGCCCATGAACCACTCACCGCGTCTTTGGACGGTACTCGGCTGCTCCGTGCTGGTCGCGTCCCTCGGGGCCGGCGCAACCGCCTGTGGGTCGGGCGACGACAACCCGCTGTCCGCGCGCCCGTACGACGCGGGCGATCAGGTCGCCTTCAACCAGACCGTCGGCAGCCGCCCCGTGGACCCCGACAAGCCCCTCGAAGTCACCACGAAGGGGGGAGAGGCCCGCATCACCGACGTGATGGTCGTGGACACCCACGGCCGCCGCCTGGCGGGCGAGTTGTCCGCCAAGGGTGACCGCTGGCACAACACCGTGCCGATGGCCGCGGGCGTCCGCTACACCGTCACCGTGAGCACGGAGAACGGCAGGGGTGCCCAGGGGCGGCGTACGGCCGCTTTCGACACCACGCCCGCCAAGGGCGTCCTCAAGGTCGAATTCGGCCCGGACGCGGGCAAATACGGCGTCGGACAGCCCATCACGGCCGAACTCAGCGAACCCGTCAAGGAGAAGGCGGCCCGCGCCGTCATCGAACGGGGACTCGTCGTCGACACGCCCTCGGGCGTCGAAGGGGCCTGGCACTGGGTCGACGACAAGAAGCTGCACTACCGCCCGAAGGAGTACTGGCCCGCCAACACCACGGTCTCCGTACAGAGCAACCTGGAGGGCGTCAGGATCTCCGATCACCTCTACGGGGCCGGCGCCAAGCCGCTGAAGCTGGAGATCGGCGACCGCGTCGAGGTCACCACGGACGCCGCCTCGCACTACCTCACGTTCAAGCGCAACGGAGAAGTGATCAACACCATTCCGGTGACCACCGGAAAGCCCGGCTTCTCCACCCGCAACGGCATCAAGGTGGTGCTCGGGAAGCAGTACTACGTCCAGATGCGCGGCGACACCGTCGGCATCGGCGGCAGCGAGTACTACAACCTCCCCGTCTACTACGCCACCCGGGTGACGTGGAGCGGTGAATACGTGCACGCCGCGCCGTGGTCCGTCGGCTCCCAGGGCTACGAGAACGTCAGCCACGGCTGCACCGGCATGAGCACAGGCAACGCCGCCTGGTTCTACGAGAACATCACCGAGGGCGACATCGTCCAGGTGATCAACAGCATCGGCGAGGACATGGACGTCTTCGGCAACGGCTACGGCGACTGGAACATGGACTGGAAGGACTGGCGCCAGGGCAGCTACCTGCTCAAGGGCACCCAGGAAGGCCGCAACCCCATGGACCAGGCCCGCCTGCGCCCGACCGTCTGAGACCCGACCGTCCGAGCCCGACCGTCCGGGCCCCGGCGTCTCCCCGGCCCCGGCGGCCCCTGCGGCCACCGCGGTCTCCCGAACCCCTCCGGGGCCCTCCAAGGGCCCCGGAGGCGCGCTGTCGGAGCGTCAGGCGTCCAGGGACAGGCGGGAGCGCAGCAGGCCCGCCAGGGCCTCGGGGAACTCCACCGGGTCCACGGGCAGGGTCACGGCCGCGTCCGCACGGCTCCACGTGGCCAGCCAGGCGTCCTGCGGGCGCCCCATCAGCAGCAGCACCGGGGGACACCGGAAGATCTCGTCCTTGATCTGCCGGCACACACCCATGCCCCCGGCCGGGACCGCCTCGCCGTCCAGCACGCACACGTCGACGCCGCCCGCGTCCAGCTCCGTCAGGACCGCCGGAAGCGTCGCGCACTCCACGAACTCCACCGGCGGCAGGTCCGCGGCCGGCCGACGCCCCGCCGCCAGCCGCACCTGCTCCCGGGTGCCCGCGTCGTCGCTGTAGACCAGAACCCGCGCAGTCGCCCGCATTTCGTTCCTCCACGTTCCCGTGAATCACGTTGATGTTGCGCGGGATGCTACTCCTCCCGATGCGTTGTCAACATCGGTTCGGACATGTCGCACGTGAGCCCGCGCAGGGGTCATCTGATGGGCCGTTCGGGCCTTGCACACGCCCCTGACACTCCGAACGGCACCCCCCGGGGTGAGGGCGGGATAAGCGACCGACATAATGTCGGTCGTGGCGACAGCAACGACAGTAGATACCGGGCACGCGCACCCGACGGTCAACCGGCCGAACCTCGTCAGCGTCGGAACCATCATCTGGTTGAGTTCCGAGCTGATGTTCTTCGCGGCCCTCTTTGCGATGTACTTCACCCTGCGATCCGTGACAGGACCCGAGTACTGGACAGAACAGGCTGGGTTCCTGAATCTGCCCTTCTCGGCGACGAACACGACGATCCTGGTGCTCTCCTCCCTCACCTGCCAGCTCGGCGTGTTCGCCGCCGAGCGCGGTGATGTGAAGAAGCTCCGGACGTGGTTCATCATCACGTTCGTCATGGGTGCGATCTTCATTGGCGGCCAGGTGTTCGAGTACACCGAGCTGGTCAAGCACGAGGGCCTGAGCCTCTCGTCCGGACCGTACGGCTCGGTGTTCTACCTGACCACCGGCTTCCACGGTCTGCACGTGACGGGCGGTCTCATCGCCTTCCTGCTGGTCCTCGGCCGGACGTACGCGGCCAAGAGGTTCACCCACGAACAGGCCACGTCGGCCATCGTCGTGTCCTACTACTGGCACTTCGTCGATGTCGTCTGGATCGGCCTCTTCGCGACGATCTACCTGATCAAGTAGCGAACCCGTCGCCGGACCCCCGTCCGGCACACCATCCAGAAACACCGACGCAGAAGATCCTGACACCGGGGTAATCCGTGAAAAAGCTCTCCGCACGACGACGCCATCCGCTGGCGGCGGTCGTCGTTCTACTCCTCGCGCTGGCGGCCACTGGGGGGCTGTACGCCGCCTTCGCCCCCGCGGGCAAGGCGCAGGCCGATGAAACCGCCCAGTCCCTCGCGATCGAGGAGGGCCAGAAGCTCTACGCCGTGGGTTGCGCAAGCTGCCACGGAACCGGCGGTCAGGGTTCCTCTGACGGCCCGAGCCTGGTCGGCGTCGGCTCCGCGGCCGTCGACTTCCAGGTGAGCACGGGCCGTATGCCCGCCCAGCAGCCCGGCGCCCAGGTGCCGAAGAAGCCGGCCATCTACACCCAGGCCCAGATCGACCAGCTGGCCGCGTACATCGCGTCCCTCGGCGCCGGCCCGGTCGTGCCGACCGAGAAGCAGTACAGCCCGGCGGGTGCCGACATCGCCAAGGGTGGTGAGCTGTTCCGCAACAACTGCGCGCAGTGCCACAACTTCACCGGCGAGGGCGGCGCGCTGACGAACGGCAAGTACGCCCCGAACCTCGAGGGCGTCGAGCCGAAGCACATCTACGAGGCCATGCTCACCGGCCCGCAGAACATGCCCTCCTTCCCGGACAGCACGATGCCGGAGAAGCAGAAGAAGGACATCATCGCGTACCTCCAGAACGTGAACGGCGAGAAGTCGGTCAGCCCTGGTGGCCTGAAGCTCGGTGGCCTCGGCCCCGTCTCCGAGGGTCTCTTCGGCTGGATCTTCGCTCTGGGTGCGCTGATCGCTGTCGCCGTCTGGGTCGCGGCCCACACCGCTAAGGCCAAGAAGTCATGAGTAGCCAAGACATTCCCGAAGAGAAGCACCTGCCGAGCGAGCAGGGCGACGCCCACCACGGTGGCGTAGCGGTTGCGGACGACCCGTTCGCGGACCCGGGCCTCCCGGTCCACAAGCCGCGCATCCAGGACATCGACGAGCGGGCGGCGAAGCGCTCCGAGCGCACCGTCGCGATGCTCTTCACGATCTCGATGCTGGCCACGATCGCGTTCATCACCGCGTACGTGACCATTCCGGTCGACAAGACCGTGTTCATCTTCCCCGTCGGGAAGGTGAGCGCGCTCAACTTCGCCCTGGGCCTGTCCCTGGGCGCGGCCCTCTTCTGCATCGGCGCGGGCGCGGTCCACTGGGCCCGCACCCTGATGTCCGACGTCGAGGTCGCCGACGACCGCCACGAGATCGCCGCTCCGGCGGAGGTCAAGGCCAAGGTCCTGCAGGACTTCGCCGACGGTGCGAACGAGTCGGGCATCGCCCGCCGTCCGCTGATCCGCAACACGATGCTCGGCGCGCTGGCCCTGTTCCCGCTCTCCGGCGTCATGCTGCTGCGCGACCTGGGTCCGCTGCCCGAGCAGAGCCTGCGCAAGACCGTCTGGGCCAAGGGCAAGCTGCTCATCAACCAGAACACGATGGAGCCGCTGCGTCCCGAGGACGTCCTCGTCGGTTCGCTGACCTTCGCCATGCCGGAAGGCCTGGAGGAGGACCAGCACGACTTCCAGGTCCAGATCGCCAAGGCCGCCCTGATGATCGTCCGCATCAAGCCGGAGGACATCAAGGACAAGCAGGAACTGGCGTGGTCCCACGAGGGCATCGTGGCCTACTCCAAGATCTGCACCCACGTCGGCTGCCCGATCAGCCTGTACGAGCAGCAGACGCACCACGTGCTCTGCCCGTGCCACCAGTCCACCTTCGACCTCTCCGACGGCGCCCGTGTCATCTTCGGCCCGGCCGGTCACGCGCTTCCGCAGCTGCGGATCGGTGTGAATGACGAAGGCTTCCTCGAAGCGCTCGGCGACTTCGAAGAGCCCGTCGGTCCTGCATTCTGGGAGCGCGGATGAGCACTGCGACCACTGACACGAAGGCGCGCAAAGCGCCTGCCGGCGAGCGAGTAGCGGACTGGGCGGACGGCCGCCTGGGCATCTACAGCCTCGCCAAGGCGAACATGCGCAAGATCTTCCCGGACCACTGGTCCTTCATGCTGGGTGAGATCTGCCTCTACACCTTCATCATCATCATCCTCACGGGTGTGTACCTGACGCTGTTCTTCCACCCGAGCATGAACGAGGTCGTGTACCACGGCTCGTACGTGCCGATGCAGGGCGTCATGATGTCCGAGGCCTTCGCCTCGACGCTCGACATCAGCTTCGACGTCCGCGGTGGTCTGCTGATCCGTCAGATCCACCACTGGGCGGCGCTGATCTTCGTCGCGGCGATGGTCGTGCACATGATGCGCGTCTTCTTCACCGGCGCGTTCCGCAAGCCGCGTGAGGTCAACTGGATCTTCGGCTTCCTGCTGCTGGTCCTCGGCATGTTCACCGGTTTCACCGGTTACTCCCTGCCGGACGACCTGCTCTCGGGCACCGGTGTCCGCTTCATGGAGGGCGCGATCCTGTCCGTGCCGGTCGTCGGCACGTACCTGTCGTTCTTCCTCTTCGGCGGAGAGTTCCCGGGCGGCGACTTCGTCGCACGGTTCTACTCGATCCACATCCTGCTGCTGCCCGGCATCATGATGGGCCTGCTGGTGGCCCACCTGATCCTGGTCTTCTACCACAAGCACACCCAGTTCGCGGGTCCCGGCAAGACGAACAACAACGTCGTCGGCATGCCGCTGCTGCCGGTCTACATGGCCAAGGCCGGAGGCTTCTTCTTCCTGGTCTTCGGTGTCGTCGCGGCCATCGCGGCCATCGCCTCGATCAACCCGATCTGGGCGCTCGGCCCGTACCGCCCGGACCACGTGTCCACCGGTGCGCAGCCCGACTGGTACATGGGTATGCCGGAAGGCCTGATCCGAGCCATGCCCGGCTGGGAGATCAACCTGTGGGGCCACACGCTCGTCCTGGGCGTGTTCATCCCGCTGCTGCTCTTCCCGCTGGTGCTCGGTGCGATCGCCGTCTGGCCGTTCATCGAGTCCTGGATCACCGGCGACAAGCGCGAGCACCACATCCTGGACCGCCCGCGTAACGTCCCGACCCGTACGGCCTTCGGTGTCGCCTGGATCGCGGAGTACATCGTGCTCCTCATCGGCGGCGGCAACGACATGTTCGCCCAGTACTTCCACCTGTCGATCAACTCGATCACGTGGTTCGTCCGGATCGGCTTCTTCGTCGTCCCGGTCGTCGCCTTCATCGTCACCAAGCGGATCTGCCTCGGCCTCCAGCGCCGGGACCACGACAAGGTGCTGCACGGTCGCGAGACCGGCATCATCAAGCGTCTGCCGCACGGTGAGTTCGTCGAGGTCCACGAGCCGCTGCCGCAGGGCCAGCTGCACAAGCTCACCTCGCACGAGCAGTACAAGCCGATCGAGATCGGCCCGACGGTCGACGAGAACGGTGTCGAGCGCAAGGTGAAGGCCGGCGAGAAGCTGCGCGCGAAGCTCAGCAAGGGCCTCTACGCCGAGGGCAACCAGATCATGAAGCCCACGGCGGAGGAGTTCAAGGAGATCCAGTCCGGCCACGGCCACCACTGATCCCCGCTTGACCGCATGAGGGACTGATTTCGGTCAGTCCTGGTGTCGCCACGGCGAGAGCCCCGTCCAGTGTCTGGACGGGGCTCTTTGCCGTCCCCGGGGCTGGATAGGCTGAAGCCCTTCCCATTCGACGTGGATCTCTGACGAGCAGCAGGAGCGGACCATGAACGTTGTGACCCCGGCGGGCGGCGACAGCGTGGCGGCCCGCGGCTGGCCGGGCGTCCTCGACGCCCTGCTGACCGGCCGGGACCTGAGCGCCGACGACACCGCCTGGGCCATGGACCGGATCATGCGGGGAGAGGCCACCGACGCCCAGATCGCCGGCTTCGCGGTCGCGCTGCGGGCCAAGGGCGAGACGGTCGACGAGATCAACGGTCTCGTACGGGCCATGTACGCGCACGCCAACCTCATCGAGGTGCCGGGCCGCACGGTGGACATCGTCGGCACCGGTGGCGACGGCGCCAAGACGGTGAACATCTCCACGATGTCCGCGCTCGTGGTGGCCGGAACCGGCGCGAAGGTCGTCAAGCACGGCAACCGCGCCGCGTCCTCCGCGAGCGGTTCCTCGGACGTGCTGGAGAAGCTCGGCGTCAACCTCAACCTCACCCCGGAGCGGGTCGTGGAGGTCGCGGAGGAAGCCGGCATCACCTTCTGCTTCGCGGTCAAGTTCCACCCGGCCCTGCGGCACGTGGCTGCCGCCCGCAAGGAACTGGGCATCCGCACCACCTTTAACTTCCTGGGCCCGCTGACCAATCCGGCCCGCGTACGGGCCCAGGCCACCGGTGTCGCCGATCCCCGGGTGGCCCCGATCGTGGCGGGCGTGCTCGCCGAGCGGGGCTCCTCCGCGCTGGTCTTCCGCGGTGACGACGGCCTGGACGAACTGACCACCACGGCCACCTCGCACGTCTGGTGGGTCCGCGACGGCAAGGTCGCCGAGCAGTCCTTCGACCCGCGCGACGTCGGTATCGACCTGGTCGACGTCTCGGCGCTGGCCGGCGCGGACCCCTCGTACAACGCGGACGTCGCCCGCCGGCTGCTGGCCGGCGAGACCGGCCCGGTCCGCGACGCGGTGCTGCTGAACTCGGCGGCGGCGCTGGTCGCCCTCGACCCGGGCACCGGCACGCTGGAGGAGGAGATCGCGGCCGGCATCACCCGTGCGGCCGAGTCGATCGACTCGGGTTCGGCGCGGGCCGCCCTGGAGCGATGGGTGACGGCCACCAACAGGTAGGTCCGCCGCAGCAGGGCTGCGCGAGAACGGCGTGAAAGCGACGACCCCGGTCCAGCATGTGGACCGGGGTCTTGCATTCGATCGATCTTGTGGCAGGATGCGGATCAGGTCACGAGTGACAGCGTTTAGGCCCCGGCTTGCTGTCCGGCAACCCTCCTTCCGTGGCGGGGTGCCCCGGGTGATGACCAGGTCGTAGGCAGCAAGGCCTACGGCAAGCGCGGATCCCTCGAAACCAGGGGTCCTGGTCTATCGAGGAGCGTTTTCCGTGAGCAAGCGAATGCGATAGGGCGACTCCGCCCCTTCTTCAACCCTCGGATCAGGGTCGTTTCCGCATACCCGCGTACGCCCCCACTTCTCCTCCGAGGTCTCTCCCGTACCCCGGACGGCCGCAGCGCCGCCGTACCCGCGTACGGGCACACCGAAGCCATTCCGCCCTGCCTGCCGGGAGATACCGCCATGTCCGCGACCCTGAACGCCGCCACCGCCGCTGCCGCCGCCACCGTCGACCCCGCCTGTTCCGAGCCGCTCGCGGTCCTCGGCCGTGACGTCACCGTCCCGCTCGTCACCGGCGGCGAGGTGACCTACGCGGCCCTCGACTACGCGGCCAGCGCCCCCGCCCTCCAGCGGGTCTGGGACGACGTCGCCGCGTACGCCCCCTACTACGGCAGCGTCCACCGCGGTGCGGGGTACCTCTCGCAGCTCTCCACCGACCTCTTCGAGCAGAGCCGGGCCACGGTCGCCGAGTTCCTCGACTGCCGCCCCTCCGACCAGGTGGTCTTCACCCGCTCCACCACCGACTCGCTGAACCTGCTCGCGGCCGTCCTCCCCGCCGACTGCCAGGTCTTCGTCTTCGAGACCGAGCACCACGCCTCGCTGCTGCCGTGGACGAACGCGCAGGTCACCTACCTCAACGCCCCCCGCACCCCGGACGAGGCCGTCGCCACCCTGGAGCGCGCGCTGGCCGACCGCGAGCCCTACGGCCCCGCCCTGGTCTGCGTCACCGGAGCCTCCAACGTCACCGGTGAGCTGTGGCCGGTGAAGGAACTCGCCGCCGCCGCGCACGCCCACGGCGCGCGGATCGTGCTGGACGCCGCCCAGCTGGCCCCGCACCACCCCGTCTCCGTCCAGGACCTCGACGTGGACTGGGTCGCCTTCTCCGGCCACAAGCTGTACGCGCCGTTCGGCTCGGGCGTGCTCGCCGGCCGCGCGGACTGGCTCCAGCAGGCCGAGCCGTACCTGGCCGGGGGCGGCGCCTCCCGCAAGGTCGCCCGGCGCGAGGACGGCGGCGTCGACGTCGAGTGGCACACCACGGCCGCCCGCCACGAGGCCGGCTCCCCGAACGTCATCGGCGTCTACTCCATCGCCTCCGCCTGCCGGGCCCTGACCGAGGCCGGCTTCGACACGCTGGTCGCCCGCGAGCAGGAACTCATCGGCAAGGTCCGCGCCGGCCTGGCCGAGGTCCCGGCGGTCCGCGTCCTGTCCCTCTTCGGGGACGACGCCCCGCGCGTCGGCGTCATCTCCTTCGTCGTGGACGGCTGGAACAGCTCTCACTTCGCCGCGGCCCTGTCGGCCGAGTACGGCATCGGCGTCCGCGACGGCCTCTTCTGCGCCCACCCGCTGGTCCGCACCCTGCTGGGCAGCGAGCCGCAGGCCCAGGGCGAGTGCGGAGCGCCGGAGGCGGCACCGGGGGAGCGGTCCCTCAACGCCATCCGGGTGAGCTTCGGCGCGGGCACCCCCGACGAGCACGTGGACCGTTTCGTCCACGCGGTGAAGGAACTGGTCACGGACGGTGCGAAGTGGCAGTACCGCACCGAAGAGGGCCGCTGCGTCCCGGCCGTCTGAGCGGGCCGGACCAGGACCAGGACCAGGACCAGGACCGTGACCTACTGGGATCCGATCCCCACGCTGACCGGCCTCGCGCCGGACCCGGCGTTCGCCACCGCCCACGGAGTCACCGGCCCCTGGGCGGGCCGGTGGGAACAGCGCAACTGGCTGGGCGTGCCGGGCCCCTTCTACGGGGCGGACACCGACACCTGCCTGACGGGGCGGCTGCACGCGCCGGACCTCGTCCTGTACGACGACCGGTACGGCCAGGAGTTCGTCTACCGCCAGCCCCGCGGCCCGCAGGAGGTGCGGGACCTGCACCTGGCCGCCACGGAGGAGGCCTTCCTCGGCTACAACCACGACGGCGACCTCCACTGGACCCCCGAGCTGGTCCGCGACTGGTGGCGCGAGCGGGGGAGGGTCCGGGAGTGGGCCGTGGGCGTGGGCTGGGGTGCGTGGGCGACGTCGGAGCGGGCGGAGTACCGCGACACGGCGGCGGGTGCCCGGGCCTATGCGGCCCACATCGACGGGCCGCTGTCGGAGTACCTCCGGGGCTACCTCTTCCACTTGACTGAGGCCCGCCCGCCGCGGGCGGGGGAGGCGTTGCCGCCCCTCTGATCCCCCGGGTGCGGCTCCGTTGCCGCGGCTCCGCCCCGGACCCCGCGCCTCAAGCGCCGGCAGGGCTGGGGGGGGCGGTTCGGGAGCGCGTCGGCGGGCCGGGGGCCCTCCGGGGTGTCTCCTCGTCCTCGCGGTGCCTGGGTGCGCGAGGACGAGGAGACGTCCCGGCGGGACACCGCGCAGGACCTGACGATTCGGGGCCCCGACGGGCAAGTCCGGCCTCGCCGGGCAACCGCGCAGGGGCCGCAGGTTCGGGGCCCCGATCGGCAGATCCAGCCTCGCCGGCGTTCGAGGCGCGGGGTCCGGGGCAGCGCCCCGGCAGCGGAGCCGCACCGGCAAGGCGGCAGGAGCCAAAAGCGGCCCCGCCGGCGATTGAGGCGTGGGGTCAGGCGTCCAAACCGATGGCGAACGCCGCTTCCAGGTCGTGCTGGGAGTACGTACGGAACGCCACGTGCGTGTCCGTGGCCTCGACGCCCGGGATCTTGCTGATGCGGCCCGGGATGATGTCCGCCAGGTTCTCGTGACGGGCCACGCGGACCAGCGCGATCAGGTCGTAGGTGCCGGTGACGGAGTAGACCTCGCTGACGCTGTCCAGCGCGGCGATGGACTCGGCGATCTCGGGGATGCGGTCCACGCTGGTCTTGATGAGCACGATCGCGGTGATCACGGCTGGCTGTCTCCCTCGGTGGCCGTCGCTGGTCGACCCACTCTAGTCGTACGCCGATACCGCGCCCACGCGTAGAGGAAGCCGAGCGAGAAGCCCACCAGATGGGCCAGATACGCGACCCCGGGCCCGCTCCCCGCACGGTGCGCGGCCACCCCTTGCAGGGCGAACCAGAAGAGCAGCACGATCCACGCCGGGAACCGCAGCGGCAGGAAGAAGAGGAACGGGAACAGGCTCGTCACCCGCGCGCTCGGCAGCAGGCACAGGAAGGCGCCCAGGACCGCCGAGATCGCCCCGGACGCGCCGACCAGGGTCTGGTCCGAGCCGGCGTTGGCCGCCGCGTACGCGGCCAGCGCCAGGTAGCCCGTGCAGACGTAGAAGACGAGGAAGGCCGGGCGGCCCATCCGTTCCTCCGTCATCGCGCCGAAGACGTAGAGGAACAGCATGTTCCCGAGCAGGTGCAGCCAGCTGCCGTGGACGAAGAGCGCCGTCAGCGGCGTCAGCCACGCGCGCGGGCTGCGCGTGAACAGTTCGTCCGGGACCACGCCCCAGCGCCGGAAGTACTCCGTCCCCGAGTTCAGCAGTTCGTCGCCCGTGCCGTAGACCGGATTCAGCCCCGACGCCGGGCCCAGGACGAACACCAGAGCGCAGCCCGCGATCAGCGCATGGGTGACCACCGGTCCCCGGGCGGCCTCGCGGACGGCCCGCCACCTTACGATCATGTGACAGAGCATGACGCAACCGGCCCCACCTGAAGCGGTGGCAGGCCGTAGGGTTACGAGCTGCGGTCCGACGAGACCAGCGCGGACGGCTTTGATTGAATCAGCTACGAAGGAGAGAGCGGCCCGATGACGGTTCCCCTGCCGACCGACACCACCCGGTGGCGCTGCACCCTGTGCGGCAACCTCACGCGTTTCGACGTCACCCGATCGTCGAAGGTCGTCGAGTACGTCCACCTGGACCTCGCCGGGGAGCCCAAGGTCGAGGAGCGCGAGGTGGTCAATGAGACCATCGAGTCGGTCCGCTGCCGCTGGTGCAACGCGGTGGACCAGATCGAGCTCGTGGACAGGCCGGGCGGCGGCTCCTGACGGAGCCCCGCCCACAGGTAGATCAGGGTAGGGGTGACGGATCGTGGAGCCAGCAAGCGGCGCTGAGCCGGCCGATGCGGCCGGCGACGCCGCCGAGGTGCTCGACCGCCCGCTGCCGGAAGGCGTGCGGCGTCGGGTCGTCGCGCTCGTCTCGGACGCCTTCGGCGGACTGACGGTCGCGGACCTCCCGGCGCAGCTGCGCCAGTACGCCCGGTTCACCCCGACCCGGCGGGTCAAGTTCGCCGGGAACGCCATGGCCGCGGCCGTCGAGGCCGACGGCGTCTTCCGCGGCCGGGTCGCCGAGAAGCTGCGCGAGGCGCAGGGCGACCTGGCCGCGGCGCTGGAGTCCGGCGCGCCGCCGGCCGCCGCCGATCCCCTGGACGTGGCCGCCGCCGCGTACCTGCTGCGGCCCGCCGGCTGGGTCAAGCTGGTCGCCGCCGCGGGCGAGGAGGCGCAGCGCGCCGACGCCGAGCGGGTGGGCGAGGAGACCCGGCGCGAGCTGGAGCGGCTGCGCGAGGAGCTGGCCCACGTACGGGAACTGCAGCGCACCGGGGGCGAAGAGGTCCGGGCCGAGCTGGAGGCCGCCCGGAAGGAAGCCGAATCGCTTCAGCGCAAGCTGCGCAGCGCGCTCAGCGACGTCAAGCGCGGCGAGGCGGCCCTGCGCAAGGTGAACGCCGAGATCGACGGGATCCGCGGGGAGGCCGCCGCGCAGGTGGCGGCCGCCGAGAGCGAGAGCCGGCGGCTCAAGTCCCGGCTCACGGAGGTGGAGACGGCTCTGGAGACCTCCCGCCGGGCCACCCGCGAGGGGCGCAGCATCGAGGACATGCGGCTGCGGCTGCTGCTGGACACGGTGTTGGACGCGGCGGCGGGTCTGCGCCGGGAACTGGCGCTGCCGCCGGTCAACACCCGCCCCGCGGACACCGTGGACGCGGTGGAGCCCGGCCGGATGACACCGAAGGACATCGCGGCGCGGGCGTTGTCGGAGACCGATCCGGCGCTGCTGGACCAGCTGTTGGCGCTGCCGCAGGCCCATCTGGTGGTCGACGGCTACAACGTGACGAAGACCGGCTATCCGACGATGCCGCTGGAGAAGCAGCGGCTGCGACTGCTCGGCGGGCTGTCGATGCTGGCCGCGCAGACGGGCGCCGAGATGACCTGTGTCTTCGACGGTGCGGAGCTCGCGGCCCCGGTGCTGCTCGCGCCGCCGCGTGGGGTGCGGGTGTTGTTCTCCAAGGCCGGGGTGACGGCGGACGAGCTGATCCGTCAGCTGGTGCGCGCGGAGCCGCCCGGCCGTCCGGTGGTCGTGGTCTCCACGGACCGGGAGGTCGCCGACGGCGTGGCCAAAGCCGGGGCGCGGCCGGTGACGTCCGCCTTGCTCCTGAAGCGCCTTTCGCGCGTTTCGTAACTCCTGGCCCCAATGCCCGAATTGGCGGGAAGTCTGGGGGACGTACGGTCAAGTGGCCTGCACGCAGCGTGCACTGTAGGTAAAGAACCTGGTCGGGTGGCGAGTTTTTTCGCGACGGGATTTGAACTGATCACAGCGAGGTCACTAAGGTCTGCTCAAACCTTCGTGCGGTAGATCACTCATTCGGGGTGGCGGCGGAGGTGCTGCCGAGCGTGTGTTCTTCGGCGGCTCCAAGGAAGAAGGAGCTCGCCCCCGTGGCGTCCCACCGTCGACCCAAGCAGCCGACCCGCGCTCGTGTGACCTTCCTCAGCGTCACCGCCGCCGCAGCCGTAGCCCTCACCGCCCAGAGCGCCTCCGCCGCGCCGGCCAAGCCGAGCAAGGACGAGGTCAAGGCCCAGGTCGACGCCCTCTACGAAGAGGCGGAGCAGGCCACCGAGAAGTCCAACGGGGCCAAGGAGCGCCAGGAGCAGCTCGAAAAGGAGATCGGGTACCTCCAGGACCAGGTCGCGCGCGGCCAGGCGGACATCAACGAGCTGCGCAACACGCTCGGTTCGATGGCCACCTCGCAGTACCGCACCGGCGGCATAGATCCCGCGCTCGCCCTCCTCCTCTCCGAGGACCCCGACGGCTACCTCGACAAGGCCGCCTCCCTCGACCACCTGAGCGGCAAGCAGGTCGAGGCGGTCCAGCGGATCCAGGCCAAGCAGCGCACCCTCGCGCAGCAGCGCCAGGAGGCCGCCGGCAAGCTCGCCGACCTCGATGCCACCCGCAAGGAGCTCGCGGAGAAGAAGAAGGTCTCGCAGGAGAAGCTCGCCGCGGCCCAGGCCGTGCTCAACACCCTGACCGCGCAGGAGCGCGCGGCGCTCAAGGACGAGGAGACGCGCGCCAGCCGCGCCGACGGCCAGCGCGTGGACCTCGGCAACGTCAAGGCCTCCGGCCGCGCCGGCGCCGCTCTCGAAGCCGCCAAGACGAAGCTCGGCTTCGCCTACCAGTCCGGCGGCACCGGCCCCAACGTGTACGACTGCTCGGGCCTGACCCAGTGGGCGTACAAGCAGGCCGGCGTCAACATCAGCCGCGTCACCTACACCCAGGTCAACGACGGCACCCGCATCAGCCGCAGCCAGCTCCAGCCCGGTGACCTCGTCTTCTTCTACGGCGACCTGCACCACGTCGGCCTCTACGCCGGCAACAACATGACGCTGCACGCCTCGAACCCGCGCAGCGGCATCAAGTACGAGTCCATGGACAACATGCCGTTCCAGTTCGGCGTCCGGGTCGGCTGACCCTTCGGGTCCCTGGGGCCCCCGGGACCTCTGGGGTCCCTGAGGCCCCGGGAACCTCCCCCGTCACACAACGCGCCGCGCGCACCGCCCATCCGGGGGAATTGCACGCGTGCGCCGCGACCACACGCCCCGCCGGTGACCTGCGTCTCCGACGGGGCGTCACTGTGCGTGCCCTCTGATGGTCGTTGGTCGGTGCCCCGCGGCGCCGCTACTGTCTGCCAGCGCGGAACCCGGCACACGGCCGCCCACCGGGCGGACCCGGGCCCCGCGCAGCGGAAGGGAGCGGTTTCACGTGGCGTCCCATCGCCGGACCGGGCCGAGCGCCCTCGACCGGAACACGAAGGTCACCGTCCTGACCGCCGCCGCGGCGGCAGGCGCAGCGGTCGTCATGGCCGGCGCACCCGCGGGCGCGGCCCCCGGGCTCCCGCAGGACCCGGCGGCGGGCGCCCGCGCCCAGGTCGACCGGCTCTTCGAGGAGGCCGAGCAGGCCACCGAGCGCTTCAACGAGGCGGGCGAGAAGGCCGACCGGCTCCGCGCGGAGATCAGCCGGGCCCAGGACGCGGTGGCCCGCGGCCAGGAACGCGTCAACACCATGCGCGGCGTCCTCGGCACCTTCGCCGGAGCCCAGTACCGCAGCGGCGGCATCGACCCCTCCCTCGCCCTGATGCTCGCCGACGACCCGGACGCCTACCTCGAACAGTCCGCGGCCCTGGACCGGCTGACCGGGCGCCAGGCCCGACAGCTCGAAGCGCTGCGCGAGGAGCAGCGCCGGCTCGCCCAGGAGCGCCGCGAAGCCTCCGGGAAACTCGCCGAACTCGAAGCCCTGCGCGCCGACGTGGCCACCCAGAAGAGGTCCGTCACCGCCAAGCTCGCCGCGGCCCGGCGGCTCCTCAACGCCATGCCCTCCGAGGAACGGGCCGACTACGAGCGGGCCTCGCGCTCCGGCGGCCGCCAGGACGCACTGCCCGAACTCGCCGATTTCGGGCCCTCCTCCGGTCGCGCCGCGGCCGCCGTGATGGCGGCCCGGTCGGCGGTCGGCCGCCCCTACGTATGGGGTTCCACCGGTCCCTCCGGCTTCGACTGCTCCGGCCTGATGGTCTGGTCGTACCGGCAGGCGGGCGTCTCGCTGCCGCGCACCTCGCAGGCCCAGCGGCACGCCGGCCGCCAGGTGCCGCTCTCGCAGGCCCGCCCCGGGGACCTGGTGACGTACCGCTCCGACGCCAGCCACGTCGGCATGTACGTCGGCAACGGCCAGGTGGTCCACGCTCCCTACCCGGGGGCCCGGGTGCGCTACGACCCGGTCGGGATGATGCCGGTGTCGTCGGTCACCCGCCCCTGAGCGGGCGGAGCGCGCACGTACGATCGGCGGATGCCCCGCGGTCGCCCCGTCCCACGTGCCCTGCCGCTGCTGCTCTGCGCGCTGTACGTGCTGCCGACCGGCTGCGGCGCGCCCACCGCCCCCCGGGACACCGCCGAGCGGGACGTCCGGCAGGCCGTGGCGGCCTGGTCGCGGGTGCCGCCCGGGCGGCTCGCCGGGATCCCGCTGGAGGACTGGTCGTACGAGGTCACCTCGGTGCGGCGGGACGGCCCCCGGGCCACAGCCCGGGCCGAACTGCGCTACCGGCTCTCCGGTTACGACACGGCCCCGGCCGGCTCGGCGCGGGAGCTCACCCTGGACGGGGAGGGCGGGCGGTGGCGCGTCACGGCCGACCGGCCCGCGCCCGGCGCCCTGCCGCAGCCGTGGGACCAGGGCGCGGTGACGGTGGCGCGCGGAGCGCACTCCCTGGTGCTGGGCGGCGAAGGGCAGTCCCCCGAAACCCTGTCCGGGATCGCGGCCGAGGCCGACCGGGCGGTGCCGGCCGTCGGCGCGGCGTGGCCGCGGCCGTGGGCGGGGCGGGTCGTGGTCCTCGTACCCGGCACCCTGGAGGGGATGGCCGGGTTGCTGGGCCGCCCCGCCGAGACCGTGCGGGGGCTGGGGGCCGTCACCACCGGCCAGGTGGGCTCCGGGCCGGCCCCCGCGGACCGGGTGGTGGTCAACCCGCAGGCGTACCCGGAGCTGAGCGGGCAGGGCCGGCGGATCGTGCTGACCCACGAGGTCACGCACGTGGCGACGCGCGCCGCGACCACCGCCGGCACCCCGCAGTGGCTCTCCGAGGGCTTCGCGGACTGGGCGGCCTACCGGGACACATCCACCACCTCCGCGCAGGGCGCCCCCACGCTCGCGCGGGCCGTTCGCCGCGGCGAGGTACCGGCCGCACTCCCCGGCCCGGAGGACTTCGCCTTCGGCGGCGACCCGGACGCGGCGGCACGGGCGTACGAGGGCGCGTGGCTGGCCTGCCGGCTGATCGCGGAGAAATGGGGCGAGGCGGGCCTGGTCCGCCTCTACGAGACGGCGGGCCGCGAACCGCTGCCGACCGCCCTGGCCGACGTCCTGGGAACCGACACCGACACGCTCACCCGTACCTGGCAGGAGTCCCTGCGCGACGAGCTGGGCTGAGCTAGTACTGTCGGCAGGCGATGCACAAGACGCTGATCGTGACCAATGACTTCCCGCCGCGACCGGGCGGGATCCAGGCCTTCCTCCACAATATGGCGCTGCGGCTGGATCCCGAACGGGTCGTCGTCTACGCCTCCACGTGGAAGCACAGCGCGGAGGGCCGCGAGGCCACCGCGGCCTTCGACGCGGAGCAGCCGTTCCAGGTCGTGCGCGACCGCACGACGATGCTCCTGCCGACCCCGCGCGTGACCCGGCGGGCGGTGGGCCTGCTGCGCGAGCACGGCTGCGAGTCGGTGTGGTTCGGGGCGGCGGCCCCGCTCGGGCTGATGGGCCCGGCGCTGCGGCGGGCCGGCGCGAAGCGGCTGGTCGCCACCACGCACGGGCACGAGGCGGGTTGGGCGCAACTGCCGGCCGCGCGGCAGCTGCTGCGGCGGATCGGCGAGGGCACGGACACGCTGACGTACCTCGGGGAGTACACGCGCTCGCGGATCGCCTCGGCGGTGACGGATCGGGCGGCGGCCCGGATGGTCCAACTGCCGCCGGGGGTGGACGAGAAGACGTTCCACCCGGAGTCGGGCGGCGCGGAGGTCCGGGCGCGGCTCGGGCTGACCGACCGCCCGGTGGTGGTCTGCGTCTCGCGGCTGGTGCCGCGCAAGGGCCAGGACACCCTCATCGAGGCCATGCCCGCGATCCTCGCGCAGGTGCCGGACGCGGTGCTGCTGATCGTGGGCGGCGGGCCGTACGAATCGGACCTGCGGGCGCTCGCCGTCTCGACCGGGGTCGCGGACTCGGTGGTCTTCACGGGCGCGGTCCCGTGGTCCGAACTCCCCGCCCACTACGGGGCGGGCGACGTCTTCGCGATGCCGTGCCGCACCCGGCGGGGCGGGCTGGACGTGGAAGGGCTAGGCATCGTCTACCTGGAGGCCTCCGCGACGGGCCTGCCGGTGGTCGCGGGCGACTCCGGCGGGGCGCCGGACGCGGTGCTCGACGGGGAGACGGGGTGGGTGGTCCGGGGCGGCGCCCCGGAAGACGCGGCGGACCGCATCGTCACCCTCCTCCGGGACCCGGACCTGCGTGCGCGCATGGGCGAACGGGGGCGGGCGTGGGTCGAGGAGAAGTGGCGCTGGGACCTGCTGGCGGATCGCCTGCGGGAGCTTCTGTAGCCGGCCGGCGCGGCGCCGTTGCGTGGGCGCTGCCCACCGAGCCCCCGCGCCTCAAACGCCGGCGAGGCTGAAGGAGCCGCTGCGCGGCCCCCTGGGCTCCGCCCAGACCCGCGCCTCAATCGCCGGCGGGGCTGGATTCGGCTCCTGCCGTCCGCTGGGTGCGGCCGGATTGCCCACGAGCCGATTCCGGCCCGCCGGTTAAAGACCAGCCTCGCCGGCGTTTGAGGCGCCGCCGGAGGCAAAACCAGCCCCTCCGGCGATTGAGGAGCGGGGTGCGGGGCGGAGCCCCGAGGCTTTGGGTCGCGGCGCTCCCCGGTGCCCGCGGCGACTGTCAGATCTGACTGTCTCTCAGATGCCTGTCAAGGCGGCGTCTGGCTGGAAGGCCGAATTCCGTCCATGATGCGGCCATGACACCACACCTGACGCGTCGTCACTTCCTGGGCATCGGCGCCCTCCAGACCGCAGCCGCCCTCGGCTTCACCCGCATCGGGCTGCAATCCGCGGCCGCCGCCGAGCCGGCCGCCGCGCAGTACGCCCCCGCCATCGTCGTCGGCTCCGGTTACGGCTCCGCCGTCGCCGCCCTGCGCCTCGGCCAGGCCGGCGTGCGTACCGTCGTCCTCGAAATGGGCCGGCTCTGGAACACCCCCGGCCCCGACGGCAAGGTCTTCCCCTCCACCTCCGCGCCGGACCAGCGCTCCATGTGGTTCCGCAACCGCACCGAGGCCCCGCTCGCCCAGTTCCTCTGGCTCGACGTGGTCAACCGCGACATCAGCCCGTACCCCGGCGTCCTCGACCGCGTGAACTACGGCGACATGTCCGTGTACGTGGGACGCGGCGTCGGCGGCGGCTCGCTCGTCAACGGCGGCATGGCGCCCACGCCCAGGCGCTCGTACTTCCAGGAGGTGCTGCCGCAGGTCGACGCCGACGAGATGTACGGCACGTACTACCCCCGCGCCCGCGCCATGCTCGGCGTCAACGACATCGACCCGGCCTGGTTCGAGTCCACGGAGTGGTACCGCTTCGCCCGGATCTCCCGCAAGCACGCCCAGAACACCGGCCTCAAGACCGTCTTCGTGCCGAACGTCTACGACTTCGAGTACATGAAGCGGGAAGCCGCCGGCACCGCCACCCGGTCCGCCCTCGCCGGCGAGGTCATCTACGGCAACAACCACGGCAAGAAGAGCGTCGACAAGACCTACCTCGCCGCCGCCCTCGGCACCGGCAACGTGACCATCGAGACGATGCAGCGCGTCGTCGGCGTACGCCAGGACCCGGCCGGCGGGTACGTCCTCACCGTGCAGACCAGCGACGTCACGGGACGGGTCACCCAGGTCCGCGAACTCGGCTGCAAGCAGCTCTTCCTCGGCGCCGGCAGCCTCGGCACCACCGAGATCCTGCTCCGGGCCCGGGAGACGGGCGCGCTGCCGGCGCTCAGCCCCGAGGTCGGGCTCGGCTGGGGCCACAACGGCAACGTCATGACGGCCCGCGCCAACCACCTCTGGGACACCGTCGGCGCGAACCAGGCCACCATGCCCGCCATGGGCATCGACGACTGGGACAACGCCTCGAACCCCGTCTTCGCCGAGATCGCCCCGCTCCCCATGGGGCTGGAGCACTGGATCTCGATGTACCTGGCCATCACCAAGAACCCGGAGCGCGGGCACTTCACCTACGACGCGGCCACCGACTCGGCCCGCCTCAACTGGAGCAGGGACCAGAACACGCCCTCGGTCAACGCGGCGAAGTGCCTCTTCGACCGCATCAACTGGAAGAACTTCACGATGTACCGCTACGACCTCTTCGGCGGCAACAAGGCCTTCGCCGACGACTTCACCTACCACCCGCTCGGCGGCTGCGTGCTCGGCGACGCCACCGACGGGTACGGGCGGGCGAAGGGGTACCAGGGGCTGTACGTCGTCGACGGCTCCCTGGTCCCCGGATCGCTCGGCGTGAACCCGTTCGTGACCATCACCGCCCTCGCGGAGCGGAACATGGCCCGGATCCTCGCCGAGGACCCAAGATGAACGACCGCCGGGACTAGCCCCGGTACAGCGCCTCGATCTCGTCCGCGAAGTCCTTCGCGACCACGTTGCGCTTCAGCTTCAGCGAAGGCGTGATGTGACCCGACTCCTCCGTGAACTGGGAGGGCAGAATGCGGAATTTCCGCACCGATTCCGCCTTGGACACCGCCGCGTTGCCGTCGTCGACGGCCTTCTGGACGGCGGCGATCAGCTCCGCGTCCTCGCGCAGCTGCGCCGCCGTCACACCGGCCGGCTTGCCGTTCTCCGCGGCCCACCGGCCGAGGAACTCCTCGTCGATGGTGACCAGCGCGGCCACGAACGGCCGCCCGTCGCCGACGACCATGCACTCCGCGACCAGCGCGTGCGCCCGGATCCGGTCCTCGATCACGGCGGGTGCGACGTTCTTGCCGCCGGCCGTGACGATCAGTTCCTTCTTGCGCCCGGTGATCGCGAGGTAGCCGTCCTCGTCGAGCGTGCCGACGTCGCCGGTGTGGAACCAGCCGTCGGTCAGCGCGTCGGCGGTGGCCGTCTCGTTCTTCCAGTACTCCTTGAAGATGTGCTCGCCGTGCAGCAGCACCTCGCCGTCGTCCGCGATGCGCACCACGGAGCCCGGGAGCGGCTGGCCGACCGTACCGATCTTCGTCTTGTCCCACGGGTTGAAGGCCGTCGCCGCGCAGGACTCGGTCAGGCCGTAACCCTCCAGCACCGTGAAGCCGATGCCGCGGAAGAAGTGCCCGAGGCGCTCGCCCAGCGGGGCGCCGCCGGAGATCGCGTACTCGCCGCGTCCGCCGAGCACCGTGTGCAGCTTGCTGTACACGAGCTTCGAGAAGATCTTGTGCTTGAGCTTCAGGCCGAAGGACGGGCCGCCCGGGGCGTCCAGCGCCTTGCTGTACGCGATCGCCGTCTCGGCCGCCGCGTCGAAGATCTTGCCCTTGCCGTCGGCCTGGGCCTTGGCGCGCGCCGAGTTGTAGACCTTCTCGAAGACGCGCGGTACGCCGAGGATCAGCGTGGGCCGGAAGGACTGCAGCTCGTCGGTCAGGTTCTTGATGTCCGGTACGCAGCCCAGCCGGATCGGCGCCAGCACGGCGGCCACCTCGACCAGGCGGCCGAAGACGTGCGCGGCCGGCAGGAAGAGCAGCACGGAGCACTCGCCGGTGCGGAAGAGCGGGCTGAGGCGCTCCACCACGTTGCCGCACTCGGCGAAGAAGTTGCGGTGGGTCAGCACGCAGCCCTTGGGGCGGCCGGTGGTGCCCGAGGTGTAGACGATGGTGGCCGGGTCGTCCGCGACCGCGAGGCTGCTGCGCTCGTCGACCTCGGCGTCCGTGATCCCGGCGCCCGCGGCCTTCAGGGCCTCGACGGCGCCCTGCTCGATCTCCCAGACCTCGCGCAGCTCCGGCAGCCGGTCCCGCAGGGAGGTGACGGACGCGCTGTGCCCGGGGCTCTCCACAACCACGGCGACGGCGCCGGAGTCACCGAGGATCCACTGGATCTGCTCGGGAGAGCTGGTCTCGTAGACGGGGACCGTGACACCGCCGGCGGTCCAGATCGCGAAGTCGATCAGCACCCACTCGTAGCGGGTGCGGGAGATCAGGGCGACCCGGTCGCCCGGGCGGACGCCCGCCGCGATCAGGCCCTTCGCGGTGGCCCGGACCTCGGCCAGGAACTCGGTCGCGGTCACGTCCTGCCACCGGCCGTCGACCTTGCGGCCCATGACGGCGGTGTCCGGATGCTGCGCGGCATTGCGGCGGATGAGATCCGTCAGGTTCCCGTCCGACGGGACCTCGTACAGGGCCGGAAGGCTGAACTCGCGCAAGACTGCTGCTCCTCTGGGCGCCATCGCCACCATGTGGACCGACCGGACGTTACCCACGAGTAGTGGGTTCCCGATAGAGGGAACCGGCCAGATGTTCCGTGCGTCACAGACACGGCCCTTACGAGCCGACAGTAGTCGACCCCGTTCGCGACTCGGAAGTAACCGCAGGTAGGACGGGCTTCCACGGTTCCCCTACCCCGGGTTACCCCCCACCTCTAGGGTGGCCGCATGGGTGGCAGCGCGCGTGGCAGGAAAAGTCGCACACGGATCCACGTCGTCAGCGACGTGCACGGCAACACCGAGGCCCTCGCCAGGGCGGGGGAGGGCGCCGACGCCCTGATCTGCCTCGGCGACCTCGTCCTCTTCCTCGACTACGCCGACCACTCGCGCGGGATCTTCCCCGACCTCTTCGGCGTCGACAACGCCGACCGGATCGTCGAACTGCGCACCGCCCGCCGGTTCGCCGAAGCACACGCGTTCGGCCGGGAGCTGTGGGCCGGAATGGACCGTGACCGGATGATCGAGGGCGCGGTGCGCCGCCAGTACGCCGAGATGTTCGCGGCCTTCCCCACCCCCACGTACGCCACCTACGGCAACGTCGACGTCCCCGGACTGTGGCCCGAGTACGCCGACCGCCACGGCATCACCGTCCTCGACGGGCAACGGGCCGAGATCGGCGGCCGCGTCTTCGGCTTCGTCGGCGGCGGACTGCCCTCGCCGATGCGCACCCCGTACGAGGTGGACGTCGAGGAATACGCGGCCAAGGTGGAGGCGCTCGGCGACGTCGACGTACTGTGCTCGCACATCCCTCCGGAAGTGCCGGAGCTCTGCTACGACACGGTGGCACGGCGCTTCGAACGGGGAAGCGAGGCACTGCTCGCCGCGATCCGGCGGACCCGGCCCCGGTACGCCCTCTTCGGGCACGTGCACCAGCCGCTGGCGCGGCGGATGCGGATCGGGAACACCGAGTGCGTGAACGTCGGGCACTTCGCGGCCACCGGAAGGCCATGGGCCCTGGAGTGGTGACCACCGCACGCACGGTAGCCTTCGAGCGGCGGCCGGAGGCCGCACACTTCCTCGAACACTCCCCGGAGGAGCCACCGCGATGGCGGAACACACCAGCTCAAGCATCACGATCGACGCCGCCCCGGCCGACGTGATGGCCGTGATCGCCGACTTCGCCCGCTACCCCGAGTGGACCGGCGAGGTGAAGGAGGCCGAGGTACTGGCCGCCGACGCCGAGGGCCGCGCCGAGAAGGTCCGGCTCCTGCTCGACGCGGGCGCGATCAAGGACGACCACGTGCTCGGCTACACCTGGACCGGCCCGGACGAGGTCAGCTGGACCCTGGTCAAGTCCCAGATGCTGCGGCAGCTGGACGGCTCGTACCGGCTGGCCCCGGTGGACGGCGGCAAGCGGACCGAGGTCACGTACCAGCTGACGGTGGACGTCAAGATCCCGATGCTGGGCATGATCAAGCGCAAGGCGGAGAAGGTCATCATCGACCGTGCCCTGGCGGGCCTGAAGAAGCGCGTCGAATCCGCCTGATCCCCTGCGGGGTCGCCCGCCGGTTCTTGGGTGCGGCGCCGCTGCCGGGGCTCCGCCCCGGAGCCCGCGCCTCAATCGCCGGCGGGGCTGGATTTGGCCGAGGCCGGCCCGCAAGTGCGCGCAGCGCGACCTTGCGCTCAGGCGGGCGGGATTTGCCCGCAGGGCCATCCCAGCCCCGCCGGGGGGACGTTCCAGCCCCTCCGGCGTTTGAGGAGCGGGGTCCGGGGCGGAGACCCGATCTTTGGGCCGCAGGAGGGGGACGGCAGCAGCCGCGTCCAGCCCCGCCGGCGATTGAGGCGCGGGTCCGGGCGGCGCCCGGGAGCCCAGCGCAGCGGGAGAACCACCACCGAGTCGGAGCGACATGCACACCCTCCTGATCACCGGCCCCGGCGGAGCCGGGAAGACGACCGTGGCCGCGGCCACCGCCCTCGCCGCGGCACGCGAAGGCCGCCGGGTACTGCTGCTCACCGACGCCCCCCACCCGCCCGAAGACGACCGGCTGAGCGTCGCCCGCGTCGACTCCGGCCAGGAGTTCCGCGACGAGCTCGTCGCCCTCCAGGAGCGCGGATCCGCGCTCCTCGGGATGATCGGCGCCCGGCCCCTCACCGCCGAAGAGCTCACCGAGCTCCCCGGCGCCGAGGAGTTCGCCCTGCTCCGCGCCGTCCGCCGGGCCGCCACCACCCCCGCCACCGACCTCGTCGTCGTCGACCTGCCCCCGCTGCACCGGGCCGTCGCCACCCTCTCCCTCCCCGCCCAGCTGCGCCGCTACCTCGCCCGGCTGCTCCCCGCGGAGCGCCAGGCCGCCCGCGCCCTGCGTCCCGTACTCGCCCAGCTCGCCGGTGTGCCCATGCCCGCGCAGTGGCTCTACGAGACCGCCGCCCGCTGGGACGAGGAGCTCGCCGCCGTCCAGGCCGTCGTCGAGTCCGACACCACCGAGATACGGCTCGTCGCCGAGCCCGGACCGGCCGCCGCCGACGCGCTCCGGCTCGGCCGGCTCGGGCTCGCCCTCCAGGAACTGCCCGTCTCCGCGGTCGTCGCCAACCGCCTCCTCCCGCAGGGCTCCGCCGACCCCTGGCTCGCCGGCCTCGCCTCCCAGCAGGAGAAGCACACCGCCGAGTGGGCCGCCGAGCTCCCCGTCATCCCGCTCGCCCACCTCGGCCGGGACCCGCGCGGCCCGCACGACCTGGCCCTCCTCGCGGAGGCGGAAGGGCTCGCGCCCCGGCCGCCCGCCCCCCGCCCGGGCTGGGCCGTCGAGGACCGCCGCGCCGAGGACGGGGTGCTCGTCTGGGAGGTGCCGCTGCCCGGCGCCCGCAAGAGCGAGCTCGACCTGATCCGCCGCGGCGACGAGCTGCTCCTCACCGCGGGCCCCTACCGCAGGATCGTTCCCCTGCCCTCGGTCCTGCGCCGCTGTTCCGTCTCCGGCGCCGCACTCGCAGACGGCGTGCTCCGCGTCCGTTTCACGCCGGACCCGGGCCTGTGGCCCCGTACGCACTGAACCGCGTACCCCCATTCGGGTAAGGTCGAAAGAGGCCGCACCGAACGCCCCGCAAGGAGAACCCGCGATGAGCGAGGCCACCGACCGTCCCACCGACGACGACGCCTGGGCCAAGGCCTGCGCCGAGGACCTCGCCGCCGAGAAGGAGCGCCTGCGCGGCCAGGGACAGCCGGGCGCCGGTGCCACCGGGACCGCCGCCGAGGAACTCTTCAAGCTCTTCGGCGCCGTCGCGGACAAGGTCTCCGCGCTGAACAACCCGCTCTTCGGCGCCGCGGCCCAGGGCGCGGTCCGCCAGTTCGTGGACCAGGCCAAGACCGCGGCGAAACCCGTCATCGAGCGGAACCCCGAGGTCTTCGACCACCTCGCGGCCGCCGGGTCCGAGCTGCTCGCCGCCTACCGCTCCGCCGTCGAGGGCCACGAGCGCCGCTGGACGCGCGACGAGCCCCCGGCCCCCCGCACGGGCTCCCACGACCGCGACCCCCGCGACGACGGCCCCGACGCAGGCCCCGGCGAGCGCATCGATCTCGACTGAACCCCATGCACGCTCGGGTACGGTTGGCCCTGGCGGGGTTTGACCGGAAACCGAGGGACTAATGGGACTCACCATCGGCGTCGACATCGGCGGCACGAAGATCGCGGCCGGCGTGGTCGACGAAGAGGGCACCATCCTTGAGACGTACAAGGTGCCCACCCCGCCGACCGCGAACGGAGTCACGGAGGCCATCTGCGCCGCCGTGTCCGAGGTCAGCAGCAACCACACCATCGAGGCCGTCGGCATCGGCGCCGCCGGATACGTGGACGACAAGCGGGCCACCGTCCTGTTCGCGCCGAACATCAACTGGCGCCACGAGCCGCTCAAGGACAAGGTCGAGCAGCGCATCGGCCTGCCCGTCGTCGTCGAGAACGACGCGAACTGCGCGGCCTGGGGCGAGTACCGCTTCGGCGCCGGTCAGGGCCACGAGGACGTCATCTGCATCACGCTCGGCACCGGCCTGGGCGGCGGCATCATCATCGGCAACAAGCTGCGGCGCGGACGCTTCGGCGTGGCCGCCGAGTTCGGGCACATCCGGGTCGTCCCGGACGGTCTGCTGTGCGGCTGCGGCAGCCAGGGCTGCTGGGAGCAGTACGCCTCCGGGCGCGCGCTCGTCCGGTACGCGAAGCAGCGCGCCAACGCCACCCCCGAGAACGCGGCGATCCTGCTCGCGCTCGGCGACGGCACCCCCGACGGCATCGAGGGCAAGCACATCAGCGAAGCCGCCCGACAGGGCGATCTGGTGGCCGTCGACGCCTTCCGCGAGCTGGCCCGCTGGGCCGGCGCGGGCCTGGCCGACCTGGCGTCCCTGTTCGACCCGTCGGCGTTCATCGTCGGCGGCGGGGTCTCCGACGAGGGCGACCTCGTCCTCGACCCGATCCGCAAGTCCTTCAAGCGCTGGCTGGTCGGCGGTGCCTGGCGTCCGCACGCGCAGGTGCTGGCCGCCCAGCTCGGAGGCAAGGCCGGCCTCGTCGGCGCGGCCGACCTGGCCCGCCAGGGCTGACTCTTACGGGCGTTCCGCCCGCCGTGCCCCTTGGGGGAGCGGCGGGCGGCGGCATATCTTGCGGGCATGGACCAGTTGCCGCCCCCGCTGCCGAAGTCCCGTACCGAGCCGGACGGTTCCGCCGTGATCCGGGCACTCAGCTACAACATCCGCTCGTTGCGCGACGACGAGGACGCAGTGGCCAGGGTCATCCGGGCGTGCGAGCCGGACCTGGTCTTCATCCAGGAGGCGCCGCTGTTCTTCCGCTGGCGCAAGCACGCGGCGCGGCTCGCCGCGAAGGCCGACCTGGTGGTGCTGAGCGGCGGCGCGACGGCGGCCGGGCCGCTGCTGCTGTGCTCGCTGAGGGCCTTCGTGGAGCGCACCGAGGACGTACTCCTGCCCCTCACGCCGGGCCTGCACCGGCGGGGCCTCGCCACGGCGGTGGTCCGCTTCGCGGGGGCGCGGGTGGGGGTCGTCAGCACCCACCTGTCCCTCGACGCGGCGGAACGCGGGGCGCAGGCGGAACTCCTTCTGGACCGGGTCGCCGCGATGGACACGCCGTACGCGATCGTGGGCGGCGACGTGAACGAAACACCGGGCGGCCCGGTCTTCCGGCGGCTCGCCGACACCCTCCAGGACTGCCGGACGGTGTCCCCCTGGGGCGGGGAGCGGACCTTCCCGGCGGCGGCGCCGGACCGGCGGATCGACGCGGTGTTCGCTTCGCGGGGTGTGGAGGTGCTGGCCTGCGGTGTCCCCGCGGGGCTGCCGGGGCTCGCCTCCGCGGACCTCCGCGCGGCGACGGACCACCTCCCGGTCCTGGCGGTCCTCCGCCTCCCGGCTGCGCCGTAGCCCGGACGACGCTCCCGCCTCAGCCGCGGACGGCCCTGCCCCGGCCCCCGGTCCTCGGACGGGCTGGGTGCACCCGGCCCCCGGTCCTCAGACGCCGGACGGTCTGCTTTGCCTCCGGCGGCGCCTCAAACGCCGGCGGGGCTGGATTTGGTTGCTGCCGTCCGCCGGCTGCGGGCTTAATTGCCCCCGTGCAATCCAGCACCGGCGAGACAGGTCCAGCCCTGGCAGGGACAAATCCCCCCGGGTGGGGCGGATTGAGCCTGGCGGGGGGCGGATTCAGCCCCGGTGAGGCGGCTCCAGCCCTTGCCGGCGGGGGCGGATCCAGCCCCGGCCGGGGCGCGTACAGCCCCGCCGGCGTTTGAGGCGCGGGGTCTGGGGCGGAGCCCCAGGGCGGGTCCGGGCGGAGCCCGGGGAACGGGGGAAGGGCGGGTAGGGGACCACGCCCCGCGCAGCGGCCCACCACCCGCAGACGAACCACCGGGCCCAGCCAGGGGGCCGCACCCCCGACCAGCCACCGACGGCCGGAGGCCGTTGCAGCGGCACGAAGCCGGGGAGGCGCCCCGGCGCCGAGCCGTGCGAGGGGCGCGTGAAAGAGGCTTGGCGCCCCGGCGCCGAGCCGCCGCGCGAGCGGCGCATCGGAAAGGTCAGACCACGGCCCCGCGCCCCGGATCGTCGTCATCGTCGTCGCCCTGCGCCATCCTCGCGACCAGCGTCGCGAAACCGCCCAGGAATCCGCCGATGCCCAGGGTGGTCAGCCACCAGGTCATCTCCCACTGCAGCAGCACCGCCAGGAGCAGCAGCACCGGCCCGCCGACCACCGCCAGCCAGGCGAACTTCGACGTCGTGTCCGCCTCCGGCAGCTCCGGTTCGGGCTGCACGAAGTGGCCCTCGTCGTCGTCCTTCCCGTCCTTCGGCTCCGCGAGGGAGTGGTCCCGGGGGCCCACCATGCCGCCCACGCCCGGGGCGAAGACCACCGAGCCGCCCAGGGTCGGGGCGGCCGCAGCCGGCGGCTCCGGCTCCTCGGCCTCGGGCTCAGAGTCCGCCTCGGAGCCGGCCTCCGCCCCCGCCGCCCCCTCCGCCCCCGCCGCCCCCGGCGGCAACGGCTTCACGTCCTCCTCCGGCAGCAGCAGGTTCTCGATCGGCCGGAACGGCCTCGCCCCCGGCGGGTCCGGCGGCTCCTGTCCGTACCCGGCGACGATCGCAGCCCACGCCGCTTCCTCGTCCAGCGGCGGAACTCCGCCCGACTGCTCCTCGTGCTCAGCCACCCGCCTCCGCCCCTTCCCTGCCCACGCTCTCCGCCAGCCGGCCGACGAACGCAAAACTGTCCGCGAAGATCCGCTCCGCGTCATGGTCCAACGTCGCGACGTGGTAGCTCTGTTCCAGCAGGGTCTCGGTGACGTCCGTCGACGAGATCCGCGCCAGGATCCGCGCCGAGTCCACGGGCGGTACGACGTGGTCCTGCGGGCTGTGCAGCAGCAGTACCGGCTGCGTCACCTGCGGCAGATCGGCGTCCACCAGCGAGAAGAGCTTGCGCAGCGAGTCCGCGGCCCGGGTCGGGACCCGGTCGTAGCCGACCTCCTCCGAGCCCGGCTTCGCGATGTCGCTGGCGATGCCCGGCGTCGACCGGATGAAGTGCTTGGCCACCGGAAGGGCGAAGGCCATCGGGTCGTGGACCTTGTTGGCCGGGTTGACGAGGACGAGGCCGCTGATCGCGTCCCCGTGCTTGGCCGCCAGCCGCAGCGTGAGCGCGCCGCCCATCGAGAGCCCGAAGACGAACACCTGCGCGCAGCGGTCCAGCAGCTCCTGGAGCGCCCGGTCGACCTCCGCGTACCAGTCCTGCCAGCCCGTGAGCTGCATGTCCTGCCAGCGCGTCCCGTGCCCGGGCAGCAGCGGCAGCGACACCGTGAGGCCCTTCCCGGCGAGGTACTCGGCCCAGGGGCGCATCGACTGCGGGGAACCGGTGAAGCCGTGGCAGAGGAGGACGCCGACCTCTCCGCCCTCGTGGCGGAACGGCTCGGCTCCAGGGAGGACGGGCACCAGGGTCTCCTTGATCATGATGTACATCAGGTGGGTGCGTTGCTCTGTGTGACTTCACCGTACGCGACCGGACTGGTACCGACCAGGGCCGTCGGGCCGCTGTCGGGGGAGGCAGGGGATAAGGTCTGTTCGACAGACACAGGAAGGCTTTCGAGTTGATCTACGGCGCAATGAAGTTCTCCATCGGCGGGTCCCTGAAGCTCGCTTTCAGGCCGTGGGTGGAGGGCCTGGAGAACATTCCCGCCGAGGGGCCTGCGATCCTCGCGAGCAACCACCTGTCCTTCTCGGACTCCTTCTTCCTCCCGGCCGTGCTGGACCGCAAGGTCACCTTCATCGCGAAGGCCGAGTACTTCACCTCCCCGGGCGTCAAGGGCAAGCTGACGGCCGCCTTCTTCAAGGGCGTCGGCCAGCTCCCGGTGGACCGCTCCGGTGCCCGGGGGGCCGGCGAGGCCGCCATCAAGAGCGGCATCGAGGTCATCGAGCGCGGGGAGCTGTTCGGTATCTACCCCGAGGGGACGCGTTCACCCGACGGCCGCCTCTACCGGGGCAAGCCCGGCGGGCTCGCCCGGGTGGCGCTGGCCACCGGAGCGCCCGTGATCCCCGTGGCGATGATCGACACGGAGAAGATCCAGCCGCCCGGCAAGGTGGTGCCGAAGCTGATGCGCCCCGGGATCCGGATCGGCAAGCCGCTGGACTTCAGCCGCTACCACGGCATGGACGGGGACCGCTTCATCCTCCGCTCGGTGACCGACGAGGTCATGTACGAGATCATGAAGCTCTCCGGCCAGGAGTACGTGGACATCTACGCGACGGCCGCCAAGCGGCAGATCGCCGACGCGGAGAAGGCCGAGAAGGACGCGGAGAAGGCCGCCAAGGTCGAGAAGAGCGCCAAGGGCGACAGCGCGGAGCAGTAACGGGCGGCGGCGGTACCGCCCGCGGGATCGGGGAGCGGGGGCGGGGGAAATGGCGAGACGTGAACGTGTCGTGCGCATGTCGGTGGAGCAGCCGCTCTGGCGGGCGCTGACCGGCTACCGCCTGCTGACCATGGTCTACGCGGTGGTGCTGTTCGCCTCCGCCTACAAGAAGTTCGACCGGCCCGTGGTCGCGATCGGCTACCTCGCCGCCCTCGCCGTCTGGACCCTGGCCACCTCCTCCAAGGTGGCCGGCGCCGCTGCCTGCACCAAGCGCTTCCTCTGCGCCGACCTCACCGTCGCCATCGCGGGGATCCTGCTCACGCCGGTCGCCGACACCCACAAGCGGATCGCCGAGGGCGGCCCCACCCTCCCCAGCATCTGGACCGCCGGCGCGGTCCTCGCCTTCGCCCTCAAGGGCGGCTGGCGCTGGGCCGGCTTCGCCTCCACCTTCGTGGCCGCCGCCAACCTCGTCATCCACGGCGGCGACCCCACCCGCGACACCCTGCACAACGTCCTGCTCGTCTGGGTCGCCTCCATCGCGATCGGCTACGTCGTCGAGGTCGCCCGGGCCAGCGAGGCCACCCTGGCCCGCGCCCTGGAGATCGAGGCCGCCACCCGCGAGCGCGAGCGGCTCGCCCGCGACATCCACGACGGGGTCCTCCAGGTCCTCGCCATGGTCCAGCGGCGCGGCACCGAACTGGGCGGGGAGGCCGCCGAACTCGGCCGCATGGCGGGCGAGCAGGAAGTGGCCCTGCGCACCCTGGTCTCCAGCGGGCTGGTGCACCCCTCCCGGATCTCCCGCGACGAGTCGCTGGGCGCGCTGGTGGACTCGTACGAGGTGGAGGAGCCCGGCGCCGACGAGGGCGAGGTCGATCTGCGGACCCTCCTCGCCCCGCACGCCGGTTCCCGGGTGAGCTTCGCCGAGCCGGGCACCCCGGTGCGGCTGCCGGTGCCCGCCGCGAAGGAACTGGCCGCGGCGGTCGGCGCCGCCCTCGACAACGTGCGCAAGCACGCCGGGGAAGGCGCCGGCGCCTGGATCCTGGTCGAGGACTGGGGCGACGAGGTGATCGTCACCGTCCGCGACGACGGCCCGGGCATCCCGGCGGGCCGGCTGGACCAGGCCGAGGGAGAGGGACGGATGGGCGTCGCCCTGTCCATCCGCGGCCGACTGCGCGACCTCGGCGGCAGCGCCGAGCTGGTGTCCGTTCCCGGACAGGGCACCGAAGTGGAACTGAAAGTACCCAGGGGGAGGACGGACCAGCGATGAGCGAGCCGAGTGTGCCGAGCGAGATCAAGGTGATGGTGGTCGACGACCACCCGATGTGGCGGGACGCGGTCGCCCGCGACCTGGCCGCCGCGGGCTTCGACGTGGTGGCCACGGCCGGCGACGGCCCCGAGGCGGTCCGCCGGGCCCGCGCCGTCACCCCGCACGTCCTGGTCCTCGACCTCAACCTGCCCGGTATGCCCGGGGTGCAGGTCTGCAAGGAGCTGGTCGGCGCCAACCCGGCGCTGCGGGTCCTCGTCCTGTCGGCGAGCGGCGAGCACGCGGACGTCCTGGAGGCGGTGAAGTCCGGCGCGACCGGTTACCTGCTGAAGTCCGCCGGCGCCCAGGAGTTGATCGACGCCGTCCGCCGCACGGCCGTCGGCGACCCCGTCTTCACGCCGGGCCTGGCCGGACTGGTGCTCGGCGAGTACCGCCGCCTGGCCACCGACCCGGCGCCGACCGCCTCCGACGACCGGCACGCCCCGCAGCTGACCGACCGGGAGACCGAGGTACTGCGACTCGTCGCCAAGGGGCTGTCGTACAAGCAGATCGCGGAACGCCTGGTCATCTCCCACCGCACGGTGCAGAACCACGTCCAGAACACCCTGGGCAAGCTCCAGTTGCACAACCGGGTGGAACTCGTCCGCTACGCCATCGAGCGCGGCCTCGACGACGCGTAGGTCGGGCGGAGCGCGGTCGAACATCGCACTTACCTCCCCGAACTCCTCGTACGAGTGAACGGGCGTACGCAACGCCCCTCAACATCACCGGAATTGACCCATCCACTCCCCTTGCTGTGACCTGCGTCACCACTAGCGTGACCGTCATGGCGAAGGGAGATTCCATGAAGGTCGGAGTGCTGACCGGCGGCGGCGACTGCCCCGGGCTCAACGCGGTGATCCGGGGCGTCGTCCGCAAGGGCGAGCAGGAGTACGGCTACGGGTTCATCGGATTCAAGGACGGCTGGCGGGGCGCGGTCGAGGGAGTCACCGTCCCCCTCGACATCCCGGCCGTCCGCGGCATCCTGCCCCGCGGCGGCACCATCCTCGGCTCCTCGCGCACCAACCCGTTCAAGGTGGAGGACGGGGTGCGGCGGATCAAGGAGAACCTCACCAAGTACGAGGTCGACGCGCTCATCGCGATCGGCGGCGAGGACACCCTCGGCGTCGCCGCCAAGCTGTACGAGGAGTACGGCATCCCCTGCGTCGGCGTACCGAAGACCATCGACAACGACCTGTCGGCGACGGACTACACCTTCGGCTTCGACACCGCCGTCGGCATCGCGACCGAGGCCATCGACCGGCTGCACACCACGGCCGAGTCGCACATGAGGGTCCTGGTCGTCGAGGTCATGGGTCGGCACGCCGGCTGGATCGCCCTCCACTCGGGCCTCGCGGGCGGCGCCAACGTCATCCTGATCCCCGAGCAGCGCTTCGACATGGACCAGGTGTGCGCCTGGGTGACCTCCCGGTTCACGGCGAGCTACGCGCCGATCGTGGTCATCGCCGAAGGCGCCATGCCCAAGGACGGGGACATGGTGCTGAAGGACGGCACCAAGGACTCCTTCGGGCACGTCCGGCTCTCGGGCGTGGGCGAATGGCTCGCGAAGGAGATCGAGGCGCGGACCGGCAAGGAGGCCCGTACGACGGTGCTCGGCCACGTCCAGCGCGGCGGCACGCCCAGCGCCTTCGACCGCTGGCTGGCGACCCGCTTCGGGCTGCACGCGATCGACGCGGTGCGCGACCGGGACTTCGGCAAGATGGTCGCGCTCAAGGGGACCGACATCGTCCGGGTCCCGATCGCCGAGGCCACGGCCAGGCTGAAGACGGTCGACCCGGCGCTGTACGAGGAAGTCGGGGTCTTCTTCGGCTGATCCGAGGGTCGGACGCCACCCGGGAGCCATGGGTCGTATCGTGACGAACGACCCATGGCCCTGATGTGTCCGACGTACGGGAGCAAGCGTGGAGATCCTGGCATTCGGTGTGACCGCCGACGAGGAGCCGCTCCTGGAGCGGGCCTTCGAGGGCCGACACGAGGTCCGCTGCCTCGACGTCTTCC
Organism: Streptomyces sp. NPDC002467; assembly: GCF_042889825.1. NCBI lineage: Bacteria > Bacillati > Actinomycetota > Actinomycetes > Kitasatosporales > Streptomycetaceae > Streptomyces > Streptomyces sp. NPDC002467. The sequence goes on along the minus strand of NZ_JBIARJ010000010.1, from coordinate 235,803 downwards.
TCGACGAGGACACCGCGCCGATCGCGGCCGGGTACGAGGTCGTCTCCTCCAGCGTCAACGCCGACCTGGGCGGCCGGGTGCTGCGGATCCTGGCGGCGGGCGGGACGAAGATGATCGCCCAGCGCTCCACCGGCTTCAACAACATCGACCTGGACGAGGCCCGCAGGCTGGGCATGACCGTCAGCCGCGTCTCGTACTACTCGCCCTACTCGGTGGCCGAGTTCGCCTGGACCCTCGCGATGGCCGTCAACCGGCGGATCGTCAGGGCCTCCAACCGCACCCGGGACTTCGACTTCCGTCTCAACGGCCTGATGGGCCGCGACATGCACGGCCGCACCGTGGGCGTCCTCGGCACCGGCAAGATCGGCGAGGCCTTCACCCGGATCGCGCACGGCTTCGGCATGAAGCTGCTGGGCTGGGACGTGGCGCAGAACCCGGCGTGCGTGGATCTGGGCATGAAGTACGTGGAGACGGAGGAGCTGTTCGCCTCCTCGGACCTCATCAGCCTGCACGTGCCGCTGCTGGAGTCCACCCACCACCTCATCGACTCGGCGGCGCTGGGGCTGATGCGCGACGACGCGATCCTGGTGAACTCCAGCCGCGGCGGGCTCATCGACACGGACGCGCTGGTCGCCGAACTGCGGGTGGGACGGTTCACGGGGGTGGGCCTCGACGTGTACGAGGCCGAGGCCGGGGTGTTCTTCACGGACAAGTCCATGGAGGCGGTGGGGGACGACACCCTGGCCAGGCTTGTCACCTTCCCGAACGTGGTCGTGACCTCGCACCAGGCGTACTACACGGCGGACGCGGTGGGGCAGATCATCGACACGACGGCCGCCAACGTGACGGATTTCCTCGCGGGGCGGCGCTCGGAGAACACCCTGGTCCCCTCCTGACCCGTACTCCGCGACGGTGCGGTGGGGTGCCGCTGCGCGGGGCCGTCCCCCACCCCGCCCTTCCACCGTTCCCCGGGGGCTCCGCCCCCGGACCCCGTACGTGCGCTGCGCGCCCGTGCCCTCAAACGCCGGGCGGGCTGGAAGATCCAGCCTCGCCGGCGTTTGAGGCGCGGGGGTCTGGGGGCGGAGCCCACAGTTTCGGGAAGGGGCGGGGTGGGGGAAGGGCCCCGCGCAGCGGCTGCCCCCGCCTACGCCGCGGCGGCAGCCGTCACGTCGGCCACCAGCCCGCGCAGCAGCTCCGCTCCCCGCAGGGTCAGCACCGACTCCGGGTGGAACTGGACCCCCGCGAAACCCCGCGCCGCGGAGCGAAGGGCGTGGACCTCACCCGTCGCGGGATCCCGCGAGACCTCCACCCCCACCGGCTCCGCGCCCTCGGCGCAGTACGCGGTGTACGTGTTGTAGAAGCCCACCACCTCCTGCGCCCCGAACAGGTCGATCCGCGTCTGCGCCCCCTGCGCCGGCTCCGCCTTGCGGATCAGCGGCAGTCCGAGTTCCGCCGCGAGCAGCTCGTGTCCCAGGCAGACCCCGAGCAGGCCGCCCCGGTGCGAGCCGAGGAGTTCCGCCGTCAGCGCGCGCAGCATCCGCATCTTGGGGTCCGCCGCGTCAGCCGGGTTCCCCGGGCCCGGGCCCAGCACGATCGGGCCCTCCCAGGCCAGGGCCGCCGCCCGCAGTCCCGGATCGTCGTAGCGGCGTACGGTCACCTCCAGCCCGGCCACCCGCAGGACGTGCGCCAGCATCGCCGTGAAGGTGTCCTCGCCGTCGACGACCAGCGCGTGGCCGGACGGCGAGGCGGGCTGCTCCTGCATCCGCAGCCAGAAGGGGGCCAGGTCCGCCCGCCGGGCGGACAGCGCGGCCTGCACCCGGGGGTCCTCGGCCAGTCGCGCCGCCCCCTCGAAGGCAGGGCGGGGCGCCGCCGGCCGGACGCCGAGCGCCGCCAGCACCCCGGCGGCCTTCGCGTGGGTCTCCGCGACCTCGCCCGCCGGGTCGGAGTGCCGGACGAGGGTGGCCCCGACCGGCACGCGCAGCGTCCCGTCGGGGGCGATGTCGGCGGTGCGGATCAGGATGGGGGAGTCGAGGGTCTGGGACCCGGACGCGTCGACTCCCAGCAGGGCCAGCGCGCCCGCGTAGTACCCGCGCCCGCCGGTCTCGTACCGCTCGATCACCCGGCAGGCGTTCTGGACGGGCGAGCCGGTCACCGTCGCCGCGAACATCGTCTCGCGCAGCACCTCCCGCACGTCCAGGGAGCAGCGCCCGCGCAGCTCGTACTCGGTGTGCGCGAGGTGCGACATCTCTTTGAGGCGCGGTCCGACCACGACCCCGCCGCGGTCGCCGACCGTGCACATCATCTTGAGTTCCTCGTCGACCACCATCGACAGCTCCTCGGTCTCCTTGCGGTCGCCGAGGAAGGAGAGGAGCGAGTCCACGGTCGGACCGCCGGGCGGATAGCGGTACGTCCCGCTGATCGGGTTCATGACGACGGTGCCGCCGTACATCCGGACGTGGACCTCGGGGCTCGCACCCACCAGGGTCCGCTCCCCGGTGTGGACGACGTACGTCCAGTACGCGCCCCTCTCGCCCTCCAGCAGCCGCCGGAACAGGGCGAGGGCGTCGGACCGGCCGAAGCCCTCGATCCGGCCCTCGAAGGTGCGCCGGATGACGAAGTTCGCGCCCTCCCCGCGGCCGATCTCGTCCTCGATGACCCGCTCGACCGTGGCCGCGTACTCCTCGTCGGGGACGTCGAAGCCGCCTCCGTCGACCCGGACCGGGTGCGAGGGCAGCGCGGCCAGCGCATCGGCGAGCGGGATCTCGTACGTCTCCTCGGCGACGAGCACGCTCAGCGGCGTGCCGTCGTCGCGCACGTCGAAACCGCGCTCCCGGATCTGCCGGAACGGGACCAGCGCGAGGGTGGGCAGCTCCCGCACGGGCAGGTCCGCGAGGCGCTCGGCCTCGTGGACCGGGCCGAGGAGGACCTCGACGGTGTCGTGGTCACGGCCGGGGGTGCGCCGGCGGAGCAGGGCGAACGGGGGGCAGGAATCGTCGAGCAGGCGGCTGAGTGCCGTGGACATGGGCGGGTCGTCCTTCCGGTGGGAGGAGCGGGAGGAGCGGCCCGGTGCGTCCGTGAGAAACACGGAAGGCCGCCCCTCGGGGCGGCCTTCGCGTCGGTAGTGTCGTTTACGTACGCGCGAGGAGTGGGCCGCCCGGAGCGGTCCACCACCAGTTCTGGTTCGAGTGCGCGTACATGCTGCGCACCTTAGCCCAGATCGCCCTCCAGGCGCAGGATCCGTCTCATGACACGGTATGAACCATGGATTCCGTATTTTCGGGCTCCGTCAACCTTCGAGCCACTTCCGTCTCACCAGGTGGTCGGAAGGCTGGACGTGACGAATGACGACGTAATGTTTACGAGGTGACCGTGAACGCTGAAACCCAAGCCCTCGCCGCCAAGGCGACCTGGCGAGACCTTCCCGCGGCGCAGCAGCCTTCGTACCCCGATGCCGAGGCTCTGCGCGCTGTCGTCGCGGACCTCGAGTCGTATCCGCCGCTCGTCTTCGCGGGCGAGTGTGACCAGCTGCGCGCCCGACTGGGAGCCGTCGCCAAGGGCGAGGCGTTCCTGCTCCAGGGCGGCGACTGTGCCGAGGCCTTCGACGCCGTGTCCGCCGACCACATCCGCGCCAAGCTGAAGACGCTGCTCCAGATGAGCGCCGTCCTGACGTACGCGGCCTCCGTGCCCGTCGTGAAGGTCGGCCGCATCGCGGGCCAGTACTCCAAGCCGCGCTCCAAGGACACCGAGACCCGCGACGGCATCACCCTGCCGACCTACCGCGGTGACTCCGTCAACGGCTTCGCCTTCACCGAAGAGGCCCGGATCCCGGACCCCGAGCGGCTGAAGCGCATGTACCACGCGTCCGCGTCGACGCTGAACCTGGTGCGCGCCTTCACCACCGGTGGCTACGCCGACCTGCGCCAGGTGCACGCCTGGAACCAGGACTTCGTGAAGTCCTCCCCGTCCGGGCAGCGCTACGAGCAGCTCGCGCGGGAGATCGACAACGCGCTGAACTTCATGAAGGCCTGTGGCACCGACCCGGCCGAGTTCAAGGCCGTCGAGTTCTACGCCTCCCACGAGGCGCTGCTGCTCGACTACGAGGGCGCGCTGACCCGTACGGACTCCCGTACCGGCAAGCTGTACGACACCTCCGGCCACATGGTCTGGATCGGCGAGCGCACCCGCCAGCTGGACCACGCGCACATCGAGTTCTGCTCGCAGATCGCCAACCCGATCGGCATCAAGCTCGGCCCCACCACCACGGTGGACGAGGCGCTGACCTACATCGACCGCCTGGACCCCGAGCGCGAGCCGGGCCGGCTGACCTTCGTCGTCCGCATGGGCGCCGACAAGGTCCGCGACAAGCTCCCCGAGCTCGTCGAGAAGGTCACCGCTTCCGGTGCGACCGTCGTCTGGGTCACCGACCCGATGCACGGCAACACCTTCGAGGCGGCCTCCGGCCACAAGACGCGTCGTTTCGACGACGTGCTCGACGAGGTCAAGGGCTTCTTCGAGGTCCACAAGGGCCTCGGCACCCACCCGGGCGGCATCCACGTCGAGCTCACCGGTGACGACGTCACCGAGTGCGTGGGCGGCGGCGACGAGATCTTCGTCGACGACCTGCACCAGCGCTACGAGACGGCCTGCGACCCGCGGCTCAACCGCAGCCAGTCCCTGGACCTGGCGTTCCTGGTCGCCGAGATGTACCGCGACCAGTAAGCAGCGACCGGCGGGCAGCAGCCTGTGACGATGGGGCGCGGATCGATGTGATCCGCGCCCCATCCTCGTATCCGGGTCTTTTAGGGAACCCTAACTTTGGGTACGGTTAGGTAAGCCTCACCGATCTAGGGGATGGCTCGAAGAACCATTCCGCCCAGGGAGGTGAACCGCGTGTACGTCTGCTCGTGTTTCGGGATCACCGACAAGCAGGTCAAGGACCACGCGGCTGCCGGGGCCTGCACCCCGCGCCAGATCGCCTCGGCCACCAAGGCCGGCACGGACTGCGGCTCCTGCGTGCGCACCATCCAGGGCATACTCGGCCGCGGTGCCTGCCCGCGCCGCGAGCAGCTGGACAAGGGCAACGCCGCGGCCGTCCTCGCCGCGGACCCGGAGCTGGCGGCGGTGGCCGCACCCGCGCCGGTGGCCGCACCGGAGCCGGTGCTCGCGCCGCAGCCGGTGCTCGTGCCGCGGCTGGCAGAAGCGGCCTAGTCCTCCCGGAAGGGCGGGATCAGCTCGGCTGCTCGATCAGCTGCGCGATGTACAGCGGCTCGCCCAGGGACTCGATGAGCTCCAGCTGGGTGTCGAGGTAGTCGATGTGGTGCTCCTCGTCCTCCAGGATCTCCTCGAAGAGCCGCGCGGAGGTGATGTCGCCCTTGCCCCGCATGACCTCGATACCGCGCTTGAGGCGGTCGATGGCCTCGACCTCGACCTGGCGGTCGGCCTGGAACATCTCCGTGATCGTCTGGCCGACGCGCACGTGGAAGAGGCGCTGGTAGTTCGGCAGGCCGTCCAGCATGAGGATGCGTTCGGTGATCTTGTCCGCGTGCTTCATCTCGTCGATGGATTCTTCACGCGTGTACTTGGCGAGCTTGGTCCAGCCCTTGTTGTCCTGGATGCGGTAGTGCAGCCAGTACTGGTTGATGGCCGTCAGCTCGCCGGTCAGCTGCTCGTTCAGAAACTCAAGGACCTCGGGGTCGCCCTGCATCGCAGAGGCTCCTTCCAGGCAATGTCAGCTATGTGACGGGGCAGGTGCGCGCATCCTTGCACCGCCACTGGGGAGCGTCCAGTAAGTGCCTCCTTAGTGGGAGTTGCCGTGACTTGCCCGGAAAGTGGCCCGCATTGGCCCAGACCTGGTCATGACCACCCCGCCAAGTCTGTCACCATGGAGTCATGGGTCAGCCGGAAAGCCGGGAATCTCCGGGAGCGCAGCAGCCGGAGCTCCCTCCGGGGCAGCGGATCCAGCGTGGCTGGCCCGTCACCCACTACGGGCCCGTACCGAAGTTCAAGCCGGAGCGCTGGGAGTTCCGCGTCTTCGGGGCCACGGCCGACGGTGAGAAGCACTGCTGGAACCACGAGGAGTTCACGGCCCTGCCGTTCGAGTCGGTGGTGGCGGATCTCCACTGCGTGACGAAGTTCAGCATGCAGGGCGCCGAATGGGGCGGCGTGCTCGCCCGTACCGTGCTCGCCCTCGCACCGCCCGCCCCGCAGGTCACGCACGTGATGGTGTGGGCCGAGTACGGCTTCAGCTCCAACTTGCGGCTGGCCGACTTCGCTTCCGACCGGACCGTCTTCGCCACCCACGAGGGCGGTGAACTGCTCACCGCCGAGCACGGGTTCCCGCTGCGGCTCGTCGTCCCGCACCTGTACGCCTGGAAGGGCCCCAAGTGGGTCCGGGGGATCGAGTACATGACCGCGGACCGTCGGGGCTTCTGGGAAGAGCGCGGTTACCACAACATCGGCGACCCCTGGCGCGAACAGCGTTACTCCTACCAGGAGGAGCCGGGGGACGGCCCGGAGCTGTAGCGGACGCCGTCGGGGATTCGCCCGATGGTGGTACTGCTCAGTGGTGGTACTGGTGGACGACCGCGTGACCCTTGCCGCGGCCGATCATCCACTTGTTGACCGGGGTGGTGAGGACGAAGGCGATCGCGAGCGAGATCGCGAGCACGATCCAGAACAGCGCGTCCGAGAGGTGCGCGTCCATCGCGCCGGGCCACAGGGCGATCACCCCGTTGTCGATCAGCTCCATGACGGCGATCGAGAGGGTGTCGGCGGCCAGGGCCACCCGGATGGCCGTACGGAAGTCGACGCCGGCCGAGAGGATCCCGCGCAGGGTGAGGGCGTAACCGAAGAAGAACGCCAGCACGATCGCCAGGATCATGGTCGACACGTTGCCCCAGCCGAGCGCGGTACCGATGATCATGCCGAGGATCTCGCCGATGGCGCAGCCGGTGAGGCAGTGGAGCGTGGCCTGCGCGGCCATGGCCCAGCTGACCTTGCCGGGGGCGTGGTGGCCGTGGCGGGCGTGCGCGTCGTGGTCGCCGTGTGAGTCGTGCCCGGCGTGTCCACTGTGGTCTTCGTGACCCGCGTGACCCGTGTGACCCGCGTGGCCGACGTGACCCTCGTGACCTGCGGGGTCACCGTGTCCGGCGTGGCTGCCGTGCTGCTCGTGGTTGGCGTGCCCGGTGTGGCCCTCGTGCTCGCCGTGCCCGCCGTGCTGCTCGTGTCCGTGGTGCTGATGGTGCTCATGGCCTGCGTGCGTCTGCTCCATGACAACAACCCCCTCGTGGGAATGCCGGGTGGCGGTCCCGTCGACAGACAGAACCGTATACCCCCCTGGGGTATTCCTCAAGGGATCATCGGATCACCCGGTGCCGCGCAGCTCCTTCAACAGCGCCACGTCCGCCGCGTGCCCTTCCTTGCCGCCGGGCGTCTCGATGACCAGCGGTACGCCCTCCATCGCCGGATGCGTGAACAGCTCCGCGAAGGCCTCCCGGCCGATGTGGCCCTGGCCGATCTGCGCGTGCCGGTCCTTGTGGGCGCCGACGCCCTCCTTGGAGTCGTTCGCGTGGACCAGCTTCAGTCGGCCCTCGCCGACCGTGTCCACGAGCAGGTCGAGGGTCTGCTTGGTGCCGCCCGGCTCCGCCAGGTCATGGCCTGCCGCGAAGACGTGGCACGTGTCCAGGCAGATCCCCAGCATCGGATGGCGGTCGAGCGCCTCGAAGTACGGGCCGAACTCCTCGGCCGTCGAGCACAGCGAGGAACCCTGCCCCGCCGTGGACTCCAGCAGCAGGAAGGGGTCGTCGTCGTGCGTCAGCTCGTCCAGCAGCGGCAGCATGTGCTCCCTGATCTGCGCGTACGCCGCCTCGCGCGGCCGCCCGCCGGTCGCCGAGCCGGTGTGCACGACCACCCCGAGCGCACCGATCTCCCGTCCGCGGCGCAGTGAGTGGCGCAGCGACTCCACCGACTTCTCCACGGTCGCCTCGGTGTGGGAGCCGAAGTTGATCAGGTAGGGCGCGTGCACGTAAGCCGGGATGGACCCGGCCTCGCACTCCGCCCGGAACCGTTCGTCCTGCGCCGGGTTGCCGACCGGGGTGGCCCAGCCGCGCGGATTGGCGACGAAGACCTGGACGGCCTCGGCGCCCATCTCGCGGGCGTAGGTCAGCCCGACCGAGGCGAGGCCGCCCGCCACGGGGACGTGCCCGCCCACTGGATTGCGTATCACTGCGGCCTACAGCCCCTTGGTCTTGATGGTGATCGTGCTGCCCTCGGGGGCGGTCTGCCCGGCCGGTACCGACTGGGTGTCCACGGTGTTGCTGAAGGAGAGGAAGGGCTTCTCCACCTTCACCTTGAAGCCCGCGGCCTCCAGCGTCTTGCGGGCCGCGTCCACCTCCTGGCCGGTCACGCCCGGGACCGGGAGCTGGCGGGGGCCCTTGGACACGGTCAGCGTGATGGTGTCACCGGCCGCGGCCTGGGCGCCCGCGCTCACCGACTGGTTGGCGACCGTACCGGCCGCGGCGGGGGAGTTGACCTGTTCGGGGGCCGTCTCGACCTTGAAGCCCAGGCCCTCCAGGCTCGCCTTCGCCTGGTCGGCGGGGAGCCCCACCACGCTCGGGACGCCGACCGGACGGCCCTTGCTCACCACCAGCGAGACCGCGGTGTCGGGCGCGCGCTTCTCGCCGCCCGTCGGGTCGGTGCTGATCACCGAGCCCTGCGCGACGTCCTGGCTGAAGGCCTGGGTGACGATGCCCGGAGCCAGCCCGGCCTTCGTCAGCTCGTTCTTGGCCTCCTCCAGCGGGCGGTCCTTCAGGTTGGGCACGGCCACGACCTGGGGGCCGCGGGAGATGACGATCTTCACGGCGCCGTTGCCGCGGATGCGCTTGCCGCCCGGAGGGTCGGTGTCCATCACCGTCCCGCGGTCGAAGGCGTCGCTGAACTTCCGCTCGACGCCCTTCACCCCGAGCCCGGCCGCGGACAGCTGGGAGCGCGCCTGGGCCTCACTCTTGCCGAGCAGGTTCGGGACCTTGGTGAACTGACCCGAGCTGATGTACCAGACGCCCGTGCCCAGACCGAGGGAGAGCAGGACCCCCGCGATGACCAGGAGCACACCGCGGCGCGGCAGCCGGGAGGAGGCGGCTGCCGGCCGGTGCGTCGCCGGCGGCGGAGTCGGAGGCATCTCCAGGCGGGAGGTGTGGTGCACGGGCTGCTGCGCCGTCACCGGACGCGGGATCACGCCGGTGCGGTCCTCGGCGGACGACCGTTCGTCGGCCCGCGCCTGCGGCGGTACGGCGTCCAGCTCGGCGTCGCCGAGCTGCGCACGGGCCTCGATGACGAGGCCGAGCAGGGCGGCGGCGTCGTACGGCCGCAGCTCCGGGTTGCGCGCGGCGGCCTGCGCGACGAGCTCGTCGAGCCCGACGGCCAGCCCGGGGACGGCGGCCGAGGGAGGCGGCACGTCCTCGTGGAGGTGCTGGTACAGCACCTGGGCGGGCGTCCCGCCGGTGTGGGGCTTGGCCCCGGTCAGCATCTCGTACAGCACGACACCGCAGGCGTAGACGTCCACGCGGGTGTCGGCGACGCCGTTCTCGATCTGCTCGGGGGCCAGGTAGGAGACGGTGCCGAGGACGGAGCCGGTGGTGTTGGTGACGGAGTCCACGGAGCGGACCAGCCCGAAGTCGGCCACCTTGACCCGGCCGTCGTCACCGATCAGGACGTTCTCGGGCTTCATGTCACGGTGCACGAACCCGGCCCGGTGCGCCGCGCCGAGGGCGGCGAGGACGGGTTCGAGGATGTCGAGGGCGGCCCGCGGCCGCAGCGCGCCGCGCTCGCGGAGCACGTCGCGCAGGGTGCAGCCGGAGACGTACTCCATGGCCAGGAACACGTACGGCCCGTCCGTGCCCTGGTCGAACACCGAGACCACGTTGGGGTGCGCGAGCCGCGCCACGGACTTGGCCTCCCGGATGAACCGGTCGACGAAGGCCGCGTCCGCGGCGAGGGCCGGGTGCATCACCTTCAGCGCGAGCACGCGGTCGAGCCGGGTGTCGACGGCCCGGTAGACCGTTGCCATGCCGCCGGCCGCGATGCGGGCGTCGATGCGGTAGCGGCCGTCGAGCACGCGCCCGACGAGGGGGTCATCCAGGGTCGTATCCACCCGCCGATTCTATTGGCGGGCGGACGCGACCCGACGGGCGCGGTCGTTCTTGCAGCCCAGCTGTGACGTGGGCGGGGTACGGGGTCACGCGCGGGCGGGGCCTCCACCCCCACGGCCCGCACCGGCGCGACGGCGGCTGCCCACCCGCCCCCTCGGGTGCGGGTGGGGTGTGGTGGCGGCGGTCACGGCCTCGCGGATGGGCGGGTCGGGGGTGGGCGTGGTCGTTGTCGACCACAAGAGCCCAGGCGGCAGGAAGGGCGCGTCAAATCGCTACGCGCTCCTCCACGACGGCGTCTGCGACCCGTCCTGGGCTGGTCATAAGCCGCGACGGATCGCTACGTGCTCCTCATTCCCGGCGTCCGACGGCCGTCCGGAGCTGATGTCTCGACACGGGTGATTTTCTCGAACTGTCAAGTCCCGAGAACGCGGGGCGTGACGCGATGCGCTCGCCCCGGGCTCAATTGGGCTCTGGGTAAGGCCGTCCGGCCATCTCTTTTTCCCTATCTCAAAGGAGGTGAATTCTCATGACTCACGCATCCCGCGTACAGCGTCTCGCCATCCTCGCAGCCTCGAGCGCCTTGGTCGCGGCGGGCGCGTTGGTGCCCTCCAGCGCATTCGCGGCGCCGGCGGCATCGCACGCCAAAACCGTGACTGCGACGACGTCCAATAGCGGCGATCGGGATTGGGGCTGGGGCTATTGCCATCAAAACCGTCACGACCGCCACGGCTGGGACTGGGATTGGGGCTGGGGCTGGGGGTGGGGCGTTTGCTACGACCACCACAACCACCACCACAAGCATCACCACTACTGGGACGACTGAGGAAGTCGCGTCGAACGGAAATTGACCTGAGAGTCCGGGCCGGATGGCGCAACCCATCCGGCCCGGACCGTCAAATGCAGGAAGCGACCCAGGACGAGGGCCAGTCGCGGCGCCGACCGACCGGGGCCCCGACATCGGTCACCCCTGACCGCCCACGCGGCAAGGCCCCGCGTGACCGCCGCCCCGGCATCCCGGCCCGAACGGACAGCGCCCCCTTCAGAACGCCGGCCGCTCCGGGTCCAGCGTGGCGCGGCCCTCCGTGGGGGACGAGGCTTCCGCGAAGCGGCGTTGGGGGATGCGGCCCGCGCGGTGGGCGAGGCGGCCGGCCGAGACCGCGTCGCGCATGGCCGCCGCCATCAAGGCGGGGGACTGGGCGCGGGTGACGGCCGAGGCGAGCATGACCGCGTCGCAGCCGAGTTCCATGGCGAGGGCCACGTCCGAGGCCGTGCCGGCGCCGGCGTCGAGGATGACCGGGACGCCCGCCCGTTCGGTGATCAGCTCGAAGTTGTGCGGGTTGCGGATGCCCATGCCCGAGCCGATCGGGGAGCCGAGCGGCATGATCGCCGCGCAGCCCACGTCCTCCAGCTTGCGGGCCAGCACCGGGTCGTCGTTGGTGTACGGGAGGACGGTGAAGCCCTCGTCGACCAGGATCTCGGCCGCGTCGAGGAGTTCGACCCCGTCCGGGAGGAGGGTCCGCTCGTCCGCGACGACCTCCAGCTTGATCCAGTCCGTGCCCAGCGCCTCCCGGGCGAGGCGCGCCGTCAGGACGGCCTCGCCCGCCGTGAAGCAGCCCGCCGTGTTGGGGAGGACCGCGATGCCGAGCTTGGTGAGGACGGAGAGGACGGATCCCTGGACCGTCGGGTCCAGGCGGCGCATCGCGACGGTCGTGAGTTCCGTGCCGGAGGCGACGAGTGCGCGCTCCAGGACGTCCAGGCTCGGGGCCCCGCCCGTGCCCATGATCAGGCGGGAGGAGAAGGTCCGGCCGCCGAGGGTGAAGAGGTCGTCCGCCATCTCGCTCAGCCTCCCTGGACCGCGGTGAGGATTTCGACCCGGTCGCCTTCGCCCAGCGCCGTGGCCGGCCACTGGCCGCGCGGGACGACGGTCTCGTTGAGCGCGGCAGCGACGCCGGAGGGGGCGGTGGTGAGGGTGGCGACCACCGAGTCGAGGGTGGTGCCGGCCGCGATCTCGCGCGGCTCGCCGTTGACGGAGATGGTCATGCGTAGGACTCCTGACGTGCGGCGGAGAACCGGCGGGGGGAGAAGGGGCGGGCGATCGGCGGGAGTTCGCCGGTGGTCAGCAGCTCCGCGAGTACGTCGCCGGTGAGGGGGGTGAGGAGGACCCCGTTGCGGTAGTGGCCGGTGGCCAGGTGCAGGCCCGGCAGCTCGGTCGGGCCGAGCAGCGGGGCGTTGTCGGGGGAGCCGGGGCGCAGGCCGGCCCTGGTCTCGACGAGGGGGAGTTCGGTGATGCCGGGTACCAGTTCGTGGGCGTCGCGGAGGAGTTCGTAGACCCCGCCGGCGGTGACGGTGGTGTCCCAGCCGAGTTCCTCGCTGGTGGCGCCGAGGACGAGTTCCCCGTTCTCGCGCGGCACCAGGTAGACGTGGCTGCCGCGTACGACGGCCCGCACGGTCCGGGAGAGGAACGGCGCGTACGCCGGTGGTACGGCGAGCCGCAGGACCTGGCCCTTGACGGGCCGGACGGGTACGGCCGCCTCCGGCGGTACGCCGGGCAGCTTGCAGCTGAGGGAGCCGGCGGCCAGGACCACCTGGTTCGCGCGCAGCTCCGTACCGTCGTCGAGCACGGCGCCGGCCGCGCGGTCGGCGGTGACCAGGAGCCGTTCCGCGTTGGCCCGGTGGATGATCACCCCGGCCCGCTCGCAGGCGGCCAGCAGGGCGGCCGCGAGCCGGCGCGGGTCGACCTGGTGGTCGCCGTCCACGCGCAGGCCGCCGCGGACGCCGGGGGCGAGCATGGGCTCCAGGCGGCGGCACTCGCGGCCGGTGAGCCACTCCGACTCCAGGCCGCAGCGGCGCTGCAGGGCGTGGAGTTCCCGCAGGTGGAGGCGGTCGTCGGAGTCGAGGGCGACGGCGAGGGTGCCGCAGGCGCGGTAGCCGATGTCCATGCCGCCGCTGGCTTCGGCGAGCTCGGCGGCGAACCGCGGATAGCGCTCGGCGGAGGCGAGGCCGAGGCCGAGCAGGGACTCCTCGCCGTAGTGGAGTTCGGTGACCGGGGCGAGCATCCCGGCCGCGACCTGGGCGGCGCCGCCGCCGGGGGCGGGGTCGGCGAGTACGGTGCGCAGGCCGCGCTCGGCGGCCCGCCAGGCGGTGACCAGGCCGATGATGCCGCCGCCGATGACGAGGACGTCGGATCCGGCTCCGGATCCCGTACCGGGTCCGGTTCCGGATCCCGCTTCGGGTTCTGTTCGATTCCGAGATGAAAACATGGGCGTCCAGCCCCTCCCTTCGCCGGCATGACCCGGATCAGGTTCGTACGGTCGGAGGCCGTCCAGCCTCCCTCTCAGCCCGGTGCGCCGGACTCCCGCGATAGGTACGGTGGCCAGACTAACCCGGCCGTCGACGGCGGGTAAGGCGGCACCTATTCCTGACGGAGCGTCAGATGATTAGGGTGGCCGGGTGAGTGAGCAGACGGAGAACAATCAGAGCGGCGTCGTGATCGTCGGCGCCGGAATGGCCGGTGTGCAGACCGCGGTGGCCCTGCGGGAGCAGGGCTACGCCGGCCCCGTGACCCTGCTGGGCGCCGAACCGCACCAGCCCTACGACCGGCCCCCGCTCTCCAAGGCGGTCCTGCTCGGCAAGGCCGAGGACTCCGCCTTCGACGTGGACTTCGAGGGGCTCGGCATCGAGCTCAGGCTCGGCACCGAGGTCACCGGGCTGCGGGCCGGCGAGCGGGAACTGGACACCGAGGCCGGTCCGGTCCCGTACGAGGTCCTCGTGCTGGCCACCGGAGCCGAACCGCTGACCCTGCCGGGGACCGAGGGCGTTCCCGGCGTACACCTGCTGCGCACCCTCGACGACGCGGCCCGGCTGCGGCCGGTCCTGGCCGAGGCCCCCTCGGTCGTGGTCGTCGGGGCGGGCTGGATCGGCGCCGAGTTCGCCACCGCGGCCCGGGAGGCGGGCTGCGCGGTGACGGTGGTCGAGGCCGCCGAGCGGGTGCTGGCGGGGGCGCTGCCCGAGGAGGTCGCCGCGCCGATGGGGCGCTGGTACGCGGAGGCGGGCGCCGAACTGGTCACCGGCGCGAAGGTCGCCGGGGTCGAGGCCGGGCGGGTGCTGCTGGCGGACGGCCGCGAGCTGCCGGCCGGGGCGGTGGTGGTGGGCATCGGCGCCCGCCCCGCCACCGGATGGCTGGCCGGGACCGGGGTGGAGCTCGGGCCGGACGGGTCGGTCACCGCGGACGAGCACCTGCGTACCTCCCTGCCGGGGGTCTACGCGGTCGGCGACTGCGCGTCGTTCCCCTCGGGGCGGTACGGGGCGCGGCTGCTGGTGCACCACTGGGACAACGCGCTGCAGGGGCCGCGGGCGGTCGCGGCGAACATCCTGGCGGGGGGTGGGGAACCGGGTGAGGTGTACGACCCGGTCCCGTACTTCTGGTCCGAGCAGTTCGGGCGCTTCGTGCAGTACGCCGGGCACCACGGCGGGGCGGACGAGCTGCTGTGGCGGGGGGACCCGGCCGGTGAGGCCTGGTCGGTGTGCTGGCTGAAGGGCGGGGCGCTGGTCGCGGTGCTCGCGGTGGGGAGGCCGCGGGACCTCGCGCAGGGGCGGCGGCTGATCGAGACGGGGGTGCCGGTGGACCCCGCGAAGGTCTCCGACCCCGGGGTCGCGCTGAAGTCGGCGGTCGTCGCGTAGCCGTGTGACCGGTGGGGCGGGGTGGGGGTGCCGCTGCGCGGAGCAGCTCCCCGCCCCGCCCTTTCTCCGTTTCCCGGGGCTCCGCCCCGGACCGCGATCCTCGAACGCCGGACGGGCTGGAAATGCCGGGGGCTACCCGGACGGGGTGGGTCAGGTACCGGCGGCGGAGTCGAGATGGCAGGCTTGGGGTGTGACCGAGATTGACGCAAAGATCGATGCCCTAGTCCCCTCCTGGCTGTACCTCCCCGACATCGCGGAGATGCTCGACATCGAGGTGACCCGGGTCCGCCAGATGGTCAAGGAAGGTCAGCTGGTCGCCGTGCGCCGCGGCGAGAACCGCTCCCTCCAGGTGCCCGCGCCGTTCATCGACGGCGACAAGGTCGTCAAGGGCCTGGTCGGCCTGCTGACGGTGCTCCGCGACGACGGCTTCTCCGACGAGGAGATCCTGGAGTGGATGTTCACTCCGGACCCGACCCTGCCCGGCACCCCCGCGCAGGCGCTGAGCGAGAATCGCGGCACGGAGGTCAAGCGCCGGGCTCAGGCGCTCGCCCTCTGAGTCGTTCCGACTGATCCATCTGTTCCACCGCGGTGTGCGGGCCGTCCGTGCCCGTGCACCGCGCTCCACCACGGGGGGTACACCCATGCAGCAGCTGTCCGACGCCCGGCTCTACCTGTGCACGGACGCCCGGAAGAAGCAGGGTGACCTCCCCGAGTTCCTGGACGCCGTGCTCGCCGGAGGCGTGGACATCGTCCAGCTCCGGGACAAGGGCATGGAGGCCGGGGAGGAGCTGGAGCACCTCCGGGTGTTCGCCGAGGCCGCCCGCCGGCACGGCAAGCTCCTCGCCGTGAACGACCGCGCCGACGTCGCCCACGCCATCGGCTCCGACGTCCTGCACCTGGGCCAGGGCGACATCCCCGTCCCCGCCGCCCGCGCCATCCTCGGCGAGGGCGTGCTGATCGGCCGTTCCTGCCACGCGGAGTCCGAGGTCGACGCGGCCGTCGCCGAGCCGGGCGTGGACTACTTCTGCACCGGCCCGTGCTGGCCCACCCCCACCAAGCCCGGCCGCTACGCCCCCGGCCTCGGGCTCGTCCGGTACGCGGCCTCGCTGGAGCAGGACCGGCCCTGGTTCGCCATCGGCGGCATCGACGCCTCGAACCTGGACGAGGTCCTGGACGCCGGAGCCACCCGCGTGGTGGTCGTCCGCGCCGTCACCGAGGCCTCCGACCCGGGTGCGGCCGCCGCCGAGCTGGCCAAGCGCGTAAGGGCCCGCATCGGCCAATAGCCCCGACGAGGTGTCCAAAAAGGTGTCCAAAAGACGGACACCACTTCGGGCTGCGCCACGCCGCGTCTAACCTGCCCGTATGGCCTTTGGTACCGCTTCCACCTGGTCGGACCGTGCACACACGGTCCGGGACCTCCTCGCGTCCGGGCGCTCCTACTCCTTCGAGTTCTGGGCGCCGAAGACCGAGAAGGGCGAACGCAACCTCTGGAACGCGCTGCGCCGGATCGAGGCGGTATCCCCGAGCTTCGTCTCCGTGACGTACGGAGCCGGCGGCTCCACCCGCGGCGGCACCGTCCGCGCCACCGAGCAGATCGCCTCGGACACCACCCTGACCCCCGTCGCGCACCTCACCGCGGTCGACCACTCGGTCGCCGAGCTGCGCCACGTCATCGGCCAGTTCGCCGACGCCGGCATCCGGAACATGCTCGTCCTGCGCGGAGACCCGCCGGGTGACCCCATGGGCGAGTGGGTGGCGCATCCCGAGGGCGTGCACTACGCCGCCGACCTCGTCCGACTCGTCAAGGAGTCCGGGGACTTCTGCGTGGGCGTCGCGGCCTTCCCCGAGATGCACCCGCGTTCGGCCGACTGGGACACGGACATCCGGCACTTCGTGGACAAGTGCCGCGCCGGCGCCGACTACGCCATCACGCAGATGTTCTTCGACCCGGAGAATTATCTGCGGCTGCGCGACAGCGTCGAGAAGGCGGGCTGCGAGACCCCGATCATCCCCGAGATCATGCCTGTTGTGGGCATCAAGCAGTTCGACCGACTGCCCCAGCTCACCAACGCGGTCTTCCCCGCGGACGTGAAAGAGCGCATGCTCGCGGTCAAGGACGACGCGGCCGCTGTACGCTCCATTGGCATCGAGTTCGCCACGGAGTTCTGCGCGCGGCTGCTGTCCGAGGGTGTACCGGGACTGCACTTCATCACGCTGAACAACTCCACGGCGACTCTCGAAATCTACGAGAACCTGGGCCTGCACCAGCGGGCCTGATCGGCCGTACGCCATGGGCGGCCGTACCGAGAGGGGCCACGCATGGGTATGACGGTCCTCTACATCGCGTTCGGCATCGTCGCGCTGTGGTTGCTCGCCGAGGTCCTGATGCAGTACAAGGCCCGGCTCCGCTGGCGCCTGCTCGCCTTCGCCGGGTTCCTCGGCGTGGTCGCCGGGGTCGTGCTGCCGTCGGTGCTGGTCATCGGCGCCGGCGCGGCCATGTTCGCCGCGGGCCAGACCCTCGTCACGCTCTCGTTCCGCAAGGGCTTCGTGGCCGGCTGGGCGCTGCGCCGCGGCGGGGAACCCGTACGGCAGACCCGGCGGCGCCGCTCCGGCGCCCCGGCGAAGCAGGAACCCTCCCTCCAGGTCACCGGGCTGGAGTACGAGGGCCAGGGCGACGGCAGCGGCGACGGCCGGGACCGTCCCGAGGCCCCGGAGGTCTACAGCCCGGAGCCGGTGCCCGAGGACACGGGGTCCTACGGGATCCAGAGCTTCGCACCCGGCCGGCCCGACCAGCCCGCCCATGACGCCGCGCAGACGGCGGCCTTCGCCTCGCCGTTCACCACGGCCGAGCAGGACGCCCACCAGTACGCCGCGTACTACGACCCCTCGCAGTCCCAGGGCGGCCAGGGCTACGACTACTCCAACGGCTACGCGGGGGGCGAGCAGCAGGTGTACGCCGCCTACTCGGACCCGTACATCGGCACCGGCGGGTCGGTCCCGCCCGGCGCCGACCCGTACGCCGCCGGCTACGCCCCCTACGGCGACCAGGCGCAGCAGCAGTACTCCATGGACACCCCGCCCGGCGGGGTGTGGGTCCCGCAGCAGCGGACCACCGACGCGTACGGGCAGCCGTACCCGCCGGAGGACCAGCAGCAGGGCTACCCGTACCCCTCCCAGGGCACCGGCGAGTACGAGCAGTACCGCTACTGACGGACCCCGCGGCTCACTGCGAGCCGCGGAACTCCGCACCCTCCACGATCAGCCCGGCCACCAGCGCCCCGGTCATCCCGGCGTGCGGCAGCCCGCCGCCCGGGTGCGCCCAGCCGCCCGCCAGGTACAGGCCGGGCACGGCCGTGGTGTTGGCCGGGTGGAGCAGGCGGCCCCCGGCCCCCGCGAGGGCGGGCGGGGGCACCGAGCCGCCGACCGCGCCCGTGGCCGCCTCGATGTCGGCGGGGGTGCGCACCTCCTGCCACAGCAGGCGCTCCCGTAGCCCTGGAACGGCCTTCTCGGCGAGTTCCAGGAGTTCCCCCTCCCCGGGCACCCGGGGGCCGCACACGGCGCTCACGGTGACCGCCTCGTGGTCCGCGTCGGGTCGGGTCGCGGGGTCGTCGGGGCGCATCACGGTGACGTCGGCGCCCTGCGCGTGGACCAGCGTGCGGTGGACGGCGTCGGCGGGGCGGGCCCCTCGCAGCGCGAGCAGCAGGGTGACCCGGCTGGGCACCCCCTCGCCGCGGGCGGGGACCGCCTCCGGGGGCCAGGGCAGGGACCGGGCCGGCAGCTGCCGCGGGTCGATCCCGCAGACCACGGAATCCGCCTCCACCTCGGTGCCGTCGGCCAGCAGCAGCCCGGAGGCCCGGCCGGCGGGCGCGAGCACCTCCCGTACCTCGGCGCCGAAGACGAAGGCGACCTTCCGCTCCAGGCAGCGCTCGTACACGGCGGTGGCCAGCGCCCGCATTCCGCCGCGCACGTACCAGCTGCCGAAGGTCTGCTCCATGTACGGGAGCACGGCCGCGGAGGCGGGCGCGCCGGCGGGGTCGATCCCGTACGAGCGGACCAGGCCCGTCAGTACTTCCCCGAGCGCGCCGCCCAGCTCCCGGTCGGCCACCTCGGCGAGGGTCGGAGTGCGGCGGCGCAGCAGGCCGCTCCTGCGCAGGGCGGGGTACGGGTCGGCGCCCAGCGTCCGCCGGGCCTCGTCCGTGCGCAGCGGCTCCTCCAGGAGCGGGCGGCGGGTGGCGTCCCAGGCGTCCCGGGCGCGGCCCAGCACTCCGTTCCAGCGCTCGCCCGCACCCGGGCCGAAGGCGGAGTCGAGGGCGGCGGCGACCCCGCCGCGCGAAGCGCCCGGCAGGGTGACGTCGATGCCGTGGTGGGGGAGGACGTGCCGGATGGCGGGATCCACCTGGACGGTGTCCACGCAGTCCTCCAGGGACCGCTTGCCGGTCTTCACGAACAGGTCGCGGTAGACGGCGGGCAGGTGGAGCAGTCCGGGCCCGGTGTCGAAGGCGAAGCCGTCGCGCTCGTACCTGCCGAGCGCTCCGCCGTAGGTGGTCCCGCGCTCGTACACCGTCACCAGGTGTCCTGCCACGGCCAGCCGGGCCGCCGTCGCCATCGCGCCCATCCCGGCGCCGATCACCGCAATTCGTGCCATGCGGCCGAGCCTATCGAGCCCGGTCAGCGGTACGGCGGGGCCCCGGCGGTCTCGCGGGCCCCGGTGCCCAGGCGCTTCTCCTCGCGGCGCTGGGCGCGCCGGCGCATGAAGCGGCGGATCTTGGTCCAGAGGAAGACCAGCAGGGCCAGGCCGGCGGCGAGCATGACGGCCACGATGGTCGCGGCGGCCCCCGGGTGGAAGATCGCGAAGGTGACGATGGCGGCCACGCCGAGGTCCTCGGCCGTGCTCACCAGGATGTTGCTGAACGGCTCCGGCGAGGTGTTGATCGCCATCCGGGTGCCGGCCTTGATGAAGTGGCTGATCAGCGCGGTGGAGCCGCCGATGGCGCCGGCGGCGATGTCGGAGAGCGAACCGCTCTGGCCCGCCAGCAGGGCTCCCACCACCGCGCCGGACACGGGGCGGATCACGGTGTGGACCGAGTCCCATACCGAGTCCACGTACGGGATCTTGTCGGCGACCGCCTCGCAGAGGAACAGCACGCCGGCGACGATCATGACGTCGGTGCGTTGTAGCGAAGCGGGGACCTCGTCGGTCATGCCGGTCGCGCCGAAGATGCCGAGCAGGAGGACCACGGCGTACGCGTTGACCCCACTGGCCCAGCCGCTGGTGAAGACCAGGGGGAGCACATTCACGCGATCATCATGCCGCAGTCGTGGGCCGAACGGGTGTGGATCGCGTGCGGAATCGGGGAGCGGGACGGTGACGGGGCGCACAACGACGAGGGGACGGCCACCGGGCGGCGGCCGTCCCCTCGTGCACGTTGATTCCGGGGCCGGTGGTGCTACTGCCCCTGCTCGTCACGGCGGCGCTGCCACCGTTCCTCGATGCGGGTCATCATCGACCGACGCCGGCGGTCCCGGCCGTGGGCCGAACCGCCTGTACTGCCGGAGACGGGCTGCTCGCCAGGCTTGGGTGCCTTGCGCCAACCGGTGACCACGAGAACCGTGCATCCGAGCATGACGAGGAAGCCCACCACGCTGATCCAGAGCACGTTCGGAATGATCACACCGGTCATGAGGAGCGCGATACCCACCACAATGCCTGCGACTGCCTGGTAGACCCGTCGCCGGGTGTACGTACGCAGTCCGCTTCCCTCAAGCGCTGTCGCGAACTTGGGATCTTCGGCGTACAGCGCTCGCTCCATCTGCTCGAGCATTCGCTGCTCGTGCTCCGAGAGCGGCACGGGAGTCCTCCTCATCCGTCGGTCGCGGGGGGTAGCGACCAGGGGTCCCCTTCAGGATAGGCGGGGAACCGCCCCCGTGATACCCGCCCTCTATGCCACGTTCCTAAAAAAGCACTGCCGGAAAGAACTGCATGTCCGTCCGGCTCCGTGAGCGGCCACTGAGGCGCTTATTCCCCAATGATCCGTCCGCCATGCCGTTCGGTTACCCGATCATACGGGGCCGAGCGTCGTGGCGGAGGGTGTGTGGCCGACTCCATGCGATGAAGATCGCAGATCAGCCCTGCTTCTCGCCCAGTACGTGCAGCTGAGTGGCGACGGCGTGGAAGGCGGGGAGCTCCGCGGCGGCTTCCTCCAGGCGGAGCAGAGCCTCCACGGCCCCCGGCTCGGTGTCCACCAGGACGCCCGGGACGAGGTCGGCGAAGATCCGTACGCCGTGGACCGAACCGACCTCCAGGCCGGCCCCGCCGACCAGCTCGGAAAGCTGTTCGGCGGTGAAGCGGCGCGGCACCGGGTCGCCGGAGCCCCAGCGGCCGGCCGGGTCGGTGAGGGCGGTGCGGGCCTCGGTGAAGTGGCCGGCCAGCGCGCGGGCGAGCACGGCCCCGCCGATGCCGGCGGCCAGCAGGCTGAGGGTGCCGCCGGGACGCAGGGCGGAGACCGCGTTGGCCACGCCCTCGGCCGGGTCGTCGACGTACTCCAGCACGCCGTGGCAGAGCACCACGTCGTACGCGCCCTGCTCGACGACGTCCAACAGGCCCTGGGCGTCGCCCTGGACGCCGCGGACCAGGTCGGAGAGACCCGCCTCGGAGACCCGGCGCTCCAGCCCGAACAGCGCGTTCGGGCTGGGGTCGACCACGGTGACCCGGTGGCCCAGGAGGGCCACCGGCACCGCGAACTTGCCCGTGCCGCCACCGGTGTCGAGCACGTCCAGCACATCCCGCCCGGTCGCCTTCACCCGGCGGTCGAGGGCCTCCTTGAGGACCTCCCACACCACGGCGGTGCGAAGGGAGGCGCGGGGGCGGGAATTGTCCGACACGGCTGATGGCTCCTCGGCGCGCTAGGGAATCGGGTGGGCCGTCAGTGCCCCACCCGGTCCCACCCTATTGCCTTGCGCAGTCCGGCAGCTCATCCCGCGTCCGGACGCTCCGGACGAGGTCCCGGCAAGGGCCCCGGGAGGGTCTGCGTCAGTGGCCGGAGGGCGAGCATCCGTTCCACCAGGCGCAGGAACATCGAGGCGGCGCGCACCAGATCGTCCGCCTCGCGGGGGCTCGCCGCGCCCGCTATCCCCGCCTCGGCCCGGGCCCGGCGCGCCGCGCCGGAGGCGAAGAGCGCGCTCCACTCGGAGAGCTCCGGCGCCATCTCCGGGAGCACCTCCCACGCGCTGCGGATCCGGGGCCGCCGCCGCGGGTTGACCGGTTCCGGCCGCCCGCGCGCGGCGAGCACGGCCGCGGCGGTGCGCAGCGCGGCCAGGTGGGCGGTGGCGTACCGCTCGTTGGGCCGGGTCAGCCGCGCCGCTTCGGCCAGGCCGGCGCGCGCCTTTTCGAGCAGGTCGAGCGCGGACGGATCGGCCGTCGACTTGCGCGGGACGGGATGGACAGGGGACGGGGACGGTGTGGCCATGACGAACCTCCTGTCGATGCCTTGCACGTGTGTTGCTGCCTGCTCCCATCGTGACGGTCACCACTGACAATCGCGTTGACCTGCGGTTTTGCATCCGTCGACACGGCAACTGCCCCCTCCTGCGCGCGTGGTGCGGAAAGGGGTGCTAGTTTTTGAACTGACCGGTCAGTTCAAAAAGAAGGGGGGACGGCGTGGACAGCCCGCACGGCGCGGCCGTCAAAGCCGAGAACTTCGGACTCAAGGGCCCGCGAGGATGGGCCTTCCGGGGGATCGGCGTCGACGCGGCGCCCGGCTCGCTCATCGCGGTCGAAGGCCCCTCCGGCAGCGGCCGCACCTGCCTGCTCCTCGCCCTCACCGGACGGATGAAGGCCACCGAGGGCCACGCCGAGATCGGGGGCCACCGGCTGCCGAAGCGGATGACCGCGGTCCGCAAGACCGCCGCCCTCGGCCCGGTCACCGGGGTCAACGAGCTCGACCAGGCCCTCACCGTCGCCGAGCAACTGCGCGAGGGCGCCCTGCTCCAGCGCCGCTACGAGGGATCCGTCCGCGCACTGCTGCGCCCCCGCGACGAGCGCAGCGCCGCGACCGCGGGCCGCATCGACGCCGCGCTCGCCACCGCCGGACTGGACCTCGACACGCTGCCGAAGGGCGCGCGGACCTCCGTACGCGACCTGGAACGACTGGAGGCCGTACGGCTGTCCGTGGCCATCGCCCTGCTCGGCGAGCCGCGACTGCTGGCCCTGGACGACCTCGACCTGAAGCTCTCGGACGCCGAACGCGACGAGGCCTGGGCGATGCTCCGCCGGATCGCCGCCGCGGGCACCACCGTCCTCGCGGTGTGCAGCGAGGCCCCGGCCGACGCGATGGTCCTGCGGACCGGCGCCGGCCCGGGGGCCGCGACCACCAAGGCCGTCACCGCCGAGGTCGACGCCGAGGTCGACGCCGAGGTCGACGCCGAGACCGGCACCCAGACCGGCACCGACACCGACACCGACAACGAAGACACGAAGGGGGCGGACGATGCGCTCGCCGAAGCTGGCCGCGCTTGAGCTGAAGCGGTTCGGGCGGGGGAAGCTGCCCCGGGCCGCTCTCGTCGCGCTGCTCCTGCTGCCGCTGCTCTACGGAGCCCTGTACCTCTGGTCCTTCTGGGACCCGTACAGCCGCCTCGACAAGGTGCCCGTCGCCCTCGTCAACTCCGACAAGGGCGCCACCGTCGACGGCAAGCACATCGACGCCGGCGGCGAGATCACCAAGAAGCTCCACGACAGCAAGACCTTCGACTGGCGCGAGGTCAGCCCCGAGGAAGCCGCCAAGGGCCTGGAGAACGGGACGTACTACCTGTCCCTCACCATGCCCGCGGACTTCAGCCAGAGGATCGCCTCCAGCTCCGGTCAGGACCCCACCACCGGGGCCCTCCAGGTCCGCACCAACGACGCCAACAACTACATCGTCGGCTCGATCTCCCGGACGGTCTTCTCCGAGGTCCGCTCGGCGGCGTCCACCAACGCCTCCCGCGGCTTCCTCGACAAGATCTTCGTCTCCTTCTCCGACCTGCACGACAAGACCGCCCAGGCCGCCGACGGCGCCGACAAGCTCAAGGACGGCGCGGGCAAGGCCCAGGAAGGCGCCAAGGAGATCGCCGCCGGACTCGACACCGTCGAGGAGAAGAACGGCGAACTGACCGGCGGGCTGAAGAAGCTGGGCGAGGCCTCCGCCAAGCTGGCGAAGGGCACCAAGGACGTCGCAGCCGGCACCCAGCAGGTCGCGGACAAGGTCAACGGCACCGCCTCCCAGGTCCGCCCCTACCTCGACAACCCCAAGCAGCTCGCCGACGCGGCCCTGCTCGTCGCGGACACCGCAGGGGTCGTCAAGGACCACCTCGAAACCTTCGGCAAGAAGGCCCCCGCCGCGGCCAGGGTCAGCAAGCAGGCCGCCACCCTGGCCGCCGACACCTACGCCCGCACCTGCACCGGCGCGGCGCCGAAGCCGCTGCCCGCCACGTGCGCCGACATGAAGAAGCTGAAGGACGCCACCGCCGAGGCCGCCCGGCTCACCGGCGACGTCGACACCCTGGTCAAGGACTCGGGCGGAGACCTGGCGGCCCTGCGCAAGCAGCTCGCCGACCTGGAGAAGCAGGCCCGCAAGCTGGCCGACGGCGCCCCTGGCCTCGCCGGCAAGCTCGACCAGGCCGTCGCCGACGCCAAGGCCCTCAACGACGGCGCCCACAAGGTCGCCACCGGCATGGCCCAGCTCCACGAGGGCCTGGGCAAGGCCACCGACGGCTCCGCCGCCATCGGCGAGGGAGTCGGCAAGACCGGCGACGGCGCGCACAGCCTCAGCGGCGGCATGTACAAGCTCGTCGACGGCACCGGCGAACTCGCCGGCGGCCTCCACGAGGGCGTCGACAAGATCCCGAATTACGACGAGCAGCAGCGCGACGTCCGCACCGAGGTCATGGCCGACCCCGTCCGGCTCGCCAACCAGTCCCTGCACAAGGCGCCCAACTACGGCACCGGCTTCGCCCCCTACTTCATCCCGCTCTCGCTCTGGGTCGGCGCGATGGTCGCCTACATGCTGATCGCCCCGCTCAACAAGCGGGCCCTGGCCGCCGGCGCCTCGCCCTGGCGGATCGCCCTCGCCGGCTGGCTGCCCGTAGCGGGCCTCGGTGCGGCACAGGTGGGCGCGCTGATGTCCGTACTGCACTTCGGACTCGGCCTGGAGATGGCCCACCCGGCCCTCACCATCGGCTTCCTGATGCTGGTCACGGGCTGCTTCGCGGCGATCGTGCAGTGGCTCAACGCCAAGTTCGGGGCGGCCGGGCGGATCCTCGTCCTCGCCGTGCTGATGCTCCAGCTGACCTCGGCGGGCGGCACCTACCCGGTGCAGACCAGCCCCGGCTTCTTCAACGCGATCCACCCGTACCTGCCGATGTCGTACATCGTCGAGAGCCTGCGCCACCTGATCAGCGGTGGTCCGCTCACCGCGGTCTGGCAGGGCTGCGGGGTCCTGCTCGCCTTCACGGTGGGCGCCCTCGCGCTCACCGCGCTCGCCGCCCGCGGCAAGCAGGTGTGGACCATGGACCGGCTGCACCCGGAACTGAGCCTGTAGGGAGCGGTTGACCTGTGAGAATCAGCGCCATGGAAAGCAGCACCGGCAGCACCGGTACCAGCGCGGGCGGCCGACGGCAGGCCACGCGGCAGAAGCTCTACGAGGCGGCCGTGACGCTCATCGCGGAGCAGGGCTTCTCGGCGACCACGGTCGAGGAGATCGCCGAGCGGGCGGGCGTGGCGAAGGGCACCGTCTACTACAACTTCGCCAGCAAGAACGACCTCTTCGAGGAACTGCTGAGGCACGGAGTCGGACTGCTGACCGCGTCCCTGCGGGAAGCCGCCGAGACCACCGAGGCACGGGGCGGCACGAGGGTCGAGGCCCTCGACGGCATGATCCGGGCCGGTCTCGTCTTCATCGACCGCTACCCGGCCTTCACTCAGCTGTACGTCGCCGAGCTGTGGCGGACCAACCGGACCTGGCAGTCCACGCTGATGGTGGTCCGCCAGGAGGCGGTCGCCGTCGTGGAGAAGGTGCTGGCGGAGGGCGTCGAGCGGGGTGAGCTGAGCGCGGAGATCGACGTGCCGCTGACGGCGGCGGCACTGGTCGGGATGGTGCTGGTGGCGGCGCTGGACTGGCAGTCCTTCCAGCGCGAGCGGTCCCTGGACGACGTCCACTCGGCGCTGTCGCTGCTGCTGCGGGGTCGGGTCAGCGGCCACTGACCGTTCCTAGCCAGTGCGCAGGAGTGGGTCTTGGACCCACGTCCTGGTACTGAGCGCATCCCGAACGGTTTTGGATGCACTGGTCGCCCGCGTTCTTCGTCTTGTCCCCGTTCGGGCGCGTGCATCGTGTGCACGGTCCGTTGCGGGGTGGCGGGTTTCCTCGCGTCCTCGGGTACCGCTTCCGGCCTGGGCGGTCCGATGCCCGCGACGATCGCTCTGGTCGTCGTGGGGCGGTGCCGTCCGTCGCCGGATGGGGTGTCCGAGGGCGCGTCGCCCGATCGCGATACCGGCGGCATCGTGTCGGGACATCTTGCGTCGTGGGGTGGTCAGCGGCTTGCGCCAGTGCTGGTCACCCCACAGGGAGGTATAGGCGGGGTCGACCGCAATGATCGCGAGGCCGGCTGCAGCCGCCATGGAGACGAGTCGGGCCTTGAGCCTGCCGGTGGGGATACCGGAGATGAGCTGCCGGAACCGTTTCCTGCGGCCGTGTTTCTCGCGGGTCTTCTCTGCGGTGAAGTCGAGGTCTTCGATGGCGATCGCGGCGACGCCGGCCCGTTTGGCCCAGTGCAGTAGCCGGGTGATGGCGTGCCGGATCTGCGCGTCCCGGTGGTCCGCCATCCCGCTGAGGTCGTAGGGGAAGCGACGCGGTTCGCCGGTCGGGTTGCCGTGGGCGTCGAGCCGGTAGGCGGCGAAGTGGTCGGCGTTGGTGTCCACGCCGATCACGCCCTTGGCCCGTGCCGTCTCCAGCGGGACCGTCCGGACCACGGGGCGCTGCCAGGACGCTGTGAGGTACCAGCGCCCGCGCGGGGCGTCGTAGTGGATGCGGTAGGCGACGGCCCGGTTGCCGTCGATCCGGTCCCGCCACTCCTGGCCCCGGTGGGCGAAGGCGATGCGGGCGGTCAGCACGTACCGGCCGTGCTTCGCGTTCGCCAGGTGTGCCAGCGGCGCGGGCAGCTTGAGGGACACTTCGCCGTCCGAGGCGACACGGATGGTCTCGTTGCCGAAGCGTTTGCCGGACTCGCCGTCAGCGGCCGGGAACCAGCGCTCCGCCTCCCACCGATGCCGCCACTCGGCCTCGGTGAGATGCGCCGCTTCGAGGTGGTGCCGGTTGCCCAGGAGCTTCTTGCCGCCGCGCACGACGTGCACGACACCGTTCTCCCGGTCGGCCCGAGCCGTGTCGAGGCGGTGTTCCAGGGTGTGCAGGCGACGGGACTTGTGGAACCACTCCCCCTTGGACCGGTAGCCGCCGGGCGCCCGCTTGCTGCCTTTGCCTCCAAGAGGCTGGGACAGCCTGTGCGTCAGCATGCGGACACCGGCTTCGATGTTCTGGATGTACGCGAGCTGACAACGGCGGGACAGCGCCCACTGGTCGTGCGTGGCCTTGGTGATGCTGCCCGCCCAGCGGGACGACGATGCGGCGGTCAGACCCTGTTTGCGGGCCGCCCATCTTTGCGCGTCATGGTCGTTGCCATCGGCGCAACGGGCTGCCAGATCGAAGGACGCCAGGTGTCCAAGGTGTCCACCCACGAGCTGCAAGACCTTCTCGTCCTCGGGGGTGAGGTGCTTGAGGCGGTCGCGTATCGCCACGCCGGACGGGCCGGGGGCCACGAACGGCGCGTCGATGGTGCGCAGCTGCTTCTTCTTCGGCTGCTCAGTCATCGGCAGCCACCACTTCCCAGACGGTCTCCGTGCTCGACCACCGCAGTGGTCACCGCCAGGAACGTGCGTGGCCTTGATCGCTCCGCAGGCGCCCACGACGCGCCCTCACGGAACCGGCGATACGCGGTCTGCGAATGCACACCCTGCGCCTTCGCCCATTCCTTGAGGTTCATGCACCCGACCGTAACGACGGCCGCTCAAATGCACTATCACTCACATGAGCGAATCAAAGGTTCGGTCGCACCGGCGCTGACCCCCGGTCGGCGGTGTCCGCGCGGGGCGTGGAGCCCGTAGAACTGGTGGGGCCCCGCCGCGGCGACTGAGTATCCGTACCTAGACGCGGATATGAGTAGGCGCGCGGATGGGCCCCCACCTGCGCGGACGCCAGACTGGGGACCACGGACGGGAGACCCGGCCCGCACCGCCGACACGGGGCTGCGGAGCGGGGCGGGTGTCTCCCGGTCCGGATACGGGGGTGTGGGGCGCAAACGGCGGGGCTCGGGGGGATCGAGCCTCGCCGTTTCGCTTCCGCGGGGGTGCCGGTTCGGATGCCGGGTGCGGCGCCGCTGCCGGGGTTCCACCCCGGACCCCGCGCCTCAAACGCCGGCGAGGCTGGATTTGGCCGCTGCCGTCTGCCCTGTGCCGCTCGAAGATCGCCTCAAACACCGGCGGGCTGGATCTTCCAGCCCGCCGGTGTTTGAGGCGCGGGGTCCGCGGCGGAGCCCCGGGGAACGGTGGAAGGGCGGGGAGGGGCAGAGCCGCCCGCAGGGCCCGCCCGTCAGCCGCGGCCCCGGAGGGGAAGACGCAGGCGCACCGCCGCCAGGCGGGCCGACGTCGCCGTGGTCGCGGAGGACCAGCGGGCCGAGGCCGCCCAGGAGAGGCGGGCCGCCGAGCGCGGAAGCAGCAGCGCGCGCAGCCGCGACCGGCGGGTCACCGCCGACAGGAGGCCGGCGCGGGCCAGCAGGACGTCGGAGGCCAGATCGGGGTACGAGCCCTCCGCGCCGGGCGGCGCGTACAGGGAGCGTTCCACCGCGCCCGCCACCCGGTGCACGGCAGCCGCCGCGTCCGGCTCCAGCCGGCCCAGGTCCACCACGCGCGCCGCGGCCCGCCGCGGGGACAGCGCCCCGTCCGGCGGCACGCCCACGTCCCACGCCGCGTCACCCAGCTCCCGCCAGGCCGTCAGCACGTCACCCGAGCCCAGCCGGCGCGCCCGCAGCCTGCTCCGCCACAGCATCGGCAGCAGCGGGAGGCCCAGCACCGCCAGCGCGGCGCCCGCCCACAGCGCGACCGTCGTCGCCGACGGCCCGCCGCCGGCCGACGGGCGCTTGGCCGCCATGGCCGCACCGCACTCGCCGAGCTTCTTCATGTCCGGCGGGCAGTCGTCCGCCTGCGACGGGGCCGCGGAAGGCGCGGGCGTGCTCGCCGACGGCAGCGGCGCCGGCGCGGACGGCTGGGCCGGCTGCGCCTGCGGGCGGGAGTAGTCCGGAACCGTGATGCCCGACCGGGGCGTCGGCTCGAACCGGGTCCAGCCCACTCCCTCGAAGTACAGCTCGGGCCAGGCGTGCGCGTCCCGCATCGAGACGTTCACGCTGCCGTCCGCCTGCTTCTCGCCGGGCGTGAAGCCCACGGCCACCCGGGCCGGGATCCCCAGGGAGCGGGACATCGCCGCCATCGAGAACGCGAAGTGGACGCAGAAGCCCTCCTTCTGGGCGAGGAACTTCGCGACCGCCTCCGAACCCGTGCCCGAGGCGGTCTTCGTGTTGTAGCGGAAGCCGCCGTTCACCGCGAAGTAGTCCTGGAGCCTGACCGCCCGCGTGTAGTTGTCCTTCGCCCCCTGCGTCACCTGGCGGGCGGTCTCCGCGACCACCGGCGGCAGGTCGTCCGGCAGCTTGGTGTACTCGGCCAGGACGGCCGTGTCCGGTGCCGGGGCCTTGGAGAGCTGCTGGGCCGTCGGCTTCAGCAGCAGGCTCCGTACGGTGTACTGCGCGCCCTGGACGTTCTGGAACTTGTCCTTCGCCAGCTGGTCGCCGACCAGGGTCCGGCCCTCCGGCTCGAACCGCCACTTCCCGCCGATGTCCACCTGCGTCGCCGGATACGGCATCGGCAGGTAGCGCTGGGTGTAGCTGTCCGCCGCCGAGACGCTCGTCCGCACCTCGGTCGCGCCCGCCCGGACCGCCGCGCTGAGCCCGGCGGGCGTCGGCAGCTGCTCGGGTACGTCGGTCAACGCCCGCCCGGAGGCCTCCCACTTGACCCCGTTGAACTCGTCGAGGGCCAGGATCCGCAGGTACTGGTCGCTCTGCTGGGGGCTGTCGGTGCGGTACTTCAGCACCACCCGGTTGTCCTGCGCGTTCAGGCTGCTCTGCAGGGACACCAGCGGGTTGACGGCCGAGATCGTCCCGCCGGCACCGCTGCCGCCGCCGTCCTCGCCCCGCGCGCCCAGCAGCCCGCCGCCGAGCGCGGGCAGCGCCGCCGGAACCGCCAACGCGACTCCGAGCGCCACCGCGCCGATCCGCCGCCCGGTCCGCACCGGGGCCGTCGCGTGTCCGCCCGCACCGCCGCCCAGGCCGGTGGAGGCCGAGACCCGGTCCCGGGGGGCCGCGCCGAAGACCCTGCCCCACTGGGCGAGTCGGTCGCGGCCCTCGGCGAGCAGCATCAACAGGTAGCCGCAGCCCGCCAGGAGGAAGGAGAACCAGGAGGCCTTGCCGCCGCCCGACAGGCCCGCGGCCACCGAGTACAGCGCGAGCAGCGGCAGTCCGGCCGCCGCCGCGGTCCGCGCGGTGACCGCGAGCGTGTCGACGAGCAGCCCGATCAGCAGCACCCCGGACAGCAGGAGCAGCCGGATGCCGTCCGTCATCGGGGCGGGTATGGCGAACTCGTTCACGTCCTGCGCGCCTTGCGCGTACAGCGCCCCGAAGTCCGTGACGAGGTAGGCGAACGGCCCCTGGCCGGTCGACTCGCCCTTGCCCAGGAACACGAACATGAGCACCAGCAGTGACACCAGGGCCTGCGCGGCCACGGTCAGCGACCGGGCCAGCGGCACCCGCCGCGCCCCGGCCCCCACCCCGCTCTGCACGGCCAGCAGCAGCACCGCCTGGAGCAGCCAGGCCGACGACTGCACCAGCGGGGTCAGTGACCACGAGGTGAGCAGTGTCGCCAGTGCCGCGAACAGCGTCAGTCTCGCGCGCCCGCTCATCCGCGTCCTCCGGAGGTTCCCGTGCCGAGGGGAGCGGCCCCGGCGTGCCGCCACAGCTCGCCGAAGGCCGCCCCGGGCGGGACGGCCACCGCCGTCCAGCCCGCGTCGCGCAGCCTGCGCAGCCGCTCCGCCGGCGAGGGCAGGTCCTGCGCGAGCGCGGGTTCGCCGGCCCAGGCCGCCGAGTCCAGTACGAAGGCCACCGCGGCCCCCGCACGCTGGCGCATCTTGGCCGCCAGTTCGGTCTGTACGTCGTCCAGGTCCCCGAAGAAGGCGACGAGGAGGCCGTCGCCGCCGAACCCGCCGCCCTGGGCGGCGCCGCGCAGCGCGTCGTGGGCACGGGAGATCCCCGCGCCGTCGGAGTGCCCGATCACCGCGAGGGTGTCCATCATCAACCCGGCCGCCTCCGCGGACTCGTGGCCGCCGGAGGAGAAGCCGCCGGCGCCCTCGCCGGGCACCGAGGTCCCGGTGTCCGTGAGCAGTCGCACCGAGAAGCCCTGCTCGAGCAGGTGCACCAGCGTGGAGGCGGCCGCGGACACGGCCCATTCGAAGGCGGAGTCGGGGCCCGCGCCCTCGAAGGCGATGTCGCGGGTGTCCAGCAGGACGGTGGCCCGGCTGCGCTGGGGCTGCTCCTCGCGGCGCACCATCAGCTCGCCGTAGCGGGCGGTGGAGCGCCAGTGGACCCGGCGCAGGTCGTCGCCGCGTCGGTAGGTGCGCGGGATGACGTCGTCGTCGCCGGCCAGGGCCAGCGAGCGGCGGCCGCCGTCGCCGTAGCCGGAGGAGTCGCCCGCCAGCCGGACCGGCGGCAGGGGCTCGGTTCGCGGGATGACGGTGAGCGTGTCGTACGTGCTGAAGGAGCGGGTCAGCTCGACCAGCCCGAAGGGATCGGTCAGGCGCAGCTGGAGCGGGCCCAGCGGGTAGCGGCCGCGCAGGTCGGAGCGGACCCGGTAGGACACCTCGCGGCGCCCGCCGGGCTCCACCCGGTCCAGGACGAACCGCGGGCGCGGGCCCAGTACGTAGGGCACCCGGTCCTGCAGCATCAGCAGTCCGGTGGGCATGCGCGAGACGTTGTCCATGCGCAGCTGCACCCGGGCCTCGGTGCCCGCGGGCACCCGCCCGGGGCTCAGCCGTCGGCTGCCGGACACCCGGTGGCGGGTGCGGTGCAGGGCGAGGACGCAGATCAGCGGCAGGGCGACGAGCAGCAGGCCGACCCGCAGCAGTTCGCTCTGGCCCAGTACGTAGGCGCACGCGGCGGCGGCGATCCCGGCGGCCAGGAACGAACGGCCGCGGGTGGTCAGGCCGGACAGCGACGCGCGCAGCCCGCCGCCGCTGTCCTCGCCACCGGCGCCGCGCGGGGCACCGGCGCTCATCAGAAGCCCCGGAGGCCGGCGCCGGGCGGCATCTCGCCGCCGTGGTGTGCGGCCGGTACGGGGGTGCGCTGCACGATGTCGGCGACGACCTGCTCGGCGGTGCGCCGGTTCAGCTGGGCCTGAGCGGTGGGCAGCAGGCGGTGCGCGAGGACCGGGGCGGCGAGCGCCTGGACGTCGTCGGGCAGGACGTAGTCCCGGCCGGAGAGCGCGGCGGAGGCCTTCACGGCGCGCAGCAGGTGCAGGGTGGCGCGGGGCGAGGCGCCCAGGCGCAGGTCGGGGTGGGTGCGGGTGGCGGAGACCAGGTCGACGACGTACCGCTTGACGGGCTCGGCGACGTACACCTCGCGGACGGCCTCGATGAGCTTGACGATGTCGTGGGCGTGCGCGACGGCCGTGAGGTCGTCGAGCGGGGAGAGCCCGCCGTGCACGTCGAGCATCTGCAGCTCGGCGTCGGGGCCGGGGTAGCCGACGGAGACGCGGGCCATGAAGCGGTCGCGCTGGGCCTCGGGGAGGGGGTAGGTGCCCTCCATCTCGACCGGGTTCTGGGTGGCGACGACCATGAAGGGGCTCGGCAGCGTGTAGGTGGTGCCGTCGATGGTGACCTGGCGCTCCTCCATCGACTCCAGCAGCGCGGACTGGGTCTTGGGGGAGGCGCGGTTGATCTCGTCGCCGATGACGATCTGCGCGAAGATCGCGCCGGGCTTGAACTCGAACTCGCGGCGCTGCTGGTCGTAGATGCTGACGCCGGTGATGTCGGAGGGCAGCAGGTCCGGCGTGAACTGGATGCGCTGCACCGAGCAGTCGATGGACTTGGCGAGCGTCTTGGCGAGCATCGTCTTGCCGACGCCGGGGACGTCCTCGATCAGCAGGTGCCCCTCGGCGAGGAGCACGGTCAGCGCGAGGCGGACGACCTCGGGCTTGCCCTCGATCACGCTCTCGACCGAGTGGCGCACCCGCTCCGCCGTGCTCGTCAGATCCGCGAGGCTCGCTCGGTCGTCATACGTCGTCACCTTGGTACTCCTCGGCCCAAAATCCAGGGCCGACGCCCTTGGCGCATGACCGGCCCACCCCAAAACGCGGACACCGGCCCGGGGGGTCCCGGGTGGCGTCTCCCCGCATTGTTGACGGCGTTACGGCCTTGTGTCACTCAAGAGCTGGGATCGATCTCCCGCAGGAGTCCGGTGTGCACGTCGAAGACGAAGCCTCGCACATCGTCGCGGTGGGGCAGGAAAGGGTTCGTGCGGACGCGCTGCATGGACTGGCGAACGTCCTGGTCCACATCCCGGAAGGCCTCCACGGCCCAGGAGGGACGCTGGCCGACCTCGTCCTCCAGCTCGTGCCGGAAGTCCTCGGTCAGACGTTCGAGACCGCATCCGGTGTGGTGGATGAGTATGACCGAGCGGGTGCCCAGGGCGCGCTGGCTGATGGTGAGGGAGCGGATGGTGTCGTCGGTGACCACGCCGCCCGCGTTGCGGATCGTGTGACAGTCGCCGAGCTCCAGGCCGAGGGCCTTGTGCAGGTCGAGTCGGGCGTCCATGCAGGCGACGACCGCCACCTGGAGCACGGGGCGCGCGTCCATTCCCGGATCGGTGAACTCGGCCGAGTAGGCACGGTTCGCCTCGACCAGTCGGTCGGTGACGGTGCCTCCGACGGGGGCCTTGTGTGCGGACTCGGCGGGCACGGATGCGGAAGTCGTCATGGATACGACGTTAGTGGTCACAGCTGGTCCGGGCACCGGGTGAGGACGGACAAAGAAGGTCAACCGGTTTTGTTGTGAGCTAATCCACAGGGGTGGCAGGAGGGGGCCGTACGGGTGATTCGGGGCATTCGCGGGTTCCGTACGAGAGGGGCGCACCGCACGCGGGGCGGTTCGTTGACCGCGGCGACCGTTGCACTAAAGTGACGCGAACCGGCCGGAGCCCGGCCCTCACCGGCCGCCCGGCCCCCTGGTAACACTCCGCGTGCGCGGCGCGGCGTATGCCTGCCGCGCCGTTATCTGAGAGGGCGCTTTGACCAGCGAGTCCCGACATGTCCCGGTAATGCTCCAGCGGTGCCTGGACCTGTTGGCCCCGGCGCTGCAGAAGCCGGGGGCCGTCGTCGTCGACTGCACCCTCGGCCTCGGCGGCCACAGCGAGGCCCTGCTGACCCGGTTCCCCGAGGCGCACCTGATCGGCCTCGACCGCGACAAGGAGGCCCTGCGGCTCTCCGGGGAACGCCTCGCGCCCTTCGGCGACCGGGCCACCCTCGTCCACGCGATCTACGCCGACCTGGCCGAGGTCCTCGACGGACTGGGCATCCCCGCGGTCCAGGGCATCCTCTTCGACCTCGGCGTCTCCTCCATGCAACTCGACGAGGCCGACCGCGGCTTCGCCTACGCGCAGGACGCCCCGCTCGACATGCGCATGGACCAGACGACGGGCATCAGCGCCGCCGAGGTGCTCAACACCTACGCGGCGGGCGAGCTCGTACGGATCCTGCGCCAGTACGGCGAGGAGAAGCAGGCCAAGCGGATCGTGTCGGCGATCGTCCGGGAACGCGAGAAGGAGCCCTTCTCGAACAGCGCCCGGCTCGTGGAGCTGATCCGCGACTCGCTGCCCCAGGCGGCCAAGCGGACCGGCGGCAACCCCGCCAAGCGGACCTTCCAGGCCCTGCGCATCGAGGTCAACGGAGAGCTGTCCGGGCTGGAGAAGGCCATCCCGGCGGCGGTGGACCGGATCGCGGTCGGCGGCCGGATCGCCGTCCTCTCGTACCACTCGCTGGAGGACCGCCTGGTGAAGCAGGTCTTCGCGGCGGGTGCCACCTCCACGGCCCCGCCCGGGCTGCCGGTCGTACCGGAGAAGTACCAGCCGAAGCTGAAGCTGCTGACGCGCGGGGCGGAACTGCCGACGGAGGAGGAGGTCGCCGAGAACCGGCGGGCCGCGCCGGCGAGGTTCCGCGGAGTGGAGCGCATCCGGGAGGCGCGACTGTGACGAAAGCCGGCGGGGCCGGTGCCAAGGCCGGAGCCGCGGCCGGGCCGGGGAAGTTCGCGACGCTGACGCGCAAGGCGCTCGGCGGACGGCCGGTCCGCGCCGCCGGGCCCGCGCGGACTGTCCGACCCGCCCGGTCGGGAGGGCAGGCGGCGCGGACGCCGTTCGTGCTGCTCGTCGTGGCCCTGCTCGCGGGCGGCCTCATCAGCCTGCTGCTGCTGAACTCGGCGCTGAACGAGGGCTCCTTCCAGCTGTCGAAGCTGAAGAAGGAGACCACCACCCTCACGGACGAGGAGCAGGCGCTCCAGCGGGACGTGGACGGGTACTCGGCGCCGGACGCCCTGCAGCGGCGGGCGCAGGAGTTGGGCCTGGTCCCGGGCGGCAGCCCGGTCTTCATCGGCGCGGACGGCAAGGTGGCGGGGACCGCCGCCGAGGCGGAGCCCCCGCCGGCCCCGTCGCCGCCGCCGTCCGCCGCCGCCGCGTCGGCCCCGGGCCCGGCCGCCCCGGCGAGTCCGTCCCAGGCCCAGCCGACTCCCGGCGGTGGCCCGCAGCCCAGCCAGACTCCTGGAAGGTGACGTCGTGACGCGGATCCCTGCGGGGCCTTGCCCCACCCCGCCCTTCCTCCCCCAGCTACCGCTGGGAGGTGCCCCCGGTTCCCCGGACTCCGCCCGGACCCGCCCCCCGGGCTCCGCCCCGGACCCTCGGTCCTCGAACTTCCCGAGCCACCGCTGGGAGGTGCGCCCCGGACGGGCTGAAATCGCCTCCGGCGGCGCCTCAAACGCCGGCGGGGCTGGAATCGCCCCCGGCGGGGCGGGATTCGCGCTGCGGGTGGACCGGCCGCGCCTGGCGGACGGCAGTGGCCCGAAGTCAGCCCCTCCGGCGTTTGAGGAGCGGGGTCTGGGGCGGAGCCCCAGGAGGCCGGGCGCGGCCCTGCCCGCAGCGGTGGCCCGGTGAGCCCGCAGGACCCGCGGCGGCGGGTGCCGCGGCCCGGGCGGCCGAGGCCGGGGGACCGGGACCGGGCGCGGCCCACCGCACGGCCCGCGACCCGCCGCCCCGCCGCGCAGCGCAAGCCGCACACCATCCGGCTCGGCAGCCCCCGCCCCCGGCTGCGGCTCGTCGGCGTCGGGTTGACGCTGGTCATGGTCGCCTTCGTCGTCCGCCTGCTCCAGGTGCAGGCCGTCGACGCCTCCGCCTTCTCCGCCGAGGCCTCCAAGAACCGCTACACCAGCGTCAAGCTGGCCGCCGAACGCGGCGAGATCACCGACCGCAAGGGCGTGGCCCTGGCCACCAGCGTCGACGCGTACGACATCACCGCCGACCCGAAGATGTTCACCGCTCAGGAGAGCAAGGCCCCGGACGCCCCCGAGCAGGCCGCCGCCCTCCTCGGGCCCATCCTCGGCGCGGACGCCAAGGCGCTCACCGCCAAGCTGAAGACCAAGAACTCCCGCTACGTCGTGCTGGCCCACCGCCAGACCCCCCAGGTCTGGAACCAGATCAAGGACCTCAAGCGGGTCTTCGCCGACAAGGCCGCGGCCGACAAGAAGAACAACGGCCCCGGCGCCAACGTCCTGGCGGGCGTGTTCAAGGAGGACAGCAGCAAGCGCGTGTACCCGAACGGCGACCTCGCCGCCGGGATACTGGGTTACGTCAACGCCGACGGCAAGGGCGCGGGCGGGCTGGAGTCCTCCCTCGACAAGAAGCTGTCCGGCAAGGACGGTGAGATCACCTACGCCCAGTCCGGCGGCCGCAAGGTCCCCACGGCCGGTTCCAGCGAGAAGCCCGCCGTGCCCGGCGAGGACGTCGAGCTGACCATCGACCGCGACATCCAGTGGGCCGCGCAGAGCGCCATCGCCGAGCAGGTCGAGAAGTCCGGCGCCGACCGCGGCTACGTCGTCGTACAGGACACCCGCACCGGCGAGGTGCTGGCCATGGCCAACGCCCCCGGCTTCGACCCCAACGACCTGACCCGGGCCCGCTCCACCGCCATGGGCAACGCCGCCCTCCAGGACGTGTACGAGCCCGGCTCCACCGCCAAGGTGATGTCGATGGCCGCCGTACTGGAGGAGAAGAAGGCCACGCCCGAGACGCCCGTCGAGGTGCCCAACCGGCTGCACCGCGGCGACCGGCTCTTCAAGGACGACATCGACCACCCGACCTGGTACCTGACCCTCAACGGGGTCCTCGCCAAGTCCTCCAACATCGGGACGATCCTGGCCACCGGCCAGCTCGGCCCCACCCAGCCCGAGGCCAACAGGGTCCTGTACTCGTACCTGTCCAAGTTCGGCATCGGCAGGCCCACCGGCCTGAACTACCCCGGCGAGTCCCGGGGCATCCTCGCCAAGCCCGAGGACTGGTCCACCTCCCAGCAGTACACGATTCCTTTCGGCCAGGGCCTGTCCCTCAACGCCATGCAGGCGGCCTCCGTGTACTCGACCATCGCCAACGGCGGCCTCCGCATCGAGCCGACGCTCGTGCGCGGCACCAAGGGCCCCGACGGCCGCTTCACGCCCGCCCCGGCACCCGAGCAGAACCAGGTCATCAGCAAGGAGACCGCCAAGACCCTGGCCGAAATGCTCGAATCGGTGGTAGACGACCAGGAGGGCACCGGGACCAAGGCGAAGATCCCCGGCTACCGGGTCGGCGGCAAGACGGGCACCTCCAACCGGGTGGATCCGGCCACCGGCCGCTACAAGGGCTACACCGCCTCGTTCGCCGGGTTCGCCCCGGCCGACAAACCCCGCATCACCGTGTACTGCGCCATCCAGAACCCCACCAAGGGCAGCTACTTCGGCGGCCAGATCTGTGGCCCCATCTACAAGAAGGTCATGGAGTTCGCCCTCAAGACCCTCCAGGTCGCCCCCACCGGATCCGCCCCCGCCGGACTTCCGGTCACCTACGAACCCGGCCGGCAGCCCGCTGCGCAGCCGGCTCGGTGACCGGCCGTACCGGCCCGAAAAGCGCGAGGCACCACCAGTGACAACGATCACCCCGAAACCGGGGAACCAGTCGGCCGACGGCTCCGAGCCCGGGCCCTCACTTCGCGGGCGGCCCGCCGCGCCCGGTACGCTCACCGCCGTGCCCCACGCTGATCAGCCCAGAACGACCCAGAAGGACGCCCCGGCAGTGCCGCCGGGAGCGCCGCGGCCCGAGTCCGTCCGCCAGACCGCCCTCGGCGAGCTGGCAGCCCTGCTGGGGCTGCCCGAACCGGACGCCGCGGCGATCACCGGCATCACGCACGACTCCCGTGCCGTCCGCCCGGGCGACCTGTACGCGGCCCTCGCCGGAGCCAGGACGCACGGCGCCGACTTCGCCGCCCAGGCCGCCGGTCTCGGCGCGGCCGCCGTGCTGACCGACCCCGCGGGGGAGGAGCGCGCCGCCGCCACCGGACTGCCCGTCCTGACCGTCGACGACCCGCGCGGCCGGATGGGCGAGCTCGCCGCCGCCATCTACGGCGGGCCCGGTGAGGACCTGCTCCAGATCGGGATCACCGGCACCTCGGGCAAGACCACCACGGCGTACCTCGTCGAAGGCGGCCTGCGCGCCGCGGGCCGCCGCACGGGGCTCGTCGGCACCGTCGAGATGCGCATCGGCGACGAACGCATCAAGTCCGAGCGGACCACCCCCGAGGCCACCGACCTCCAGGCCCTCTTCGCGGTCATGCGCGAACGCGGCGTCGAGGCCGTCGCCATGGAGGTCTCCAGCCACGCCCTGGTGCTCGGCCGGGTCGACGGCTGCGTCTTCGACGTGGCCGTCTTCAACAACCTGAGCCCGGAACACATGGAGTTCCACACCGACATGGACGACTACTTCCAGGCGAAGGCGGGGCTCTTCACCCCCCGCCGCTCCCGCCTGGGCGTGGTCAACCTCGACGACGAGTACGGCCGCCGCCTCACCAAGGAGGCCACCGTCCCGGTCGTCACCTTCTCCGCGGTCGGCGACCCGGCCGCCGACTGGCGCGCCGAGGACGTGGTCTTCGGGCCGGCGAGCTCCACGCTGACCCTGCTGGGCCCCGAAGGACAGCGCGTACGGGCCACCGCGCCGCTGCCCGGCCCGTTCAACGTCGCCAACACCGTCGCCGCGATCGTCACGCTCGCCGCCGCAGGCATCGACCCGCAGACCGCCGCCGACGGCGTCGCCGCGGTCCCCGGGGTCCCCGGCCGGCTGGAGCGGGTCGACGCGGGACAGCCGTACCTGGCCGTCGTCGACTACGCCCACAAGACGGACGCCGTCGAGTCGGTGCTGCGCGCGCTGCGCGAGGTCACCACCGGCAAGCTGCACATCGTGCTCGGCTGCGGCGGAGACCGCGACACCACCAAGCGCGGCCCCATGGGCGCCGCGGCCGCCCGGTACGCCGACGTGGCCGTCCTGACCTCCGACAACCCGCGCTCCGAGGACCCCCTCAAGATCCTCGCCGCCATGTTCGAGGGCGCCGTGTCCGTACCGGCCGCCGAGCGGGGCACCGTCCTCGTCGACGCCGACCGGGCCGCGGCCATCGCCGCCGCCGTCGCGCGCGCCGAGCCCGGTGACACCGTGCTCGTGGCCGGCAAGGGCCACGAACAGGGCCAGGACACCGCGGGCGTCGTACGCCCCTTCGACGACCGCGAGGTGCTCCGCGCGGCCATCGAGACCCAGCAGAGCAGCGCCCGACAGGCCGAGGTGAACCAGTGATCGCCCTTTCCCTCGCCGAGATCGCCGACATCACCGGCGGGCGGCCCCACGACATACCGGATCCGTCGGTGCGGATCAGCGGGCCCGTGGTCATCGACTCCCGTCAGGTGGAGGCCGGCAGCCTGTTCGCCGCCTTCGAGGGCGAGCACGTCGACGGCCACGACTACGCCGGGCGCGCGGTCGCCGCCGGAGCCGCGGCCGTCCTCGCGGCCCGGCCGGTCGGCGTGCCCGCCGTCGTCGTCCCCGACGTGGAGAAGGCGCTCGGCGCCCTCGCCCGCGCCGTCGTCGAGCGGCTCGGCACCGACGTGGTGGCCCTGACCGGTTCCGCCGGCAAGACCTCCACCAAGGACCTCATCGCCCAGGTGCTCCAGACCCACGCGCCCACGGTGTGGACACCCGGCTCCCTCAACAACGAGATCGGCCTGCCGCTCACCGCGCTCAAGGCCACCCCCGAAACCCGCCACCTGGTACTGGAGATGGGGGCCCGCGGGATCGGCCACATCGCCTACCTCACCGGCCTGACCCCGCCGCGGATCGGCCTCGTCCTCAACGTCGGCACCGCCCACATCGGCGAGTTCGGCGGCCGCGAGCAGATCGCACAGGCCAAGGGAGAGCTGGTCGAGGCCCTGCCGGCCGAGGCCGAGGGCGGCATCGCCGTCCTCAACGCCGACGACCCGCTGGTGCGCGCGATGGCCACCCGCACCAAGGCCCGTACGGTCCTCTTCGGCGAGGCCGAGGACGCGGAAGTCCGGGCCACCGAGGTCCGGATGACACCCTCGGGCCAACCCTCCTTCACACTCCACACACCGACCGGGTGCAGCGATGTGACCTTGCGGCTGTACGGTGAGCACCACGTGTCGAACGCGCTCGCCGCGGCCGCCGTAGCCCATGTACTGGGAATGTCCGTCGAGGAGATCGCCACCGCGCTCTCCGGGGCGGGCACGCTGTCACGGTGGCGGATGGAGGTCACCGAGCGGGCGGACGGTGTGACGATCGTCAACGACGCCTACAACGCGAATCCCGAGTCCATGCGGGCCGCACTGCGCGCACTTGTCGCGATGGGCGGCCCGGCCAGGGCGAACGGGGGGCGCACGTGGGCGGTGCTCGGTCCCATGGCCGAACTCGGTGACGAATCGCTCGCCGAACACGACGCGGTGGGACGGCTCGCCGTCCGGCTCAACGTGAGCAAGCTCGTCGCAGTCGGGGGCAGGGAAGCGTCCTGGCTGCAACTGGGCGCATATAACGAGGGTTCG
Organism: Streptomyces sp. NPDC002467; assembly: GCF_042889825.1. Taxonomy (NCBI): domain Bacteria; kingdom Bacillati; phylum Actinomycetota; class Actinomycetes; order Kitasatosporales; family Streptomycetaceae; genus Streptomyces; species Streptomyces sp. NPDC002467. Next base: position 194,636 of record NZ_JBIARJ010000010.1, on the reverse strand, counting down.
TGGGGTGAGGAGTCGGTGGTCGTGTCCGACGCGCAGGCGGCGGTCGACCTGTTGCGCAGTGAACTGCGCCCGGGTGACGTCGTGCTGGTGAAGGCTTCCAGGTCGGTCGGTCTGGAGCGGGTGGCGCTGGCGCTGCTCGAGGGCGAGGTCGCCGGCCGATGAGGCAGATCCTGTTCGCCGGTGTCATCGGCATGTTCCTCACGGTCATCGGCACCCCGCTGCTCATCAAGCTGCTGGCCCGCAAGGGCTACGGCCAGTTCATCCGCGACGACGGCCCCCGCGGCCACGCCGGCAAGAAGGGCACGCCCACCATGGGCGGCATCTCCTTCATCCTGGCCACGATCGTCGCGTACGTCCTGACGAAGGTCATCACGGGCAGTGAACCGACCTTCTCGGGCCTGCTCGTCCTGTTCCTGATGGCGGGCATGGGCCTGGTCGGCTACCTCGACGACTACATCAAGATCGTCAAGCGCCGCTCGCTCGGTCTGCGCGCCAAGGCGAAGATGTCCGGCCAGCTGATCGTCGGCATCGCCTTCGCGGTGCTCGCACTCCAGTTCAAGGACTCGCGCGGGCTCACCCCGGCCTCCACCAAGCTGTCGTTCGTCACGGACTTCGGCTGGTCGATCGGCCCGGTGCTGTTCGTGGTCTGGGCGCTGTTCATGATCCTGGCGATGTCCAACGGCGTGAACCTGACCGACGGCCTCGACGGCCTGGCCACCGGCGCCGCGGTGATGGTCTTCGGCGCGTACACCTTCATCGGTGTGTGGCAGTTCCAGGAGTCCTGCGCCAACGCGGCCACGCTGACCAACCCCAACGCCTGCTTCGAGGTGCGCGACCCCCTCGACCTGGCGGTCGTCGCGTCGGCCCTCATGGGCGCCTGCTTCGGCTTCCTGTGGTGGAACACCTCGCCCGCCAAGATCTTCATGGGCGACACCGGTTCGCTGGCGCTCGGCGGCGCGCTGGCCGGCCTCGCGATCTGCTCCCGCACGGAGTTCCTGATCGCCCTGCTCGGCGGCCTCTTCGTCCTCATCACCATGTCGGTCGTCATCCAGGTCGGCTCCTTCAAGCTGACCGGCAAGCGCGTCTTCCGGATGGCACCGCTGCAGCACCACTTCGAACTCAAGGGCTGGTCCGAAGTCCTCGTCGTCGTGCGGTTCTGGATCATCCAGGGCATGTGCGTGATCGTGGGCCTCGGCCTCTTCTACGCGGGATGGGCAGCCGACAAGTGAGCACCACCGACCTGGCCGACGTGCTCGGCCCCGATGCCCTGGGCCGGTTCGGTCTGCCAGGCCGGATCACCGTGGCGGGTCTCGGCATCAGCGGCATCAGTGCCGCCCGCGCCCTGGCCCGCCTCGGCGCCGCCGTGACCGTCGTCGACAACGGCGACGGCGACGCGCACCGAGCGAAGGCCGCCGACCTCGCGGAACTGGGCATCGAGGTCCGTCTCGGTCGCCTGGACGACGGCGCCAAGGCCGGCGAGACCCTCCCCGAGGGCACGGAGCTCGTGGTGACCTCGCCCGGCTGGAAGCCGGACAGCCCGCTCTTCCTGGAGGCCGGCAAGGCCGGCGTGGACGTCGTCGGCGACGTCGAGATCGCCTGGCGCCTGCGCGAAGCGGGCGTCGCGCTCCGCGCCGCCGGCGCCGAGGCACCCGCGAGCGGCGCGGCCGAGTGGCTCGCCATCACCGGGACCAACGGCAAGACCACCACCACGCAGATGCTGGCGTCGATCCTGAAGGCCGCCGGGCTCCGCACCGCGGCCGTCGGCAACATCGGCACCCCCATCGTCGACGTGGTCCTCGGCGAGCAGGAGTACGACGTACTCGCCGTCGAGCTCTCCAGCTACCAGCTGCACTGGGCGCCCTCGCTGCGCGTCCACTCCGCGGCCGTGCTCAACCTGGCCCCGGACCACCTCGACTGGCACGGCTCGATGGAGGCGTACGCCGCCGACAAGGGCCGTATCTACGAGGGCAACACGGTGGCATGCGTCTACAACGTGGCGGACAAGGCCACCGAGGACCTGGTCGTCGAAGCCGACGTCGAAGAGGGCTGCCGGGCCATCGGCTTCACCCTCGGCGCCCCCGGCCCCTCCATGCTCGGCGTCGTCGACGGCATCCTCGTCGACCGCGCCTTCGTCGAGAACCGGCAGAAGAACGCCCAGGAACTCGCCCACGTCGAGGACGTCAACCCGCCCGCCCCGCACAACATCGCCAACGCGCTCGCCGCCGCGGCCCTGGCCCGCGCCTTCGGCGTGGAGCCGCGCGCGGTCCGCGACGGGCTGCGCGACTTCCGCCCGGACGCCCACCGCGTCGCGTACGTGGACGAGGTCGACGGGGTCACCTACATCGACGACTCCAAGGCCACCAACACGCACGCCACCGAGGCCTCCCTCGCCTCGTTCGAGCCGGTCGTCTGGATCGCCGGCGGCCTCGCCAAGGGCGCCACCTTCGACGAGCTCGTCCGGAAGGCGGCGAAGCGGCTGCGCGCCGCCGTGCTGATGGGCGCCGACCGGGCGCTGATCGCCGAGGCGTTGGCGCGACACGCGCCCGAGGTCCCGGTCGTCGACCTCGACCGGACCGACACTGGGGCGATGCTCGCAGCGGTCCGCGAAGCGGCCCGGCTCGCCGAGCGCGGCGACACGGTCCTGCTGGCGCCCGGTTGCGCCTCGATGGACATGTTCGCGAACTACAACGAGCGTGGGGACGCGTTCGCCGACGCGGTGCGCGAACTGGCCGCCGAGAGCGCCGCGAACACGGCCTAGGCCGGGGGCTCCGGGAGCGGTTCCCTCCGGCCGGCGGCTCGCTTCGTACGAGTGGAGGGGAAGATCACAGATGCCGGCCAAGCAGATGCTGCCGGGGCGGCGGCCTTCCGCCGTGAGGGCGCAGGGCCGCAAGCGCCCGGCGGCGGGCCCGAAGCGGCCCGCGGGGCGCGGGCCGTTGGCCGGGATCCGGCGTACGCGGCGGAAGTTGCGGAAGGCCTGGGACCGGCCACTCACGGCGTATTACCTGATTTTCGGCAGCTCGCTGCTCATCACCGTGCTCGGCCTGGTGATGGTCTACTCGGCCTCCATGATCAAGGCGCTCCAGCTCGGCCTGGGCGACGCCTACTTCTTCAAGAAGCAGTTCCTCGCCGCCCTCATCGGCACGGGGCTGATGCTCGTCGCCTCCCGGATGCCCGTCAAACTCCACCGGGCGCTGTCCTATCCGGTGCTCGCGGGCACGCTCTTCCTGATGGTCCTCGTCCAGATCCCCGGGATAGGGGTGTCCATCAACGGCAACCAGAATTGGATCTCCCTTGGTGGTCCGTTCATGTTGCAGCCCAGTGAGTTCGGCAAGCTCGCACTGATCCTGTGGGGCGCCGACCTGTTGGCGCGCAAGGGCGACAAGGGGCTGCTCAGCCAGTGGAAGCACCTGCTGGTGCCGCTGGTCCCGGTGGCCTTCCTGCTGCTCGGGCTGATCATGCTGGGCGGCGACATGGGCACCGCGATGATCCTCGGCGCGATCCTCTTCGGCCTGCTGTGGCTGGCGGGGGCCCCGACGCGGATGTTCGTGGGCGTGCTCGTCTTCGCTGGTGCGATCGTCGCACTGCTCATCAGGACGAGCCCCCACCGGATGGACCGGCTGGAGTGCATCGGCGCGACGGACCCGGGCAAGAACGACCTCTGCTGGCAGGCGGTCCACGGAATCTACGCCCTCGCATCCGGCGGCTGGTTTGGTTCCGGGCTGGGTGCCAGTGTGGAAAAATGGGGCCAACTACCCGAAGCCCACACCGACTTCATCTTCGCCATCACAGGGGAGGAACTGGGTCTGGCGGGGACGCTGTCGGTGCTCGCCCTGTTCGCGGCTCTAGGCTATGCGGGTATCCGCGTGGCCGGACGCACGGAGGACTCCTTCGTACGGTTTGCCGCGGGAGGCGTGACCACCTGGATCACGGCCCAGGCCGTGATCAACATCGGTGCGGTGCTCGGCCTGCTGCCGATCGCCGGTGTCCCGCTCCCGCTGTTCTCCTACGGAGGGTCGGCCCTGCTGCCGACCATGTTCGCGGTCGGACTGCTCATCGCCTTCGCGCGGGAGGAGCCGGCGGCGCGCGCGGCCCTGGCGATGCGACAGCCGAAGACGGGCTGGTGGCGGACCGGGGTGAGATGGAAGTCGATGAGACGGCGCGTCAAGAAGCGTCCGTCCGGAGAGCGGTGAATTTCGGTGCATGTCGTACTCGCCGGTGGGGGGACCGCCGGCCACATCGAGCCGGCGCTCGCCCTCGCGGACGCCCTGCGCAGGCAGGACCCTTCAGTGGGCATCACCGCCCTCGGCACCGAGCGCGGACTCGAAACCCGCCTGGTGCCGGAACGCGGCTACGAGCTGGGCCTGATCCCCGCCGTACCGCTGCCCCGCAAGCCCACCCCCGAGCTCATCACCGTCCCCGGACGGCTGCGCGGCACCATCAAGGCCGCGGAGGAGATCCTGATCCGCACCAAGGCCGACTGCGTCGTCGGCTTCGGCGGCTACGTGGCCCTGCCCGGCTATCTGGCGGCGAAGCGGCTCGGGGTGCCGATCATCGTCCACGAGGCCAACGCCCGGCCCGGACTGGCCAACAAGATCGGCTCCCGGTACGCGCACGCCGTCGCGGTCTCGACCCCCGACAGCAAGCTGCGCGGCGCCCGCTACGTGGGCATCCCGCTGCGCCGCTCCATCTCCACCCTCGACCGGGCCGCCGTACGCCCCGAGGCGCGCGCCGCCTTCGGCCTGGACCCCAACCTGCCGACGCTGCTGGTCTCCGGCGGTTCGCAGGGCGCCCGCCGCCTCAACGAGACGATCCAGCAGGTCGCCCCGAACCTCCAGCGCTCCGGGATCCAGATCCTGCACGCCGTCGGGCCGAAGAACGAACTGCCGCGTGTCGACAACATGCCCGGGATGCCGCCCTACGTGCCGGTACCGTACGTGGACCGGATGGACCTCGCGTACGCCGCCGCGGACATGATGCTGTGCCGCGCGGGCGCGATGACCGTCGCCGAACTCTCCGCCGTCGGGCTGCCCGCCGCCTACGTCCCGTTGCCGATCGGCAACGGCGAACAGCGGCTCAACGCCCAGCCGGTGGTCAAGGCCGGCGGCGGCCTGCTCGTGGACGACGCGGAGCTGACGCCCGAGTGGGTGCTCGGCCAGGTCCTCCCGGTGCTTGCCGACCCGCACCGCCTGTACGAGATGTCACGCGCCGCAGGCGAGTTCGGCCGCAGGGACGCCGACGAGCTGCTGGTCGGGATGGTGTACGAGGCGATCGCGGCGCACAGCAGCCGCTGAGGCAGGAGGCACAGGAGTGGCCGGAGCGACGACCGCACAGCGCGGCAACCCGGGCTCTGACCGGCCCGCCCGCAAGGGCGGCACCGGCTCTCCGAAGCCGCCGAGGACACCCAAGCCACCCAAGGCGCCCAAGCCGGAGAAGCGGTCCGGCCCGCCGGGCCCCGGCGCGCGCCTGCGCCGAGGCCCGGTGCTGCTGGCCGCCCTCGCCGCGACGCTGCTCCTCGCGGGGGGCGGCACCTGGGTGCTCTACGGCTCCTCCTGGCTGCGCGTCGAGAAGGTCACCGCCGGCGGCACCGAGGTGCTGACCCCCGAACAGGTCGTCGCCGCCGCGGCGGTGCCGGTCGGCGCACCGCTCGTCGGCGTCGACACCGACGAGATCGCGGACCGCGTCCGCGGCCGTCTGCCCCGCATCGATTCGGTCGACGTGGTGCGGGCCTGGCCGCACGGAATCGGGCTGAAAGTGACGGAACGCAAACCGGTACTGCTCATCAAAAAGGACGCCAACTTCGTGGAAGTGGACGCATCGGGTGTGCGTTTCGACACGGTTCCGAAAGCACCGGCCGGTGTTCCGGTCCTCGAATTGAACGCGGGAGGCTCCCCGAGCGCCCGCCGCTTCGACGAGGAACGGCTGCTGCACGAGGCCGTGCTCATCGCGGGAGCCCTTCCGGCGCCGGTCTCGAAGCAGACGGTGCAGGTCAAGGTGGGTTCGTACGATTCGGTGGTCCTGGAGCTCACCGGGGGGCGGTCCGTGACGTGGGGGAGTGGGGAACAGAGCGAAGCGAAGGGGCGTGCGCTGACCGCTTTGCTCAAGGCCGCGCCCAAGGCCGGTCACTTCGACGTGAGCGTTCCCACCGCCCCTGCGGTGTCCGGGAGTTGACTCCCGGTCGAACAGCGGAGCACCCTGGTTGGCCGGCGATACGGGTGATCACATAGGGTGAAAAGAAAAACGGGAGGTTCGGCGTGTTCGTTGAACACGCGCTACTTGTCGACTTAGTGTCCTGTTCGGAAGAGTCCAAGGAACAGACACACCCCTAACCCTAAACTTCAGGGTGAGGGTTCGGGTCGGCGCGTTCGAACCGTCCCCATTTCGGCATCAGTCGTCGCAACGCAGACCGCGAGGCGACGACACGTAATCGAGGCGAGAGGCCTTCGACGTGGCAGCACCGCAGAACTACCTCGCAGTCATCAAGGTCATCGGTGTCGGCGGCGGTGGTGTCAATGCCATCAACCGAATGATCGAGGTCGGTCTCAAGGGCGTCGAGTTCATCGCCATCAACACGGACGCCCAGGCGCTGTTGATGAGCGACGCCGACGTCAAGCTCGACGTCGGCCGTGAACTCACCCGGGGCCTCGGCGCCGGAGCAAATCCGGCCGTCGGTCGCAAGGCGGCAGAGGACCACCGCGAGGAGATCGAGGAGGTCCTCAAGGGGGCCGACATGGTCTTCGTGACCGCCGGTGAGGGCGGCGGCACCGGCACCGGCGGCGCACCCGTCGTCGCCAACATCGCGCGCTCGCTGGGCGCCCTGACGATCGGTGTGGTCACCCGACCGTTCACCTTCGAGGGCCGGCGCCGCGCGAACCAGGCGGAGGACGGCATCGCCGAGCTCCGCGAAGAGGTCGACACCCTCATCGTCATCCCCAACGACCGCCTGCTGTCCATCTCGGACCGCCAGGTCAGCGTCCTCGACGCCTTCAAGTCGGCCGACCAGGTCCTCCTGTCCGGCGTCCAGGGCATCACCGACCTCATCACCACCCCGGGTCTGATCAACCTCGACTTCGCCGACGTCAAGTCCGTGATGTCCGAGGCCGGCTCGGCACTGATGGGCATCGGCTCGGCCCGCGGCGACGACCGCGCCGTGGCCGCGGCCGAGATGGCGATCTCCTCGCCGCTGCTGGAGGCGTCCATCGACGGCGCCCGCGGCGTGCTGCTCTCCATCTCCGGCGGCTCGGACCTCGGTCTCTTCGAGATCAACGAGGCCGCGCAGCTGGTGAGCGAGGCCGCGCACCCCGAGGCGAACATCATCTTCGGTGCCGTCATCGACGACGCGCTCGGCGACGAGGTACGGGTCACCGTCATCGCGGCCGGGTTCGACGGCGGACAGCCCCCGGCCCGCCGGGACAACGTCATCGGCGCCGCTTCCACGAAGCGCGACGAGCCGGCCCCGGCCCCCGTCCGCGCGCCGGAGCCGGTCCGTCCGGCCTTCGGCGGGCTCGGCACGGTCCCGCCGCGCGAGGAGCCCCAGGCTCCGGTCGAGCCGGCGCCGGCCCTGGTCGAGCCCCCCGCGCCGCAGGTCCCCACGGCCCGTCCGTACCAGGACAGCCCGGCCGAGGAACTGGACGTACCGGACTTCTTGAAGTGACACCGGAGCAGCACCACGTGGGCGGCGCCCACTTCGCCTTCACCGACAGGTGGGGCGGAGTGAGCGCCGTTCCGTACGAAGAGCTCAACCTCGGCGGCGCGGTCGGAGACGACCCGGCCGCCGTTCTGGCGAACCGGGCGCTCGCCGCGAACTCCCTCGGCCTGGACCCGGACCACGTGGTCTGGATGAACCAGGTGCACGGCCGGGACGTCGCGGTGGTCCCCGGACCCTGGGGTGCGGACTCCGCGGTCCCCGCCGTGGACGCGGTGGTGACCGCCCGTCGGGGACTGGCGCTCGCGGTGCTCACCGCGGACTGCACGCCCGTCCTGCTCGCGGACCCCGTAGCCGGGATCGCGGGCGCCGCCCACGCCGGGCGGCCCGGACTGGTCGCGGGAGTGGTGCCCGCCGTCCTGGAGGCCATGGTCTCCCTCGGCGCCGAGCCCGGCCGGATCGTCGCCCGTACCGGTCCGGCGATCTGCGGACGCTGCTACGAAGTGCCCGCCGAGATGAGGGATGCCGTCGCCGAAGAGGTGCCGGCCGCCCGGGCCGAGACCAGTTGGGAGACACCGGCCGTCGACGTGGTCGCCGGAGTGCACGCGCAGCTCGCCGAGGCGGGGGTGGTGGACGTCCACCGCTCCCCGGTCTGCACACTGGAGTCGCGGGACCACTACTCGTACCGCCGTGACCGGGTGACCGGGCGGCTTGCCGGATATGTCTGGTTGGACTGATGACGGATCGTAAGTCGGAACTCGCCGCGAACCTGGAGCGGGTGGAGGAACGCATCTCGTCCGCCTGCGCGGCGGCGGGACGCGAGCGGGACGAGGTGACCCTCATCGTGGTCACCAAGACCTACCCCGCGAGCGACGTACGACTGCTGGCGGAGCTGGGCATCCGCCATGTTGCGGAGAATCGGGACCAGGACGCCGCCCCCAAGGCCGCGGCCTGCGCGGATCTGCCGCTCAACTGGCACTTCGTCGGGCAGTTGCAGACGAACAAAGTCCGTTCCGTGGCGGGATACGCGCACGTGGTGCAGTCGGTCGACCGCCCGAAGCTCGTGACCGCCCTCTCGGCGGCCGCGGAGGCGGCGGGGCGCGAGCTCGGCTGTCTCGTGCAGATCGCCCTCGACGCGGAGTCGGGTGAGCGCGGGTCCCGCGGCGGCGCGGCGCCGGAGCAGCTCGCGGAGCTGGCGGACCTCGTCGCGAAGGCGCCGGGACTGCGGATCGACGGGCTGATGACGGTCGCTCCGTTGGCCGGCGAGTACGCGGGACGCGAACAGGCCGCTTTCGAGCGGTTGGTGGAATTGTCATCCCGCCTGCGCGCGGACCATCCTGCTGCCACGATGGTGTCGGCCGGGATGAGCGCAGACCTGGAACAGGCCGTTGCGGCCGGTGCGACACATGTACGCGTCGGCACTGCGGTACTCGGCGCGAGACCCCGGCTCGGGTAACGTCGCGAAGAAAGTCGAACCACAGCAGAAAATATGGTCATTCCCGCAAATGGGCGGGCGGGCCACGTGGATCGCGGGCAGTTGGTGACATTCGTGACACGGCGGCACCTGCGACAGGGCGATCCACCACAGAGCGGAGGACTCAGAGAATGGCCGGCGCGATGCGCAAGATGGCGGTCTACCTCGGCCTCGTGGAGGACGACCGGTACGACAACCCGGGGTATGACCCCGACGACGAGTTCGAGCCCGAGCCGGAACCGGAACGCGTGGCCCGGGACCGGGATCGCCGACAGCAGCCCGTGCACCAAGCGCCCGTATCGGACGAACCGGTACGAGTCGTACAGCCCCCGCCGCAGCGCGAACCCGTCTCAATTCCTGTTGAAAATGGACGTCCTGCGCGAATCGCCCCCGTGGCGTCTATCACACCCGACCGTACGAACCTGGAGAAGAACGCCCCCGTGATCATGCCCAAGGTCGTCTCCGAGCGGGAGCCGTACCGCATCACGACGCTGCACCCCCGGACCTACAACGAGGCCCGTACCATCGGGGAACACTTCCGTGAGGGCACTCCGGTGATCATGAATCTCACGGAGATGGACGACACGGATGCGAAGCGTCTCGTGGACTTCGCCGCCGGACTCGTCTTCGGTCTGCACGGCAGCATTGAACGCGTGACACAGAAGGTGTTCCTGCTGTCGCCTGCTAACGTCGATGTCACGGCGGAGGACAAGGCCCGCATCGCGGAGGGCGGGTTCTTCAACCAAAGCTAGACCGATCCGTCAGATACGGGACCGGGAACAGAGCGGGAAACGGGGAGAGGGAAGCGCGGGATGGGCGTCGCACTACAGGTGGTCTACATCGCGCTGATGTGCTTCCTCATCGTGCTGATCTTCCGACTGGTCATGGACTACGTGTTCCAGTTCGCACGTTCATGGACACCCGGCAAGGCGATGGTGGTCGTCCTGGAGGCCACCTACACTCTTACCGATCCACCGCTCAAGCTTCTTCGGCGGCTCATCCCGCCGTTGCGTCTCGGGGGCGTGGCACTCGACCTGTCCTTCTTCGTTCTGATGATCATCGTTTACATCCTCATCAGTTTCGTGAGCACCGCTGCGAGAAGCGTGTGAACGATGAGCTTCTCCGCGCGCGCGGGGACAGTCCCGATACGGTCTTGCCGACTGCCGACGACTACGTAGAGGTGAAGAAGACATGCCGCTGACTCCCGAGGACGTGCGGAACAAGCAGTTCACGACCGTCCGCCTCCGAGAAGGCTATGACGAGGACGAGGTCGATGCCTTCCTCGACGAGGTCGAGTCCGAGCTGACGCGCCTGCTGCGCGAGAACGAGGACCTGCGCGCCAAGCTGGCTGCCGCCACGCGTGCCGCCGCGCAGAACCAGCAGCAGCAGGGCATGCGCAAGCCCGAGCCCCAGGACCAGCGTGGCCCCGGTGGCCCCGGCGCCCCCGTGCCCGCGGCCATATCCGGCCCGCCGCAGCAGCCCCAGATGGGCCCGCCGCAGCTCCCGGGCGGCCCGCCGCAGCTTCCGGCCGGCCCCGGTGGACACGGACCGCAGGGTCCGGGCCCGATGGGCGGCCCCATGCAGCAGCACCCCATGGGTGGACCGCAGGGCATGGGTCAGCCGGGCATGGGCCAGCCCTCCATGGGCGGCCAGAACCCGCTCGGCCAGCAGATGCAGCCCATGGGCCAGCAGATGCAGCCGATGGGTCAGCCGATGCAGGGCATGGGCCAGCCGATGCAGCCGATGGGCCAGCCGCAGCCGCAGCAGCTCCCGCAGCAGGGTCCCGGTGGCGACAGCGCCGCCCGCGTCCTGTCGCTGGCGCAGCAGACCGCCGACCAGGCGATCGCCGAGGCCCGCTCCGAGGCCAACAAGATCGTCGGCGAGGCGCGCAGCCGCGCCGAGGGCCTGGAGCGGGACGCCCGCGCCAAGGCCGACGCGCTGGAGCGGGACGCGCAGGAGAAGCACCGCGTCGCGATGGGCTCCCTGGAGTCCGCCCGCGCCACGCTGGAGCGCAAGGTCGAGGACCTGCGGGGCTTCGAGCGTGAGTACCGTACGCGTCTGAAGTCCTACCTGGAGTCGCAGCTGCGCCAGCTGGAGACCCAGGCCGACGACTCGCTCGCCCCGCCGCGCGGTCCGGCCGGTCCGGCGCTGCCGCCTTCGCCGTCCCCGTCGATGGCTCCGGCCGGCGCGATGGGTCACTCCATGGGCGGCCCGTCGATGGGCAGCGGCCCGTCCCCCATGGGCGGTCCCTCGCCGATGGGCGGCCCCTCCTACGGTGGCCAGCAGCAGATGTCCCCGGCGATGACCCAGCCGATGGCTCCGGTCCGGCCGGCGGCTCCGCAGCCGATGCAGGCGCCGTCGCCCATGCGGGGCTTCCTGATCGACGAGGACGACAACTAGGCGCCGGCGCCGCGTCTGTCGGCAGTCGCCTTCACGGGCCGGGCCCGGTTCCCCTTCGGGGGCACCGGGCCCGGCCCGTTTCCGTGTCCGGGGGGCTGGGTCCGTGCCGGGTCCCCCGGGCTGTGCCGCTGCGCGGAGCGGGCCCCTCCCCGCCCTTTCTCCGTTTCCCGGGGCTCCGCCCCGGACCCCGCTCCTCAAACGCCGGAGGGGCTGGATCTTCCAGCCCCTCCGGCGTTTGAGGCGGAAACGGTGAAAGGGCGGGGCGGGGAGAAGACAGCTGTGGCCCGGCACCCCGAGTGCGGGGCCGGGCCACAGGAGGCGGCGAGCCGCTACGCCTTGCGGAGGCGGAACGTCAGGCCGAGGGGCTCGTCCGTGAAGGGGTCGCCGTAGCCGGCTTCCGCGTCGCCCGAGGCGAAGTCCGTGGACAGGACCTCGTCCGCGATGAGCGTCGCGTGGTCCGTCAGGGCCGAGACGACCTCCGGGTCCGAGGAGGACCAGCGCAGCGCGATGCGGTCCGCCACGTCGAGGCCGGAGTTCTTCCGGGCCTCCTGGATCAGGCGGATCGCGTCACGCGCCAGGCCCGCCAGCCGCAGTTCCGGGGTGATCTCCAGGTCCAGGGCGACCGTCGCGCCCGAGTCGGACGCCACCGACCAGCCCTCGCGCGGGGTCTCCGTGATGATGACCTCCTCGGGGGTGAGCGTGACCTCCTCACCGTTGACCGTGACGACCGCGGAGCCCGCGCGCAGGGCCAGGGAGAGGGCCGCGGCGTCGGCGGCCGCGACCGCCTTGGCCACGTCCTGGACGCCCTTGCCGAAGCGCTTGCCCAGCGCCCTGAAGTTCGCCTTCGCCGTCGTGTCGACGAGGGAGCCGCCGACCTCGGAGAGGGAGGCCAGCGAGGAGACGTTCAGCTCCTCCGTGATCTGCGCCTGCAGCTCGGGGGAGAGGGCCTCGAAGCCCACCGCGCCGACCAGGGCCCGGGAGAGCGGCTGACGGGTCTTGACGCCCGACTCCGCGCGCGTGGCGCGGCCCAGCTCGACGAGGCGGCGCACCAGCAGCATCTGCTGGGACAGGTTCCGGTCCACCTGGGAGGCGTCCGCCTCGGGCCACGTGGACAGGTGCACCGACTCCGGCGCCCCGGGGGTGACCGGCGCGATCATGTCCTGCCAGACCCGCTCCGTGATGAAGGGGGTCAGCGGGGCCATCAGGCGGGTCACCGTCTCGACCACGTCGTGCAGGGTGCGCAGCGCGGCCGCGTCGCCCTGCCAGAAGCGGCGGCGGGAGCGGCGGACGTACCAGTTGGACAGGTCGTCCACGAAGGCGGACAGGAGCTTGCCGGCGCGCTGGGTGTCGTACGCCTCCATGGCCTCGGTGACCTCGGAGACCAGGGTGTTCAGCTCCGAGAGCAGCCAGCGGTCGAGGACCGTGCGGTCGGCCGGGGCCGGGTCGGCCGCGGAGGGCGCCCAGTTCGACGTACGGGCGTACAGGGCCTGGAAGGCGACCGTGTTCCAGTACGTGAGGAGGGTCTTGCGGACGACCTCCTGGATCGTGCCGTGGCCGACGCGCCGCGCCGCCCACGGGGAGCCGCCGGCCGCCATGAACCAGCGCACGGCGTCAGCGCCGTGCTGGTCCATGAGCGGGATCGGCTGGAGGATGTTGCCCAGGTGCTTGGACATCTTGCGGCCGTCCTCGGCGAGGATGTGGCCCAGGCAGACCACGTTCTCGTAGGACGACTTGTCGAAGACGAGGGTGCCGACCGCCATCAGGGTGTAGAACCACCCGCGGGTCTGGTCGATGGCCTCCGAGATGAACTGCGCCGGGTAGCGCTTCTCGAAGATCTCCTTGTTCTTGTACGGGTAGCCCCACTGCGCGAACGGCATCGAGCCCGAGTCGTACCAGGCGTCGATGACCTCGGGCACGCGGACGGAGGTGAGCGAGCAGCCCTCCGCCGTGCAGGTGAAGGTCACGTCGTCGATGTACGGGCGGTGCGGGTCGAGGGCGGAGAGGTCCTGCCCGGTCAGCTCCGACAGCTCGGCGCGGGAGCCGACGCAGGTGAGGTGGTTCTCCTCGCAGCGCCAGATCGGGAGCGGGGTGCCCCAGTAGCGGTTGCGGGACAGCGCCCAGTCGATGTTGTTGTTCAGCCAGTCGCCGAAGCGGCCCTGCTTGACCGAGTCCGGGAACCAGTTGGTCTTCTCGTTCTCCCGCAGCATCGCGTCCTTGACGGCGGTGGTGCGGATGTACCAGGACGGCTGCGCGTAGTAGAGCAGGGCCGTGTGGCAGCGCCAGCAGTGCGGGTAGCTGTGCTCGTAGGCGATGTGCTTGAAGAGCAGGCCGCGGGCGTCGAGGTCCGCGGTCAGCTTCTCGTCGGCCTTCTTGAAGAAGACGCCGCCGACCAGCGGGACCTCCTCCTCGAAGGTGCCGTCGGGGCGGACCGGGTTCACGACGGGCAGGCCGTACGCGCGGCAGACCGCGAGGTCGTCGGCGCCGAAGGCGGGGGACTGGTGGACCAGACCCGTGCCGTCCTCGGTCGTGACGTACTCGGCGTTCACGACGTAGTGGGCCTCGGCCGGGAATTCCACGAGCTCGAAGGGGCGCTGGTACGTCCAGCGCTCCATCTCCTTGCCCGTGAAGGACTCGCCGGTGGCCTCCCAGCCCTCGCCGAGGGCCTTCTCCAGCAGCGGCTGGGCGACGACGAGGTGCTCCTCGCCGTTCGTGGCGACGACGTAGGTGACCTCGGGGTGCGCGGCGACCGCCGTGTTGGACACCAGGGTCCAGGGGGTGGTCGTCCACACGAGGAGGGCGGCGCGGCCGGCGAGCGGGCCGCTCGTCAGCGGGAAGCGGACGAAGACCGAGGGGTCGACGACGGTCTCGTAGCCCTGCGCCAGCTCGTGGTCGGAGAGGCCGGTGCCGCAGCGCGGGCACCAGGGGGCGACGCGGTGGTCCTGGGTCAGCAGCCCCTTGTCGAAGATCTCCTTCAGCGACCACCACACGGACTCGATGTACTCGGGGTCCATCGTCCGGTAGGCGTCGTCCAGGTCGACCCAGTAGCCCATCCGGGTCGTGAGCTCGGTGAACGCGTCGGTGTGGCGGGTCACGGACTCGCGGCACTTGGCGTTGAACTCGGCGATGCCGTACGCCTCGATGTCCTGCTTGCCGTTGAAGCCCAGCTCCTTCTCGACGGCGAGCTCGACGGGCAGGCCGTGACAGTCCCAGCCGGCCTTGCGGGCCACGTGGTAGCCGCGCATGGTGCGGAAGCGGGGGAAGACGTCCTTGAAGACGCGGGCCTCGATGTGGTGGGCACCGGGCATGCCGTTCGCGGTGGGCGGGCCCTCGTAGAAGACCCACTCGGGGCGGCCCTCGGACTGCTCCAGGGTCTTGGCGAAGATCTTGCTCTCGCGCCAGAAGTCGAGCACCCCGTGCTCAAGGGCGGACAGGTCGACCTGGGCGGGTACCGGGCGGTACTGCGGCGGTGTGGTCATGAGGCTGAACTCTTCCTCCGGCGGTGTGTCACTTCCGTCCGGAGGGACGAGAGCCGATGTGCTCCCGCGGTACCACCCTCCTTGGCCTCCGGGCGTGCCGGTGGCCCCCTCATTGGGGTGCGAAGCCGGTTCTACTGGCCCTGAGGGCTTTCTTCCGGCGGCTCCGGGGTGATCCTTCGCATCGCGCTCGCCCCCGGGCTCTCACCGTCCCCGGGTCGCTCCTGGCTGCGTCCGACGCTACTCGTCCCCATCCATGCCTTTCGCTGGGGCCAGTGTACGGGCCCGGGCGGCGGTCGGCAGACCGGTTTACGGGGGCGCGCACCGGCGCCGGCGGGGGCCTTCGCGCGGGCTCTCGTGCGGGCTCTCGTACGGGGTCCGCGGCAGTGCCGGGGATGACCCGAACGGGCTGACGGGTCCGAAGGGATCCGGGTGGGGCGGGTGGGGCGGATTACGGGGCCCCCTGCTGGGCACAACGGATGCAGGTTGGCCTCGACGGAAGCGTGCCCCGTTGCCGCGGGACTGGAGTCGATTTATCGTTCCGGCACGATTCGCGAGCAAAGATCACAGTATGTGAAGGGGCCGCGGCCATGGTGGCGAAAAAGACCGCCGGGAGTACCGCCGGGAGTACTGCCAGGACGGCTGCCGCAACGGCCGCCGCCGGGGAGGAACCGGCCAGGAAGGCCTCGACGAAGAGCGCCGCGGACGGGAAGGCGCCGACCGGGTCGACCCAGCCGACCGGGAAGGCCGTCGCCAAGAAGGCCGCCAAGAAGGCCGTGGCCGCGAAGACGGCTCACGCCGGCAAGGCGGCGGCCGCCGGCACCGAGAACACGACCGCCGCGAAGACGACGCGGAAGGCCCCGGCCAAGAAGGCCGGAGCCGAGGGGGCGGCGCAGGCCGCGAAGAAGACGGGAGTCCGGAAAGTGGTTGCCAAGAAGAGCACCGGCGCGGCGAGGAAGACGGCCGCGGCCGCCACGAGCGGACTGCCCAAGGCGAGGGTCACGGCGGTCACCGAACCGGGCGAGCTCGCCGTACGGCCCGGGGAGGATCCCTGGACCCCCCAGGAGGTCGCGGAGGCCCGCAGCGAGCTGATGGCGGAGGTCCTGAGGCTGCGCGCGGAACTCGACGCCTCGGAGGTGGCCATCTCAGGCCTCATGCGGGACTCGGGCGACGGCGCGGGCGACGACCAGGCCGACACGGGCACCAAGAACATCACCCGGGAGTCCGAGCTGGCGCTCGCCGCGAACGCGACCTCGATGCTGGAGCAGACCGAGCGGGCCCTGGAACGCATGGACGCGGGCACGTACGGGCTCTGCGAGAACTGCGGGAAGCCGATCGGCAAGGCGAGGATGCAGGCGTTCCCGCGGGCCACGCTGTGCGTGGACTGCAAGCAGAAGCAGGAGCGGAGGCACTGACTCCGCGGAGGCCGGTGGGAGGCCGGGAAGCGGGCGGGCGGCGGGAGGCCGGCCCGACGGCGGCCTGACGTACCCTCGTGTCTGGTCAGCAAGCCGGTTCGAGCTAGTTCGAGGGACTCACGTGGCAGAGGCGGAGAGCATCATCGGTACGCCGGAGGTCGGGGACGATGCCCAGCCGGAGACCGCCCAGCCCAAGGGGCGCCGGCGGATCGTCGCGCTGCTCGTCGTCGCGGTGCTCGCGTACCTGCTGGACCTCGGCAGCAAGATGGTGGTCGTGGCGAAGCTGGAGCACCGGCCGCCGATCGAGATCATCGGCGACCTGCTGAAGTTCGAGGCGGTCCGCAATCCCGGAGCCGCCTTCGGCTTCGGCGAGGCCTTCACGATCATCTTCACCTGCATCGCGGCCACCGTGATCGTGGTGATCGTCCGGCTGGCGCGCAAGCTCTACAGCCTGCCGTGGGCGATCGCGCTCGGCCTGCTGCTCGGCGGTGCGCTGGGCAATCTGACCGACCGGATCTTCCGTTCGCCGGGTGTCTTCAGGGGCGCCGTCGTCGACTTCATCGCGCCGGCCCACTTCGCCGTGTTCAACCTCGCCGACACCGCGATCGTGTGCGGCGGCATCCTGATCGTGCTGCTGTCGTTCAAGGGCCTGGACCCGGACGGCACCGTCCACAAGGACTGACAAGGCATACTCGACGGGTGAGTACCAATCCCGAGATCCGCACCCTGCCCGTTCCCGATGGCCTCGAAGGCGAGCGCGTCGACGCCGCCATCGCCCGTATGTTCGGGTTTTCCCGGACGAAGGCGGCCGAACTCGCGGCCGAGGGGAAGGTGGCGGTCGACGGAAGCGTCGTCGGGAAGTCCGAGCGCGTCCACGGCGGCGCCTGGCTCGAAGTCGAGATGCCCGCGCCGCCGCGCCCGGTCGAGGTCGTCGCCGAGCCGGTCCCCGGCATGGAGATCGTCCATGACGACGACGACATCGTCGTCATCATGAAGCCGGTCGGCGTCGCCGCCCACCCGAGCCCCGGCTGGACCGGCACCACCGTCATCGGCGGGCTCGCCGCGGCCGGCTACCGGATCTCGACCTCCGGCGCGTCCGAGCGCCAGGGCATCGTGCACCGCCTCGACGTCGGCACGTCCGGCCTGATGGCCGTCGCCAAGTCGGAGCGCGCGTACACCTCGCTGAAGAACCAGTTCCGCGAGCGCGTGGTCGACAAGCGCTACCACGCGCTGGTGCAGGGCCACCCGGACCCGATGAGCGGCACCATCGACGCGCCGATCGGCCGGCACCCCAGCGCGGACTACAAGTGGGCCGTGACCCAGGAGGGCAAGGCCTCGGTCACCCACTACGACCTGATCGAGGCGTTCCGCGCGGCCTCGCTGCTCGACATCAAGCTGGAGACCGGCCGCACGCACCAGATCCGCGTGCACATGTCCGCGCACCGGCACCCCTGCGTCGGCGACCTCACGTACGGCGCGGACCCGACGGTGGCGAAGCGGCTGGGGCTGACACGGCAGTGGCTGCACGCGGTGCGGCTCGGCTTCGAGCACCCGGCGGACGGGCAGTGGGTGGAGTTCGAGAGCACCTACCCGGCGGACCTGCAGCACGCGCTGGACGTGATCCGCGCGGAGAGCGAGTGACGGCCTCCACCGTCGGCTTCGAGGTGAGGGTGGCCTCCGGGGAGGCCGACATGGCGGCCTGCTTCGCCGTGCGGACCGAGGTGTTCGTGGTCGAGCAGTCCGTACCGGAGTCGATCGAGTACGACGCGTACGACGCGGGCGCGGTGCACGTGCTCGCCGTGGGCGCGGACGGCGAGCCGCTGGGGACGGGGCGGCTGCTGCACGGGGACGCCGTGCTCGCCAAGACCGGTTCGTCGGAGGTCGGTTCGCTGGGGCGGCTGGCCGTCGGCAAGTCCGCGCGCGGGTCGGGTGTCGGTGTGGCGCTGGTGCGGGCGATCGAGGCGGAGGCCGTCGCCCTTGGGCTGGCCGCCGTGGAGCTCGGCGCGCAGACGCATGCGCTCGGCTTCTACGAGCGGCTCGGGTACGTGGCGTACGGGCCGGAGTTCCAGGACGCGGGCATTCCGCACCGGGCGATGCGGCGCGCCCTGCCGTAACCCTGCGGGTGCGGGTTCGGGTGCCCTGCGGGGCTCGTCCCCTACCCGCCCTTCCACCGTTCCCCGGGGCGCTGCCCCGGACCCCGTACGGGCGCTGCGCGCCCGTACCTCGAACGCCGGCGGGGCTGGACTCGGCCGCAGGACAACTCAAGCCCCGCCGGCGTTCGAGGCGCGGGGTCTGGGGCGGCGCCCCGGCGGTGTGCGGCGGGGCGCAACACCCCGCGGCGAGCGGTGCGGCAGGGTGTGGGGGATGGATCAGCTTGCCCTGCTGTTCGTGCTGCTGCTCGGGGCCGTCGTCAGCGTGCCGTTCGGGGACCGGCTCGGGCTGCCCGCGCCCGTCCTGATGACCATCGGCGGAGCCGTCCTCGCGTTGGTGCCCGCCGTGCCCAACGTCGACATCCCGCCCGAGTACATCCTCCCCCTCCTGCTGCCGCCGCTGCTGTACGCCTCCGCGCAGCGCACCTCCTGGCGGCAGTTCGCCGCCAACGTGCGGCCCATCTTCCTGCTGGCCGTGGCCTTGGTGTTCGTGACCACCGCGGCCGTCGGCTTCGTCGCGCACGCCGTCGTGCCCGGGCTGCCGATCGCCGCCGCCGTCGCGCTCGGCGCGCTCGTCGCGCCGCCCGACCCGGTCGCGGCCACCGCCGTGGCCGGATCGCTCGGGCTGCCGCGCCGGATGGTGTCGATCCTGGAGGGCGAGGGGCTCTTCAACGACGTGACCGCCATCGTGCTGTACCACGTGGCCATCGCCGCCGCCGTCAGCGGCAGCTTCTCCTGGCCCGACGCGCTCGGGGAGTTCGTGCTGTCGGCCGTCGTCGCCGTGGCCGTCGGGCTGGCTCTGGGGTGGGCCACCAACCGGCTCATGGGGCGGCTCGGGGACGCCACGCTGCAGATCGGCCTGACGCTGCTCGTGCCGTTCGTCTCGTACGTGTTGGCCGAGGAACTGCACGGTTCGGGGGTGCTGGCCGTGCTGACGACGGCCCTGTTCCTCGCGGAGTACGCGTCCGACGCCGACGACGTGTTGGGGCGGCTGGCCGGGCACACCTTCTGGGAAGTCGTCGACATGCTGGTCACCGGGGTGGCGTTCGGGCTGATCGGGCTGGAGCTGCACAACGTCTTCACGGCGGCGACCGGCCGTCCCGCGGAGCTCGCCGGGTGGGCCGCCACCATCGTCGGCGTGGTGGTCGGCGTGCGGCTGCTCTGGCTGCTGCCGGCCGGCTGGCTCGCCAAGCGGCTGCACTCGCTGCGCGACCTCGACGAGGAGATCCCGCTGAGCTGGCGGGAGAGCGTGGTGATGTGGTGGGCCGGGATGCGCGGGGTGGCCTCGGTGGCGCTCGCGCTGGCGATCCCGTTCAAGACGGACGCGGGCAACCCCTTTCCGGCGCGCGACGAGATCATCTTCATCGCCTTCGCGGTGATCATGACGACCCTGGTGTGCCAGGGGCTCACCCTGCCGTGGCTGGTCCGGCGGCTGGGGGTGGAGGCCGACGCGGACGCGGAGGCGGAGATCCAACGGAGGCTCGCGATCCGCGCCGCGAAGGCCGCGAAGCGACGGCTGAAGGAGATCGAGGAGGTCGAGGAACTGCCGGAGGACCTGGTCGAGCTGTTGCAGCGGCGCGCGTACGACGTGGGGGCCAGGATCAGCCCCGACATGGTCGACGAGGAGCGGCGGGAGGCGTACGCGAAGCGGGTGGAGCGGCTCCGGGACATCCAGCGGATCCAGCGCGAGATGATGTCGGCGGCCCGGCACGAAGTGCTCTCCGCGCGCAGCGAGCCCGGCGCCGATCCGGAGATCGTCGACCGGGTGCTGCGCCACCTGGACGTACGGAGCCTGCGGAGCCCGTAGGCCGTCTCTTCCGGATCTTGCCTGACCCTCCCCCAGCCCCAGGGGGCTGGGAGGTGCCCCCTGCCGCCCGGCAAGATCCGAAAGGGACGGCCTGGGCGTCGCGTTCCGCTCAGCTCCGGCGCAGCAGGGCGCGCAGGAAGCGGACGTACGGGCTCCAGCGGGCGGGGCGGGCGAGGATGCCGGCGCAGGCCAGTTCCGCGCGGTCCAGGCAGTCCTCCAGTACGGCGTCGTGCAGCGGGCGGTAGACGAGCGGCCAGGTGAAGCGGGCCGGACCGGCGGCGCGCATCGCGAGGGTGTGGCGCAACACGGTGCGGTCCTCGTCGACGGGCAGTACGGCGAACTCGTGGAAGCCGTGGAATCCGCGAGGCCCGGTGAAGGTGCAGCGGATCCAGGTGCCGGGAACGTACGCGGTGATCGTGTAGCGGACCGGGCCGTGGCCGCCGGCCGAACCGACCGCCAGGCCGCGGTCGAAGCGCACCGCGGGCCAGTCCGCGTGCGGCCACAGCCGGTCCGCCGGGCCTGCGGAGATCGTGTCGATCAGTGCCCCCACCTCGCTCCCCTTGGCCGTGAGCAGGCGTTCGTGGACGTTGTAGACGGCCATGGGGCCTCCCTCCCATAGGTATTGGAGGTATCCCTCCAATAAATTGGAGAGTACTCTCTGATTCATGGCCAGACCACCCCGCTTCGACAGCGACCAGATCCTCGACGCCGCCGTCCGCCTCGCAGCCGCCGCCGGACCGGGCGGCGTGACCATGTCGGCCGTCGCCCAGGCGATCGGCGCGCCCAGTGGATCCGTGTACCACCGCTTCTCCGGACGCCCCGCCCTCCTCGCCGCGGTGTGGCTGCGGACCGTCGAGCGGTTCCAGGAGGGGTACTTCGATGCCCTCGACGGGGATCCCGACCCGCGCCGGGCCGCCCGTGCGGCCGCCCGGCACGTGGTCTCGTGGAGCCGCGCGCACCCGCAGGAGGCCTCGCTCCTCCTGCACGGGCCCGAGGAGTTCGGCTGCTCCGAGTGGTCCGAGGAGCACCGGGAGCGGGCGGACGCCGGCAATGCCCGGGCCTTCGCCGCCCTCCGCGGACTCGGCACGGCCCTCGGCGCCGCCGGGGCCGTGGACCGGGAGAGGGTCGCCCTGGCCGTGATCGAACTGCCGCTCTCCCTGGTCCGCCGGCACCTGCGGGCGGGCGACGAGATGCCGCCGTACGCCGAGGAGCTCGCGGAGGAATGCGCCGCCGGGCTCGTCGAGATGGGTCGGAAGCCCTAGACCTGGTAGCGGTCCGGGGCGAAGAGGTGGAGGTTCTCCGCGATCCAGTCCGAGGTGCGGCGCAGGCCCTCGGGGAGGGAGACCCGCGGCTTCCAGCCCGCCCACTGCAGGGCGCGGGAGTTGTCCGACAGGAGCCGGTGGACCTCGCTGCCCGAGGGGCGCAGCCGGCCCGGGTCCACCACCACCTCCGCCTCCCGGCCCGAAGCCGTGATCAGCGCCCGGGCCAGGTCGCCGATGGAGACCTCCTCACCCGTGCCGAGGTTGACCACCTCGCCCAGCGCCCGGTCGCACTCCGCCACCGCGAGGAAGCCCTCGGCCGTGTCCGTCACGTACGTGAAGTCCCGGGTGGGGGTGGTCGAGCCGAGACGGATCTCCCGGGAGCCCGCGTGCAGCTGCGCCAGGATCGTGGGGATCACCGCGCGGGCCGACTGGCGCGGGCCGTACGTGTTGAAGGGGCGGACCACCGTCACCGGGAGGTCGAAGGCGTGGCGGAACGAGAGCGCCATCATGTCCGCGCCGATCTTCGACGCGGAGTACGGGGACTGCGGCTGGAGCGGGTGGCTCTCGGAGATGGGCGCGGTCAGGGCCGTGCCGTAGACCTCGCTGGTGGAGGTGTGCACCAGGCGGCGCACGCCGTGGCGGCGGCAGGCCTCCGCCATGTTCTCCGTGCCCGTCACGTTCGTCTGCACGTACGCGCCCGGCGAGGCGTAGCTGTACGGGATGCCGATCAGGGCCGCCAGGTGGAAGACGGTGTCGCAGCCCGCCGCCGCGTCACTGACCCGGCCCGCGTCGCGCACGTCGCCCGCCCACATCTCCACCGGGCCGCCGGGGTCGGCCAGGTAGTGGGCCAGGTGGCCCTTCTCGGCGTACGGCTTGTAGTGCACGAAGGCCCGCACCCGTGCGCCGCGCGCCACCAGCAGGTCGACGAGGGTGGAACCGATGAAGCCCTCGGCTCCGGTGACGAGGACGGTGCGGTCGGCCCAGCTGTCGTTCGTCGGGATGTTCGTCGGGGTGTTCACACGCGCTCCAGGGTCGGGAGGGGGAGGGGGACGCCGGCCACGCGGAGGACCTCCGCGGCCAGCAGTTCGGCGGCCCGCGCGTGCGGGCCTGGGTCCGCGGCGCCGGCCATCGCCGACAGCCGGGCCGGGTCGGACAGCAGCGGGCCGACGAGCCCGGCGAGGCGCTCGGCGGTGGTCTCCGCGTCGGGCAGCAACAGCCCGGCGCCCGCGTCGGACAGCACCCGGGCGTTGTGGGTCTGGTGGTCACCCGGGGCGTGCGGGTAGGGGACGAGGACGGAAGGGACGCCCGTCGCCGCCAGCTCCGCCACCGTCGCCGAACCCGCCCGGCACACCACCAGGTCGGCGGCCGCGTACACCAGGTCCATCCGGTCCAGGTACGGCACGGCCCGCGCGATCCGTTGCCCGCCCGAAGCGGCGAGGTCGGCCACCGTGTCCGGCAGGGCCGCCGGGCCCGTCTTGACCAGCAGCTGCACGTCGTCCCGCCGCTGCCAGAGCCCGGCCAGCGCGGCCGCGGCCCTGGTCAGCCGGACCGCGCCGAGACTGCCGCCGTTGAAGACGACCAGGCGCCGCCCGTCGGGGACCCGCAGCGCCCGCCGCGCCTCGACGCGCAGGGCCGCCCGCCGCGGCGGGGAGAGTTCCGCGAGCCCCGACAGGGCCGCCGAGATCGGCATCCCCGTGGTCACCGCCCGCGCCCCGCCCGTCAGGTGCTCGCGGCTGCGGTCGAACGCCACCGCCACGTGCGGGGTGAGGCGGGCCGCGAACCGGTTGGCCCGGCCGGGCACCGCGTTCGACTCGTGGATCACCGCCGGCAGCCCCGCCAGCCGGGCGCCCAGCACGGCCGGCGCGCTCGGATAGCCGCCCATGCCGACGACGACCTGGGCGCCCTGCGCCCGGATCACGGACCGGGCCTGGTGCGCCGAGTGCAGCAGGGCGGCCGGCAGCAGGTACCGCTTCGCGCCCAGCGCCGGATCGAAGGGGATCATGTCGACGGTGTGCAGGCGGTGGCCGGCGCCCGGGATCAGCTCGGTCTCCAGCCCCCGCTCGGTCCCGATGAACGAGACCACGGCGCCCGGGACGGCCGCGCGCAGCGCCTCGGCGAGGGCGAGCCCCGGATAGATGTGGCCGCCGGTGCCGCCCGCACCGATCACGACGGAGAGTGTGGTTCGAGTGCTCATGGCCGCACACTCCCGGTGTGCCCTAAGAAGGTTCTAAGAGGTTCACATCGGCGGGTTTGGCAGGCTTTGCCTCATGAGCGCGCAGCGGATTCTGGTGGTCGACGACGAACCCGAGGTACGGGCCGCCGTGGAGGACGGCCTCGCCGTCGAGGGGTACGAGGTGCGGGGAGCGGCGGACGGGCTCGCCGCGCTGTCCGAGGTGGCGGGCTGGGAGCCGGACGCCGTCGTCCTGGACGTGATGATGCCGGTGCTCGACGGGCTCGGGGTGTGCCGGCAGCTGCGCGCGATGGGGGACCGTACGCCCGTACTGGTCCTGACCGCGCTCGATTCCGTCAGCGAACGGGTCGACGGGCTGGAGGCCGGAGCCGACGACTACCTCGTCAAACCGTTCGCGCTGGACGAGCTGGTCGCCCGGGTACGGGCACTGCTGCGGCGGGCCGCGCCGGAGCCGGCGGGCGGCGCCCCGCTCGCCTTCGGCGATCTCGAACTGGATCCGGAGAGCCGCACCGGGCGGCGGGGCGGGCGGCCGCTGGAGTTCAGCCGCACCGAGGCCGCGCTGCTGGAGCTGCTGCTGCGGCACCCCGGGCAGGTGCTGCCGCGCGAGCTGATCCTGGAGCTGGTGTGGGGGCGGGACTTCGGGCCGGACTCCAACTCCCTCGCGGTGTACGTCGGCTACCTGCGCCGGAAGCTGGAGGCCGCGGGCGAGCCGAGGCTGGTCCACACCGTGCACGGGGTCGGCTACCGGCTGGACGAGGCGTGAGCGGGGGCCGGCGGCGGCTCGGGGGCGTCTGGCGCAGGCGGCGGCCGCTGCGGACCAGGCTGGCGCTGGCCGTCACCGCGGCGGTGGCGTTCGTGGCCGTGGGGGTGTGCGCGGCCGCGTACCTCGTCGTACGGTCCGCGCTGTACGAGCAGCTCGACCTCAGCCTCACCCAGTCCGCGAGGCTCGCCGCCCAGCGCAACCCGGGAGAGCCGGCGGGCACCCTCGCGGGGGAGTGCCGGTTCCTGGCGGCGCCCGCCTGCGCGGAGGTGGTGCCGGCCGACCCGGCAGACGACCCCGGCAGGCCGGGGCAGCTTCCCGTGGCCCCGGCCGCGCGGGAGGTCGCGGCCGGGGAACGGGCCCCGTACTACACGAACATCGCCGTGGCCGGTCACCCCGCGCGGATGCTCACCACCGACTACGCCAAGGGGCGTGCGCTCCAGGTGGCGCTGCGGGCGGACACCGTCGAGGCCGGCATCGAGGAGGCCTCACGGTGGCTCCTGCTGACGGCGGTGGCCGGGGTGCTGCTGGCCGCCGTCCTGGGGTACTGGGTGTCCCGGACCGGGCTCGCGCCGGTGACCCGGCTGACGGCGACGGCCGAGCGGATCGCGGCGACGAGGGATCCCCGGCACCGGATCGAACTCCCCCCGCCCCTGCCCGGGGCCCTCGGGAGGGAGGACGAGATCACGCGGCTCGCCGGGAGCTTCAACACCATGCTCGGAGAGCTGGAGCAGTCCGTCACCGCGCAGCGCCGGCTGGTCGCGGACGCCTCGCACGAACTGCGGACCCCGCTGACGGCCCTGCGGACCAACGCGGAGCTGCTGGCGAGGGCCGAGCGGCTGACCGACGCCCAGCGGGAGCGGGCGTCGGCCGCGCTGGGGCGGCAGTTGCGGGAGGTGACGGGCCTGGTGAACGACCTGATCGAACTGGCCCGGGACGAGGAGCCGACGCCGCTGGTCGAACAGGTGCGGCTGGACGCGGTGGTGGAGCGGTGCGTGGAGGGGGCGCGGGCGCACTGGCCGGGCGTGCCGTTCGTGGTGCGGACGGAGGGGGTGGTGGTCGCCGGGGTGCCGGCGCGGCTCAGTCGGCTGCTGACCAATCTGCTCGACAACGCGGCGAAGTTCAGTCCGGGGGGCACGCCGGTGGAGGTCGACATGGCCCACGACTCCGGGGTCCCGGAGGTGACCGTACGGGACCACGGGCCGGGGATCGCGGCGGAGGACCTGCCGTACGTCTTCGACCGGTTCTACCGGGCGGGGGCGGCGCGGGCCCTGCCGGGGTCGGGGCTGGGGCTGGCGATGGCGCGGCAGATCGCGCGGGCGCACGGGGCGGAGCTGGTTGCCGAGGCGGCGCCGGGGGGTGGGGCGCTGTTCCGCGTCCGGTTCGCCGCCGCCCCTGCCTGACGGCCCCGCCTGGGCTCCGCGGGGCTCCGCCCCGGACCCCGCTCCTCAAACGCCGGAGGGGCTGGATTTCGCTGGTGCCGCCCGCCAGGCGCTGCCTTTCCGGGGAGCGCATTTCAGCCTCGCCGGCGTTCGAGGCGCGGGCCTTTCAGCCCGTCCGGCGTTTGAGGACCGGGGTCCGGGGCGGAGCCCCGGGGAACGGTGGAAGGGCGGGTAGGGGACCGGCTCCGCGCAGCGGCACCCCCGCCCCCGCCGGGCCGCACGGGGGGCCGTCGGGGTCGGGCGCGCGCCGGGGCACCTCCTCGGGCGTCGAACGGGGAGCGGCAGCGGACATGCTGAACGTGGTTGCGTTCGACGCCCTGCGGGGGCGCCCCGCCGCACACCCGACCCCGACGGCGCGGGGGTGCGGGCGGGGGGCCGGCCCCGCTGGGCACCGGCGTTGGACGCCCTGAGGGGGCGCCCCGCCGCGCACCCGACCCCGACGGCGCGGGGGTACGGGCAGGGGCCGGCCGCGCTGCGCACCGGCGTTCGATGCTCTGCGCGGGCGCCTCGACGGGGCAGCGGTCAGGTGCCCGGGGTGGGGTCGGGGGCGAGGCGGGGGAAGGCGTCGGGGTGGTGGGTGGAGAGCCAGGTGATCAGGTGTTCGCGGATCGCGCAGCGCAGCGTCCAGACGTCGGCGGAGTCCTTCGCGGTGGCCGTCGCCCGGATCTGGATGGTGTGGGGTGTGATGTCCGTCACCACGAGGCCCCACGCGCGGCCGTCCCACTCCGGGATGCCGGGCAGCAGCTGCTCCAAGTGGTCCCGCAGCAGCGGGACCGGCGCGCCGTGGTCCAGGTGGAGGTAGACCGTCCCGGTCATCTCCGCGCCGCCGCGCGACCAGTTCTCGTACGGCTTGCTCGTGAAGTACGACACCGGCATCGTGATGCGGCGTTCGTCCCAGGTGCGGACGGTGAGGAAGGTCAGGGTGATCTCCTCGACCGTGCCCCACTCCTTGTCGACGACCACCGTGTCGCCGATGCGGACGGTGTCGCCGAAGGCGATCTGGAGGCCGGCGAAGAGGTTGCCCAGCGCGGCCTGGGCCGCGATGCCCGCGACGATGCCGAGAACGCCCGCCGAGGCGAGCAGCGAGGCGCCGATCGCCCGCATCTGGGGGAAGGTCAGCAGCATGCTCGCGACGGCGACCACGATCACCACCGCGCTGACCACCCGGTGGATCAGCGTGACCTGGGTGCGGACCCGGCGCACCCGCGCCTCGTCCGCGGCCGTCGCGGCGTAGCGCGCGTACACCGAGTCGACGGCGGCCGTCGCGACGCGGACCGCCAGCCAGGCCACCGAGGCGATCAGCACCAGGTTGAGCACGCTGCCGACGGCGAAGGCGTGGTCGGGGAGGAGCCCGGCCTGCCGGTACGCGCCTCTGAGCAGCGAGGCGCAGAGCACCACCTGGAAGGGCAGCCGGCAGTGGCGCAGCAGACCCCAGAGCGGGGTCTCGGGGTGCCGGGCGGCCATCCGGCGGAGCACCAGGTCGGCGGCCCAGCCCGCGATCAGGGTGATCACCAGCGAGCCGCCGAGGACCGCCACGGGACGCAGAACGCTCTCGATCTCCATGGGGAGAACGTATCGGGAGGGCGCCCGTGCGAACTGGCACGATGGGGGCATGAACATCATGCTTTTCCACTCGACGTACGGGCTGCGGCCCGCGGTGCACGCGGCGGCCGACCGGCTGCGCGCGGCCGGGCACCAGGTCCAGGTGCCGGACCTCTTCGAGGGGCGCACCTTCGAGACCGTCGAGGAGGGCGTGGCCCACCGGGACGAGATCGGCCGTGACGAGCTGCTCAAGCGCGCGGTGCTGGCCTCCGCGCCCCACTCCGACCAGGGTCTGGTGTACGCGGGCTTCTCCTTCGGCGGTTCCGTCGCCCAGCACCTGGCGATGGCCGACGAGAAGGCGCGCGGCCTGCTGCTCCTGCACGGGACGGCGGACCTGGAGGAGGACGCCGCGGTGGACGAGCTGCCCGTGCAGCTGCACATCGCGGACCCGGACCCCTTCGAGCCGCACGACTGGCTGACGGCCTGGTACCTGCGGATGCAGCGGGCCGGGGCCGATGTGGAGGTCCACAGCTACCCGGGCGCCGGGCACCTGTTCACCGACCCGGGGCTGGACGACTACGACGCCGAGGCGGCCGAGCAGACCTGGAAGGTCGCCCTGGCGTTCCTGGATTCCCTGTAGAGGGGGCCCCTCCCGCGGAAAGGGTGCGGGGCACGGACCGGCTCTCGCCGGTCCGTGCCCCGCACCCTTGCTTTACGCGGCCGGGGTTCAGCCCGCCCGGTAGGCGGTCCAGCTGCTCTTCATGCGGGCCACCTGCCCCGCGGTGAACTGGTACATGCAGGAGTCGTACGTGTAGTCCATGAAGTTGTGGATCGGGTCCACGCCGGACTTGCTGGTGCAGCTGTCACGGCCGGTCGGGCACTCGTAGGCCGCGGTCTTCTCGGCCGGGGTGTCGGAGACGTAGTCGCCGTTGCCGTTACAGCCGCCCTGGAAGGTGTGGTACAGCCCCATCCAGTGGCCGACCTCGTGGGTCGCGGTGTCGCCCTCGTTGTAGTTGGCCGCGGAGCCGCCCGGCAGCGAGGTGTCGAGCACGACCACGCCGTCCATGTTGGGGGCGGAGTTGTAGGAGGTCGGGAAGGTCGCCCAGCCGAGCAGGCCGCCGCCGAGGTTGGCGGTGTAGAAGTTCAGCGCGCCGGCGCCGCCCTTGCGCAGGGACGTCTTCATGTCCTTCTCGGCCTGCGAGCCGTCGGTCAGGTTGTACCAGGTGGCGTTGTCCGTGTAGTCGGTGCCCGCCAGCGTGAACTGGAAGTTGGTGTTCACGTTCCCGGTGCCCTGGCCGCCGTAGGCGGCGTTCAGGACCGAGATCTGGTTGTTGATCTGGGTGGACGTCAGCTTCCCGGTGGTGCCGGAGTGCACCACGTGGACGTACACCGGGATGTTCACGACGGCCTCGGCGGCGGCCAGGCCGCGCTGCGGCTGGTTCTTCAGCGCCTTGTCGAGCTTCGCCTTCATGTCGGCGTCCATGGCCTTGGCCTGGGCGTCGGTGAGCTCGTTGGGCTCGGCGGCGTGCTGCTCCTTGGGGCGGGCGGCACGGGCGTTGGCGGCGACGCCGGATTCCTGGGCGCACGCCTCGGCGGGGGACTTGGCGGCGGCCACGGTGGTGGGGGCGGCGAGCGGGGTGAACGCCAGGGTTCCGGCCAGGACCGCCGTGCCCATCAGGCGGCGGCGAAGAAGGGGGGATATGCGGGCAACAGCGCGCACGTGTGCTCCTCGCGTGGGGGGGATTGGCGTGAAGGATCTTCTCCACGTTGGCGGGAAGCTTATGTGTTCATGACATGCAGGGGTCAAGACCCTTACGTAAAAGATTTGTTGCCAGTGATGACAGAGGGGCGCCCGGTCTACACCAGGCGCCCCTCTTCGGCGCAAAATTGACGGTCAGTCAGTTAATTTGTCCGGAAATCCTGTGGCGGCCGGTGGGTCAGCGGACCGGCTGCCACACCCGCTCCACCTTCTGGGTCCCGTTCAGCGTCCGGTACGAGCGCTCCCACGCGGACGTGGCGTCCTGGCGCCGCTTGTCCGAAACCGCGTAGTAGTCCATCTGGGAGCGCTCGGCCGTCACGTCGAGGACGCCGTAGCCGTGGGAGTCCATGTCCAGCCACTTCACGTGCCAGTTGGCGGCCTTGATGGCCGCCTCGGCGACCAGCGAGGCGGTGTCCGCCGGCACGTGCAGGATGTCGTCGATGTTGTCGGAGGTCACCGAGGTGACGACGAACTCCGTGGCGGCCGTGCCCGAACCCGGGTACGTGGCCATGTCCATCGGCACCTCGTTCGCCCACGCCATGTGGATGTCGCCGGTCAGGAACACCGTGTTCTTGATGTTCCGGTCCTTCAGGTGGCCGAGCAGTTCCTTGCGGTCGTCCGTGTAGCCGTCCCACTGGTCCACGTTGATCGCTATGCCGCCCGCGGGGAGGCCCAGCAGCTTCGTCAGCGGCCCCAGCAGGTGCGCGGGCAGCGAGCCGAAGGCCACCGGCGAGATCATCACCGAGGTGCCGACCAGCTTCCAGGTCGCGTTCGAGTTCGCGAGCCCCGCCTTCAGCCAGTCCAGCTGGGCCCGCCCGGTGATGGTGCGCTCCGGGTCGTCCACCGAACCGCTGCCGACCTTGACCTGCTGCGAGCGGAACGAGCGCAGGTCGAGCAGGTGCAGGTCGGCGAGGGTGCCGAAGCGCAGCCGCCGGTAGACGGTGCCGGCGATGGAGGCGCGTACGGGCATCCACTCGAAGTAGGCCTGCTTGGCGGCGGCCGCGCGCGCCGCCCACTCGCCCTCGGTACCGGGCGTGTGGTTCTCGGCACCGCCCGACCAGGCGTCGTTCGCGAACTCGTGGTCGTCCCAGATGGCGACGATCGGGTGGGCGTGGTGCAGGGCCTGGAGGTCGGCGTCCGTCTTGTAGTTGCCGTGCCGGGTGCGGTAGTCGGCGAGCGAGAGGATCTCGTGCTTGGGCTCGTGCTGCCGCACGACGTACTTCGCCTCCGGGTAACCCCCGGTCTGGTACTCGTAGATGTAGTCGCCCAGGTGCAGGATCGCGTCCAGGTCGGTACGGGCGGCCAGGTGGCGGTAGGCGGAGAAGTAGCCCGACTCCCAGTTGGCGCAGGAGACCACGCCGAAGCGGACCCCGGCCGTGGTGACGTCGTGCCCCGGCGTGGTCCGGGTGCGGCCCACGGGGGAGACCGTGCCGCCCGCGGTGAACCGGTACCAGTACGCGGTCTGCGGCTGGAGCCCGCGCACGTCCACCTTGACGGTGTGGTCGGTGGCGGCGCTCGTGGAGGCCGTGCCACTGGCGACGACCCGGGAGAAGGCCTTGTCCGCGGCCACCTCCCAGCTCACCGAGGTGGCGGGGCCGAGCCCGGAGCCGGGCACGGCCTCGGGGGTCGGGGTGACGCGGGTCCACAGCAGGACCCCGTCGGGCAGCGGGTCACCGGAGGCGACGCCGTGCAGGAACGCGGGCGCGCTCGCGGCGGCGTGGGCGGCGGGGGCGCCCAGTGCGGCGGCCATCGGGGCGAGGGCGGCCGTGGCGGCCGCGGCGAGGACGACCGTACGGCGGCGGGGGTTCGCGGCGCCGACGGGGTGCTCGGAGGAGGAATCGAGAAGACTGGTCACGGATGATCACATTACTGACGGGTAGGCCGTCCGTACCATCCCCCGAAAGGCAACGGACGGGCGAACTCTGGGAGTTCACCCGCCCGTGTCGCCGGAAGTCA
The DNA here is from genome assembly GCF_042889825.1 of Streptomyces sp. NPDC002467. NCBI lineage: Bacteria > Bacillati > Actinomycetota > Actinomycetes > Kitasatosporales > Streptomycetaceae > Streptomyces > Streptomyces sp. NPDC002467. The sequence goes on along the minus strand of NZ_JBIARJ010000010.1, from coordinate 163,363 downwards.
TCCGGGAATCATCCGTGAAAACAGCCTGAATCGGCCTGAATCAGCCGGCGATGGCCTTGTCGATCGCCGTCGTGAACTGCTCCGGCGTCTGCGGGGTCTCGATCTTCTTCCCGTCCATCTTCAGCGTCGGCGTGCCCTGGACACCGCTCTTGTCGAAGACCTTGGACATCTCGATCGCCCAGCGGTCGTAGGTGCCGCCCTCGACCGCCTTCTTGAACTCGGCGTTGCCCTTGAGCGCCGGAACCTGGTCCGCGACCTTCAGCAGGTAGTCGTCCTTGGCGAACTTGTCGTCCTTCTCCTCAGGGTGGTTCTCCGCGGAGTACAGGGCCGACTTGTACTCCAGGAACGCCTCGGGGCTGACGTTCAGGGCCGCGCCCAGCGCGCTCAGCGCGTTCTTCGCGCCGGTGCCGCCGAAGCCCTTGTCCAGGAAGGTGGCGCCGATGAACTGGATCTTGTACTTGCCCGCGTCGACGTCCTTCTTGATCTGCGAGCCGGAGGTCTGCTCGAACTGCGCGCAGACGGGGCAGCGCGCGTCCTCGTAGAGCTCCAGGGTCTTCTTGGCGTCGGCCTTGCCGATGACGACGGTCGTGCCGTTGTCCCCGGTGGTGTTCTTCGGCGCGACCAGGGCCGCGTCGGCGGCCTTCTCCCACTCCGAGGGCTGGTTCGCCTGGACGACCGCGTAGCCGATGCCGCCGGCCAGCGCGAGCGCGGCGACGACGGCGCCCGCCACGATCACCTGGCGGCGCGCCTTGTCCTTCTTGGCCTGCTTCTCGCGCTCCACGCGCAGCTTCTCGCGGGCCGCCGCCTTGTTCGCCTGGCTGTTGCGTGCACTCATCGTGATCTCCGTGGGGTGTGACATGGGAAGGGGTGGACTGCCGTACGTGTGTCAGGCGCGCGCGAACGCGCCGGGTACGGGAGGCCCCCGCCGTCCCACGGAGTGCGCGGGGAACCGCGTACGGGCCCCCGCGCCGGGGAGGGCCGGACGCGCCGGCCGCGGCTTCGGCCGGGCGGCCCCCGCCACCCCGGCCGCGGCCAGCAGCAGCGGGCGGAACGCGAAGGCGGCCACCGCCCGCAGCAGTCGGCCCAGCGCCCGCTCGCCGCGGTGCAGCCAGGCGGCGGCCAGCAGCCCGACCGAGACGTGCGCGCCGAGCAGCAGCCAGGGGGCCCACGGCCCGGGCGACGCGAGGAGCGCGGCCGGATCGGCGGCGGGCCCGGTCACCCCGGTCAGCGCCCCGCCCACCGGGGTGCCGCCGCACAGCGCGTCCAGGCCCAGTGCGCGCAAGGGGCCCGCGACCGGGCCGCCCGCGGGGCCGTAGCAGACGTGCTGTCCGGAGGTGAAGACGGTGTCGGCGGCCAGCTCCAGCGGCACGAGCAGCCCGGCGATGGAGCCGAAGCCCCGCTCGCGTCCGGCGAGCGCGTAGGCGAGCCCGAACACGGCGGCGAAGGCCCCGACGACGGGCGCGGGCGGCAGCGGGACCCGGGACATGAGGACGTGCGAGCCGGCCGAGAGCAGCACGACGAGCGCGCTGAACAGCGCGGCCCGCAGCCCCCGGAGTCTCACCCCTGATATGTCCATCGCCGCGAGTCTGTCACGTGAGTCTGTGAGAGCGGGCCGGAGGTCGGACCTACGGCGTGATGCGGCCGTTGCGGAAGAGGTCCACGAAGATCTGGTGGTCCGACCGCGCCCGGGCCCCGTAGGCGTGGGCGAAGTCCACGAGCAGCTCCGCGAAGCCCTCCTCGTTGGCGGCGATCGCCGCGTCGATGGCCCGCTCGGTGGAGAAGGGCACCAGCGACTGGCCGCTTTCCGCCTCGTCGGCGGAGGCGTGCATGGTGGCCGTGGCCCGGCCGAGGTCCGCGACGACCGCCGCGATCTCCTCCGGGTCGTCCAGGTCGGACCAGTCCAGGTCCACCGCGTACGGGGAGACCTCCGCGACCAGCTGCCCGGCGCCGTCCAGCTCCGTCCAGCCCAGCCACGGGTCGGCGTGCGCCTGGAGGGCGCGCTGCGAGATCACCGTGCGGTGGCCCTCGTGCCGGAAGTAGTCGCGCACCGCCCGGTCCGTGACGTGCCGGGAGACGGCCGGGGTCTGCGCCTGCTTGAGGTAGATCACGACGTCGTTCTCCAGGGCGTCGCTGTGCCCCTCCAGCAGGATGTTGTAGGAGGGCAGGCCAGCCGAGCCGATGCCCACGCCCCGGCGACCCACCACGTCCTTGACCCGGTAGGAGTCCGGGCGTACGAGGGACTCCTCCGGCAGGGTCTCCAGGTACCCGTCGAAGGCGGCCAGCACCTTGTAGCGGGTGGCCGCGTCCAGCTCGATGGCCCCGCCGCCCTCGGAGAAGCGGCGCTCGTGGTCGCGGATCTCGGTCATCGAGTCCAGCAGGGAGAAGCGGGTGCGGGAGCGGGCGTCGCGCAGGGCGTCCAGCAGGGGGCCCTCGGCGGTGTCGAGCGTGAAGGAGGGGACCTCCTCGTTCTTCGCGCCGGTGGCCAGCCGGTGGATGCGCTCGCGGTAGGCGGCCGCGTAGGTCCGCACCAGGGAGCTGATCTGCTCGTCGCTGAGCGCCTTGGTGTAGCCGATCAGGGCGACGGAGGCGGCGAATCGCTTGAGGTCCCAGGTGAAGGGGCCCACGTAGGCCTCGTCGAAGTCGTTGACGTTGAAGATCAACCGACCGTTGGAGTCCATGTAGGTGCCGAAGTTCTCGGCGTGCAGGTCACCGTGGATCCACACCCGGCCCGTGCGGTCGTCCAGGTAGGGCCCGCCGTGCCGCTCCCGCTCCAGGTCGGCGTAGAAGAGGCAGGCCGTACCCCGGTAGAAGGCGAAGGCCGAGGCCGCCATCTTGCGGAATTTGACCTGGAAGGCGGCGGGGTCGGCGGCGAGCAGCTCACCGAATGCGGTGTCGAACACATCGAGTATCTGCTCGGCGCGCTGCTCGTCGGTCGTCTCGGGAACCGCCATGGCGGATGCCTCCTGGTGCACGGGTGGTACGGGTTCTGACCGACTGGACGTCGGACACGTGTTCCTGGTTCTGCAACGCCCGACCGTATCTCTCCGTGCCCCGGAAGTGTCACTCGTGGGACGTAGGATTCATAGCTGCCGCCCCTCTCGCCCCCGGAGGCCCCCACCGTGTCAAAGACGCCGTTCACGCACCTGCACGTCCACACCCAGTACTCGCTGCTGGACGGTGCCGCACGGCTGAAGGACATGTTCGCGGCCTGCAACGAGATGGGCATGACGCACATCGCCATGTCCGACCACGGCAACCTGCACGGGGCGTACGACTTCTTCCACACCGCGCAGAAGTCCGGCATCACGCCGATCATCGGCATCGAGGCGTACGTGGCGCCCGAGTCCCGGCGCAACAAGCGGCGCATCCAGTGGGGCCAGCCGCACCAGAAGCGGGACGACGTCTCCGGTTCCGGCGGTTACACGCACAAGACGATCTGGGCGGCGAACGCCACCGGCCTGCACAACCTCTTCCGACTGTCCTCCGACGCGTACGCCGAGGGCTGGCTCACCAAGTGGCCGCGCATGGACAAGGAGACCATCTCCAAGTGGTCGGAGGGCCTGATCGCCTCCACCGGCTGCCCCTCCGGCGAGCTGCAGACCCGACTGCGCCTCGGCCAGTTCGACGAGGCCCTGAAGTCGGCCTCCGAGTACCAGGACATCTTCGGCAAGGACCGCTACTTCCTGGAGCTGATGAACCACGGGATCGAGATCGAGCGCCGGGTCCGCGACGGCCTGCTGGAGATCGGCAAGAAGCTCGGCATCCCGCCGCTGGTGACGAACGACTCGCACTACACCTATGCGAGCGAGGCCGGCGCCCACGACGCCCTGCTCTGCATCCAGACCGGCAAGAACCTCTCGGACCCGGACCGCTTCCGCTTCGACGGCTCCGGCTACTACCTGAAGTCCACGGACGAGATGTACGCCATCGACTCCTCGGACGCCTGGCAGGAGGGCTGCGCCAACACGAAGCTGGTCGCGGACCAGATCGACACCGAGGGCATGTTCAAGTTCCGGAACCTGATGCCGAAGTTCGACATCCCGGACGGCCACACCGAGGTCAGCTGGTTCCGCGAGGAGACCATGCGCGGCATGCACCGCCGCTACCCCGGGGGCATCCCGGACGACCGGATGAAGCAGGCCGAGTACGAGATGGACACCATCATCTCGATGGGCTTCCCGGGCTACTTCCTCGTGGTCGCCGACTTCATCATGTGGGCCAAGAACCAGGGCATCGCGGTGGGCCCCGGCCGAGGCTCCGCGGCCGGCTCGATCGTCGCGTACGCCATGGGCATCACCGACCTCGACCCGCTCACGCACGGCCTGATCTTCGAGCGCTTCCTCAACCCCGAGCGTGTCTCCATGCCCGACGTCGACATCGACTTCGACGAGCGTCGGCGCGTCGAGGTGATCAGGTACGTCACCGAGAAGTACGGCCAGGACAAGGTCGCCATGATCGGCACCTACGGCACCATCAAGGCCAAGAACGCGATCAAGGACTCCGCGCGCGTCCTGGGCTACCCGTACGCCATGGGCGACCGGCTCACCAAGGCCATGCCCGCCGACGTCCTCGGCAAGGGCATCCCGCTCTCCGGCATCCTCGACCCGCAGCACCCCCGCTACGGCGAGGCCGGCGAGATCCGCGGGATGTACGAGAACGAGCCCGACGTGAAGAAGGTCATCGACACCGCCCGCGGCGTCGAGGGCCTGGTCCGCCAGATGGGCGTGCACGCCGCCGGCGTCATCATGTCCAGCGAGACGATCACCGACCACGTACCGGTCTGGGTGCGCCACACCGACCAGGTCACCATCACCCAGTGGGACTACCCGAGCTGCGAGTCGCTCGGCCTGCTGAAGATGGACTTCCTCGGTCTGCGCAACCTCACGATCATGGACGACGCCGTCAAGATGGTGAAGGCCAACAAGGGGATCGACATCGACCTCCTGGCCCTCCCGCTCGACGACCCCAAGACCTTCGAGCTGCTCGGCCGCGGTGACACCCTCGGCGTCTTCCAGTTCGACGGCGGGCCCATGCGCTCCCTGCTGCGCCTGATGAAGCCCGACAACTTCGAAGACATCTCCGCCGTGTCCGCGCTCTACCGCCCGGGCCCGATGGGCATGAACTCGCACACGAACTACGCCCTGCGCAAGAACAAGCAGCAGGACATCACCCCGATCCACCCGGACCTGGAGAAGCCGCTCGAAGAGGTCCTCGCGGTCACCTACGGCCTGATCGTCTACCAGGAGCAGGTGCAGAAGGCCGCCCAGATCATCGCCGGCTACTCGCTCGGCGAGGCCGACATCCTGCGCCGAGTGATGGGCAAGAAGAAGCCCGAGGAGCTCGCGAAGAACTTCACGATCTTCCAGGAGGGCGCCCGGAAGAACGGCTACACCGACCAGGCCATCCAGGCCCTCTGGGACGTCCTGGTCCCCTTCGCCGGCTACGCCTTCAACAAGGCCCACTCGGCCGCGTACGGACTCGTCTCCTACTGGACCGCCTACCTCAAGGCGAACTTCCCCGCCGAGTACATGGCGGGCCTGCTCACCTCGGTCAAGGACGACAAGGACAAGTCCGCGATCTACCTGAACGAGTGCCGCCGCATGGGCATCAAGGTGCTCCCGCCGAACGTGAACGAGTCCGAGCCGAACTTCGCCGCCCAGGGCGACGACGTGATCCTCTTCGGCCTCACCGCCGTCCGCAACGTCGGCCAGAACGTCGTCGAGTCGATCATCAAGACCAGGAAGGCCAAGGGGAAGTACTCCTCCTTCCCCGACTTCCTGGACAAGGTCGAGGCCGTCGTCTGCAACAAGCGGACCGTCGAGTCGCTGATCAAGGCCGGCGCCTACGACGAGATGGGCCACACCCGCAAGGGCTTGGTCGCCCACCACGAATCCATGATCGACAACGTGGTCGCGGTCAAGCGCAAGGAGGCCGAGGGCCAGTTCGACCTGTTCGGCGGAATGGGTGACGAGGACGGCAGCGACGAGCCCGGCTTCGGGCTCGACGTGGAGTTCTCCGACGTCGAGTGGGAGAAGTCCTACCTGCTCGCCCAGGAGCGCGAGATGCTCGGCCTCTACGTCTCCGACCACCCGCTCTTCGGCCTGGAGCACGTGCTCTCCGACAAGACCGACGCCGGCATCTCCCAGCTCACCGGCGGCGAGCACTCCGACGGCGCCGTCGTCACCATCGGCGGCATCATCTCCGGCCTGCAGCGCAAGATGACCAAGCAGGGCAACGCCTGGGCCATCGCCACCGTCGAGGACCTGGCCGGCTCCATCGAGTGCATGTTCTTCCCCGCGACCTACCAGCTCGTCTCCACCCAGCTGGTCGAGGACACCGTCGTCTTCGTCAAGGGCCGCCTCGACAAGCGCGAGGACGTCCCGCGCCTCGTCGCCATGGAGATGATGGTCCCCGACCTCTCCTCCGCCGGCACCAACGCACCCGTGGTCCTCACCATCCCGACCGTCAAGGTCACCCCGCCGATGGTGACCCGTCTGGGCGAGATCCTGCGCCACCACAAGGGCAACACCGAGGTGCGGATCAAGCTCCAGGGGCCGCGCACCACCACCGTGCTGCGCCTCGACCGGCACCGGGTCCAGCCCGACCCCGCCCTCTTCGGCGACCTCAAGGTGCTGCTCGGACCGTCGTGCCTGGCCGGATGAGGCCGTAGCCGTACACGCGCGAGGGCCTGCCCGGTCGACCGGGCAGGCCCTTTTTCGTCACTGAGCGCGCCGAGCGCGCCGTGTGCGCGTCGGCCGCGGGTCAGTTGTGGCCGAACTTCTTCTGCTTGCTCTTGTGGGCCATGTCCATCGGACTCGGCGACGGATTCACCGACTCGCCGGATTCCATGGAGCTCTTCGACGGGTCCTGCGAAGAGCGGGCCTGCTGCTTCGCCGGCTGCTTCTGGTTCTTGTTCTTGGCCATGGGGGGAGCCTCCGTGAGGTCTAGGGGCCAGGACCGCCTTCACACTCACACAGCGCCAGAAACCGCGCATTTTGGATCATTACTGCGCGTAGCCGGTAGAACCAAAACTTCCGCCACGCCGATGATCGAGTTCCGGCCGTCAACACCCTTGCGGTCGGGCAGACTCGGGGGAACCGCCGAAGAACTCAGAGGATTCCCCAGGGAAGAGGTGGAACGCGTGGACCGCTGCGTCGTCCTGGTGGACGCCGGCTACCTGCTGGGCGCCGCCGCGAGCCTTCTCGCAGGGGAGCCCTCGCGCTCCCGCATCACCGTCGACCACGCCGCCCTCATCCAGGGGCTGCGCGAACGCGCCGAGGCCGACACCGAGCAGCCCCTGCTGCGCATCTACTGGTTCGACGGCGCACCCGACCGGGTGCCGCAGCCCGAACACCGGCGGCTGCGCGTCATGCCCCGCGTGACCGTCCGGCTCGGCGCCCTGACCCGCAGCGACGGCCGCTGGGCGCAGAAGGGCGTCGACGCGGCCATGCACGCCGAACTCACCGAACTCGCCCGCAACCGGGCCTGCTCCGACGTGGTCCTCGTCACCGGCGACGGAGACCTGCTGCCCGGCCTGATGTCCGCCAAGGAACACGGCGTCGCCGTCCACCTGTGGGCCGTGCAGGCCGCCGACGGGGACTACAACCAGTCCGAGGACCTGGTGGCCGAGGCCGACGAACGCCGCGTCCTCGACCGGGCCTGGATCACCCGGGCCGTCCGGGCCAAGGACCTCGCCGGACTCTGCGCCCCGCCGACCGCCCCGCGCCCCGACATCGCCGCGATCCTCTCCGCCCCGCTGCCCGAGGCCGCCCTCGCCGAGGCCGCCCGCAACGGCACCGCCTCCCGGGACGAGGAGGCCGAAGGGGTTCCCGTACCGGCGCCGGCCACCGGCGGCAAGACCGTGCCCACGCCCAAGGACCTCGCCGGAGCCCTGCGCGACCCGGGCCGGCAGGCCGGACCCCCGCCGGCGGCGGCCGGGCACCCCGTCGGCGCACAGCCCGCCGGAAGCGCCCTGCGCTGGTCCTCCGACAAGGGCTGGATCGACCGCTCCGGACCGCTCGGCGAACCCGCCGAGACCGCCTCGCTGCCCACCCTCGCCCAACTCACCAGCGCCGAACAGCGCTGGGCCGACCGCGAGGAGGACATCACCACCGTCGGCGGCGACCCCTTCGAGGTCGGCCAGGTCTTCGCCCGGCGCTGGATGGAACGGCTCCCGGAATCCGTGCACCTGCAGAAGCTCGCCACCATGTACCCGCGCATCCCGCACCGCATCGACGGCGAGCTGCTGCGCTACGCCGCCCGGTTCGGACTGCTCGCCCACAAGGACGACCAGATCGACGAGCACGACCGTTACGCCATCCGCGCCGGGTTCTGGCGGGAGATCGACGTGCGCGCGGCCGCCGAGCACGTGGTCGCCGTACCCGCGGCGGGCCCGGTGGGACTCTCCCTGGGACCCGCGGGCGCGGCGACCCCGGCGGCCGAGTAGGGCCGGAAGCCGCGTAGGCTGCTCCCTCGTGAGTACGGGCACGGCGCAACACCAGAGCAGTACGGCGGCAGCCGCGGGAGGACCCGCCGACGTCGTCTGCGCGGTACGTGACCTGGTCAAGACGTACCCCGCGGTACGCGGCCGGCGCGGGGCCCCCGCCCTGCCCGAGACCCGCGCCAACGACGGGATCTCCCTGGACGTGCGGCGCGGCGAGGTCTTCGGCCTGCTCGGCCCCAACGGCGCCGGCAAGTCCACCCTGGTCCGACAGCTCACCGGCCTGATGCGCCCCGACGCGGGCACCGTCACCCTCCTGGGCCACGACCTCGTGCGCCACCCCGAGCGGGCGGCCCGGCTCCTCGCCTACCTGGGGCAGGAGTCCACCGCCCTCGACGAGCTCACGGTCGCCCTGGCCGCCGAGACCACCGGACGGCTGCGCGGACTGCCGCTGCGCGCGGCCCGGGCCGCGCGCGACGAGGTACTGGAGGAACTCGGGCTGACCGAGATCGCCGGCCGGCCCCTGAAGAAGCTCTCCGGCGGACAGCGCCGCCTCGCCTGCTTCGCCGCCGCACTGGTGGGGGAGCGGCCGGTGCTCGTCCTCGACGAACCCACCACCGGGATGGACCCCGTGGCCCGACGGGCCGTCTGGGCGGCCGTCGACCGGCGGCGCGCGCAGCACGGCGCGACGGTCCTGCTGGTCACCCACAACGTCATCGAGGCCGAGACCGTCCTCGACCGGGTCGCCGTCGTCGACCAGGGCAAGGTCATCGCCTGCGACACCCCGGCCGGACTGAAGGCCACCGTCTCCGGCGAGGTCCGGCTCGAACTGGTGTGGCGCGAATCCGCTCCGCTGGGAGTGCCGGAGGTCGAAGCCCTGCGCACGACCGCCGTCGAGACGGGGCGGCGCTGGGTGCTGCGGCTCGGCCCCGACGACGCCCGGGCCGCGGTCGCCGCGGTGACCGGCGGGCCGGCCTTCGCCTCGCTGGACGACTTCACGCTGGCCACGCCGAGCCTGGAGGACGTGTACCTCGCGCTCGGCGGGAAGACGAAAGGGCTGGTGAAGCAGTGAGCGACAGTCCGGCAGGCACTGCCACGCCGACCGAGGCCGGCCCGATCGGGGCCGAGACGACCGGGCGGGCCACGCGGATCGGCGTCGCGGCGACCGAGGCCGCGGCGACCGGAGGCGTGCCGCACTCCGCCGCCCGGCAGGCGGCCGCGGCGCCGCTGGCCGAGCGGGCCCGGCTCCTGCCGGCACTGGCCGCCGTGTACCGGGCGCAGCTCTCCCGGGCCCGGGTGGCACGGATCCCGCTGCTCTTCGTGGCCACCTTCCAGTCCGTCGGCATCATGATCCTCATGCGGGGTGTGGTCGACGGCGGCTCGGAGGCCCGGGCCGTCGTGGCCGGCTCCTCGGTGCTCGTCGTCGCCTTCGTCGCGCTGAACCTGCTCGCGCAGTACTTCGGGCAGCTGCGGGCGGGCGGCGGGCTCGACCACTACGCCACCCTGCCGGTGCCGCCCGCGTCGGTGGTGCTGGGCGCGGCCGCCGCGTACGCCTCCTTCACCCTGCCGGGGACGCTGGTCACGGCGGTCTTCGGGTGCGTGCTGTTCGGGCTGCCGATGGGCGGACTGTGGATCCTTCTGGCGGTGGTGCCGCTCGCCGGGGCCGCGCTCGCCGGGCTCGGCGCGGCGCTGGGGCTGCTGGCGCCCCGGCAGGAGCTGGCCACGCTGGCCGGGCAGCTCGGCATGTCGGCGGCGCTGCTGCTGGGCGTGCTGCCGCCCGAGCGGATGCCGGACCTGATCGTGTGGGCGCGGGACCTGCTGCCGTCCACGTACGGGGTGGAGGCGTTCGCCCGTACCTTCGCGCCCGAGCCGGACTGGGCCGCCGTCGCGCTCGACCTGGGGGTGTGCGGGGCCGTGGGCGTCCTCTCGCTGGCCGTCGCCACCTGGGCGTACCGGCGGGCGGCGGTCCGCTGACGCCGGTGGCGCCCGTGCCGGGCACACCTGGCACGATGTGGGTGTGACCGAAGCCGTGACCCCTTCCTCCCCGACCGACCCGCCGTCGCTCCCGCCCGAGAAGCCGGGTGCCGCCGGCATGGGCATCACCCCGGCCGACGTCCGCGACGGGGCCGCCGTGGCCTTGGCGGTCGGCGTGGCCGGTGTGCTCCTCGCCGTGCTGTGGGCGTGGCTGGCGCCGCGAGTGCAGTACGTCTCCAACGGGGAGGCCGTGTTCCTGCGCAACAGCGAGGGCGAGGGCCGGATCGGGACCGACGGGACGTTCTTCCTGCTGGCGGCCGGACTGGGCGCGCTCAGCGGCCTCGGCACGTTCCTGTGGCGGCGGGCGGGTGGCGTGCCGCTGGTCATCGGGCTGGCGGTCGGGTCCCTCTTCGCGGGGCTGGTCGGATGGCGGCTGGGCCTCGTGCTCGGGCCGACGTCCAACCTGGTCGCCGCGGCGCGGGCGGCGGGCAAGGGCGTGCCGTTCGACGCGCCGCTGCAGTTGCTGGCGCACGGCGTGCTGTTGGCCTGGCCGATGGCCGCGGTCCTGGTCCACCTGGCCCTCACGGCCCTGTGGACCCCCCGGGACCCGGACCCGTCCCCGGAGTGGTCCGCCTATCCGCCGCCGCACGTCCACGCGGACCCGAAGCCGCCGATCGCCTGACGGGGCCGGCCCATCCCTCGGGGCGCCGCCCCGGACCCCGCGCCTCAAACGCCGGCGAGGCTGAAGGTGCCGCTGCGCGGCCCCCTGGGGCTCCGCCCCAGACCCCGCTTCTCACACGCCGGAGGTGCTGGATGTGTCCCCGCCGGGGGCGATCTCAGCCTCGCCGGCGTTTGAGGCGCCGCCGGAGGCAAACCAGCCGTCCGGCGTTCGAGCAGCGGGGTCTGGGGCCGGCCCCCTGCAGCGGCGCCGCAGACGGGTACCAGTGGCGCGCCGCAGGCTACGGGCGGGCCACCGGGGCCAGGGTGGCCGAGGTGAGGGTGGCCAGGTCCGTGGGGGACAGTTCGACCTCCAGGCCGCGGCGGCCCGCCGAGACGCAGATCGTGGCGTGCCCCGAGGCCGAGGCGTCCAGGACCGTGGGGAGGCGGCGCCGCTGCCCCAGCGGCGAGATGCCGCCGCGGACGTAGCCCGTGGTGCGCTCCGCCAGCGCCGGATCGGCCATCGCCGCCCGCTTGCCGCCCACCGCCGCCGCCAGCGCCTTCAGGTCCAGCGAGCCCGACACCGGGACCACCGCCACCGTCAGCGCCCCGTCCACGTCCGCGACCAGGGTCTTGAAGACCTGCTCCGGTGAGACACCGAGCGCCTGCGCGGCCTCCTCGCCGTACGAGGGGTGCGACGGGTCGTGCTCGTACGCGTGCGTGGTGAAGGACACCCCGGCCGCCGTCAGCGCGACGATCGCCGGGGTGCCCGACGCCTGCTTCGGTTTCTTCGCCATCCGTCCGCCGTCAGTTCGGGCTCGTCGGCGAGCGGGTCAGGTCCACCGCCGGGAGCGACGGGAGGTGGCGGATCATCGCGGTCTCGGTGCGCAGGAGCTTCAGCTCCTCCGCGAGGCGGGTCGCCGTGTCAGGGGCCTGGAGCAGGCGCTGCTTCGCCGGGATGTCCAGCACCGCCGCCGCTGCCACCAGGTAGGAGACCACCGACGGCTCGTCCGGGAGTTCCGCGCCCGTCAGGGACCGCTCGCGGGCGCCCGCCAGCCGCTTCTGGTAGTTGCGGAAGGCCCGCAGCACCCCCTCGGCCAGCGCGCCCGCGCCGTCCCCGGCGTCCTCGGGGAGCTCCTCCAGCTCCGCCACCAGGAACGGGCCCGACGCGTCCACCGAGAGCAGGCGTACGCGGGTCGTGCCCGTCGCCAGGACCTCGAAGCTGCCGTCCTCCCGCTCCCGGATCGTCGCCGCGTCCGCGATGCAACCCACCCGGTGGAAGGCCTGGATCGGGTCCGCGCCGAAGCCCGCCGCCGGGCCCCGCTCGGGGACGGCGGTCTGGTCCGGCAGGCCGGGCGCGGTCGGGGCCACCTCGCGGCCGTCCCGGATCGCCACGACGGCGAACCGGCGCGGCTCGTCCGAGCTCCCCTTCAGCAACTCGCGCATCATGGCGCGATAACGCTCCTCGAAGACGTTCAGCGGGAGGACGAGTCCCGGGAACAGCACCGAGTTCAGCGGGAAGAGTGGCAGGCGAACGGTGGTCACGAGGCACAGGGTAATGGCCGCGGGGCCGGACCCGTCACCCCCGCCTCAGCAGGCGGGAGGCCCCCGCGGCCACCGTCGTGGCGAGGATCCACCCCAGGAGGATGAGCGCGGTGGCCCCCCACTGCCAGCCCCCCGTCACCTTCCACTGGTCCTGCTGGCCCAGGTCGATCACCGGGAGCAGCAGGTCCAGGGCGTACAGGGCGGCGTTCCACTGCGGGTGTTCGTCCTCCTTGATCGGCGGCGGATGGAGCTGCGAGAACAGCAGCGTCCCCGCCGCCCACAGCACCGCCATCCACAGCGCGGCCCGGCCCGGACGGTAGCCGTAGACCACCGTCCAGTCCTGGAGGTAACCCCAGGCCCGTTGTCCCACCGGCAGCGTGGACCGGCGCCGGCGCTGCTTGGCCAGCAGCACCTCGCGGGCGTCGTCTTCCTCGCCGCCGGCCCGCAGCACGGCCGCCAGCCGCTCGTACGGCTCCGGCGAGTACTCGGGAGTCGCCGCCTCCAGCCACTCCAGCCGGCGCGAGAGCGGGAAATGACCCCGGGGCGCGAGGTTCTCGTAGACGAAGCCCTCGATCGACACGCCGCCCGGGCCCGGCCAGCTCGTGGAGGTGTCCACCAGCTTGACCACCTTGGCCCCCGACACCACCACCCGCCCCCGCTCCGGCCGCTCGCCCACGAAGCGGAACTCGGGCGTCTGGATCCGGCGCAGCGACAGCTCCTGATCGGCGGCGAGCACGAACCGCGCGCCGTAGAAGTCGATGGCGTCACCGAAACGGCCGTCGTCCAACCGCAGCCCGCCCCGGCATTCGAAACGCTGCGCCCGCCGGCCGCGCACCGGCGTCGGCCCCAGCCCGTACGGGGGAGTGGAGGAGATCGCGCCGGTCGCGTAGTCCAGGGCGATCGACGTCAGGTACAAGGTGCGCTCGACGGTCAACTGCGGCGCGTTCAGCGCGTACCGGCCGTTCGGGTTGCGCAGCCGGGCGCCGCGCATGTTCATCGACACGCCGACCTTCGCGCCGCGCAGGCTCACCTCCCCGTACGTCTCCAGCAGCTCGCCCTGGAAGTCCTGCGCGACCGACATCCCGTCGGCGGCGATCGCCCGCCCCTTGGCGTCGCGCTGCACCACGGCCTGGCTGATCAGCAGGTCCGTGCCGATCTGCGCGTCCGTCAGCCGGATCCCGCGCGTGACCCGGCAGCGCGGCAGGTGCAGATCGCCCTCCGTGTGCAGGCGCGCCGCCTCCAGCCGCGGTATCGCGCAGTCGACCAGGCGCAGCGTGCCGAACCGGGCCTCGGACAGCTGGATCTCGCTGTCGAAGCGGCAGGACTGGAGTTCCACGTACGGGCCGACCGTTCCACCGGACAGATCGAGCCGCCCGACGATCCGCACCCCGCGCAGCTTCAGCGAGGCCACCCGGCCCGGCACCGGCGGCGGCCCGTGGAGCAGCAGCAGCGCCACCACCCGGGCGCGGACGCTGCGCTCGGGGCCCCACACGTGGTCGGTGTGCGGGTCGTCCCGGTCGGCGGCGCGGGTGCTCAGATCACAGACGCTGCCCGTGCGGAACGCCTCCCACATGCGCTGCTCGGCGGCGGAAAGATCCGCCGGTGCGTCGCCCGCGCGTGCCTCGGTCATGGCGGCCCCCCTCCGCTCGTACCCCGTGCGGTTCGAAAACCGCTGTGATCAACGCTATCGGGGCCTGTGGCGTCCGGGGCGTGTATCAGCCAGTGATACGGGCGAACGGTGGATCGAGACGGTCTGAGAGAATTGGGGGGTGATCTCTCGTATCGACCTGCGCGGTGACGCCCTCCCCGAGGGTGGCGCCCTGCGCGATCTGCTGCCCCGTGCCGAGTTCGACGTAGAAGCTGCCCTGGAGAAGGTGCGGCCCATCTGCGAGGACGTCCATCATCGTGGCACGGCGGCGCTGATCGAGTACGCGCAGAAGTTCGACGGGGTGACGCTGGAGCAGGTCAGGGTGCCCGCAGAGGCCCTCAAGACCGCTCTCGACGAGCTCGACCCGGCCGTCCGCGCCGCCCTCGAGGAGTCGATCCGGCGCGCCCGGATCGTGCACCGCAACCAGCGCCGCACCGAGCACACCACCCAGGTGGTCCCCGGCGGCACGGTGACCGAGAAGTGGGTTCCGGTGGAGCGCGTGGGGCTGTACGCCCCGGGCGGCCGCTCGGTGTACCCGTCCTCCGTCGTCATGAACGTCGTACCGGCCCAGGAGGCGGGTGTCGGCTCGATCGCGCTCGCGTCCCCGCCGCAGAAGGAGTTCGGCGGCCTGCCGCACCCGACGATCCTCGCCGCCTGCGCGCTGCTCGGCGTGGACGAGGTGTACGCGGCCGGCGGGGCCCAGGCCGTCGCGATGTTCGCGTACGGGACCGAGGAGTGCGCGCCCGCCAACATGGTCACCGGCCCCGGCAACATCTGGGTCGCCGCCGCCAAGCGCTACTTCACCGGGAAGATCGGCATCGACACCGAGGCCGGCCCCACCGAGATCGCGGTCCTCGCGGACTCCACGGCCGACCCCGTGCACGTCGCCGCCGACCTGATCAGCCAGGCCGAGCACGACCCGCTGGCCGCCGCCGTCCTCGTCACCGACTCCGAGGAGCTCGCGGCCGCCGTCGAGCGCGAGCTGGAGCCGCAGGTCGCCGCCACCAAGCACGTCGAGGACCGGATCAAGCCCGCCCTCGCCGGCAAGCAGTCCGCCATCGTGCTCGTGCGCGACCTGGAGGACGGCCTCAAGGTCGTCGACGCCTACGGCGCCGAGCACCTGGAGATCCAGACCGCCGACGCGGCGGCCTGGGCCGCCCGCGTCCGCAACGCCGGCGCGATCTTCGTCGGCCCCTGGGCCCCGGTCTCCCTCGGCGACTACTGCGCCGGGTCGAACCACGTGCTGCCCACCGGCGGATGCGCCTGCCACTCCTCCGGCCTGTCCGTGCAGTCCTTCCTGCGCGGCATCCACATCGTCGACTACACGCGCGACGCCCTCGCCGAGGTCACCCACCACGTGGTCACCCTCGCCGAGGCCGAGGACCTGCCCGCGCACGGCGCGGCCCTCAAGGCGCGGTTCGGATGGAAGGTTCCCCAGGCGTGACCGGCAACTCCTCCATGTCCCCTTGGGACGAACTGCCCATCCGCGAAGAGCTCCGCGGCAAGACCCCCTACGGCGCCCCGCAGCTCGACGTGCCCGTCCAGCTCAACACCAACGAGAACCCGTACGAGCTGCCCGACGAGCTCGTACGGCGCATCGCCGAGCGCGTGTCCGACGCCGCCCGCACCCTCAACCGCTACCCCGACCGGGACGCGGTCGAGCTGCGCACCGAGCTGGCCGCCTACCTCACCCGCACGGGCAAGCACCACGTCGCCCGCGAGAACGTCTGGGCCGCCAACGGATCCAACGAGATCCTCCAGCAGCTGCTCCAGACCTTCGGCGGCCCCGGCCGCACCGCGATCGGCTTCGAGCCCTCGTACTCGATGCACGCCCTGATCGCCCGCGGCACCGGCACCGGCTGGATCTCCGGCCCGCGCCGCGAGGACTTCACCATCGACCTGGAGGCGGCGGAGCAGGCGATCGCAGAGAACGCCCCCGACGTCGTCTTCATCGCCTCGCCGAACAACCCCACGGGCACCGCCGTAGAGGCGGAGACCGTCCTCGCGATCTACGAGGCCGCGCAGGCCGCCAAGCCCTCCGTGGTGATCGTCGACGAGGCCTACGTGGAGTTCAGCCACCGGGACTCGCTGCTGCCGCTCATCGAGGGCCGCCCGAACCTGGTGATCTCCCGGACCATGTCCAAGGCCTTCGGCGCCGCCGGACTGCGCCTGGGCTACCTGGCCGCGCACCCCGCCGTGGTCGACGCCGTCCAGCTGGTGCGCCTGCCGTACCACCTGTCGGCCGTCACCCAGGCCACCGCGCTGGCCGCCCTGGAGCACACCGACACCCTGCTCGGGTACGTCGAGCAGCTCAAGGCCGAACGCGACCGCCTCGTCGTCGAGCTGCGGGCCATCGGCTACGAGGTCACCGAGTCCGACGCGAACTTCATCCAGTTCGGCAGGTTCGAGGACTCCCACACCGCATGGCAGAAGATCCTCGACCAGGGCGTCCTGGTCCGGGACAACGGAGTACCGGGGTGGCTGCGGGTCACCGCCGGCACCCCGGCCGAGAACGACGCGTTCCTGGAAGCGGTTCGCGCACTGAAGAAGGAGCAGCACGCATGAGCCGCATCGGACGGGTCGAACGGACCACGAAGGAGACCTCGGTCCTCGTCGAGATAAACCTCGACGGCACCGGCAAGGTCGACGTCTCGACGGGCGTGGGCTTCTACGACCACATGCTCGACCAGCTCGGCCGCCACGGCCTCTTCGACCTCACGGTCAAGACGGACGGCGACCTGCACATCGACAGCCACCACACCATCGAGGACACCGCGCTCGCGCTCGGCGCCGCCTTCAAGCAGGCCCTCGGCGACAAGGTCGGCATCTACCGCTTCGGCAACTGCACCGTGCCGCTGGACGAGTCCCTCGCCCAGGTCACCGTCGACCTGTCGGGCCGCCCCTACCTCGTGCACACCGAGCCCGAGAAGATGGCGCCGATGATCGGCGAGTACGACACCACGATGACCCGGCACATCCTGGAGTCCTTCGTCGCGCAGGCCCAGATCGCCCTGCACGTCCACGTCCCGTACGGCCGCAACGCCCACCACATCGTGGAGTGCCAGTTCAAGGCGCTGGCGCGCGCCCTGCGCTACGCCGCCGAGTTCGACCCGCGTGCCGCCGGCATCCTCCCGTCCACGAAGGGTGCCCTCTAGCGTGAACGGGCTCAACACCATCCTGATCGTCGTCGGCCTCTTCCTGGCCGGCGGCGTCTACTCCTTCCAGAAGCAGCAGATGCCCAAGTCGGTCGTCGTGCTGCTCGCCATCGGCTCCGCGATGTGCCTGGCCGCCGGAGTCCTGCGAATCCAAGGGATCTGGGAATGAGCGCAGCCACCAAGAACGTCGTCGTCTTCGACTACGGCTTCGGCAACGTCCGCTCCGCCGAGCGCGCCCTCGCGCGCGTCGGCGCGAACGTCGAGATCACCCGCGACTACGACAAGGCCATGGACGCCGACGGACTCCTCGTCCCGGGCGTCGGCGCCTTCTCCGCCTGCATGCAGGGACTGAAGGACGTACGCGGCGACTGGATCATCGGCCGCCGGCTCTCCGGCGGCCGTCCCGTCATGGGCATCTGCGTCGGCATGCAGATCCTCTTCGAGCGCGGCATCGAGCACGGCGTCGAGACCGAGGGCCTCGACGAGTGGCCCGGCACGGTCGGCCCGCTCAAGGCCCCCGTCGTCCCCCACATGGGCTGGAACACCGTCGAGGCACCGCAGGACAGCCGGCTGTTCGCCGGCCTGGACGCCGACGCCCGGTTCTACTTCGTGCACTCCTACGCGGCGCACGACTGGACCCTGGAAGTCACCAACCCGCTGATCCGCGCCCCCAAGGTCACCTGGGCCACCCACGGCGAGCGGTTCGTCGCGGCGGTGGAGAACGGGGCCCTGTGGGCCACCCAGTTCCACCCCGAGAAGTCCGGAGACGCCGGAGCCCAGCTCCTCACCAACTGGATCGAGACCCTGTGATGACCGCTACGCCGAAGACCCTGGAACTCCTGCCCGCGGTCGACGTCCGCGACGGCCAGGCCGTCCGCCTCGTGCACGGCGTGTCCGGCAGCGAGACCTCCTACGGCTCCCCGCTGGAGGCGGCCCTCGCCTGGCAGCGTTCCGGCGCCGAATGGCTGCACCTGGTCGACCTGGACGCCGCCTTCGGCACCGGCGACAACCGCGCCCTGGTCGCGGAGATCACCCGCGCCATGGACATCAAGGTCGAGCTGTCCGGCGGCATCCGCGACGACGCCTCGCTCGCGGCGGCCCTCGCCACCGGCTGCACCCGCGTCAACCTCGGCACCGCCGCCCTGGAGACCCCCGAGTGGGCCGCCAAGGCCATCGCCGAGCACGGCGACAAGATCGCCATCGGCCTGGACGTCCGCGGCACCACCCTCAAGGGCCGCGGCTGGACCAGCGAGGGCGGCGACCTCTACGAGACCCTCGCCCGCCTGGACTCCGAGGGCTGCGCCCGCTACGTGGTCACCGACATCGGCAAGGACGGCACCCTCACCGGCCCCAACCTGGAGCTGCTGAAGAACGTCTGCGCCGCCACCGACCGGCCCGTCGTCGCCTCCGGGGGCATCTCCTCCCTCGACGACCTGCGGGACCTGTCCTCGCTGGTGCCGCTGGGCGTCGAGGGCGCCATCGTCGGCAAGGCCCTGTACGCGAAGGCCTTCACCCTGGAAGAGGCGCTGGAGGTGGTCTCGGCATGAGCAACGCCTCCGCCGTACGCCGGATCTCCTCCGGCGGCCCCTACGAGGACGTGATCGCCTACTCCCGCGCGGTCCAGCTCCCCAACGGCCTCGTGCTCGTCTCCGGCTGCACCGCCGCCGACGCGGGCGGCCCGTACGACCAGGCCGTCAAGGCCTTCGAGGTCGCCTTCAAGGCGCTGGCCGAGGCCGGTCTCGGACCCGAGGACGTCGTCCGCACCCGCATGTACCTGACGCACGCCCGGGACGTCGACGAGGTGGGCCGCGCCCACAAGACCCTCTTCGACACCGTCCGTCCGGCCGCCACGATGCTCATCGTGTCCGGCTTCGTCGACCCCGCGATGGTCGTCGAGGTCGAGGTCGAGGCCTACAAGGGAGACGCGGCATGACCCTCGCCGTACGAGTGATCCCCTGCCTGGACGTCGACAACGGCCGGGTCGTCAAGGGCGTCAACTTCCAGAACCTGCGCGACGCGGGCGACCCCGTGGAGATGGCCAAGCTGTACGACGCCGAGGGCGCCGACGAGCTGACCTTCCTCGACATCACCGCGTCCTCCGGCAACCGCGAGACCACGTACGACGTGGTCCGGCGCACCGCCGAGCAGGTCTTCATCCCGCTGACCGTGGGCGGCGGCGTCCGCACCGCGGACGACGTGGACAAGCTGCTGCGCGCCGGAGCGGACAAGGTGGGCGTCAACACCGCCGCCATCGCCCGCCCCGAGCTCATCCAGGAGATCGCGGAGCGCTTCGGCCGGCAGGTCCTCGTCCTGTCCGTGGACGCGCGCCGCACCGCCGGCGGCTCCTTCGAGGTCACCACCCACGGCGGCCGCAAGGGCACCGGCATCGACGCCGTCGAGTGGGCCCACCGGGCCGCCGAACTGGGCGCCGGGGAGATCCTCCTCAACTCGATGGACGCGGACGGCACGAAGGACGGCTACGACACGGAGATGATCGAGGCCGTGCGCAAGCACGTCACGGTCCCGGTGATCGCCTCCGGCGGCGCCGGCAGGCTCGAACACTTCGCGCCGGCGATCACCGCCGGTGCCGATGCCGTGCTGGCGGCGTCGGTGTTCCACTTCGGTGACCTGCGGATCTCCGAGGTCAAGGGCGCCCTGCGCGACGCCGGTCACCCGGTCCGCTGACGACGCGGTGCGGGCCCGCCCGGTTTCCGGGCGGGCCCGCCTGCGTTTCGCTCTCCGCCTCAGCCGCCCAACAGGGCCAGGATCGCGTTCACCGCGTCCCTGACGGGCACGGCGGCGGTACCGATCAGCGAGGCGACCCCGGCCACGGCCATCAGGGCGCCGCGGCGCTCCTGCGGGGTGCGGTCCGCGGAGCCGATCGCCCGCAGGGAGTCGTCGACCGTCCGCACGTCGCCCGGAGGGATCCGGTCGCGCAGCCCGTCGAGCAGCCGGACCAGCTCGGCGATGGCCTCCCGCTCGGCGGTGGGCAGCTGCGGGGCGATGGTCGGCGACTGGTTCTTCACGATGCCGGTGATGTGGGTCCCGCCGTGGATGTTGACGACGTCGCCGTAGTGGTTGCCCTCGGTCATGACTTCTTGACTCCCGTGTGTCCCGTGCCGCCGAAGATGTTCACCGTGTCGCCGACGCGCTGGACCATGACGGCGAACTCGGCCGTCGGGTTCTCGATGGCGTGCACGATCTGCCCGACCAGCTGCCGGAGCCGTTCCTTGTCGGGCAGCGTCACCAGGGCGGATGGACCCGAGGTCTCCACGGCCAGGACGTGCTGGGGCGACGCGAAGATCTTGCTCAGCAGCACGACGACGAGGGCGATCACCACCAGGACGGCGAAGGTCACCAGCCCGGGCGTGCCGTCGTGCGAGCCGTAGTCCGAGCCGCTGAACACCTTGGTGTCGTTGTCCACGAGCATGAGCACCACCAGGCCCACCGCCGTGAAGCCGACCCCCTTCAGGAACTGGACGAAGGCCTTCCAGCGGTCGGGTCTGGTCTCGAACGTGTGCACCCGGGCGATGTTGTGCAGCGGATAGGCGGCGCCGTCCACCCACAGCAGCCGCCTGCTGACCCGCAGCTCCACCCCGGAGCCGGGGAGCACGGGCGGAAGCGGTGGCGCGGGCGGTGCCTGGGGCGGTATCGGTGGCGGTGGGACCGGAGTGGACATGGTTTCCCCCCGAGCGCTGTCGACCGTGGACGGAGCGGGGCTTCATTAAGCACGCCGCGATCCGGCCGGACAAGGCGCTTTCGGGCCGAAGGGGACCGGTCGCCGGACGGAGTCCGGCGCAGCGGCCCGCAGCCGGGGAGGCCGCCAGGCCGAGCCGTGCAAGGGGCGCGTCAGGGATCAGATGCCCAGCTGCGCCGTCGTCAGCTTGGCGACCGCTTCCTTGTCGCCGTCCAGGGTCACCGCGGCGGCGGCCTGGCGGCCGAAGCAGAACAGCGTCAGCTCGCCCGGCTCGCCCGTCACCGTCACCACCGGGACGCCCTTGCGGGCCACCGCCGTGCGGCCGTCGGGGCGGCGCAGGACCAGGCCCACCGGGGAGCGGCGGCCCGTCAGGCGGGCCAGCTTCTCCAGACGGGACCAGAGCGCGTCCGTGAACACCGGGTCCAGCTCGCGCGGGGACCAGTCCGGCTGGGCCCGCCGCACGTCCTCCGAGTGGACGTAGAACTCCACCGCGTTCGCCGCCTCGTCGATCTGCTTCAGCGCGTACGGCGACAGCTTCGGCGGACCCGTCCGGATCAGCTGCACGAGCTCCTCGTACGGCTTGGCCGCGTACTCCGCCATCGCCCTGTCCAGCCGGTCCCGCAGCACCTTCAGCACCAGACCGCCCGCCGCGTCCGGACGCCGCTCGCGGACCACCACGTGCGCCGCCAGCTCCCGGCAGGTCCAGCCGTCGCACAGCGTCGGCGCCTCCGGCCCGGCGGCTTCCAACAGGTCGGCCAGCAGCAGACGTTCGCGCTTCGCATGGGTAGACATGCGGGCCAGCCTACGGCCGGAACTCGCCCCATGCCTGCCCATCAGTCGGACAGAGATCCATTTCCCGTCCCATCTCGCGGCACAATGGCACGCATGAGTACGTCCTCCCTCGATCCCGCCATCGCCGCGCGCCTCAAGCGCTCCGCCGACGGCCTGGTTCCGGCCATCGCCCAGCAGTACGACACCGGAGAGGTGCTCATGCTCGGCTGGATGGACGACGAGGCGCTGCACCGCACCCTGACCACCGGGCGCTGCACGTACTGGTCCCGCAGCCGGCAGGAGTACTGGGTGAAGGGGGATACTTCCGGCCACTTCCAGCACGTGAAGTCGGTCGCCCTCGACTGCGACGCGGACACCGTGCTCGTCAAGGTCGACCAGGTCGGAGCCGCCTGTCACACCGGGGCCCGCACCTGCTTCGACGCCGATGTCCTTCCGCTGGCCGAATAGCCGGATAGGGTCCCACGCCATGGATCTCGACACCTTCCGCAAGCTCGCGGCCGACCGCCGCGTCATTCCCGTGAGCCGCAGGCTGCTGGCCGACGGGGACACCCCGGTCGGGCTGTACCGGAAGCTGGCCGCGGAACGCCCCGGCACCTTCCTCCTGGAGTCCGCCGAGAACGGCCGCTCCTGGTCGCGGTACTCCTTCGTCGGCGTGCGCAGCGACGCCACACTGACCGTCCGGGACGGCCAGGCGCACTGGATCGGCACCCCGCCCGTCGGCGTGCCGACCTCCGGCGACCCGCTCGACGCCCTGCGCGCCACCGTCGAGGCCCTGCACACCCCCCGCGACCTCGCGGGCGGAATGCCGCCCTTCACCGGCGGGATGGTCGGCTACCTCGGTTACGACATCGTGCGCCGCCTGGAACGCATCGGCGACCACACCGCCGACGACCTCCGGTTGCCCGAGCTGACGATGCTGCTCACCTCGGACCTGGCGGTGCTCGACCACTGGGACGGCACCGTCCTGCTCATCGCCAACGCCATCAACCACAACGACCTCGACACCGGCGTGGACGAGGCCTACGCGGACGCCGTCGCCCGCCTCGACGCCATGGAGGCCGACCTCGCGCGGCCCGCGCCCTACACCCCGTCCCCGCTGCCCGCCTCCGAGCTGCCGGAGTTCTCCGCGCTGTGGGGCGGCGAGAAGTACCAGGTCGCGGTCGAGGACATCAAGGAGCGGATCCGGGCCGGCGAGGCCTTCCAGGTGGTGCCCTCCCAGCGGTTCGAGACCCCTTGCGAGGCCTCCGCGCTGGACGTGTACCGGGTGCTGCGGGCCACCAACCCGTCCCCGTACATGTACCTCTTCCGCTTCGAGAACGGCTTCGACGTGGTCGGCTCCAGCCCCGAGGCGCTGGTCAAGGTCGAGGACGGGCGGGCCATGGTCCACCCCATCGCCGGCACCCGGCACCGCGGCGCAACCCCGCAGGAGGACAACGACCTCGCGGAGGAGCTGCTCGCCGACCCCAAGGAGCGCGCCGAGCACCTGATGCTCGTCGACCTGGGCCGCAACGACCTGGGCCGGGTCTGCGAGCCGGGCTCGGTGGAGGTCGTCGACTTCATGTCGATCGAGCGGTACTCGCACGTCATGCACATCGTGTCCACCGTCACCGGTCGGGTCGCCGAGGGCAAGACCGCCTTCGACGTGCTCACCGCCTGCTTCCCGGCCGGCACCCTCTCCGGTGCGCCCAAGCCGCGCGCCATGCAGATCATCGAGGAGCTGGAGCCCTCCCGGCGCGGTCTGTACGGCGGCTGCGTGGGCTACCTGGACTTCGCCGGGGACTCCGACACGGCCATCGCGATCCGCACCGCGCTGCTGCGCGACGGCACGGCGTACGTCCAGGCCGGCGCCGGGGTCGTCGCCGACTCGGTGCCCGAGCTGGAGGACAACGAGTGCCGCAACAAGGCGGCCGCGGTGCTGCGCGCGGTCGGAGCGGCGAACCGCCTCCACGGGGCCTGAGGCCGTAGGGGATAGTGGGGTACGTGAGTGCCGTACCCCCGCCCCGAACCGACGCCGCCCCCGACCCGGAGCACGACCCGGGCGCCGGCCCCAGCCACGACCAGGCGCACGAGCCCCGGTCCGAGGCTCCCGACAGCCGCCGCAGCCGCCGCAGCGTGGCCGTCGCGCTGCTGCTCGGCACGCTCGGCGCCACCGTCGTCCTGCTCGCCTCCGGCCGGGTCTGGGCCCGGGGCACCACCGCCTTCGCCGGTGACTCGCTCCGGCTGACCGCCGACGGGCAGACCGTCACCGGGCTGCCCGCGGCCCTGGCCATCGTCGGGCTCGCCGCCCTCGTCGCCGTCTTCGCGGTGCGCGGCAGGAGCCGGCTGCTCGTCTCGGCGCTGCTGGCGCTCAGCGGCCTCGGCGCGGCACTGTCGGCCGTCCTCGCCGCCGACGGCCGCAGCGCCCTCGACGCGGCGGCCGCCAAGACCACCGCGGACACCGCGGCGAAGGCGGCGGGACTGACCCATACGGCCTGGCCGTACGTCACGGCCGCCGGGGCGGCCCTGATCCTGATCGCGGGCCTGCTGGCCCTGCGCTTCGGGCGGAACTGGCCCGCGATGGGCGGCCGCTACGAGCGTGACGGCAGTCCGCGTGCCCGCAAGGCCGCCGTGGTGGATCCGGACCGGCCCGAGGATCTGTGGAAGGCTCTGGACCGGGGCGAGGATCCGACCTCCGACCAGGGGCGCTGACCGGTCCTTCGACCCCACCCCCGTGAGCGCGGCCCCGGCCGGGTGCGGGACAATGGTCACGCAGCGTTCTACACGGACGCGCTTTCCACCGACACAGCATCGCGTCAGAGCAACGAGGAGCAACTCATGGCGGGCACTAGCCACGGACACACCCCGGCCGCCTGGACCGGTGTCATCATCGCCTTCATCGGTTTCTGCATCTCCGGTGCCTTCATGGTGCTCGCGAACCCGCTGGGCTTCTGGGCCGGCATCGTCGTCGTCGCGATCGGTGGTGTCGTCGGCATGGCGATGAAGGCCGCGGGCATGGGTGCGCCGAAGGCCGCCCACAAGGACCTCGCCGATGTGATCGCCGCCGCCAAGGTCCCCGCCAAGGTCTGACCGGTACCGGGTGACCGAAAGGCGCGGCCCGTCGGGCTGCGCCTTTTGCGTTGCCGCGCCTTCGCCCTGCCGCGCCTTCGCCCTGCCGCGCCTTCGCCCTGCCGCGTCTTGCCGTGCCTTGCGTGCCGCGCCTTTGCCGTGCTGCGGCTCGCGCGAAGATCGGAGAGAATCGGCGGGTGGACGTCTCCCGCACTCCCGAAGCCGTACCGCCGCCGTTCCCACCCGTCCCGCCGGCCCCTCGGACCCCCGAGGTCTCCAGGGCCCGGCGGCTCGCCGTTCCGGCGGTCACCCTGGCCGGGGCCGTCGCGGCTTTCGCGTACGTGGGCGCCGTGGACCCCAACGAGCCCGGACACTACCCGGTCTGTCCGCTGTTCCGGCTGACCGGAATCCTGTGCCCCGGTTGTGGCGGTCTGCGGAGTGCACACGCGTTCGCCCACGGCGATCTGATGACAGCATTCGGGGCAAATGCCCTGGCCGTCATCGGCTACTTCGTCTTCGCGGGATTCACGGCCGTGTGGCTGGTTCGCGCCTACCGCGGCGGACCCGTCCCGCGGATCGTCCTGAAGCCGCTGCACTGGTGGGGGGTGGGGCTGGTGGCCCTGGTCTTCGCCGTCGTCCGAAATCTTTCCTTCGGCTCCGCGCTGGCCCCCTGAGGCCCGTACGGAGCCGGGATGAAGCCCCCGTTCCGAATGTCCAGTTACTGGGACGGCGTCAACCGCGTGCGGAGTGCGACGCCACCTGCGGATACCATTTGATTGCCGACCTCGCAGTGGTACGTGTCTGCAAGGCGGCCGACCGTCATCGACCCGGAAGGGGGCCGCTCGCGTGAGTGTGCTCGACGAGATCATCGAAGGGGTCCGCGAAGACCTTGCCGAACGGCAGGCCCGCGTGAGCCTCGACGAGCTCAAGGAGCGTGCCGCCAAGGCGCCCCAGGCCAAGGACGGCGTCGCCGCCCTCCGCGGCGACAGCGTCAAGGTGATCTGCGAGGTCAAGCGTTCCAGCCCGTCCAAGGGCGCGCTGGCCGCGATCGCCGATCCGGCCGGGCTCGCCGCCGACTACGAGGCGGGCGGTGCGGCGGTCATCTCCGTCCTCACCGAGCAGCGCCGGTTCGGCGGCTCGCTGGCCGACCTGGAGGCCGTCCGCGCCCGCGTGGACATCCCGATCCTGCGCAAGGACTTCATCGTCACGGCGTACCAGCTCTGGGAGGCCCGCGCCTACGGCGCCGACCTCGCGCTGCTGATCGTCGCGGCCCTGGAGCAGGAGGCGCTCGTCTCCCTCATCGAGCGGGCCGAGTCCATCGGCCTCACCCCGCTCGTCGAGGTCCACGACGAGGAGGAGGTCGAGCGCGCGGTCGCCGCGGGCGCCAAGATCATCGGCGTCAACGCCCGCAACCTCAAGGACCTCAAGGTCGACCGCTCCACCTTCGAGCGCGTCGCCCCCGAGATCCCGGACCACATCGTCAAGATCGCCGAATCCGGCATCCGCGGTCCGCACGACCTCATCGCCTACGCGAACGAGGGCGCCGACGCCGTCCTCGTCGGGGAGTCCCTGGTCACCGGCCGCGACCCGAAGGCGGCCGTGGCCGACCTCGTCGCCGCCGGCGCCCACCCCGCCCTGCGCCACGGGCGGAGCTGACCCGTCCCCATGACCCACAACCCGCCCGTCGTCACCACGCAGACCGCGCCGCAGGCATCCCGCCGCGGCCCGGTCGGCGTGCCGACGACGCACGCGCCCCTGGCGCGCGGCTGCCGCCCCCGCGGCTGCCGCGCCCCGGCCCGGCGGGTGCACGGGCGGCGGGTCCGGTACGTGATCGGCTCCGAGCCCGGTCAGGTCAACGGCATGCGATGGCGTCCCGGAGACGCGCCGTAACGAGGGCCGCAGCGGCCCGGTACGCCAGACGTACCGCGCCGCGCCACACCCTCGTGCGGCCTGCGCCCCGGGCCGACCGGCCCCGCGCGCGGTCTCCTCGTCCCGACACACCAGCGCCCCTTCAGTAGGGCACCAGTGTCGTGGGCGGGCGGCGCAATACGGTGAACCCACTCGTCGCATTCCGTAGGAGCACCGGCATGTCCAGCCAATACTTCATTCCGGACCCGGAGGGTCACGTTCCGAACGCCGAAGGCTACTTCGGTGACTTCGGAGGCAAGTTCATCCCGGAGGCGCTCGTCGCCGCCGTGGACGAGGTCGCAGTCGAGTACGACAAGGCCAAGGGCGACCCCGCCTTCGCCGCCGAGTTGAACGACCTGATGGTCAACTACACCGGCCGGCCCAGCGCCCTCACCGAGGTGCCCCGGTTCGCCGAGCACGCGGGCGGCGCACGGATCTTCCTCAAGCGCGAGGACCTCAACCACACCGGCTCGCACAAGATCAACAACGTGCTGGGCCAGGCGCTGCTCACCAAGCGCATGGGCAAGACCCGCGTCATCGCCGAGACCGGAGCCGGCCAGCACGGCGTGGCCACCGCCACCGCCTGCGCCCTCTTCGGCCTCGACTGCACCATCTACATGGGCGAGATCGACACCCAGCGCCAGGCCCTCAACGTGGCCCGCATGCGCATGCTGGGCGCCGAGGTCATCGCGGTGAAGTCCGGCTCCCGCACCCTCAAGGACGCCATCAACGAGGCGTTCCGCGACTGGGTCGCCAACGTGGACCAGACCCACTACCTCTTCGGCACGGTCGCCGGCCCGCACCCCTTCCCGGCCATGGTCCGCGACTTCCACCGCGTCATCGGCGTCGAGGCCCGCCGCCAGATCCTGGAGCGCGCCGGTCGGCTGCCCGACGCCGTCGCGGCCTGCGTCGGCGGCGGATCCAACGCCATCGGCCTGTTCCACGCCTTCATCCCGGACGCCGACGTCCGCCTGGTCGGCTTCGAGCCCGCCGGACACGGCGTCGAGACCGGCGAGCACGCGGCCACGCTGACCGCGGGCGAGCCCGGCATCCTGCACGGCTCCCGCTCCTACGTCCTCCAGGACGAGGAGGGCCAGATCACCGAGCCGTACTCCATCTCGGCCGGCCTGGACTACCCCGGCATCGGCCCGGAGCACTCCTACCTCAAGGACTCCGGCCGCGGCGAGTACCGCGCCGTCACCGACGACGCGGCCATGCAGGCCCTGCGCCTGCTCTCCCGCACCGAGGGCATCATCCCGGCCATCGAGTCGGCCCACGCCCTCGCCGGTGCGCTGGACCTCGGCAAGGAACTGGGCAAGGACGGCCTGCTGGTCGTCAACCTGTCCGGCCGCGGTGACAAGGACATGGACACGGCAGCCCGCTACTTCGGGCTGTACGACGGCGACAACGCCGAGGGGGAGTCGAAGTGAGCAACGGCAAGATCCAGCTGCTGAGCGACACGCTCGCCAAGGCCAAGTCCGAGGACCGCGCCGCGCTCGTCGCCTACCTCCCGGCCGGCTTCCCGACCGTCGACGGCGCCATCGAAGCGGTCAAGGCCGTCATCGCGGGCGGCGCCGACGTCGTCGAGATCGGCCTCCCGCACAGCGACCCGGTCCTGGACGGCGCGATCATCCAGACCGCCGACGACATCGCCCTGCGCGGCGGAGTCAAGATCGCCGACGTGCTGCGCACCGTGCGCGAGGCCCACGAGGCGACCGGGGCCCCGATCCTCGTGATGACGTACTGGAACCCCATCGACCGCTACGGCGTCGAGCGGTTCACCGCGGAGCTCGCCGAGGCGGGCGGCGCCGGCTGCATCCTGCCCGACCTGCCGGTCCAGGAGTCCGCGCTGTGGCGCGAGCACGCGGAGAAGCACGGTCTGGCGACCGTCTTCGTCGTGGCCCCCAGCAGCAAGGACGCGCGCCTCGCCACCATCACGGCGGCCGGCTCCGGCTTCGTCTACGCCGCCTCCCTCATGGGAGTCACCGGCACCCGCGAGTCCGTCGGCAACCAGGCCCAGGACCTCGTCCGGCGCACCCGAGCCACGACCGAGCTCCCTGTCTGCGTGGGCCTCGGCGTCTCCAACGCCGTCCAGGCCAAGGAGGTCGCCGGCTTCGCCGACGGCGTGATCGTCGGCTCGGCCTTCGTGAAGCTGCTGCTGGACGCACCGGACGAGGCGGCGGGGCTGGCCGCCGTACGGGCGCTGGCGGGCGAACTCGCGGCGGGCGTACGCAGGAACTGACGCGCGGGTTCGATCGGCGAAAGGGCACGCCCGATCGGGTTCTGTAGTCCGATCGGGTGGAAGTGAGGGCGGGGAGGCACGCGAGTGCCTCCCCGCTTCGTTTGGCCGAACGTGAGCGAGAAGAACGACGGTGCGAACCGCGATGCGACGAAACGATCGGCCCGGGAGCGACTCCAGATGGAGCGCGAGCGGCAGAAGACCCGGGACAAGCGCCGGCGGACCCTCGTCGTGGCGGCGGCGGTGGTCGGCGTGCTCGGCCTGGCGACCGTCGTCGGCGTGATCGCGGCCAACAGCGGCAAGGGCGACAAGGCCTCCAAGGCGGGCCCGGTGGTCGGCCCCTCCGGGGCCACGGGCAAGGACGCGCTCGCGATCCGGACGGGCAAGGACGGGGCCAAGCACACGTTGACCGTGTGGGAGGACTTCCGCTGCCCCGCCTGCAAGGCCTTCGAGGACAACTACCGCGCCACCATCCACGAACTGGAGGCCAAGGGCCTGCTGAACGTCGAGTACCACCTGGTCACCCTCATCGACGGGAACATGCGCGGCACCGGCTCGTTGCACGCCGCGAACGCGGCGGCCTGCGCGCAGGACGCCGGGAAGTTCGCGGAATACCACGACGTCCTCTTCCAGAACCAGCCGCAGGAGGTCGACGACGCCTACGCCAAGAACGCCAAGCTGCTGGAACTGGCGGGCAAGGTCGACGGGCTGGACACGCCCGAGTTCCGCGCGTGCGTCGAGAACGGCACCCACAACAGCTGGGTGGCCAAATCGCACGAGGCCTTCCGCGCCGGAAAGTTCCGGGGCACCCCGACCGTGCTGCTCGACGGCAAGGACATCTTCTCCGACCAGGCCAACCCGATCACCCCGCAGAAGCTGAAGGAGCAGGTGGAGGGCACGGCCGCGGGCTCCGGCAGCGGCGCGGCCAAGGCCTCCCCGTCGGCCTCGGCCTCGGCCTCCGGCTCCTCCTCGCCCTCCCCGTCCGCCGGGGCCAAGGCGAAGAGCCCCTCGAAGACGGGGTCGCCGACGGCCGGAGCGACGGCCAAGGGGTCCGGCACGGGCACGGGCACGGGCACCGGAACCGGGGCAGAAGAGGACTGAGTCACCCACCGGGCCATGTGAGGATTTGGTTTCGGCTTGCCGGGCGGGTTGCGGTCCGTACCGCCCGGCAGGGTAGCGTCATGACTGCCATGGACATTGCTTACATCCCCAGCCCGTCGACCGGCGTGATCCATCTCGGACCGATCCCGCTGCGCGGCTACGCGTTCTGCATCATCATCGGCGTCTTCGTCGCCGTCTGGCTCGGCAACAAGCGGTGGGTCGCGCGCGGCGGCAAGCCGGGCACGGTCGCGGACATCGCCGTGTGGGCGGTGCCGTTCGGCCTTGTCGGCGGTCGCCTCTACCACGTGGTCACCGACTACCAGCTCTACTTCGGCGAGGGCCGCAACTGGGTCGACGCCTTCAAGATCTGGGAAGGCGGCCTCGGCATCTGGGGTGCGATCGCGCTCGGCGCGGTCGGGGCCTGGATCGGCTGCCGGCTGCGCGGCATCCCGCTGCCGGCCTGGGCCGACGCCCTTGCCCCCGGCATCGCACTGGCCCAGGCCTGCGGACGCTGGGGCAACTGGTTCAACCAGGAGCTGTACGGCCGCGCCACCGACGTGCCGTGGGCGCTGGAGATCAGCGAGGGCCCGAACCGGGTCGCCGGCACCTACCACCCGACCTTCCTGTACGAGTCGCTGTGGTGCGTCGGCGTCGCGCTGCTGGTCATCTGGGCCGACCGGCGGTTCACGCTCGGACACGGGCGGGCGTTCGCGCTGTACGTCGCCGCGTACTGCTCGGGGCGGGTGTGGATCGAGTACATGCGCGTCGACGAGGCGCACCACGTGCTGGGCCTGCGGTTGAACGTGTGGACCTCGATCGTGGTCTTCGCGGCGGCGGTGGTGTACCTGGTGCTGTCGGCGAAGCTGCGGCCGGGGCGGGAGGAGATCGTCGAACCGGACACCTCCGGTGCGGATGCCGACGGGGAGAGCGGCGACGAGTCCGAGGGCAAGGCCTCGGGCACCGCTGCCGCCGTCGGCGAGGCCAAGCCGAAGGCGGCCCTGCTGACGAAGGAAGCGCCGCCCGCGGTCGAGGCGGCGCCGGCCCCGGAGGCCGGGAAGAGCTGACCCGTACGGTCCGGAAGGGGCGTCGCACAACGTGCGGCGCCCCTTCCGCGTACCCGGGCCGGGTGTCTGCCGCTGCGCGGTGCGTGTCCCCTACACGCCCTTCCACCGTTCCCCGGGCTCTGCCCGGACCCGGTCCTCAAACGCCGGACGGGCTGAAAAATCCAGCCCCGCCGGCGTTTGAGGCGCGGGGTCTGGGGCGGAGCCCCAGGGAACGGTGGAAGGGCGGGTAGGGGACTCAGCCCCGCAGGGCAGCGGTGCTCATGGCGGTACGGCGGCTAGCGGGGGCGCCCGGCGAGGGCAAGGGTTCGGTGGGCGGCGGCGACGACCGCGGGGTCGATGAAGCGGCCGTCCGGGAGGGCCTGGGCGCCGGGAGTGGCACGGGCCGCCGTCACGATCTCCTCCGCGGCCGTGACCTCCTCCGGGCCCGGGAGATACGCCTGCTCGATCACCGGCAGCTGCCGCGGATGGATCGCCGCCCGGCCCAGGAAGCCGAGGGCCCGGCCCCGTGCGCACGAGGCGGCCAGCGCCTCCAGGTCCCGGATGTCCGGGAACACCGACTGGGCAGGGGGCGCCAGCCCCGCCGCGCGGGCCGCGACCACCACCCGGGAGCGCGGCCAGTCCAGTCCCGCCTCGGCGCTCACGCCCAGGTCGGCCCGCAGGTCCGCCTCGCCGAGGGACAGGCCGTGCAGGGCCGGGTGCGCGCGGGCGATCTCGTACGCCCGCTCCACGCCCAGCGCCGATTCGAGCAGTGCGTGCAGGCCGACCCCGCCGGTGCGGTCGGCGACCGCGGTGATCTGTTCCGGGGCGCTGATCTTCGGCAGCCGGAGCCCCGCGAGGCCCCGCAGGCCGGCGAGGGCCGTGAGGTCGGCGCCGCCCCACGGGGAGTCGAGGGCGTTCACGCGGACGTGGACGGGGACCGGGGGCCGCTCGGTGAGCAGTTCGGCGGTGGCGGCGCGGGCGTACTCCTTGCGGGAGACCGCCACCGCGTCCTCCAGGTCCACGATCACGGCGTCCGCCCCGCGGCTCAGGGCCTTGGCGACCACCTCGGGGCGGTCGCCGGGTGCGTACAACCAGGTCAGGATCACAATGCTCCCTCCTCGCGCAGAGCCTTGATCTCGGTGGCCGACAGGCCGAGCTCGGTCAGGACGGCCTCGGTGTCCGCGCCGTGCGGGCGGCCGGCCCAGCGGATCCCGCCGGGGGTCTCGGACAGTCGGAAGAGGACGTTCTGCATCCGCATCGGGCCCAGCTCCGGGTCCTCGATCTCGGTGAGCGTGTCCAGGGCGGCGAACTGGGGGTCGGTCATCACGTCCCTGACGTCGTAGACCTGGGCGACGGCCGCCTCCGCGTCCTCGAAGGCGGCGACGACCTCCTCCGCCTTGTGGCGGGCGATCCAGCCGCCGACGGCCTCGTCCAGGACCTGCGCGTGGGCGGCCCGCCCGGTGCCGGTCGCGAACCAGGGCTCGGCGATCAGCTCCGGCCGGCCCACCAGCCGCATGACCCGCTCGGCGATGGACTGCGCCGAGGTGGACACCGCCAGCCAGCGGTCGTCCGCGCTGCGGTAGGTGTTGCGGGGGGCGTTGTTCGTGGAGCGGTTGCCGGTGCGCGGCTGCACGTAGCCGAGCTGGTCGTACCAGATCGGCTGCGGGCCGAGCACGGTCAGGATCGGCTCGATGATGGCCAGGTCCACGACCTGCCCGTGCCCGGTGCGGTCGCGGCCCGCGAGGGCGGTCATCACGGCGTACGCGGTGGTCAGCGCGGCGATCGAGTCGGCGAGCCCGAAGGGCGGCAGGGTCGGCGGCCCCTCCGGTTCGCCGGTGATGGCGGCGAAGCCGCTCATCGCCTCGGCGAGCGTGCCGAAGCCGGGGCGACGGGCGTACGGGCCCTGCTGGCCGAAGGCCGTCACGCGGGCCAGGACGAGGCGCGGGTTGGCCGCCGACAGCTCGGTCCAGCCCAGCCCCCACCGTTCCAGGGTGCCGGGGCGGAAGTTCTCGACGACGACGTCGGCGGTGGCGGCCAAGCGCAGCAGGGTGTCGCGGCCGCCGGGGGTGGACAGGTCGAGGGTGATGGTCCGCTTGTTCCGGCCGAGCAGCTTCCACCACAGGCCGACGCCGTCCTTCGCGGGGCCGTGCCCGCGGGAGGGGTCCGGGCGGCCGGGGTGCTCGACCTTCACGACCTCGGCACCGAAGTCCCCGAGGAGGGTGGCGGCCAGCGGCCCGGCGAAGAGGGTGGCGAGGTCCAGGACACGCAGCCCTTCCAGCGGGCCGGGGCCCCCGGTGGCCGCGGCGGTCATGAGGCGCCCCCGGCCAGGGCGGCGGTGTCCGTCTCCGCGCGGGTCGGCATCGAGTCCTGCGCGCCGGGGCGCTGGACGGAGAGGGCGGCGGCGTACGAGGCCCAGCGGAGTGCCTCCGGTACGGGCCTGCCCTCGCCCAGCGCCACCGCGAGGGCGCCGACGAAGGTGTCCCCGGCGGCGGTGGTGTCCACGGCCCGGACCCGGGGCGCGGGCACGGTCAGCGGCTCCCGGTCGCGGGCGGCGTACAGGGCCCCGGCCGCGCCGAGGGTGATCACCACCTCGGGCACGTCGTCCAGCAGGGCCCCGGCCGCCTGCACGGGGTCGGTGAGGCCGGTGAGGGCGGCGGCCTCGTGCTCGTTGGGCACCAGCAGGTCGACCGCGCCGAGCAGTTCGGCGGGCAGCGGCTGGGCGGGGGCCGGGGTGAGGACCGTACGGACGCCGTGGGCGCGGGCGCACAGGGCGCCGGCGAGGGCGGCGGACAGCGGCAGCTCCAGCTGGAGGAGGAGCGAGCCCGCGCCGGCGATCCGGGCCTCGTCGCCCGCCTCCAGGCCCGTGACCAGGGCGTTCGCGCCCGGAATGACGATGATGCTGTTGCCGCCCTCGTCGTCCACGGTGATGTGGGCGGTGCCGCTGGCGCCCTCGACGGTGCGCAGGCCGGCCGTCTCCACCCCGGCCGAGGCGAGCGCGGAGCGCAGCCGTACGCCGAACTCGTCGGCCCCGACCGCGCCGATCATCACCACCTCCCCGCCGGAGCGGGCGGCGGCGACGGCCTGGTTGGCGCCCTTGCCGCCGGGCACGGTGCGGAAGGCCCTGCCCGTGACGGTCTCGCCGAGGCGGGGGGCCTTGGGGACGTAGGCGACGAGGTCCATGTTGGTACTGCCGAGCACGGCGATGGCCGTCATGAGCGTGCTGCCTCCTGTGCGGTGAGGTGGGCGAGGGTGTCGAAGCCGATGCCGTCGAAGCCGGGGACGGTGGTGGCGAGGCGGTTCTTCAGCGGGGCAGACCAGCGGTGCGGGACCTCGCCGGCGACGAGGGCGGCGAGGGCGCCGGCGGTGGCCCCGTTGGAATCGGTGTCCCAGCCGCCGGAGACGGCCCGGCAGACGGAGCGGGTGAAGTCCCCGTCGGCGTGGGTCAGGGCGGCGGCGATCAGCGCGGTGTTGGGCACGGCGTGGACCCAGTGGTAGTGCCCGTAGCGGGCGTGCAGCCGGTCCACGACGAGGTCGAAGTCGGCGTCCTCCCCGGCCGCCCGGATGCCGAACCGGACGGCTGCGGCGAGGCGGGAGCGGGGCGGTACGAACTCCAGGCCGCTCCGCAGCGCGGTGTGCACGTCGCCGCGGCCGGTGGCGGCGGTGGCGGTGGCCGCGGCGACGAAGAGGGCGGCGTAGAGCCCGTTCGCGGTGTGCGTGAGGGCGGCGTCCCGGTACGCCCGGGCCGCGGCGGCGGCCGGGTCGCCGGGGTTGGTCCAGCCGTGGACATCGGCGCGGATGAGGGCGCCGATCCATTCGCGGAACGGGTTGTGGTGGGTGGCGGTGAGCGGGGGTTCCAGGCCGTGGAGGAGGTTGCGGTAGGCGACGCGCTCGGCGGTGAACGTGCGGCCGGCGGGCAGCTCGTCGAGCCAGAGCCGGGCGACGTCGGCGGTGGTGAAGCCCTTGCCGTGCCTCTGGAGCAGGAGCAGGCCGAGGAGGGGGTAGTTGAGGTCGTCGTCCTCGGGCATGCCGTCGATGTTCTCGGCGAGGGAGGTGGGCGCGGAACGGCGGTTCCAGGGGTACGCGGCGAGTACCTCCGGCGGGACGCGGCGGGCGGTGAACCAGTCGTCGAGCGGCCAGTTGCCGGCGGCGCGGGCCAGGGCGCGGATGCCGTGCAGCGGCAGCTTCTCGACGGGCTTCCCGAGCAGACAGCCGACGGCCCGCCCGGTCCAGGCGGCCTCCAGCCGGGCCGCGTACCCCGCGGGCGGCTCGGCGGGGGGTTCGGCGGGTCCCGGGGGGAGGCGCCTCGGCCAGGTGGCGCTGACGGATTCCCAGGACTGCGGCTCGTCGGGGGCGAGGGGGGAGGGGAGGGCCGCCAGGTCGTCCAGGAGGCGGGCGGCCAGGGCGCGGAGCCGTGGCGGGGCCGGGGTGGGGGAGGCGCCGGCCCGGTCGGGGGCCGGGCGGCCGCCCGCCGCCAGCCAGGCCCGGCGGGCGGGCTCCGCGTCCGCCTCCCGGCCGTCCTCCGCGGCCTGCCGCAGCTCGTGCCCGATCAGGTCCTCGGGCTGCGCCCAGGTGAGCCGTACGGGGTCCCTGCGGTCGGTGTCGCCACAGGGCGCGGCAGCCGTCACCGGGGGGCCGTGAGGGTTGCGAAGGCTGCGGCGTGGGCGTCGCGGCGGGAGTGGTCGAGGGCGTAGATCTCCCGGGCGACGGCGGCCAGTGAGGCGGCCGGGGCGTGCAGGTCGAGGCGGCTGGCCTCCGCCACCTGCTTCGCCCAGGCCGGCGGGACCACCGCCTCCCCGCCCAGGGCCCCGGCGATCGCGCCCGCCATGGTGGCGATGGAGTCGCAGTCCCGGCCGTAGTTCACCGCCCCGAGCACGGAGGTCTCGTACGCCCCGTCCGCGATCAGCAGCATGCCGAGCGCGATCGGGAGCTCCTCGATGGAGTGGAGGCGGGAGGGGCGCCGCGCGCCGAGGGAGGGGGCGCGGTAGTCGGGGCCCACCGAGTCGTACGGGGCGACCGCCGCCCGCAGCGGGGCCAGGGCCGACTCGAAGTCACGGTGGCGGGAGGCGGTTTCCGCGACCGCGGCGATCGCGGCGCGGGTGCCGTCCTTCGCCAGCGCGAGGGCGGTGTCCACCACCGAGGAGGCCGTCGCGCCCGGCAGACACGCGGCCGCCACCGCCGCCGCGAACACGCCCGCGGCCTCCCGTCCGTACGAGGACTGGTGCGCTCCGGCGATGTCCAGCGCCTCCGCGTACGCCCCGGCCGGATTGCCCGCGTTGGCGATGCCGACCGGCGCCATGTACATCGCCGCACCGCAGTTGACGATGTTGCCGGAGCCGGCCTCGCGGGGGTCGACGTGCGCGTAGTGGAGGCGGGTGACGATCCACTTCTCGGCCAGGAAGATCCGCTGGAGGGGCAGGGCCTCCGCCTCCAGTTCCGGGATCCAGCGGGGGTTGGTCATCAGGTCCGGGACGAGGTGTTCGGCGACGGCGTAGGCGTCGAGGTGGTCCCGCACGGCCTCGTAGACCCGTACCAGCGCGTGGGTCATCAGGGTGTCGTCGGTGACGTGGCCGTCGCCCTTGTGGTACGGGGCGATGGGGCGGGCGGTGCGCCAGTCCTCGTGCCACGGTCCGACGATCCCGTGGATGCGGCCGCCGTGCCGTTCCACGATCCGGTCCGGGGTCCAGCCTTCCACCGGGCCGCCGAGCGCGTCGCCCACGGCGGCTCCGACGAGGGCGCCGGTGGCCCGGTCCTCCAACGTGGGGGTCGTCAGCGTCATGTCCTGATCATTCCTTGGCTGTCGGGGTTGGGTGAGGTGAGTTCCGTACGGGCGAGGAGGGCCGCGAGTTCGACGAGGTCGGTGCCGGCCAGGCGGGGGAGGGCGCAGCCGGACAGGGTGCGGCAGGCCTCGCGCCAGGCGGCGGGGATCGAGTCGCCGCCGCCGAGCGCGCCGGTGAGCGCCCCGGCGAGGGCGGGGGCGGAGTCCGCGACGCGGGACAGGCAGGCCGCGGCCGGGACGGCCTCGGTGACCTTGCCGCGGGCGGCGGTCGCGAGGGCGAGGGCCACGGGGACGGTCTCGGCGGCGGCGATCCCGTAGCTGTAGACGTGGTCGACGATCTCGTGTTCGAGGGTGGGGACGATGGCGAAGGCGCCGCCGTCGCTGTGGGCGCGGGCCAGCTTGACCGCGTGGCGGGCGTTGCGGCCGATCTCGGTATCCCCGGGGAGCTGGCCCAGCGCGGCCTCGACGGCGGCGTCCACGTCGGCGGTGGCCAACGCGGTCGCGAGGGCGGCGGCCATGGCGCGGGCACCGTGGACGCCGTCGCCGTCCTGGGTGTAGCGGGCGTCGAACTCGGCGAGGTCCGCGGCCGCGCGGGGGTCGCCGGGGTGGACGACGGCGAGGACGCAGGCGCGTACGCAGGCGGCGTCGTCGAAGTAGTGCGGATTGTCGTGGCCGGTGGCGGGCGGGCGCAGCCCGGTGGCGAGGTTGCCGAGGCCGGCGCGGACGGAGATGCGGGCGCGGAGGGGGAGCACGGCGGACTCGACCTCGGGCGCGCGGTCCGCGGCGGCCGCGACCTCGCTGGCGAGGGCGTTCCAGGCGAGGTCGATGGCCGCGCGCATCCTCCTCGACCGGCTGAGGTCGGAGAGGAGCACGCCGGCGGCGGTGAGCACGGACTCGGCGACGAAGGCGGCCCACTCGGCGTCGTCGGACGGGCCGAGGCGCAGCGGTTCGGGGGGCTGGTTCAGGGCGATCGGGACGGGGAGGGTGGTGGTGGCGTTCTGCTCGGCGAAGGTGTCGAGCTCGCGGGTGAGGCGGCGGGTCCACTCGGGCATCCGGCTCGCGCGGTGGCGGGCCGCGGGCCACCCGGCGGCGTCGCCCGCGGCCAGCCCGAGGAGGAGTCCCTCGATCCGGCGGGGCCCGGCCGGCTGCCCTGCCGGTTGCCCCGCGGGCAGCTCGGCCGGGGTCGAACCAGGGCTCGGCCCCGGACCCCGCTCCTCAAACGCCGGAGGGGCTGGATTTCGGCTGCTGCCGTCCGGGCCGGAGGTGGGGGTGTCCGGGGTGAAAGGGGGTGGGGTCATCTGGGGGCCTCGTATTCCGGGGTGAGGAGGTCCGCGATGTCCAGGACGTGGTAGCCCCGCATCGAGGGGAGGCAGCTGCCGCGGACCGGGCCGATCGCCGAGGACCAGGCCGTGGGGATCGAGGCGGCGCCCGAGAGGGCTCCGGCCAGCGCGCCCGCCACCGCCGCCGTGGTGTCGGCGTCGCGGCCCATGTTGACGGCCGTCAGGACGGAGGAGGGGAAGTCGCCGTGGCAGGCGGCGAAGGCCCCGAAGGCCAGGCCCACCGCCTCGGGGGCCAGGTCCGTCCACGGGTAGCCGCCGATGACCACCGCCGAGCGGACCGCCCGCTCCCCGCGCGGGGCGGCCGTCACGGCGCGGCGCAGCGAGCGGGCCGTCCAGGAGTCGGAGGGGATCACCGACAGGGCCGCGGAGATCACGGAGGCGGGGGAGCCGCCCGCCATGGCCGCGGCGACCCCTGCGGCGACCGCCTGGCCGCCGTAGATGCCCTCCCCGTCGTGGCTCACCGAGCCGTCGATGGACACGAGCCGGGCCGCCTCCGCGGGCCGGCCGGCCGCGAAGACCCCGAACGGGGCGGCACGCATCGCCAGACCGTCGCTCCACGCGTGGCGGTGCTGCGCCGAGATGGGCGCCGCCAGTCCGCGGCGGAGGTTCTCCAGGGTGCCGCGCTCAGAGAACCCGGCGCCGCGGAACGGGCCTTCGTCGAGGTCCGCGATCCAGTGGTGCCAGGCCCGTTCCACGTGGGAGACGGTCAGCGCCGATCCGTGCCGGGCCAGCAGCAGCCCGGAGAAGATCGCGTACTCGGTGTCGTCCGTGCCCGCCGGGTCGTCGGACACGAAGCCCTCGATCCGGCCCCACTTGGCCCGGATCTCCGACGGCTTCATGTTCTCCGCGGGGGCGCCCAGCGCGTCACCCACCGCCAGTCCCAGAAGAGCGCCCCTGGCCCGTTCGAGGAGGACCTGCGGATTGCATGCAATCAGCTCCATGGCGCGCCTCTCCACTTGATGGGACTCATGATGAGCCCTTGGGGGATTTGTGCCACGGCATGTGGTTTGTCGCTCGTCGCGAAACACCCCGCGAACGATGCCGTCACCCGGTCGCCGACCCCCAAAACCCCAGGTAAGTACGGCCTTCCTTGCTGGCGGGCAGCAGAAATCGTGCGTAGTTTCGAGGTGTTCAGGGGGAGCGGGACGTCTCGCGGAGCCCGTTGGCACAAATGGGGAGATATCCGTATGTCCATCATCGACATCGAAGCACCGCTGCACACCGCCCACCGGGACAACCACACGCACCGCGACGTCAACGGCGGATGGCTGCGGCCGGCCGTCTTCGGTGCCATGGACGGGCTCGTCTCCAACCTCGCGCTGATGACCGGCGTGGCGGGCGGCGCCGTCGCCCCGCACACCGTCGTGATCACCGGCCTGGCGGGCCTCGCGGCCGGCGCGTTCTCGATGGCGGCCGGCGAATACACCTCCGTGGCCTCGCAGCGTGAGCTCGTACTTGCCGAACTGGACGTGGAACGTCAGCAGTTGCTGGGGCATCCGATCGACGAGATGGAGGAGCTCGCCGAGCTCTACGTCTCCCGGGGCGTCGAACCGGCCCTCGCCCGCGAGGTGGCCATGCAGCTGTCCCGCGACCCCGAGCAGGCGCTGGAGATCCACGCCCGCGAGGAGCTCGGCATCGACCCCGACGACCTGCCCTCGCCGATCGTCGCCGCGGTCTCCTCCTTCGGCTCCTTCGCGCTGGGCGCGCTGCTCCCCGTACTGCCGTACCTGCTCGGAGCCACGGCCCTGTGGCCCGCGGTGCTGCTGGCACTGGTCGGTCTCTTCGCCTGCGGCGCGGTCGTCGCGCGGGTCACCGCCCGGTCCTGGTGGTACAGCGGTCTGCGCCAGCTCGTCCTGGGTGGCGCCGCCGCCGGTGTGACGTACATCCTGGGAACCTGGATCGGCGGAGCCATAGGCTGATCAGGCAGGGAGTGAGACACTATGCGGAACGCAGCATAAGTAGTTCGTTACTCGGCGGTTTCGATCCCGTGTCCGCCGGGCATCAGACCAGGGCGCCCGGGCAATGATGCCCACTACGCGTCGGGACCTTCTCCCCGTGCAGCGTGTCCCACACTCGAAGGTCCCCTTCTTTCTGCCTCGTGCGATGTCCGCATGCTGGAATGGCATATCCGCTTCGCGGGATTGTCGTCATCATGTAATCTGCACGAAATTTCGCAGAGGGCCAACGTCGTCCCTCGGCTATGCACATATGCCACGACGACGACGGGAGAGCCGATGCGTTCCGCATCCACGCACTCCGCGACCGGCCTCAGCAACACCGCCTGGTCGCCCATGGACGGTCGCCCCGCCCAGCAGGGCATGTACGACCCGCGCAACGAGAAGGACGCCTGTGGCGTCGGATTCGTGGCGAACCTCACCGGCGAGGCCACCCACACCCTCGTTGAGCAGGCCCTGACCGTCCTGCGGAACCTCGAGCACCGCGGCGCCACCGGCTCCGAGCCGGACTCCGGCGACGGCGCGGGCATCCTGTCCCAGGTCCCCGACGCGTTCCTGCGCGAGGTGGCCGGATTCGAGCTCCCCGAGGCCGGCGCGTACGCCGTCGGCATCGCCTTCCTCCCCGCCGACGGCACCGCACAGGCCGTCGCCGTGGAGCAGATCGAGGCCATCGCCGCCGAGGAGAACCTCACGGTCCTCGGCTGGCGCGAGGTCCCGGTCACCCCGGACCTGCTCGGCAACGGCGCCCGCGCCACCATGCCGGCCTTCCGCCAGCTCTTCGTGAGCAACGGCAGCACGGGCATCGAGCTGGACCGCAAGGCCTTCGTCCTGCGCAAGCGCGCCGAGCGCGAGGCGGGCACCTACTTCCCGTCGCTCTCCGCCCGCACCATCGTCTACAAGGGCATGCTGACCACCGGCCAGCTGGAGCCCTTCTTCCCGGACCTCTCCGACCGCCGTTTCGCCTCGGCGATCGCCCTGGTCCACTCGCGGTTCTCCACCAACACCTTCCCGTCGTGGCCGCTCGCCCACCCGTTCCGCTTCGTCGCGCACAACGGCGAGATCAACACGGTCAAGGGCAACCGCAACTGGATGACGGCCCGCGAGTCCCAGCTGGCGACCGACGTCTTCGGCGCGGGCACGCTGGACCGGATCTTCCCGATCTGCACCCCGGACGCCTCCGACTCGGCCTCCTTCGACGAGGTCCTGGAGCTGCTCCACCTCGGTGGCCGCTCGCTCCCGCACAGCGTCCTGATGATGATCCCGGAGGCGTGGGAGAACCACACCTCCATGGACCCGGCCCGCCGCGCGTTCTACCAGTACCACTCCACGATGATGGAGCCCTGGGACGGCCCGGCCTGCGTCACCTTCACCGACGGCACCCAGGTCGGCGCGGTCCTCGACCGCAACGGTCTGCGCCCCGGCCGCTACTGGGTCACCGACGACGGCCTCGTCGTCCTCGGCTCCGAGGTCGGCGTGCTCGACATCGACCCGGCCAAGGTCGTCCGCAAGGGCCGCCTGCAGCCCGGCAAGATGTTCCTCGTCGACACCGCCCAGAAGCGGATCATCGAGGACGACGAGATCAAGGACGAGCTGGCCGCCGCCGCCCCGTACGCGGACTGGCTGGAGACCGGCGAGATCGAGCTGTCGGACCTGCCCGAGCGCGAGCACATCGTGCACACCCACGCCTCGGTCACCCGCCGCCAGCAGACCTTCGGCTACACCGAGGAAGAGCTCCGCGTCATCCTCGCGCCGATGGCCCGCACCGGCGGCGAGCCGCTCGGCTCCATGGGCACGGACTCCCCGATCGCGGCCCTGTCCGAGCGCCCCCGGCTGCTCTTCGACTACTTCACCCAGCTCTTCGCGCAGGTCACCAACCCGCCGCTGGACGCCATCCGCGAGGAGCTCGTCACCTCGCTGCTGTCCTCGATCGGCCCCGAGTCCAACCTGCTGGACCCGACCTCCGCGTCGTGCCGCAGCGTCACGCTGCCCTTCCCGGTGATCGACAACGACGAGCTGGCCAAGCTCATCCACATCAACGCCGACGGCGACATGCCGGGCATGAAGGCGGCCACCCTCTCGGGCCTCTACCGGGTCTCGGGCGGCGCCGACGCGCTCGCCGCGCGGATCGCGGAGATCCGCACCGAGGCCGACGCGGCCATCGCCGCCGGCGCCCGCCTGATCGTCCTGTCGGACCGCCACTCGGACGCCGAGCACGCGCCGATCCCGTCGCTGCTGCTCACCTCCGCCGTGCACCACCACCTCATCGCGACGAAGCAGCGCACCCAGGTGGGCCTGCTCGTCGAGGCCGGTGACGTCCGCGAGGTCCACCACGTCGCGCTGCTCATCGGCTACGGCGCCGCCGCGGTCAACCCGTACCTCGCCATGGAGTCCGTCGAGGACCTGCTGCGCGCCGGTACGTTCATCGAGG
This sequence comes from Streptomyces sp. NPDC002467, assembly GCF_042889825.1. Lineage (NCBI taxonomy): Bacteria > Bacillati > Actinomycetota > Actinomycetes > Kitasatosporales > Streptomycetaceae > Streptomyces > Streptomyces sp. NPDC002467. The sequence goes on along the minus strand of NZ_JBIARJ010000010.1, from coordinate 120,620 downwards.
GCATCGAGCCCGAGCAGGCCATCAAGAACCTGATCTACGCCCTCGGCAAGGGCGTCCTGAAGGTCATGTCCAAGATGGGCATCTCCACCGTCGCCTCCTACCGCGGCGCCCAGGTCTTCGAGGCCGTCGGCCTGAACGACGAGTTCGTCGCCGCCTACTTCGCGGGCACCGCCACCAAGATCGGCGGCGCGGGCCTCGACGTCATCGCCAAGGAGGTGGCCGCGCGCCACGCCAAGGCGTACCCGGCCTCCGGCATCTCCGCCTCGCACCGCGCGCTGGAGATCGGCGGCGAGTACCAGTGGCGCCGCGAGGGCGAGCCGCACCTGTTCGACCCGGAGACGGTCTTCCGCCTCCAGCACGCCACCCGCAACCGCCGGTACGACATCTTCAAGCAGTACACGGACCGGGTGAACGAGCAGTCCGAGCGCCTCATGACGCTCCGCGGCCTTTTCGGCTTCAAGACGGAGGACCGCCCGTCGATCTCCATCGACGAGGTCGAGTCGGTCGCCGACATCGTCAAGCGCTTCTCCACCGGCGCCATGTCGTACGGCTCCATCTCCAAGGAGGCGCACGAGACCCTCGCCATCGCCATGAACCAGCTGGGCGCCAAGTCCAACACCGGTGAGGGCGGCGAGGACCCGGACCGTCTGTACGACCCGGCGCGGCGTTCGTCGATCAAGCAGGTCGCCTCCGGCCGCTTCGGCGTCACTTCCGAGTACCTGGTCAACGCGGACGACATCCAGATCAAGATGGCGCAGGGCGCCAAGCCCGGCGAGGGCGGCCAGCTGCCCGGCCACAAGGTCTACCCGTGGGTCGCCAAGACGCGTCACTCCACCCCGGGCGTCGGCCTGATCTCCCCGCCGCCGCACCACGACATCTACTCCATCGAGGACCTGGCTCAGCTGATCCACGACCTCAAGAACGCCAACCCGGTCGCGCGCATCCACGTGAAGCTCGTCTCCGAGGTCGGCGTGGGTACGGTCGCCGCGGGTGTCTCCAAGGCCCACGCGGACGTCGTCCTGATCTCCGGCCACGACGGCGGAACGGGCGCCTCCCCGCTCACCTCGCTGAAGCACGCGGGCGGTCCCTGGGAGCTCGGCCTCGCCGAGACCCAGCAGACCCTGCTGCTCAACGGGCTGCGCGACCGGATCGTCGTCCAGACCGACGGCCAGCTCAAGACCGGCCGCGACGTGGTCATCGCCGCGCTGCTCGGCGCCGAGGAGTTCGGTTTCGCGACCGCGCCGCTCGTCGTCTCCGGCTGCGTCATGATGCGCGTCTGCCACCTGGACACCTGCCCGGTCGGCATCGCCACGCAGAACCCGGTCCTGCGCGACCGCTTCTCCGGCAAGCCCGAGTTCGTCGTCAACTTCTTCGAGTTCATCGCGGAGGAGGTGCGCGAGCTCCTCGCCGAGCTGGGCTTCCGCTCCATCGAGGAGGCCGTCGGCCACGCCGAGCTGCTCGACACGACGAAGGCCGTCACGCACTGGAAGGCGCAGGGTCTCGACCTGGAGCCGCTCTTCTACGTGCCCGAGCTGCCCGAGGGCGCGGTCCGCCACGCCCTGATCGAGCAGGACCACGGTCTGGAGAAGGCGCTCGACAACGAGCTCATCGAGCTCGCCGCCGACGCGCTGAACGCCGAGACCGCGGAGGCGGCCCGGCCGGTCCGCGCCCAGGTCGCGATCCGCAACATCAACCGGACCGTCGGCACCATGCTCGGCCACCACGTCACGAAGAAGTTCGGCGGTGCGGGCCTGGCCGACAACACCATCGACCTGACCTTCACCGGTTCGGCCGGCCAGTCCTTCGGCGCCTTCGTGCCGAAGGGCGTCACCCTCCGCCTGGAGGGCGACGCCAACGACTACGTCGGCAAGGGCCTCTCCGGCGGCCGGATCGTGGTCCGCCCGGACCGCGGCGCCGAGCACCTCGCCGAGTACTCCACCATCGCCGGCAACACCATCGGCTACGGAGCCACCGGCGGCGAGATGTTCCTGCGCGGCCGCACCGGCGAGCGCTTCTGCGTCCGCAACTCCGGCGCCCTGGTCGTCTCGGAAGGCGTGGGCGACCACGGCTGCGAGTACATGACCGGCGGCACGGCGGTCGTCCTGGGCGAGACGGGTCGCAACTTCGCGGCCGGCATGTCGGGTGGCGTCGCGTACGTCATCGACCTCGACCCGAACAACGTCAACGTCGGCAACGCGGGCGCGGTCGAGTCCCTGTCCGACACCGACAAGCAGTGGCTGCACGATGTGGTGCGCCGCCACGAGGAGGAGACCGGCTCGACCGTGGCCGCGAAGCTCCTGGCTGACTGGACCGCCGCGGCGGACCGCTTCAGCAAGATCATCCCGACCACGTACAAGGCAGTGCTCGCCGCCAAGGAAGCCGCTGAGCTCGCCGGACTCTCGGAAACCGAGACCACGGAGAAGATGATGGAGGCGGCGACCAATGGCTGACCCGAAGGGCTTCCTCACCACCCCGCGCGAGACCGCCTGCTCCCGTCCCGTCGCCGATCGGCTTCAGGACTGGAACGAGGTCTACGTCCCGGGCTCGCTGCTCCCGATCATCAGCAAGCAGGCCGGGCGCTGCATGGACTGCGGCATCCCGTTCTGCCACAACGGCTGCCCCCTCGGGAACCTGATCCCCGAGTGGAACGACTTCGCGTACCGCGAGGACTGGACCGCCGCCTCGGAGCGCCTGCACGCCACGAACAACTTCCCGGAGTTCACGGGCCGCCTGTGCCCGGCCCCGTGCGAGTCGGCGTGCGTGCTCGGCATCAACCAGCCGGCCGTCACCATCAAGAACGTCGAAGTCTCGATCATCGACAAGGCCTGGGACAACGGCGACGTCACCCCGCAGGCGCCCGAGCGCCTGTCCGGGAAGACCGCCGCCGTCATCGGCTCGGGCCCGGCCGGTCTGGCCGCCGCCCAGCAGCTGACCCGGGCCGGCCACACCGTGGTCGTGTACGAGCGCGCCGACCGCATCGGCGGCCTGCTGCGCTACGGCATCCCCGAGTTCAAGATGGAGAAGGTGCACATCAACCGCCGCATCGAGCAGATGCGCGCGGAGGGCACCAAGTTCCGCACCGGCATCGAGGTCGGCCGCGACATCACCGCCACCGACCTGCGCAAGCGGTTCGACGCGGTCGTCATCGCGGCGGGCGCCACCGTCTCCCGCGACCTCCCGGTCCCGGGCCGCGAGCTCGGCGGCATCCACTTCGCGATGGAGTACCTCCCCCTCGCGAACAAGGTGCAGGAGGGCGACTTCATGGCGCCCCCCATCACGGCCGAGGGCAAGCACGTGGTCGTCATCGGCGGCGGCGACACCGGCGCGGACTGCGTGGGCACCGCCCACCGCCAGGGCGCGGCCTCGGTCACGCAGCTGGAGATCATGCCGAAGCCGGGCGAGGACCGGAACGCCAACCAGCCGTGGCCGACCTTCCCGATGCTGTACAAGGTCACCTCGGCGCACGAGGAGGGCGGCGAGCGGGTCTACTCCGTCTCCACCACCCACTTCGAGGGCGACGAGGACGGCAACGTCAAGGCGCTGCACCTCGTCGAGGTCGAGTTCATCGACGGCAAGCTGACCCAGAAGCCCGGCACCGAGCGCGTCCTCCCCGCGCAGCTGGTCACCCTGGCGATGGGCTTCACCGGCACCGACCAGGCCAACGGCCTGGTGGACCAGTTCGGCCTGGAGCTGGACGGCCGCGGCAACGTCTCCCGCGACGCGTCCTACGCGACCAACGTCGACGGCGTCTTCGTCGCCGGTGACGCCGGCCGCGGCCAGTCGCTGATCGTCTGGGCCATCGCGGAGGGCCGCTCGGCCGCCCGCGGCGTGGACCGCTTCCTGACCGGCTCCAGTACCCTCCCGTACCCGGTCAAGCCGACGGACCGCTCGCTGACCGTCTGACGCGGACAGCAGTACCCGTAGTACCTGCAGTACCCCCCGCCCGGGGAAGGGCGGGACCCCTCATACGGTCCGTACAACGGCGTACGGAACACCCGACACGGCGCCCGCCATAGTCCCCGACCAGGGATGGCGGGCGCTGTGGCGTTTCCCGGTCATATGAATGCGGTTCGTCGTCCGGGTCGGGCGGCGATGGCTAGGCTCGGCACATGGCCAAGCCGAAGGACCGGACCGGGGCGCAGACGCCGGAGGAGTTCGCCCGCGAGGAGTTGCGGCGTCACCGCGAAGCGGCGGGGCTGACCCAGGAGGGCCTGGGCGAGCGGATCTTCACGAGCGGGGCGTACGTCGGCCAGATGGAGTGCGGGACGCGGAGGCTCCGGCCGGAGATCGCGGAGTTGATCGACCGGGCTCTCGGCACGGGGGACTACTTCACCCGCCTCGCCAAGGCGTTCAAGTCCAAGCACGTCGAGTACTTCGCGGAGGCGGCTGAGCTGGAACGTTTGGCGACGGCCGTCTTCGACTACGGCTCCACGCTGATTCCGGGGCTGCTTCAGACAGCGGACTACGCTCGGGCGGTGATTCGGGGCGGCAGTCCCACAGCGCGCGCGGAGCATGTCGACAACCTGGTCGCGGCGCGCGTTGAGCGCACGCGGCTCCTCGGGGATCCGGAAACCCCCGAGATGTGGGTCGTTCTGCACGAGGCGGTATTGCGGACAGCGGTCGGGGGTCCCGCTGTGATGGCCGCGCAGCTGAGGCACATCTCGTTGAGCGTCCGAGCCCATCGGATCACGGTTCAGGTGGTGCCGTTCTCGGCCGGAGCCCACGGCGTCTTGGACGCGTCCGTGAGGATCATGGAGTTCGCCGACGCGCCCGATGTGGTGTACACCGAAGGCCCTCACGCGGGGCAGTTGCTCGATTGCCCGGCACTGGTTCGGCGTCACTGGAGGTCATACGATCTTGCGAGGGCTGCCGCGCTGTCACCGGAGGTGTCCCTGACCTTGATCGAGTCGGTTGCGGAGGAGCACGCGAAATGCGCGCAGACGTGAGAGGCCTGTCCTGGCGGACGTCTTCGTACACCAATGCCGAAGGCGGCAACTGCGTGGAAGTGTCCGACGATCTCCCCGGCCTGGTCCCCGTCCGCGACAGCAAGCAGGCGGGCGACGGTCCGGTCCTGGTCTTCCCGGCGGCCGCATGGGCTCCGTTCATCCAGGCCGTGAAGGCCCGAGCCTGATCCAGTACGGCAACCGCGGCGCCGTTGCCGGGGCTCTGCCCCGGACCCCGCTCCTCAATCGCCGGAGAGGCCGGGTCTCCCCGGGCCGATGCTTTGGCCTTGCGGCTCGGTCCGCGCTGTCCCTCCGGGGCGTCTCCTCGTCGTCGCGCCTGCGGGCACCGCGAGACCGCTGAGCGCGCAACCATCCTCCCCATCGTGCTGCGGCCGCAGGCCGGTCCCGCCGAGGGGAATCCCAGCCCCGCCGGCGATTGAGGCGCGGTGTCCGGGGCGGAGCCCCGGCAGTGGTGCGGCCCCGACCAGTCGGCCCCGCACCGGGAAGACCCTGCCCCGCCGGGAGGCCGGCCGCGCGGCCGGGCCGTGCTCGATGAACCGCACCCCGCCCGGGAGGGCATCCGCGTGGCCCCTTGACGGCAGTCACACACGCATAGTCCTATAGTGCTAGGAAGCTATATGAATAGAGGTGGGCAGTGATCGAGTTTCACCTCGATGCCCGGTCCGGTGTCGCCCCGTACATGCAGCTCGTCCACCAGGTCCGCCAGGCCCTGCGGCTGGGACTGCTCGCGGAGGGGGACCGGCTTCCCACGGTCAAGGACGTCGCCGTCTCCGTGGCGATCAACCCGAACACCGTGCTCAAGGCGTACCGGGAACTCGAGTACGAGGGCCTGGTCGCCAAGAAGCCCGGAGTCGGCACCTTCATCTCCGGGACGCTCGGCGACGACGCCTCGCTGTCCGAACACGAGCCGCTGCGGCAGGAGTTGCAGCGGTGGCTGGAGAAGGCGCGGAGCGCCGGGCTGGACGAGGAGAGCATCGAGGCGCTGTTCCAGAGCACCTTCCGTAATCGCAGCACGCACACGCATACGCACGCGAAGACCGAAGAGGGGAAATGACGGCGATATTGGAAGCCCACGCGCTGGGCAAGCGGTACGGCCGCAAACAGGCGTTGAGCGAGTGCACCCTGAGCCTGCCGGCCGGGCGGATCATCGGCCTGGTCGGCCCCAACGGGGCCGGGAAGTCGACCCTGTTGCAGCTGGCCTGCGGGCTGATCGGGCCGACCTCCGGCACCATCGAAGTGCTCGGCGGGCGGCCCGCGTCCGGGCCCGAGCAGCTGGCCAAGGTCGGGTTCGTCGCCCAGGACACGCCCACGTACGCGGGGCTGTCCATCGCCGACCACCTGAAGCTGGGGGCCCGGCTGAACCCGGGATGGGACGCCGCTCTGGCGGAGGGGCGGATCCGGCAGCTCGGGCTCGACCCCGCGCAGAAGACCGGCAAGCTGTCGGGTGGGCAGCGCGCCCAGGTCGCACTCACGCTCGCCGTGGCCAAGCGGCCCGAGCTGCTCATGCTCGACGAGCCCGTCGCCGCGCTTGACCCGCTGGCCCGGCGGGAGTTCCTGCAGAGCCTGATGGAGTACGTCGCCGAACACGGCACCACCGTCGTGCTCTCGTCACACCTGGTCTCCGACCTGGAACGGGTCTGCGACCACCTGGTCTCGCTCGTCGCCTCCCGCGTCCAGGTGGCGGGGGACGTCGACGACCTGCTCGCCACGCACTTCCGGCTCACCACGGCCCGAAGGGACGCCGCCGGCCTGCCCGAGGGCATGCGGGTCATCCAGGAGACGCACACCGAGCGGCAGAGCACCTTCATCGTGCGGTCCGAGCGGGCGGTCCAGGATCCGTCCTGGGTCCTGGAGCCGCTCGGTCTGGAAGACCTGGTCCTCATCTACATGACCCTGGAGAACCAGCGATGATCTGGCTGACCTGGCGCCAATACCGCGTCCAGACACTCGTGGCCCTCGCCGCCCTCGCCGCGGTGACGGCGTTCCTGGTGGTCACCGGCCTCCAGATGCGCGACCTCTACGACAGCACCGTCGCCGGCTGCCAGGGCGCCGACTGCGAACGGGCCAAGACCGCGCTCGCCGCCGACTACCAGACCCTCGTCTACTACGTCACGAGCCTGCTGCTCGTCGTACCCGGCATCATCGGCGTCTTCTGGGGCGCCCCGCTCATCGCCCGCGAACTGGAGACCGGCACCCACCGGCTCGTCTGGAACCAGACCATCACCCGCGGCCGCTGGCTCGCGGTCAAGATCGGGGCCGTCGGCCTGGTCGCCGTCGTCGTCACCGGGGTGCTCAGCCTGCTGGTGACCTGGTGGGCGAGTCCCGTCGACAGCGTGACCCTGGACCGGTTCACGGCCCTCATGTTCAGCGGTCGGGGGATCGTTCCGCTCGGCTACGCGGCCTTCGCCTTCACCCTCGGGGCCTGCGCGGGGCTGCTGATCCGGCGCACCGTGCCGGCGATGGCCGCGACGCTCGTCGCCTTCGTCGCGGTCCAGATCCTCGTACCGTTCGCCGTCCGGCCGTACTTCGTGGCGGCGGAGCACACGGAGGTCGCGCTCAGCTCGCTCGTCGTGGCGCCGGCGGCCGGTGCGTCGAAGGGCGGCTGGGACGGGAACCACATCCAGCTGCTGGGCTCCGGCGAGGACGCCCGGCTGCGGGTGGGGGTGCTGAGGCCCGGGGTGTGGGTCGTGTCCGACCCCGGTCCTGTGCTCGACCCCGCCGGGCGTGAGGTCCACGGGGCGCGGGGCTGCGCGGAGCGGCAGGGGGACCCCTTCGAGTGCTTCGCCAAGTCCGACCTGCACATCGAGGTGGACTACCAGCCCGCCGACCGCTACTGGACCTTCCAGTGGATCGAGACGGGGATCTTCCTCGCGGTCTCCCTGGCGCTTGGCGGCTTCTGTGGGTGGTGGCTGCGGCGCCGGGTGGCCTGACCGCGGCCGGGTGAGGGGCGGCCGAAGCCAACGCAACTGGCTTCGGCCGCTCCCTCGACTCTACGGCGAAGGTGTTCACTGTGGCGCGCGGACGCCCACGCCTGTGTCACCATCCTGAACAGTGGTGATTCCTAAGCCGGTTGGGGGCGGGCAGGGTGGGAAAGCTGCTGGCGAAACGCTACGACCTGGACGACAGGCCGCTGGGGTCCGGTGCGATGGGCCAGGCCTGGGCCGCTTGGGACCTGAAGCTACAGCGGCGCGTCGTGGTGAAGGTGATACTCCCCCTCCCGGGCCGGCAGCCGGACGCGAGAGCCGTGTTCCAGGAGGCGAGGACCGCAGGGCGTGCCAATCACCCCGGGATCGTGACCGTCCATGACGTCGAGCAGGACACCGCCCGTGAAACCGGTGACTGGTTCCTGGTCATGGAGCTGATCACCGGGCGGGACTTGGCGCGTGTTCTCGCCTCCGGAGAGGTGCCCGCGGTGGCCACCGCGCTGGACTGGGCCTCACAGGTGGCCGACGCCTTGCAGGCGGCCCACGTCGAGGGGGTCGTCCACCGCGACCTCAAGCCCTCGAACCTGATGCTCACCGAGTCCGGAAGGATCAAGATCCTGGACTTCGGCATCGCCGGGTTCCTCGACAACGCCTCCGCGGACAGCGAACCGATCGGCTCATGGCCCTACATGGCGCCCGAGCGGATCGGCGGCTCGCGCGGGGACGCGCGCACCGATCTGTACTCCCTGGGGTGCGTGATCCACGAGCTCCTGACCGGACGGCCGCCCTTCGGCGACCTGAACGGCTTCGCCCTGCTCACCGCGCACAAGGACACGATGCCCGCCCGCCTAGGGAAGGCGATCCCCGGACTGCACCCGGGTATTGACGAGTTGGTGGCCGCGCTCCTGGCCAAGGACCCGGATCACCGCCCGCCGACGGCCGCACACGTACGCGATCGCCTGCGCGAGCTGGTGGCCGAGCCGCCAGCACCGGTCCCGGTCCCGCCCCCGCAGGAGCAGGAGCAGGAGCAGGAGGAGGAGCAGGAGGAGCCTGCCCCGCGGCGGCCGGAGGACGACGAGACGCACAGTCAGCGCCACCCCCACGTCCCCCCGAGCCCCACCCTGCCCGTGCCCGGTGCTCCGCTCCCGCCCGCCGTGCCCCCCGGGACCACCCCGCCCCCGACCCCGCCCGTCATGGACCCGCCGACGCCCCCGCGAGCCCGTCGTCGCAGGGTGCTGTCGCTGGTCGTCGGCATCCTCGTGTGCGCGGTCGCGGTCGCCGTGACGGCCTTCATCGGGCACTTCCAGGACCCGCGCAAGCTGTGGTTCACGCCCATCGGAGCGCAGGGGTACTTCGTCGTCTCCGAGGGCACCGCCTTCCTGGCCGGGCCCGCGAACGGCACGGTCGAGGCGCGCGACACCGCGAGCGGCGAACTCAAGTGGAGCTACCGGAGCGGCGACACGACGGGCCCGGTGAAGGTCGAGGCGGTCGCGGGGGGCTCGGTGTACGTCGTGACCGGCGAGGGCGTCATCCACGCCGTGGCCGCCGCCACGGGCGAGCGGCGCTGGACCGAACCGGCCGACAAGGAGACGAGCGGGTACCGCGCCTTGGCCGTCGCCGGCTCCTCCCTCTACGCCCTCTCGGACGGAGTGGTCCGCGCCTTCGACGCCGCGAGCGGAAAGCGCCGCTGGGTGCAGATCGTGAGAGGTGGCGTCCATCTCACGGCCACCTCGGACGCCGTCTATGTCGGCAGGGTGGCCGACCAAGCCGGTGTGGAGTACGACGAGCAGGACTCCGACCTGTACGCCCTGTCAGCCGGTACGGGTGAGATCGCATGGTCATACCGCAACGCCAAGCCCATGCGCGGCGCTCCCGCCGTGTACGGGGACACCGTCTACATCGGCTCCTGGGACAACCGGCTCCATGCCTTGGACACGGCCACCGGTGCGTCGAAATGGGACGCCGAGGTGGGTGAGCCGATCGGATCCACACCCGCCGTGGCCGACGGCGTCGTCTATGTCGTGACCCAGTACGGAACGGTGACGGCGCTGGACGCCGGTACGCACGGCGAAGTGTGGCGCAAGGAAGCGCCGGAGTACGGAACCGGTGGCCGGGCTCCGCAGGTCGTCGACGGCGTGGTGTACGTCGCCGATGGTGACGCGAGGCGTGTCCGTGCCCTCGACGCGAGGAACGGAGCCAAGAAATGGGCCTACTCCGTCGACACGGCCCGCTCCCTCTCCGATCCGGTCGTCGTCGACGGCGTCCTCTTCGTCGGCATCACCGAGAGCCTGCACTTCGAGGTGGGCGACCCGCGCCGGCGCACCCTCATCGCCCTCACCACCCGCCCCTGACTCACTCGTGCAGGTGACGCGTGCGGCGGGCGGAGCGCCCGGTGGGACGTGCGCGGCAGGAGCGGAGGGTTGCGTCTGGTAACAGTGGGTCACATGCCCACCCGAACGCTGCTGAGCGGCCTGCTCGGCGCCGCGCTGCTGATCCCCGTGCCGACCGCCGGCGCCACCGCCGCCGACACCCGCGTCGTCGAATACCGCGGTCTGCGGATCGCCGTCCCCGCCGACTGGAGGGTCGTCGACCTCGACCGGGAGCCAGACGCCTGCCTGCGCCTCGACGTTCCCGCCCTGTACCTCGGCCACGCCGGCACCCAGGCGGACTGCACCGGCCGCGCCGCCGTCCGCCGCGCCGACACGCTCCACCTGGAACCCCTCGAAGGGGCCCCGCAGCGCGCCGACATCCCGACCGTCGCCGACCTGGCCTCTGCCCTGCCGCGTACGGACAGCAACGAGCTGCGGTACGTGCTGCGCCGGGCCGGGGTCGTGGCCACCGTGTCCTACGGGGACGCGCCCGACACCGTACGGGGGATCCTCGATCGGGCCCGTACCGCCATCGCCGAGGGGCGTCCGCCGGCCGTCGTCGTGCCGGCCGTGATCGCCGGCGGGGCGGCGAAGGCCCAGGCGCCCTTCACCGGCGAGGGGTTCGACGCCTGCACCGCCCCGACCCAGCGGACCATGGACACCTGGAAGGCCGAATCCCCCTTCGGCGCCGTCGGCATCTACATCGGCGGCCGCGCCCGGGCCTGCGCCCAGCCACAGCTCACCGCCGACTGGGTCACGCGGCAGGCCGGGGCCGGCTGGCACCTGATGCCCATCTGGGTCGGCCCGCAGCCCTGGCACAGTTCGAGCACGGGCCTGTCCACCGACCCCTCCGAGGCCGACGAGCAGGGTCGCGCCGCCGCCGAGGGCGCGGTGGACGCCGCCCGCTCGCTGGGGCTCGGCGCGGGCACGGTGCTCTACAACGACCTGGAGAACTACTCGGACCGCGCCACCTGGGACGCCCCGGTCGTCGCCTACCTGACCTCCTGGACGGTACGGCTGCACGAGCTGGGCTACCGCTCCGGCGCCTACGTCTCGGCGAGCTCCGGCGCCAAGGCGCTGAGCGCGCACCACCACCAGGCCCCCGAAGCCATGCCGGACGTGCTGTGGGTGGCCCGGTGGAACGGCGCGGCCTCCGTGACGGACGCGGACCTGGGGCTGCCCGAGGGCACGAAGCAGTGGTCCGGCCGGCGCCGGGCCCACCAGTTCCGCGGGGACCACGATGCCTCGTACGGTGGGGTCACGCTGAACATCGACCGCAATCGGGTGGATGTCGACCCGTCGGTGCTCGGCGGTGGTGGGGGCGGGATCCTGCCCCTTCCGGTGCCGCTTCCGCTCAGCTAGCCGACGCGGGCGCCGGGTCCTCGCGCGGCGGTTCGTCGTCGTTGCCCCGGCGCAGGGTGCGCAGGCCGTGGGTCGGGGTCCACGAGCGGATGACCAGTTCGTCGCCCTGCACGGTGATGTGCACGACCTCGGTCAGGTCGGCATGGAAGAGGTGGAAGGGGTGCGGGGTGTCCGTCTCCTCCGCGTACCGGTGAAGCTCGGGCGGGTCCAGCTGTTCCAGCGCGCGGCCGGAGATCCGTACGTCCCCGTCGGGCATCCGGTCGCCCGCGCCCGGGTTCGTGTGGAGGGCGAAGCGCGGGTCGTGCTGGAGGTCCCTGGCCTTCATCGACCCCGGCATCATGCCGAGCCACAGCTCCCCGCCCCGGATGTCGACGTTGAGTCCGGCCACCCGGGGCGAGCCGTCCTTGCGCAGGGTGGCCAGGACGTGGTGCGGGTACTTGGCGAAACGGGCCCGGACGGCCGCCGCGAACTCCGGTTCCGCCTTCTCGAAGACTGCCCAGCTGGTGTGCGTCATGCGTCCATCAAAGCGCGGGCGCCGTCCGGCGCAGGTCAGGCGCGCACGATGCCCCGGGCGCGGGCCGCCGCCAGCCAGGCCGGGAACTCGCCGACGAGGCGGTCGTACAGCTCCGCGTCCGGGACCTTGCGCGGGTCCTCGCCCGCGTGGAAATAGCCCGCGTTGTCCACGTCGCGGCGCTCGGGTACCGGCAGTTCGTCGAGGCGGCGCAGGAAGTCGAACTGCGAACTGCGGGTGTTGCCGAAGCCGACGAACTGCCAGAAGAGGGGGAGTCGGGCCGCCTTGCACAGGTACTTCTCGGCGGCGAGCTTGTTGATCGGGCCACCGTCGGTCTGGAAGACGACGAGGGCGGGTGCCGTGGAGCCGGAGTCCTGGTAGTGGTCGATCACCGCGTCCATCGCCGCGTGGTAGGCCGTCTTGCCCATGTGGCCGAGGCGGGAGGCGATCTCGGTGACCTGGTTCTCGTGGTTCGCGAGGGAGATCTCCTCCACCGCGTCGACGTCGGTGGAGAAGAAGACCACGGGCACGCGGGCGTCGTCGTCCAGGTGCGCGGACAGGCCGAGCACCCGGTCGGCGAGGGCCTGGACGCTGCCGTCCGCGTAGTACGGCTTCATCGACCCGGAGTAGTCCAGGACCAGGTAGACGGCGGCGCGGCCGTCCTCCATGCCGTGTTTGCGCAGCGAGACCCCGGCGCTCTTGTAGAGGCTCACGAGCGCCGGAGCCGTTTCTTCGACCTTGCGGAGGTTTATCGCACTGCGCGTCATGCGCCCGAGAGTACGTCAGCTCGCTTCCGCGTAACCGAGTTCGGCCGCGAGGCGGGCGCGGTGGGCGGCGGGGGAGCCGAAGAGGTGGGCCGAGCCGTGGGCGCGTTTGAAGAACTCGTGGGCCTCGTGCTCCCAGGTGATGCCGATGCCGCCGTGCAGCTGGATCATCTCCCCGGCGACGTACGAGTACGCCTGCGAGCAGGCCGACTTGGCGGCGGCCGCCAGTGGGGGCGGGGCGTCGGCCGCGGCCGCGGCGAGGGCCATCGACCTGGCGGACTCCACGGCCGCGTACATGTCGGCGAGCCGGTGCTTCACGGCCTGGAAGGAGCCGATGGGCCGGCCGAACTGGTGCCGGTCCTTCGCGTACCGGACCGTGGACTCCAGCGCCCGCGCGGCGGCCCCGGCCTGTTCGGCGGCCAGCGCCGTGCAGGCCAGGTCCCGGACCCGGGCCAGGACTCCGGCGCCGTCGGGCGAGAGCAGCCGGGCCGGGGTCCGGGCGAGGGTGAGCTCGGCGAGGGGACGGGTGCGGTCCATGGTGGCCCGGGGGGTGTACGCGGCGGGCCGCGCCGTCAGCTCGAACAGCCCCAGGGGAGCGGGGCCGTCGGTCGGGGTGGCGAAGGCCAGGATCAGGGACGGTTCGGCAGGGCCCGCCAGTACGTACTGCTTGGTCCCCGTGAGCAGCCAGCCCCCGTCGCCGTCGGGCTCCGCCCGGGTGGCCAGGTCGGTCGCCTCCCACCCCTCGGGCCGGGGGCCGGGGAGCACGCCGGGGTCCGCGAACGGCCCCGCCTTGCGGCCCGCGCCCGCGCCCGCGCCTGCATCTGTGCCTGCGCCCGGGCCCGCGCTCGGGGCCAGGCCGGCAACCGGGGTCGGGCCCGTGCTCGGGGCCAGGCCGGCAACCGGGGTCGGGCCCGCGCCCGGGGTCCCGGCCCGCCCCCCGCGAGGGGACTCGGCCCAGGCCAGGGCGCCGATCAGGGAGCCCTCCGCCAGGCCCGGGAGATGGCGGGCGCACGCCTCGCTGTCGCCCGAGGCCAGCAGGGCCTGCACCGTCAGAACCGCCGAGCCCAGGTACGGGACCGGGCTCAGGGCGCGGCCCAGTTCCGACATGACCACGCCGACTTCGGCCGGTCCGCAGCCCAGACCGCCGTACTCCTCCGGAACCGCCAGCGCGGCCGCGCCCACCTGGGTCGTCAGCGGGGCCCAGGCCTCGTGCCCGGGGTGGCGGGCGAGGACCGCGCGCACCGCGTCCCGGAGTTCCTCCTGCTCGGGCGTCCATGCCAGGCCGCTCATGCGCCCTCCCCCCGTGCCGCGCGCCGCAGCTGCGCCTTCAGCAGTTTGCCGCCAGCGTTGCGCGGGAGCTCCGGTACGAGGTGGAAGCGCCTCGGGACCTTGAAGTTGGCCAGCCGTTCCCGGCTCCACGCGGTGAGTTCGGCGGCGGTGACGGGCGGGCCGGCGGTGACCACGTACGCCACCCCCACCTCGCCGAGCCGCTCGTCCGGGGCCCCGACCACGGCCGCGTCGATGACGGCCGGATGGGTCAGCAGCACGTTCTCCACCTCCGCCGGATAGGCGTTGAAGCCGCCGACCACGTACATGTCCTTCAGCCGGTCGGTGATCGAGAGGTAGCCGCGGTCGTCCAGGACGCCGATGTCCCCGGTGCGCAGCCAGCCGCCCGGCAGCACCGCCTCCGCCGTGGACGCCGGGTCGTCCAGGTAGCCCGGGGTGACGTGGTAGCCGCGCACCTGCACCTCGCCGGGTTGCCCGGTCGGCAGCACGTCGCCCAGTGGGGAGGCGATCCGCACCTCGGTGTCGGGCAGCGGCAGGCCGACGGTGTGGGCGACCGTACGGGCGTCGGCGTCGGTGGGGCAGACGGAGACGACCCCGCCGGACTCCGTCAGCCCGTACGCCGTGAACACGTCGGGGGCGCCCAGGACGGTGCGGATCTCCTCGACCAGGGCGGTCGGCACGGAGGCCGCCCCTGTGCCGGCCAGGCGCAGCGCCGACAGGTCGTGCGCGGCGAGCTCGGGGTGCCGGATCAGGCCGTGGAAGACGGTCGGTGGGCCCATCAGGCAGGTCACGCGTTCGTCGGCCATCCGGGTCAGGATGCGGTCGGTGTCGTAGACCGCCTCCGGGAGCATCGTCACGCCGCGCAGCAGGCAGGCGAGGATCCCGGCCTTGTAGCCGAAGGTGTGGAAGAAGGGGTTGACCAGCAGGTAGCGGTCCCCGGGGCGCAGGGTGACCAGCTCGGACCAGGAGGCGTAGAGCCGCAGGGTCTGGCCGTGGGTGGTCATGACGCCCTTGGAGCGGCCGGTGGTGCCGGAGGTGTAGAGGATGTCGCTGAGGTCCCCGGGGCGGACGCGGTCGGCGCGGGCGAGTCGCTCCGCCTCGGTGACGGACTCCCCGCCCGCCAGGTACGCCTCCCAGGAATCGGGGCCGCTTCCGCCGCGCAGGACGACGGTGGAGCCGAGCGCCCCGAGGTCCTCGCCGGAGGCGTGCAGGTCGTGGACGTAGTCCGTGCCGAGGAATCCGCGTTCGGTGAAGAGCACGCGGGCGCCGCTGCGCCGGATGACGTCGGCTGCCTCGGCGGGCTTGTAGCGGGTGTTGACCGGTACGAGGACCGCTCCCGCGCCGACCGCGCCGAGGGCGGCGGCGATCCACTGGCGGCTGTTGGGCGCCCAGATCGCCACCCGGTCGCCGTGCCGGATGCCGTGCGCGATGGCCGCGCGGGCGGCGGCGGCGATCTCGGCGGCGAGCCGGGTGAAGGTCCAGCGGACCTCTCCGTCGGCGAGCGCCTCCCGGTCCCCGTGGGCGGCGGCCGCGTACTCCGGGAGCCGGGCCAGCGTGGTGGGCGGGGGCGGCCCACCGGGTGTGGGCGGCTCAACGGGCGTTGGCGGCGCGGCGGGTGGCGGTGGCATCGGACGGACCCTCCCTACTTGACGAGCGAGCGTGGGCGGTATCCAATCACAGGTGTTTCGGTTAGGCATATACCTAGTAGAAATATTTGGAGGCTCCCATGGGGACCCCGGAGACACTCAAGTCGGTCCTGGCCAGCTTCTGCACCGGCGTCGCCGTCATCACGGCGCGCGAGGGCGACGGCCGCCCCGTCGGAATGGCCGTGCAGTCCTTCTCGTCGGTTTCGCTGGACCCGCCGCTGGTCTGCTTCTGCCCCGCCCGCACCTCGACCACCTGGCCGAGGATCCGGGCCGCCGGCGCCTTCGCCGTCAACATCCTCGCCGCCGACCAGCAGGAGCTGTGCCGCGGCTTCGCGGTCACGGGCGGCGACAAGTTCGCCGGGGTCCCCTGGCGAGCCGGCGGCAACGGCGCGCCCCTCCTCGACGGCGTGCTCGCGAGCATCGAGTGCGACCTGGAGGACGTACTGGACGGCGGCGACCACGAGATCGTGCTCGGCAGGGTCACCGCCCTGACCGCGCACCGGGTGGGCGAGCCGCCGCTGCTCTACTTCCGGCGCGCCTACGGGCGCTTGCCGCGCTCGCCCCGCCCGGCGGCCAGCGCCTCGATGTCCTCCAGCATGGCGGCCGCGAGGTCGCGCTCGGAGGCGTAGTACCGCTCGGCCCACTTGAGCGTGAGCGTCGGGTACGCCCAGGCCGACTCGTCCTGCGCGCCCTCGACGTCGGCCACCGCCCGGCGGCGCATCTTCTCCGCGAACTCCTGGTGCCGCACGAGGACTTCCCGCATCTGCTCCGGCTCCAGCAGGTGGCCCAGCCACAGCCGCAGCATCGGCCCGTGCTTGAGGACCGGCGGGTCGACCGGGGCCTCGCGGGCCCATTCCCGTACGGCCGTCATGCCTTCGTCGGTGATCCGGTACACCCGCTTGTCGCGGGTGCCGGTGTCCTGGCTGACCATGCGCGAGGAGGCGTAACCGGCCTTCTCCAGGCGCTTGAGCTCGCTGTAGATCTGGCTGAAGGACGGGCTCCAGTAGAAGAAGCGCAGCGACCAGTCCGACCACTTCTTCAGGTCGTAGCCGGAGAGCTCCTCCCCGAAGGAGAGCAGCCCGAGCACCGCCCAGCTGGTCGCCGGGAGCGTGCGCGCCTTCGACGCGTCGGTCGTCTCGTCTGCCTTCTCTTCTGCCACGCAGCGCAGTCTACGACCGGTCCCCGTGCCGGCCTTCCCCCCGAGGGGTATGACTGCTAGAAGTATTCCTATTCGAAATACCGAATCCGCCGAATCCCCCGGATGGAGGGACCTCCCCGTGAAGTTCTCGATGATCTTCGAGGCCCAGCTCGTCGACCCGACCCCGGAGCGCGAGCGCCAGGTCATCCACGACTGCGTCGAACAGGCCGTCCTCGCCGAGGAGATGGGCTTCGACCGGATCTGGGCCGTCGAGCACCACTCCCTGACCCAGTACGCCCACATGAGCGCCTCCGAGATCTTCCTCACCTGGGTCGCCGCCCGGACGCGGAAGATCCGCATCGGCCACGGCGTCGTCACCATGCCCTTCGGCTACCAGCACCCCGTCCGCGTCGCCGAACGCGCCGCCATGCTCGACGTCCTCTCCGGAGGCCGCGTCGACATCGGCGCCGGGCGCGGCGCCACCCGCCAGGAGATGTCCATGTACGGGGTGAAGCCCGAGGACACCTACCCGCAGATGGAGGAGGCGCTGCGGATCTTCGCCGCCGCCTGGCGGGAGCCGGAGTTCGAATGGCACGGCTCCATCGACATCGGCCCCGGCGCGATCCTGCCCCGCCCCGTCCAGGACCCGCACCCGCCGCTCTTCATGGCCTGCTCCAAGCACGACACCCTCAAGCTCGCCGCCGAACTCGGCATCGGCGCCCTGGTGATGGGCTTCGCGGGCGCCGACGACGTCCGCGCCATGCGCAAGGTCTACGACGAGGCCATCGCGACCCGCACCGGCGAACGCCTCGTCTCGACCGAGGTCAACGACCACCTGTCCGCCCTCTGCCCGACCATCGTCCTCGACGACGCCGAGCGCGCCCTGCGGCTCGGCACGCGCGGCCAGCGCTTCTTCGCCGAATCCATCGCCCACTGGTACGGCAACGCCCCCGCCCCGACCGGCTACGCGGAGGACGAGGACCACGTCGCGGCCCTCGCGCAGGGCCGCGAGGAACTCGTCGCCAAGCTCCACGAGGCCAGCATCCCGGCCCGGCCCGTCGACACCGGCACCTACAACGCCGAGCACGCCTACGGCAGCGCCGAGACCGCCATCGCCTACGTCGAGCAGCTGCGCGAGATCGGCGTCGACGAGGTGATGTGCCTGATCCAGATGGGTACGGTCCCGCAGGAGGCCTGCCTGGAGACCATCCGGCAGTGGGGCGAGAAGGTCATCCCGCACTTCCGCGCGATGGAATCGGAGCGCTGAGCATGGGCATCTCCCTGGACGGCAAGGTCGTCCTCGTCACCGGAGCCGGACGCGGCCAGGGCGCCGCCGAGGCGCGCCTGTTCGCCGAGGCCGGCGCCCGGGTCGTCGTCACGGACGTACGGGAGGAGGAGGGCCGGGAGGTCGCCGCCTCGCTCGGCGACCAGGGCCTGTACGTACGGCACGACGTGACCGACGCCGAGAGCTGGGCCGGTGTCGTCGAGGCCGCGGTGGCGGCCTTCGGCACGGTCTCCGCGCTGGTCAACAACGCGGCCCTGTGGCGCACGGCCCACGTCGAGAAGCAGTCCCTGGAGGACTTCGAGACCCTCCTGCGGGTCAACCTGCTCGGGCCGTTCCTCGGCATCCAGGCCGTGGCGCCCGTGCTGCGGGCGGGCGGGGGCGGCTCGATCGTCAACATCTCCTCCACGGCCGGACTGGTCGGGATCCCGGGCCACGCCGCCTACGGCTCCACCAAGTTCGGGCTGCGCGGACTGACCAGGTCGGCGGCGCTGGACCTGGCCGGGGACCGGATCCGGGTCAACTCGGTGCACCCGGGCGCCATCGACACCCCGATGGTGGCGCAGGCCGTCGCGGGCCGCGACTGGTCGCACGTGCCGCTCGGGCGGATGGGGCGGCCGGAGGAGGTCGGGGAGCTGGTGCTCTTCCTCTGCTCGGACGCCTCCTCGTACGTGACGGGCACGGAGTTCACCGTCGACGGCGGGATGACGACCGCATGAGCGGCCTCCTGTCAGAGGCGGCGCGGCGGTTCTGCGACGCGATGGCGGCCGGCTTCCCGGGGCCGGGCGACACGGCGGCCCTGCGGGCGGCCGCCGTCCCCGGGCCGCCGGGCCCGGCCGTCGCCTCGGTGCGCGACACGGTGGCGGGCGGGGTCCCGGTCCGGGTCTACGACACCGAGCCGGGCGCGGCCGGCCGCCCCCTGGTCGTGTACTTCCACGGCGGGGGCTGGGTGATGTGCGGGCTCGACACCCACGACGCGCTGTGCCGCACCCTGGCGGCGGCCTCGGGCGCGGTGGTCGTCTCCGCGGACTACCGGCTCGCCCCGGAACACCCCTGGCCGGCGGCGCCGGACGACGCGCTGACCGTACTCCTGTGGGCCCGGACCGAGACCACGGCGCTGGGCTGCGACGCGGACCGGGTGGTGCTGGCGGGGGACTCCAGCGGGGGCAACCTGGCCGCCGTGACCGCCCTGCGCGCGCCCGGACTCGCGGCGGGCCAGCTGCTGTTCTATCCGCCGCTGGACGCGTCGATGGCTTCGGCCTCGGTGGAGACGTACGCGGAGGGCTACTTCCACACCGCCGCGCACATGGCCTGGTACTGGGACCAGTACGGCGGCGACCCGGCGCACCCGCACGTCTCGCCGCTCCACGCACCCGACCTGTCGGGCCTGCCGCCCGCCCTGATCGTTCTCGCGGACTGCGACGTGCTGCGCGACGAGGGCCTCGCGTACGGGCGCCGGCTGGCGGAGGCGGGCGTGGACTGCACGGTCCAGCTCCACCCGGGCGTCTTCCACGGTTTCCTGGGACTGCCGCTCCCGGCCGGGGTCGCGGCGTTGAGGGCGGCGGCGGCGTGGGTGGCGGCAGTGGGCTGAGGGGGGCGGGGCGGCCGGATTCGAACCGGCGTCCTCCTCCATGCTGTGTAGGCGCACTACCTCTGTGCTACGACCCCGCCCTTGGGGCCGATCTTAGGCCCGGGCTCGGTGGGTCCGCGCGGGATTATCCCGGGCATGATGTGTCCATGGCTGAAGCGATACGGAGACTGCCGGGGGCGCTGCTGCGCAACTGCCTGCTCCTGGCAACGGAGTTCGCGGCGATCTGGCTGCTGCGGGGCCCCGAGGGCCTGTGGGTGCCGGTCCTGCTCGCCGTCTTCGTCATCGGCGCGGCCGTACCGCACGGCACCGGCGCGGAGTTCGTGGGGCGCACCGCCGTCGCGCTCACCGCGGTGGGCATCGCGGTGATGGGCGGGGTCACCTGGGACCGGCACACCCTCCACGACCGGGGTCGGGAGGAAGTGGCGGTGGTGGTCTCGCGGACCATGGTGGAGGACGGCTCCGGCCTCTCGCCGTCCCTGCGCCTGCGCACGCAGGCGGGCCGGGACCTGCCCGGCCCGCTGTCGATGGACCTCGCGGTCGGAGCCCGCCTCACGGTGACGGCGGACCCCGACGGGCCGGCCTGGGCGCCCGGCTCCCGCCCGTCCGCACCGCTCTGGCAGGCAGCGGCCACCGCCGCCCTCCTCCTGTTCCAGACCGCGCTGGTGGGCGGACTCTCCCTGCGCCGCCGCCGCGACTGAAACCCGCTGGTCAGCGCGGCTGCCCGGCGTTTAGGGTCGCCGCATGTCCACCACGGCCCGACCCACGACCACCCTCTGGCGCCCCACCGGCCCCGTCGAACTCGACCTCGTCCGCGCCCTCGACTGGCGCGCCTGGCCGCCGCGCCTGCCCGAGCAGCCGATCTTCTACCCGGTCATGAACGAGGACTACGCGATCCGCATCGCCCGCGACTGGAACGTCAAGCACGACGGCGCCGGCTTCGTGACCCGCTTCGAGGTCGACTCGGAGTTCCTCACCCGCTACCCGGTCCAGCAGGCCGGCGGCCGGACCATCCTGGAGCTGTGGGTCCCGGCGGAGGAACTCGACGAGTTCAACCGGCACATCGTCGGCCGCATCGAGGTCGTGCACGAGTTCCGTCCCTGAGCCGGTCTCCGGGCGCTAGAAGTCCAGTACGGCCTTCGCCGCGGCGGCCATGCCCGCGTACATGGTGGCCATCTGGGCGTGGAGCACCGCCGCCGCGTGGTACTCCTGCTCCTTGCGGAGCGTCCACGCCTGGAAGGCCTCGTCGGCGCTCTTGCGGTGCCGCATCGCCACGTCGTAGTACTCCGCGGCCTGTTGGTCGCCCATGCGTCCCATGTAATCCCCCTCGTCGCTCGATTCACGTCCGGCGTCGGTTCGGGTTGCGAACCGGACGGCCCTAGTTCTTGATGATGTACGAGCAGCCCTTCGAGGTCTTGCCGTCGTTCTCCGCGACCACCTTGCCGTCCACCTTGATGGAGCACGGCGGCCACGTCAGCATGCCGTCGGGGCCCGTGATCGTGCCCGGGACGGCGTTCACCAGGCGGCCCACCTTCTGCTCCGCGGCGGTGAGTTCGGCGGTGCCCGACTTCGTCCACGGCAGGGTCTGCATTTCGAAGCCGCTGTCGATGCCGCTGTACATGATCGGCGCCTTGCCCGTGCCGCCGACCTCCAGGGTCACCTCGTGCGTCCCGCCGCCGCCCTTCGCCGCCGGTGCGGAGGACGCGGGGGCGGCACTCGTGGAGGCGGCGGCGGGCTTCGCGTTGTCGGCCGCCGGCTTCGGGGCGTCGCTTCCGCAGCCGGTGAGCATCACCGCAGCCGCCGCCGCGCACAGCGCCATCATCCCGGTCGTCGTGCTTCGCATGTTCCCTGTACCTCGTTCTGCGTCGTTCGTCGTACGTCTGTTCATCAGGGACGCCCTCACATCCCCTGCCGGTTCCGTACGTTGGCCCCATGACGAAACGAGCCCGCTCCTTCGACGCCGCCGCCGCGCTCTACGGTGCGAACCGGCCCGGCTACCCGCCCGCCCTCTTCGACGCCGTCGAGGAACTCGCCGGGCGCGAGCTCGCCGGGGCGCGCGTGGCGGACGTGGGCGCCGGGACCGGGATCGCCACGGCGCTGCTGCGCGAGCGCGGGGCCGAGGTGCTCGCCGTGGAGCCCGGGGACGGGATGGCCGCCGAGTTCCGGCGGGCGAACCCGGGGATCCCGGTCGTGCGCGGGGACGGGGACCGGCTGCCGCTGGCGAGCGCCGCGTTCGACCTCCTCACGTACGCGCAGGCCTGGCACTGGACCGACGCCGCCCGCTCGGTCCCCGAGGCCCGCCGCGTGCTGCGCCCCGGCGGCGCGCTCGCGCTCTGGTGGAACGACCTGGACACCACCGTCCCCTGGATCGCCGAGCAGGACGAACGGCTCCGCGCCTTCTTCGGGGTGAGCGGGCTGCCCACCCGGGAGTCCCTGGGCGGGCTCGACGTCACCACCCGCGAGGTGCGGTGGTCCCGGCGGATCCCCCTCGCCATGCACCTCGCCAACACCGCCAGCCACTCCGCGTTCCTGCTGCTCGGCGAGGACGGCACGCGCGCCTTCATCGACGCCGAACACGCCCGGCTGGCGCCCCTGTTCCCGGACGGCACCGTCGAGGAGCACTACGTGGTCACGCTGAACGTCGCCGTCATGTGAGACGGCCCCCGTTAATCGATGGACGGCCCGGGCGCGGGTCCGCCAGGTTGTGCCGCATGAATCCCATCCTGCGGCTCTTCTTCCTCGCCAACGAGGGCCTCGCCTTCTTCCTGGAACTCGCGGCCCTCGCCGCCCTGGCCCGGTGGGGCTGGACCCGGGACATCGGCCGGGGCTGGTCCATAGGCCTCGCGGTGGCCGCCCCGCTCGCCGCCGCCGTGCTCTGGGGCATGTTCGCCGCGCCCAAGGCCACCTTCGACGCCCCGCTCGCCGTCCAGATCGCCGTCAAGGTCCTGGTGTTCGGGTCCGCCACCCTCGCGCTGTACGCGGTCGGGTGGCGGACCGGGGCCCTGTGGTTCGGCGGGATCGTCCTGCTGAACAACGCCCTGGCGGTCTACTACCGCAGCCGCGGCTGAACGACCTCCGCCCGGCAGGCCGACGGCGTGCCCCACGCGTCCCGCAGCGGGCGGGCCTTGCGCAGCCACAGGGAGAGGTCCAGCTCCTCCGTGTAGCCGACGGCGCCGTGGAGCTGGAGCGCGGTCATGGCGGCCGCGTACCCCGCCTCGCCCGCCGTCAGCTTGGCCGCCGCCACGTCCGCCGGGGACAGCGACAGGGCCGCCGCCCACAGCAGCGGCCGGGCGAACTCCAGGCCCAGCAGGGTGTCCGCCAGGCGGTGCTTGACCGCCTGGAAGGAGCCGATCGGGGTCCCGAACTGGGTGCGCTGCTTCGCGTACTCCACCGTCCGCGCCAGCAGTGCCTCGCCGACGCCCAGGCACTGGGCCGCCGTCAGCAGCCGCGCCCACCGGCCGGCCGTCTCCGCGGCCGCCCTCACGGCCGGGCCCGCGGCGAGCAGCTCGCCGCCGGGCGCGGGCACCGAGAGCCGGCGGGCCGGGTCCAGGGAGGCCATCGGCCCCCCGCCCCGCGCCAGGCGCAGTTCGCCCGTCTCCGACACGGTGAAGCAGTACGTCGCCGCGTCCGCGTCCAGGGCGTACGGGCTGCCGCCCGGCAGGGTCAGCGTCGCCGAGGTCTCGCCCCCCGCCAGCCCGGGCAGGAACCGCTTCGCGAGCGCCTCGTCCCCCAGCTCGGAGAGCAGTACGGACACCGCCGCGCTCTCCACCACCGGCCCCGGCACGCCCGCCCGGCCCAACTCCACGAAGCCAAGTGCCAGTTCCGGCGCCAGCAGGCCCGCGCCGTCGTACTCCTCGGCCGCGGCCAGCGCGAACAGGCCCGTCTCCGCGAGCCGGAACCACACCGCCCGCCCCGGGCCGTGCTCGCCGTCCGCCCAGGCCCGCACCGCCGCCGGCACCTCGGCCGCCCCCAGCAGGGAGCGCAGCGTACGGGCGAAGTCCGACTGCTCGTCGGTCGGCAGGAAACGCATCAGCGGCGGCCCTTCGGGAGGCCGAGCAGCCGCTCGGCGATGATGTCGCGCTGGATCTCGTTCGTGCCCGCGTAGATCGGCCCGGCCAGGGAGAAGACCCACGGCTCGGCCCACTCGCCCTCCGCCAGCTCCGCGTCCGCGCCGAGCAGGTCCAGGGCGGTCTCGTGCAGGGCGATGTCGTACTGCGACCAGAACACCTTGTTCAGGCTGGACTCGGCGCCGATGGTCTCGCCCGCCGCGAAGCGGGAGGCGTTGGCCCAGGTGAACAGCTCGTAGGCGCGGGCCCCGACCACCGCGTCCGCGACCCGGTCCCGCAGGGCCGTGTCGGAGGGGTCCCCGGCCGTCTCCCACAGCTCCCGCAGCCGGCCGGCGGCCGCCAGGAACCGGCCGGGGGAGCGCAGGGTGAGGCCCCGCTCGTTGCCCGTGGTCGACATCGCGATCCGCCAGCCCTGCCCCGGCTCGCCGATCACGTCCTCGTCCGGTACGAAGACCCCGTCCAGGAAGAGCTCCGCGAAGGCCGGCTTTCCGTCGAGGCGGCCGATGGGCCGCACCGTCACCCCCGGCGCGCGCAGGTCGAACATCAGGTACGTCAGGCCCTGGTGCGGCTTCGGGGCGTCCGGGTCGGTGCGGAAGATGCCGAAGGCCCGGTCGGCGAAGGCGGCCCGCGAGGACCAGGTCTTCTGCCCGGACAGCAGCCAGCCGCCCTCCGTGCGCACCGCCCGCGACTTCAACGAGGCCAGGTCCGAGCCCGACTCCGGCTCGGACCAGGCCTGCGCCCAGATCACCTCGCCGCTCGCCATGGAGGGCAGCACCCGCGCCCGCTGCTCGTCCGTGGCGTGGTCGAAGAGGGTCGGGGCGAGGAGGTTGATGCCGTTCTGGGAGACCCGGCCGGGCGCGCCCGCCGCCCAGTACTCCTCCTCGAACACCAGCCACTTCACGATGTCGACGCCCCGGCCCCCGTACTCCTCGGGCCAGGACACCACCGACCAGCGGTCGGCGTGCAGCCGCGCCTCCCACGACCGGTGCGCGGCGAAGCCCTCCTCCGTCTCCAGGGAGGGCAGGGGGGTGGCGGGCACGTGGGCGGTGAGCCAGGCCCGGGCCTCGGCCCGGAAGGCCTCCGCATCGGGTGCGTGGTCGAGGTCCATCAGGTGTTCGCCTCCTTCATGGCGGCTATGTTCATGCCGCCGAGCGAGTCCGCCGCTGTCTCCGCGTTGTGGGCGTGCGCGAGGTGGTGCAGGCCGAAGACCGAGTCCATGCCGGTGTGCAGGCCCTGGAGGTCCTCGGCCTGGTTGACGGCCCGCTTGGTCAGGGCCAGGCCGAAGCCGGGCATCTCGGCGACGCGCAGGGCGAGGCGGGCGGTCTCGTCCGCCAGCTCGGCGCGCTCCACGACCCGGTTGACCATGCCGATCTCGTACGCCCGGCGGGCCGGCATCCGGTCGCCCGTGTACAGGAACTCCTTCGCGATCCGCGGGGGCATCGCCCACGGGTGCGCGAAGTACTCGACGCCGGGGATGCCCATCCGTACGACCGGGTCCGCGAAGAAGGCGTCCTCGCTCGCCACGATCAGGTCGCAGACCCAGGCCAGCATCAGCCCGCCCGCCACACAGGCCCCCTGCACCGAGGCGATCACCGGCTTCGGCAGCTCCCGCCAGCGCCGGCACATCCCCAGGTACACCTCCGACTCGCGGGCGAAGCGGGACTCGGCGCCCCGGCGCTCCGAGTGGTCCCACCACAGCCCGGCGCGCCGCTCGAAGGGCAGGTGGGCGTCACGCTCCGGGGTGCCGATGTCGTGGCCCGCGGAGAAGTGCTCACCGGCCCCGCCCAGGACGACCACCTTCACCTCGGGGTCGTCGGCCGCGCGGTAGAAGGCGTCGTCGAGGGCGTACGTCATCGCGCTGTTCTGCGCGTTGCGGTAACGGGGGCGGTTCATGGTCACGTGCGCGACCGGGCCGCGGCGCTCGTAGAGCACGGGGGAGTCGTGGGTGTCGAGGGTGTCGTCGGGCATCAACCTGGATCCTTCCCTAACAAGTGTTTGGTAGGTTAACGTACGGCCATGAGCAGCGTCGAGGAGTTCCGCACCGAGGTTCGGAGTTGGCTACGGGCCCACCTCACCGGCGAGTTCGCCGCCCTCAAGGGCCGCGGCGGACCGGGCCGGGAGCACGAGGCCTTCACCGAACGCCTCGCCTGGGAACGGCACATGGCCGCCCACGGCTGGACCTGCCTCGGCTGGCCCGTCGAACACGGCGGCCGCGGCGCGAGCACCGAGGAACAGATCGCCTTCCACGAGGAGTACGCCCTCGCGGACGCCCCCGCCCGCGTCAACCACATCGGCGAACAGCTCCTCGGCCCCACCCTCATCGACCACGGCACCGAGGAGCAGAAGCGCCGGTTCCTGCCGCCCATCCGCGCCGTCGAGGAGCTGTGGTGCCAGGGCTACAGCGAACCCGACGCCGGCTCCGACCTCGCCGGCGTCCGCACCCGCGCCGCCCTCCAGGACGGGCAGTGGGTGGTGGACGGCCAGAAGACCTGGACCTCCCTCGCCCACGAGGCCCAGTGGTGCTTCGTCCTCGCCCGCACCGAACCGGGCACGCGCCGCCACACGGGCCTGTCCTACCTCCTGGTCCCCATGGACCAGCCCGGCGTCGACGTCCGCCCCATCGTCCAGCTCACCGGCACCTCCGAGTTCAACGAGGTCTTCTTCGACGGCGCCCGCACCGACGCCGCCCACGTCGTCGGCGCCCCCGGCGACGGCTGGAACATCGCCATGGCCACCCTCGGCTACGAACGCGGCGTCTCCACCCTCGGCCAGCAGGTCGGCTTCCGCCGCGAACTCGAAACCCTCGCCGACCTCGCCCGCACCAACGGCGCCATCGCCGACCCGCTGATCCGCGACCGCCTCGTCCAGGCCTGGATCGGCCTGGAAACCATGCGCGCCACCGCCCTGCGCCCCGCGGCGCCCTCCGTGGCCAAGCTGTACTGGGCCCGCTGGCACCGCGACCTCGGCGAACTCGCCATGGACATCTGCGGAGCCCCCTCGCTGCTCGCGACCGGCGCGCACGGGGACCCGTACGACCTCGACGACCGGCAGCGGCTCTTCCTCTTCTCCCGCGCCGACACCATCTACGCGGGCTCGGACGAGATCCAGCGCAACCTCATCGCCGAGCGGATCCTCGGCCTTCCCAAGGAGGTACGGGCTTGAACACCCCCACCTACGTCCCCGGGCACGACCTGCTGGGCGGCCGCACCGCCGTCATCACCGCGGCCGCCGGAGCCGGCATCGGCGGCGCCACCGCCCGCCGCTTCCTGGAGGAAGGCGCCCGCATCGTCATCAGCGACGCCCACGCCCGCCGCCTCAAGGAGACCGAGGACGCCCTCGCCGCCGAGTTCGGCGCCGACCGCATCACCTCCCTCCCGTGCGACGTCACCGACGAGGAGCAGGTCCAGGCCCTCTTCACGCTCGCCGAACAGACCCACGGCGGCCTCGACATCGTCGTCAACAACGCCGGACTCGGCGGCACCGCGAACCTCGTCGACATGACCGACGAACAGTGGGGCCGCGTCCTCGACGTCACCCTCAACGGCACCTTCCGCTGCACCCGCGCCGCCCTGCGCTCCTTCAAGGCCGCCGGCGCCGGAGGCGGCGTCATCGTCAACAACGCCTCCGTCATCGGCTGGCGCGCCCAGACCGGCCAGGCCCACTACGCCGCCGCCAAGGCCGGCGTGATGGCCCTGACCCGCTGCGCCGCCCTGGAGGCCGCCGAGTTCGGCGTACGGATCAACGCGGTCGCCCCGAGCCTGGCCATGCACCCGCACCTGGTGAAGGTCACCAGCGAGGAACTCCTCGCCGAACTCACCTCCCGCGAGGCCTTCGGCCGTTACGCCGAGCCCTGGGAGGTCGCCAACGTCATCGTCTTCCTGGCCAGCGGCTACTCGTCGTACATGACGGGCGAGACCGTCTCGGTCAGCAGCCAGCGCGCGTAGCCGCAGAATGGGCCCGTGCCAACGAACAAGAAGAAGCCGCAGGTGACTGCCTCACCCGAGCGGCGCCGGGAACTCCTCGACACCGCCGCCGAGGTCTTCGCCGCGCAGGGCTACAACGCCACCACCGTCCGCAAGATCGCCGACGCCGCCGGCATGCTCGCCGGCAGCCTCTACTACCACTTCGATTCCAAGGAATCGATGCTCGACGAGATCCTCTCGGCCTTCCTGAACGAGCTGTGGGAGGGGTACGACACCGTCCTCGCGGCCGGTCTCGGCCCCAGGGAGACCATCGAGGCCCTCGTCACCGAGTCCTTCCGGGAGATCGACCGGCACCGTGCCGCCGTCGCCATCTACCAGAAGGAATCCCGCACCCTCTCCGCGCAGCCCCGCTTCCACTACCTGTCCGACTCGCAAGTGAAGTTCGAGAAGGCATGGCTGGGGACGCTGGAGCGCGGGGTCGCGGCCAAGGTCTTCCGCGCCGACCTCGACATCCGCCTCACCTACCGCTTCGTGCGCGACACGGTGTGGGTGGCGGCGTCCTGGTACCGGCCGGGCGGACAGCACAGCCCCGAGGAGATCGCCCGCCAGTACCTGTCGATGGTGCTGGACGGGATCGCCCTACGCACCTGACCCATCAGCAGAGGAGTCCCGATGCCCGAGGCCTACATAGTCGAAGCGGTACGCACCCCCGTGGGGCGGCGCAAGGGCGGCCTGTCCGCCGTCCACCCCGCCGATCTGGGCGCGCACGTCCTGAAGGCGCTGGTCGAACGGTCCGGGGTGGACCCGGCCGCCGTGGAGGACGTGGTGTTCGGCTGCCTGGACACCGTCGGGCCGCAGGCGGGCGACATCGCCCGGACGGCGTGGCTGGCGGCCGGCCTGCCCGAGGAGGTGCCGGGCGTGACGGTGGACCGCCAGTGCGGCTCCTCCCAGCAGGCCGTGCACTTCGCGGCGCAGGGCGTCCTGTCCGGCACCCAGGACCTGGTGGTCGCGGGCGGCACCCAGAACATGTCGATGATCCCGATCGCCTTCGCCTCGCGGCAGGCGGCGGAACCGCTGGGCTTCACGGAAGGCCCGTACCTGGGCTCGGAGGGCTGGCGGGCCCGCTACGGCGACGCACCGGTCAACCAGTTCCACGGCGCGCAGCTGATCGCGGAGAAGTGGGGCATCACCCGCCGCGACATGGAGGAGTTCGCGCTCCGCTCCCACCAGCGGGCGCTGCGGGCCATCGACGAGGGGCGGTTCTCGCGCGAGACCGTGGCGTACGGGGACGTGACGGTGGACGAGGGTCCGCGGCGGGACACCACGCTGGAGAAGATGGCGACGCTGAAGCCGGTCGTCGAGGGCGGCACCATCACCGCGGCCGTCTCCTCCCAGGTATCCGACGGCGCGGCGGCGATGCTGATCGCCTCCGAGCGGGCGGTCCGCGAACACGGCCTGCGGCCGCGCGCCCGGATCCACCACCTCTCGGTACGGGGCGAGGACCCGATCCGCATGCTGTCGGCGCCGATCCCGGCGACGGCGTACGCGCTGAAGAAGACCGGCATGTCCCTGGCCGACATCGACCTCGTCGAGATCAACGAGGCGTTCGCGCCGGTGGTCCTGGCGTGGCTGAAGGAAACCGGCGCGGACCCGGAGAAGGTGAACGTCAACGGCGGAGCCATCGCACTCGGCCACCCGCTGGGGGCGACGGGCGTCAAGCTGATGACCACCCTCCTGCACGAACTGGAGCGCACGGGGGGCCGGTTCGGCCTCCAGACGATGTGCGAGGGTGGCGGCCAGGCGAACGTCACCATCATCGAACGGCTGTAGCCGCACCGGGTGCGGGTCCGTTGCCGGGGCGCTGCCCCGGACCCCGCGCAGGGGACACCACCCAGCCCCGCCGGCGTTTGAGGCGCGGGGGCGCGGGGGCAGCGCCCCCGAAACGGCGCCGCACCCGGCAGCGGACCCGCGCCCGGCAACCGCGGAGCCCAGCGGCAGCGCCCCGGCACGGCGGCAGAGGCGTCAGGCCGGGAGGAGGGCGAAGCCCAGGAGGACGGCGGCCTCCACGCGGACCGAGCCCGGGGACAGGGAGCCATCCGGCTCGGGGTCCCCGCCCATGCGGCGCCCATGGCTGCGGACGTCCATCGACTCGGGGTCGACGTCCTCGATGTGGATCACCGCCCCCAACCGTACCCCGCACGCCTCCGCGTAGACCTCGGCCTTGCGCCGAGCCGCCGCCACCGCCCGGCGTCGCGCCTCGTCACGCATCGCGGGCTTGTCCTCCACCTCGAAGCGGACGGTGTCGACGCGGTTCGCGCCGGCCGTCACCGCGTCCTCGATGAGCAGTTCCAGCCGGTCGAGCGCCGACGTCTGCACGGTGTACGTGGCCTCGCAGCCGTAGCCGAGGAAGGTGCGGTCCGAGCCGTAGCCCTTGTACTGCGAGGTCAACTGGAGGCGGGAGCCGGACACGTCGGAGTCCGGTATGCCGTGCTCCCGCAGGACCGCACGCAGGCGGGCCACCGCCGCGCCCGCCTCTGCGAAGGCCTCCTTGGGGGACGGGGCGACGAGATCGACCGCCAAGTCCACCTGCGCGAGTCGGGGTTCGGCGGACGTGCTGCCCGCTCCGAGCACACTGAGCCCCCAGGGCTCCTTGATCGATGCCATCCGCGCATTGAACCAAGATCGGACCGCGTGGACCAGGCCCGCCTCGTGGGCGAGGAACGTCCCCCGACCGGGGTGTGCTAGCTTAGAGGCGTTGCAGTTGTGGTACCCATGAACTTTATGTGCGCCTGACGGGAATGTTCCTCAGGCGCTTTTATTGTTTTTGCCGGATTCTCCCGGATGGGGCCCTTGCCGCCTACTCAGGAGATTCAAATGGCACTTGGCACCGTGAAGTGGTTCAACTCGGAAAAGGGCTTCGGCTTCATCGAGCAGGACGGTGGCGGTCCGGACGTGTTCGCCCACTACTCGAACATCGCCACCCAGGGCTTCCGTGAGCTCACCGAGGGCCAGCGCGTGTCCTTCGACGTCACCCAGGGCCAGAAGGGCCCCCAGGCGGAGAACATCATCCCCGCCTAATTTCTTCAGCATGCCGGGGTCCGCACCGCGAGGTGCGGGCCCCGGCTTGTCTGCTGTCTCGACCTTTGTTTTACCTGCCGGTTTCAGGAGGGCTTTCTCGCATGACCAGCTCCAGCTCCGCACGACCCAGCCGCCGCCCCACCCGGGGTCGAGGTGCGGCCCAGGGACGTCCGAAGGCTGGTGCGGGCCGTCAGAAGTCCGCCCCCGCTCCCCGGCCCCAGGAATTCACCATGCCCGAGCCGATCGCCCCGGCGCTGCCGCCGGTCGCCGCGTTCGAGGACATGGACATGCCCGAGGCGCTGCTGAAGACCCTCGCCGCCCAGGGCGTCACCGAGCCGTTCCCGATCCAGGCCGCGACGCTGCCGAACTCGCTCGCCGGCCGTGACCTGCTCGGCCGCGGCCGCACCGGCTCCGGCAAGACCCTGGCCTTCGGCCTGGCGCTGCTGGCCCGGACCGCGGGCCGCCGCGCGCAGCCCAAGGCGCCGCTCGCGATGGTCCTCGTACCCACCCGCGAGCTCGCGCAGCAGGTGACCGACTCCCTGGCCCCCTACGCCACGGCCGTCAACCTGCGCATCGCGACCGTCGTCGGCGGCATGTCGATCAACCGGCAGTCGGGCGCGCTGCGCCGCGGCGCCGAGGTGCTCGTCGCCACCCCCGGCCGCCTCAAGGACCTCATCGACCGCGGTGACGCCGACCTCTCGCAGGTTTCGATCACCGTCCTCGACGAGGCCGACCAGATGACCGACATGGGCTTCATGCCGCAGGTCACCGCGCTGCTCAAGCAGGTCGAGGAGGGGGGCCAGACCATGCTGTTCTCGGCGACCCTCGACAAGAACATCGACAAGCTCGTCAAGATGTTCCTGACCGACCCCGTCGGACACTCCGTCGACCCGTCGGCCGGTGCGGTCACGACGATGGAGCACCACGTCCTCTACGTGATGGACGAGACCGACAAGAAGGCCGTGGCGACGCGCATAGCCGCCCGCGACGGCCGGGTGATCATGTTCGTGGACACCAAGCGCGGTGTCGACCGCATGGTCAAGAAGCTCCTCGCGGAGGGCGTACGCGCCTCCGGCCTGCACGGCGGCCGCTCTCAGCCGCAGCGCAACCGCACCCTCGACTGGTTCAAGACGGGCGAGGTCACCGCGCTGATCGCCACCAACGTGGCCGCCCGCGGCATCCACATCGACGACCTCGACCTCGTCGTGAACGTGGACCCGCCGACCGACCACAAGGACTACCTGCACCGCGGCGGCCGTACCGCCCGCGCCGGCGAGTCCGGCAGCGTGGTCACCCTGGTCCTGCCCGACCAGAAGCGGGACATGTCCCGCCTGATGTCGGACGCCGGGATCTCCCCGCGCACCGCGCAGATCAAGTCCTCCGACGAGGAGCTCGCCCGCCTGACCGGCGCCAAGGAGCCCTCGGGCGTCCCCGTGGTGCTGGAGGTCCCGCAGCAGCCCGCCGCGCCCAAGGCGCGCACGGGCTCCGGATCCGGCTCCGGTTCGCGCCGCCGCTCGGGCGGGCCGCGCACCGGCTCCGCCACGGGTTCCGCCCCGGCGGCCGGCGGTCGTGGCCGCCGCTCCTCCGGCGGTGGTTCCGGGCAGGCCCCGGCGGCCTCCGGTTCGGGTCAGGCCCGCCGTGGACAGGGCGGCGCCGGTGGCGCGGCCACCGGCTCCGGCGACCGGGGCCGTCGCTCCGGCGGTGCCGCCTCGGGCGGCGCGGCCGCCGCGTCCGCGCGCAGCCGGGTCGGCACGGGCGGGCAGGGCCGCCGCCGCGCGGTCTGACCGTACGCACGCGTACGAATGAACGAACGAACGATGCCGGGCAGTGCGTGAGCACTGCCCGGCATCGTGCTGTCGCGTTCCGTCAGCGGACCATCTTGTTCTGGAGCTTCGCCAGCGTCCGCAGGTCCAGGCCGAGCCCGTCCGTCAGATAGCCGTAGAAGCTGCCGTAATCGGCCTCCATCTGCGCCGTCGCCGCGTCCAGGTAGTCCTGGCGGACCTCCTGGAGCGGGATCAGCAGATCGGGGTTCTGCATCCGGCCGGACTGCTTGATGCCCGCCCGCACCTGGGCGTCGTACGCGGCGCGGAAGGTGTTCGACGCCAGGTAGTCGCGCTCGGCGGTGGCCTCGGGGACGGCCAGTGCGCGCAGCAGGACGTAGCTCGTCCAGCCGGTCCGGTCCTTGCCGGAGGTGCAGTGGTAGAGCAGCGGTCCCTGCTTGCCGTCCGCGATCTCCCGCACGGTCTGCGCGAACTGCGCCCGGTTCTCGGGGTTCGTCACGAAGCTGCGGTAGATGTCGCGCATGTAGGCCTCGGCGCGGCCGCCGCCGAGGATCTGCTCCTGCTTGACGGGGTCCCCGCTGGCGATCGCACCCATCAGGGTGCCGTAGAGGCCCAGGTCGCTGACCGGGCGCGAGGTGGGGGAGAGCCCGGCGGGCAGCTTGTCGGCGCCGTCGTACTGGAGCTCCATGGGGATGCGGAAATCGACGACCTTCGTGAGGCCGAGACCGGAGACGGTGGTGACGTCCGCGGCGGTCAGTTTGCCCAGCGCGTCGGAGCGGTAGACCAGGCCCTGGCGGACCTGACCGCCGGTCCAGGTGCGGTAGCCGCCCAGGTCACGGAAGTTGACCGCGCCCTGGAGGGGGATCTGACGGATCGTTTCGGCTTGCTGGTGGTGGTGCCGGGCACTGGCCCCGGCTCCGGGTGCCGGGGGCGGCGGCGCGGGGGGGGGGGGGGGGCCGCTGTAGCGTGGGGGGGCGGGGGCCGCGGGGGGCCGGGGGGTTGGGGGACCGCGCCGGTGGGGGGCACCAGTGTCGGGGAA
>NZ_JBIARJ010000010.1:78103-86887 GCF_042889825.1 Streptomyces sp. NPDC002467 | reverse complement strand
GGGGGCGCCCCCGAGGACCGTTTTGTCCCCCGCGCCGGGGTGGGGTATCTCCGGTTGGTTGGGGGGGGGGGGGGGGGGGGGGGGGCCCGGGCCGCGGGGGGGGGGGGCGGGCGGGGCGGCGCGCCCCCCGGGCAGGGTCCCGATGACGAGTGCGGCGGCGGTCGCCGCGGTCGCCAGGCGGATTCGGGCACGGCTCATGTGTGCGACTCCTGTGACGGAGAAGGGGGATCACCCTGGTGGTGGCAGGGTGTGGAGCGAGTGCAGTTCTTCGAGTGCCTGTCGTGCTTCGGCCATGACGCGGGAGACGAGCTCCGCACAGGACGGCAGATCGTCGATCACCCCCGCGACCTGGCCCGATGCCATGACTCCGAGGTCCGTACGGCCCTCGACCATGGACGCCTTGAGGAGCATCGGGGTGTTCGCGGCGAGCAGGACCTGGCTCCAGGACAGGTCCTTGCCGTGTTTCATCGCCAGGCCGTCGCGCACCATCTGCGACCAGCTCAGACCGGACAGCTTCTTGAAGCCGGCCGCGTGCCGCACGGCCCGGGCCAGCGCCCGGGTGCGGCCCGCCCGCTCCAGGGAGTCGACCAGCTCGGTCCGCAGCATCCGGTGGGGCAGCCCGTCGACGGCCGTGGTGACGGTGACGTCCTTGACCGTGGCCTTCAGGTACTCGGCCTTCACCGCGTCCGGGACGGTCGAGTCGGAGGTGAGCAGGAACCGGGTGCCCATCGCGACGCCCGCCGCCCCGAAGGCCAGCGCCGCGACCAGGCCGCGGCCGTCACGGAACCCGCCCGCCGCGACCACCGGGACGTCCACGGCGGACACCACCTGCGGGAGCAGCACCGTCGTCGCCACGTCCCCGGTGTGACCGCCGCCCTCCCCGCCCTGCACGATCACCGCGTCCGCGCCCCAGGCGGCCACCTTCTCGGCGTGCCGGCGGGCACCGATCGAGGGGATGACGACGACGCCCGCGTCCTTCAGCCGCGCGATCAGCTCCTTGGATGGCGCGAGGGCGAACGAGGCGACCCGTACGCCCTCGTCGATGATCAGCTGCGCCCGCTCGGCCGCGTCCCCGGCGTCCGCCCGCAGGTTCACCCCGAACGGAGTCCCCTCCGGGACACGGGCCTTGACCTCGTGGATCGCCGAGCGCAGCTGCTCGATGGTCATCGTCGCCGAGGCCAGGATGCCCAGGGCCCCCGCGGTCGCCGCCCCCGACACCAGGCGGGGGCCGGCCACCCAGCCCATGCCCGTCTGCACGATCGGGTGCTCGACACCGACGAGCTTGGTGAATGCCGTTTCGATCGAAGCCATCGGATCAGCCCCGGACTTCCCGGTCCCGCAACCCCTTGGGGTCGATGACCTCGCGGATCAGCCGCAGCTCCTCGGCGGTCGGCTCCCGGGTGAAGGGGACCTCGTCGGCGACGGCCAGCTCGAAGCCGGTGGCCTCCCGCACCTGGTCGACGGTGACCCCCGGATGCACCGACGCCAGGCGCATCGAGTGGTCGGGACCGGTGAAGTCGAAGACGCCGAGGTCGCTGACCACGCGCGGCAGCCGGTGGTGGCGGGTGGCCGAGGGGCCCGCCGCCTCGGCTCGGTCGTAGCCGACACCGCTGACCATGTCGACGCGCTCCACGAACACCCGGGTGGAGTGCTTGGGGACCCAGTAACTCACCGGGTTGTTCAACGTGTTGACCGGCGCCCCGCGCACTCCGAGGAGCTGGCGGGTCGGCTGCGCCCAGTCGCCGATGCAGGAGATGTTCTGGTTGCCGAAGCGGTCGATCTGGCTGGCGCCCATCATCACGTGCCGCTTGCCGCCGGTGACCATCGTCAGGTGGCGCCGGTACGGGAGCCAGCCCTCGGTCGTGCCGTCGAGCCCGACGAGCATGGCCTCGCCGTCGGTCAGCAGCAGGTCGGGGGAGAAGGTCCGCTTCGCGAGGCGGGCGCCGAAGGAGGGGATCAGGCCCATCGGGCTGGCGAGCACCTCGCCGTTGTCGCGCCAGGCCTCCGCGCAGGCGATCACACAGTATTCCGAACGAGTGGTCACTTCTGCTCCTCGTGCCAGGTCCGGACGGCGGACTGGTAGTCGTGCTCGCCCGCCCCGGACAGGAAGCGGTCGGCGAACTCGGGCCAGGGGGTGGTCGCGTACAGCTTCTGGAAGGCCTCGTCGCGGTCGTAGTCGGGGACGCAGGAGGTGAAGTGCGCGCCGTTCGGGGTCTCCACGACCCCGGTGACGGAGTGGCGGCTGACGAGGAGGGACTGCGGGGGGCCGGACTTGGCGAGTTCGGCGCTCTCCACGATCTGCTCGCAGGAGACGTAAGCGGCGTCCGCGGCCTCGCAGAACAGGTCGTCGAAGTACGGGTCGGGACCCAGGTACTGGGCGTTTCCGAGGCGGTCGGCGCGGTTGAGGTGGACCAGCGCGGCGTCCATCCGCAGGGCGGGGACGGCGACGAGCTCCTCGCCGTCGGCGTAGGGGGAGGTGACGGTGCGCAGCTCCGGGTTGACCCGCATCACGTCGGAGCCGAGGCCGGCCCGGACGGGGAGGAAGGGCAGCCGGTTGGCGGCGGCGTGCAGGCCCCACATGAACATGGCCTCGTCGAGCTCGGTGAGGGCGAAGGCGCCGCGCTCGCGGGCGGCCCGGAAATGGGGCTCCAGGGGGATGGTGTCGAGGGTGGCGAAGGGGGCGACGAGCCCCCGGATCCGGCCCGCCGCGGCCAGCAGTCCGACGTCGGGGCCCCCGTACGAGATCACGGTGAGATCGGTGATCTCGGAACGGAGCAGTGCCCGCACCAGGGCCATGGGCTTGCGCCGCGACCCCCAGCCACCGATGCCGATGGTCATCCCGCTGCGGAGCCGCCCGACGACCTCGTCCGGGCTCATGGTCTTGTCGGTCATGCGCTCTTCCCCTCTTCCTTCCCGAAGGTGTCCCGCACCCGGTCGGCCACCCCGCTGAGGTTGGCCTCGAAGGTGAAGCCCTGCTCGAAGCGGTAGCTGCGGCGCACGTCCACCGGGTCGATCCCGTTGATGGCGGCCTTGGCCAGCCGGATGAGGTAGCCGTCCTTCTTCGCGATCTCGGCGGCCAACTCCAGTGCCGCCGAGCGCAGTTCGTCGCGGGGGACCACCTTCCAGACCGAGCCGTGCGCGTGCAGTTCGGCGGCGGTCGCGGTGCGCGAGGTGTAGTACAGGGCGCGCATCAGGTGCTGCGGGACGAGCCGGGCCAGGTGCGTGGCGGCGCCGAGCGCGCCCCGGTCCAGTTCGGGCAGGCCGAAGGTGGCGTCGTCGCTCGCCACGATCGCGTCCGCGTTGCCGACGAGGCCGATGCCGCCGCCCAGGCAGAACCCGTTCACGGCCGCGACGACCGGCACCTCGCACTCGTACACGGCGGCGAAGGCCTCGTAGCAACCCCGGTTGGCGCCGATGAGGGCGGCGTGGCCGGTGTCGCGCTGCATCTCCTTGATGTCGACGCCGGCGTTGAAGCCACGGCCCTCGGCGGCCAGGACCACGCACCGGATCTCGGGGTCGCGGCCGGCGGCGCGCAGGGCGTCGGCGAGGTCGTACCAGCCCTGCACGGGCAGTGCGTTGACGGGCGGGAAGTCGACTGTGACGAGTGCGATGCCCTTGTCCGGGCTGGAGGTGGAGACACCCATGAGCGGATCAGCTACCTTTCCACCAAACATTTGTTAGGTGAGGAAGGTAGCAGCCTATGGAGCTCGACGGGAGGGTTGTCGTCGTCACCGGGGGAACCAGGGGCGTCGGCGCCGGAATCACCCGGTCGTTCCTCGCGGCCGGCGCACAGGTCGTCGTCTGCGCCCGCCGGCCGCCGGAGGAACCCGTGGCGGCGGGCGGCCGCGAGGCCTCGTTCGCACCACTGGACCTGCGCGATCCGGCCGCCGTCGAGGAGTTCTTCGCCGAGGTCGCCGACCGCCACGGGCGGCTCGACTGCCTGGTCAACAACGCGGGCGGGACCCCGTACCGACTGCTGGAGGAAGGCGGGGCCGAGCGCCACGCCCGGGTCGTCGAACTCAACCTGCTCGCCCCGATGACGGCCTCGATCGCCGCCCACCCGTGGCTGCGCCGCACCCGGGGCTCGGTCGTGATGATCGGCAGCGTCAGCGGGACCAGACCCTCACCTGGCACGGCGGCGTACGGCGCGGCCAAGGCGGGCCTGGAGAACCTGGCCCGCTCCATGGCCGTCGAGTGGGCGCCCGAGGTACGGGTGAACTCGCTGGTCCTCGGCATGGTGCGGACCGAGCTGTCCCACCTGCACTACGGGGACGAGACCGGGATCGCGGCGGTCGGCGCGACCGTACCGCTGGGGCGGCTCGCGGAACCCTCCGACGTGGGAGAGGCGGCGGTGTTCCTGGCCTCGGACCGGGCCGGATACGTGAGCGGGGCGAGCCTGCTGGTGCACGGGGGCGGGGAGCGCCCCGCGTTCTTGGATGCGGCAACTGTGAACAAGGAGAGCTGACATGACGGGTCTTGCCGAAGGTCGAGTGGTCATCGTGACGGGCGCCGGGCGGGGGCTGGGCCGCGCCCACGCCCTGGCCTTCGCGGCGGAAGGAGCCAAGGTCGTCGTCAACGACCTCGGAGTGGGACTGGACGGCCTGCCGGGGCCGGACTCCCCGGCGGCGCAGGTGGTCGAGGAGATCCGGGCGCTCGGCGGCGAGGCGGTGGCGCACGGCGGCGACATCGCGACGTCGGAAGGCGCGGCCTCGCTGGTGGCGGCGGCGGTCGACACGTTCGGACGGCTCGACACCCTGGTCAACAACGCCGGGTTCCTGCGCGACCGGATGCTCGTCAACCTGGACGAGGACGACTGGGACGCGGTCATGCGGGTCCATCTGAAGGGCCACTTCCTGCCGCTGCGGTCGGCAGCGGCGTGGTGGCGGGCGGAGGCGAAGGCCGGCCGGCCGGTGGCGGCGCGGGTGATCAACACCTCCTCGGGGGCCGGACTGCTGGGCTCGGTCGGCCAGGGCAACTACAGCGCGGCCAAGGCGGGGATCCTGGGCCTGACGATGGTCGCGGCGGCGGAGATGGGCCGGTACGGGGTCCAGGTCAACGCGATCGCCCCGGCGGCGCGGACCCGGATGACCGAGCAGACCTTCGCGGACACCATGGCCGCGCCGGGTGCCGGTTCCTTCGACGCGATGGCTCCCGAGAACGTGTCCCCGCTGGTGGTGTGGCTGGGTTCCGATTCCTCGGCCGGTGTGACGGGGCGGGTCTTCGAGGCGGAGGGCGGCCGGATCACGGTGATGCAGGGCTGGAGCCGGGGTCCTGCCGTCGACCGGGGCGGGCGGTGGACTCCCGCGGAGGCGGGGGAGGCCGCCGCCAAGCTTCTCGCCGCGGCGGAGGTGCCGTTGCCGGTGTACGGGGCGGCGGGGTAGTCCCTCCGGGGCCGGCTCCGGGGGCGCTGCCCCCGCGCCCCCGCGCCTCAAACGCCGGCGGGGCTGATTTGGCTGGTGCCGCCTTGTCCGTGCGGCTCAAGGATCGGGGCTCCGCCCCGGGCCCCGCGCCTCAAACGCCGGCGAGGCTGGATTTGCCGATCGGGGCCCCGAACCTGCGGCCCCTGTGCGGTTGCCCGGCGAGGCCGGATTTGCCGGTCGGGTCGGGGCCCCCGAGTCCTCAGGTCCTGCGCGGTGCCTGTGTGCGCGAGGACGAGGAGACCCTCCGGAGGGCCCCCGGCCCGCCGACGCGCTCCCGAACCGCACCCCAGCCCCGCCGGGCGAGGGGCCGGGCCCCGCCGAGGGGACACCACCCCGGCCCCGCCGCCGCGCCAGGGGCCGGGCCCCGCCCAGGGGAACACCGCCCCGGTTACGGAGCCGCGGTCCAGAACCGTGACCCCGCCCGGGAGGGCTATCCCGCTCAGCGGGAACACGGGCTCCCGCCCGCGCCCGCCCCCCGCCTACCGTCTGCCGCACCACACACCACCGCAGCCGGGAGGACCCCATGCTCAACGACCGGCACCGGCGCGAAGCCGCCGAGCTGCTGCGCGCGGCGGAGCGCCGGCGGGCCCCCGTCCGGCCGCTGACCGAGCTGTACGAAGGCATCGACGCGCAGGACGCCTACGAGATCCAGCTCCTCAACATCCGCCACCGCGCCGAAACCGAGGGCGCCCGGATCACCGGGCACAAGGTCGGCCTCTCGTCCCCCGTCATGCAGGCCATGATGGGCGTCGACGAACCCGACTACGGCCACCTCCTCGACGCCATGGAGCTGCGCGAGGACACCCCCGTGCCCATCGCCGCCTACTGCGCGCCTCGCATCGAGGTCGAGGTCGGTTTCGTCCTCGGCGCCGAC
Source organism: Streptomyces sp. NPDC002467 (assembly GCF_042889825.1). Lineage (NCBI taxonomy): Bacteria > Bacillati > Actinomycetota > Actinomycetes > Kitasatosporales > Streptomycetaceae > Streptomyces > Streptomyces sp. NPDC002467. Next base: position 80,593 of record NZ_JBIARJ010000010.1, on the reverse strand, counting down.
CTGCCCGGCGAGGGCTGCACCGAGGCCGACGTCCTGGCCGCCACCGAACGCGTCGTACCCGCCCTGGAGTTGATCGACAGCCGCATCGCCGACTGGCGGATCTCCATCGCGGACACCATCGCCGACAACGCCTCCTCCGCCGGATACGTCATCGGCGAGGGCCGGGACCCGCGCGAACTCGACCTGAAGGCCGTCGAGGCCCGCCTCACCTGCCACGGCGACACCCTCGCCACCGGCCGCTCCGACGCCGTGCTCGGCGACCCCGCCACCGCCGTCGCCTGGCTGGCCCGCACCGTCGCCCGCTTCGGCGTCCCCCTGCGCAAGGGCCACCTCGTCCTGCCCGGCTCCTGCACCCGCGCCGTGGACGTGACCGCCGGACGGACCTACACCGCCGACTTCACCGGGCTCGGCTCGGTGTCCCTCTCCTTCTCCTGAGCTCCTGAGGTGACCGTGACCAAGACGAAAGCGACCGCCGCCATCGTCGGCTCCGGCAACATCGGAACCGACCTGCTGTACAAACTGCAGCGCTCCCCCCACATCGAGCCCCGCTGGATGATCGGAGTCGACCCCGACAGCGAAGGCCTCGCCCGCGCCCGGCGCGCCGGGATCGAAGCCTCCCACGAGGGCGTCGACCGGCTCCTGGCCGGCGACGAGCTCCCCGACCTCGTGTTCGAGGCCACCTCCGCCTACGTGCACCGCGCCAACGCCCCGCGCTACGCCGAACTCGGCATCAAGGCCATCGACCTGACCCCCGCCGCCGTCGGCCCCGCCGTCGTCCCGCCCGCGAACCTCACCGCGCACCTGGACCGGCCCAACGTCAACATGATCACCTGCGGCGGGCAGGCCACCATCCCCATGGTGTACGCCGTCTCGCGCGTCGTGCCCGTCGCCTACGCGGAGATCGTCGCCTCGGTCGCCTCCGTCTCGGCCGGCCCCGGCACCCGCGCCAACATCGACGAGTTCACCCGCACCACCGCCCGCGGCATCGAGGAGATCGGCGGCGCCGCCCGCGGCAAGGCCGTCATCATCCTCAACCCCGCCGAGCCACCCGTGATGATGCGCGACACCGTCTTCTGCGCGATCCCGCCCGACGCCGACCAGGCCGCCATCGCCGCCTCCGTCAAGCAGATCGCCGCCGAGGTCGCCACCTACGTACCCGGCTACCGGCTGCGCACCGAGCCGCAGTTCGACGAGGCCTCCACGATGAACGGCGGGATGGCCCGCGTCGCGATCTTCCTGGAGGTGGAGGGCGCGGGCGACTACCTGCCGCCGTACGCCGGGAACCTCGACATCATGACCGCCGCCGCCACCAAGGTCGGCGAGGAGTTCGCGAAGGGACTCGTCGCGTGAACACTCCGAACACCTACTCCGACCGCCTCGACATCCGGATCACCGACTCCTCCCTGCGCGACGGCTCCCACGCCAAGCGCCACCAGTTCACGGCCGAGGACGTCCGGTCGATCGTCACCGCCCTCGACGGCGCGGGCGTCCCCGTCATCGAGGTCACCCACGGGGACGGCCTGGGCGGCTCCTCCTTCAACTACGGCTTCTCCAAGACTCCCGAGCAGGAACTGATCAGGATCGCGGCCGAGACGGCGCGGAACGCGAAGATCGCCTTCCTGATGCTGCCGGGGCTGGGCGTGAAGGACGACATCCGCGCCGCCCACGCGGGCGGCGGGACGATCTGCCGGATCGCCACCCACTGCACCGAGGCCGACATCTCCGTCCAGCACTTCGGCCTCGCCCGCGAGATGGGCCTGGAGACCGTCGGGTTCCTGATGATGGCCCACTCCACCACCCCCGAGAACCTCGCCCGCCAGGCCCGGATCATGGCCGACGCCGGCTGCCAGTGCGTGTACGTCGTCGACTCGGCCGGAGCCATGGTCATGGACGAGGTCACCGACCGCGTCGCCGCGCTCGTCGCCGAACTCGGCACCGACGCGCAGGTCGGCTTCCACGGCCACGAGAACCTGGGCCTCGGCGTCGGCAACTCGGTCGCCGCCGTGCGCGCCGGGGCGCTCCAGATCGACGGCTCCACGCGGCGGCTCGGCGCGGGCGCCGGGAACACGCCCGTCGAGGCCTTCGCCGCCGTCTGCCAGAAGATGGGCATCCGCACCGGCATCGACGTACTGAAGATCATCGACGCGGCCGAGGACGTGGTCCGGCCCGTCATGGACGACGAATGCCAACTCGACCGGATGGCCCTGCTCATGGGGCACGCCGGCGTCTACTCCAGCTTCCTCAAGCACGCCTACCGGCAGGCCGAGCGCTACGGCGTCTCCGGCGCCGAGATCCTGCTGCGCGCCGGCGAACGCCGCCTGGTGGGCGGCCAGGAGGACCAGCTGATCGACATCGCCGTCGAACTCGCCGAACGCTGAACCCCCAAGCCCGCCCGCACCCCCCGCCCCGCAGGCCACCCCCCCAGCCCCGCCGGAGGCAAACCCAGCCCCGCCGGCGTTTGAGGCGCGGGGTCCGGGGCGGAGCCCCGGG
>NZ_JBIARJ010000010.1:0-78093 GCF_042889825.1 Streptomyces sp. NPDC002467 | reverse complement strand
GACACCCCCCCCGGGGCGCGCGGCGACCCCCCGGCGCGCGCCCGGCGCGGGGGGCCCCCCCCCCCCCCCCCCGAAACGGCGCTCCAGCCGACCACCCACCACCCACCACGCCCCCCGCCCGTACCCCCACCCCCGCCCCGGAACCCACCGCTTACCCCGATGAAGTGGAGAGCCCCCATGACCTCGACAGAAGACGCGCCCCGCGTGATAGAGGCGGCCGCCGTGCCGACCCGGTTCGCCCGCGGCTGGCACTGCCTCGGACTCGCCGCCTCCTTCAAGGACGGCGCCCCCCACGAGGTCGAGGCGTTCGGCACCAAGCTCGTCGTCTTCCAGAGCCAGGACACCGGCGAACTGCACGTCCTGAACGCCCACTGCCCCCACATGGGCGGCAACCTCGCCCACGGCACCGTCAAGGGCGACACCCTCGCCTGTCCCTTCCACGACTGGCGCTGGTCCGGCAACGGCCGCTGCGCCGCCATCCCGTACGCCCGCCGCGTCCCGGCCCGCGCCAAGACCCGCGCGTGGACCGCCCTGGAGCGCAACGCCCAGCTCTACGTCTGGAACGACCCGGAGGGCAACCCGCCGCCCGAGGGCGTCACCATCCCCGAGATCGAGGGCGTCGGCAGCCCCGAATGGAGCGACTGGAGCTGGAACTTCCTGCGCGTGGAGAACTCCAACTGCCGGGAGATCGTCGACAACGTCGTCGACATGGCGCACTTCTACTACGTGCACTACGCCTTCCCGCACTACTTCAAGAACGTCTTCGACGGGCACGTCGCCACCCAGTACATGGAGTCCACCCCGCGCGGGGACGTCGACCTCGGCACCCTCTCCACCGGCGGCGGCCTGCGCTCCGACGCCTCCTACCACGGCCCCTCGTACATGATCGACAAGCTGTGGAGCGACGTCGGCGGGGGAGTCGAGCTGGAGTCCGTCCTGATCAACTGCCACTATCCGATCGACGAGAACAGCTTCATGCTCATGTACGGGGCGATCGTCAAGAAGCTCCCCGGCATGACCGACGAACAGGCCGCCGACGCCGCCCGCCTCACCTCCGAGGGCCTCGCGGTCGGTTTCGAGCAGGACGTCGAGATCTGGAAGAACAAGACCCGCATCGACAACCCCCTCCTGACGGAGGAGGACGGTCCGGTCTACCAGCTGCGCCGCTGGTACGAGCAGTTCTACGTGGACGCCGCCGACGTCAAGGACGAGATGGTGCGCCGCTTCGAGTTCGAGATCGACACCACCCGCGCCACCGCCGCCTGGAAGGCCGAGGTCGCCGAGAACCTGGCCCGCCGCGCGGCCGAGGCCGGCTGATGCGCCCCGTCACGTGCGGGGAGTGCGGCACCGCCGTGCTGTGCGAGAAGTTCAGCCCCGCGCACACCCAGGTCCAGTGGACCGACGAGGCCGCCGCCACCTGCCCCCGCATCGCCGCCCGGGTGGCCGCGGGCGAACTCAGCGCCCGCGTCCGCTCCTGTACGGCGCTGCGCGCGAGCATCGAAGCGGCCGTCCGCGAGGGCCGTCTGGAGGTGCCCGCCGATGTCCGATGACGAAGCCCCGCCGGGAGCCGGCGGCCCCGTGCGGGTCCGGGTGCGCGAGCGGGTGCGGGAGACCGCGGACGCGGTGTCCCTGGTACTGGACTGCGACCTGCCCTACGCCCCCGGCCAGTTCCTCACCGTACGGATACCCGGCGGCGCGGCCCGCTGCTACTCGCTGGCCAGCTCCCCGCACACCGGCGAGCCGATGCGGATCACCGCCAAGCGGGTCCCCGGCGGGCTCGGCTCCGGCTGGATCTGCCAGGAGGTCGCCGCCGGGGACGAACTGGAGGTCCTGCCGCCCGCCGGTACCTTCACCCCCGGCCCCGGCGGCCTGGACCGGGACCTGCTGCTGCTCGCCGGCGGCAGCGGGATCACCCCGGTCCTCTCCCTCGCCAAATCGGCGCTCGCCACCGGCGGGGCCCGGATCACCCTGGTGTACGCCAACCGGGACCCCGAGTCGGTGATCTTCCGCGACGAGCTGTGGGGGATGGCCGAGGCGCACCCCGGCAGGCTGACCGTCATCCACTGGCTGGAGAGCCTCCAGGGACTGCCGACCGCCGTCCGGCTCGGACCGCTCGTGGCCCCGTACGCCGACCGCGACGCCTACCTGTGCGGGCCCGGCCCGCTGATGGACGCCGCCGAGAGCGCGCTGCGCGCCGCCGGCGCGCTCCCCCGCGCGATACACCGGGAGCGGTACTTCTCGCTGAGCGGCGACGTCTTCGGTCCGCGGCCGCAGGCCCCGGACGCGGGGGAGGGCGCCGCCACCGCCGAGGCGGAGCTCGACGGCACCACGCACACCGTGCCCTGGCCCGAGGGGACCGTACTGCTCGACGCGCTGCTCGCCGCGGGCGTCCCCGCGCCGTACTCGTGCCGGGAAGGGGCGTGCAGCGCCTGCTGCTGCCGGGTCGTCGAGGGGAAGGTCACCATGGCCCGCAACGAGGTCCTGGACGAGGAGGACCTGGCCGAGGGCTACGTCCTGGCCTGCCAGGCCCTGCCGGAGGGCGACCGGGTCCGGGTCACCTACGAGACGTGAAGGGCCCGGAAAAGGAACGGGCCCGGCCCCCTGGCGAGGGGTCGGGTCCGGGTCCTTTTTCGTGCGATGGGATATGACTACCCGCTACATCCACTCGCTGAACCGCAACCAGCCCATCATGTTGTCCATCGCCTGCGCCGAGACGGCCGGCTCCGCCTCCGGCCGCGGTCCCGCGGCCGCCCGCCCCGCCCGCCCGGGCCCGTACAGCTCCCGCCACACCGCCCGCGCGCAGGCGCTCACCGCCGGCGCCAGCCGGGCCAGCTCGCGCTCCCCGCGGCCGGTCGAGACCGAGACGGCGGCCACCGCGCGCCCCGCGCCCCGCAGCGGCACCGCCACGCAGGAAATGCCGCGGAAGCTCTCCTCCCGGTCGTACGCCACCCCGCGCTCACGCGTCGCGGCCAGCTCGGCGCGCAGCGCGAGGGGCCGGATCAGGGTCCGGGGCGTACGCGGCCGCAGCCCGTGCCCGAGGACGTTCTCCAGCTCCGTCGGGTCGCTGAAGGCCAGGATCGCCTTCCCGGCGGCGGTGCAGTACGCGGGCATCCGGCCGCCGACCCGGGAGGGCACGGCCATGGCCTCGGAGCCGCCGATCCGCTCCAGGCAGACCACCTCGGCCCCGTCCAGCACCGACAGGTGCACCACCTGCCCGGTCTGCTCGTGCAACGCGTGCAGCAGCGGGAGGGCGGCCCGGCGCAGCCGGTTGTGGTGGGAGGCGAGCGCGCCGAGCTCCAGCATGCGCATGCCCATCCGGTAGTCGCGGCCCTCGCGGTCCAGCCAGCGCAGCCGCACCAGTTGGTCGAGGATCCGGTGGGCGGAGGAGCGTGGGAGCCCGGAGCGGCGGACGACCTCGGTGAGCGAGAGCCGCGGCTGCGGGCCTTCGAAGGCGCCCAGCACCCTCGCGGCCTTCTCCAGCAGCGACAGCGGTGCGAGCTCGGTCTCCATGACCTGGTCGAGCACGAGAAACCCCCTGCGTGAGGCGTTGGGCCGACCCTGCCACGGGCCCCCGGGCGGAGGGAAGCACCCGGAGCGATGTATTTCATTCAGTAATACTTCGAGTAGCCAGATCGGTATCCGCGCGGGGTGCCGGAACCGGCTTCCCACTCACCGGGAACCGTCCGTTCCGCGCCCCCGACCCCCGGGCGTACGTTCACCGCACCTCGAAGCCGTCGACGCTGTCGACCTTGAGAAAGGGACACCATGAGCGACGAAGACGTCCTCGACGCAGTCCGCGCCCTCGCCCCGGCCCTGCGCGAACGCGCCGCCGAAGCGGAGGCCCAGCGCAAGGTCCCCGAGGCGAGCATCAAGGAACTCGCCGACACCGGCTTCTTCCGCCTCCTCCAGCCCCGCGCCCACGGCGGCTGGGCCGCGAACCCCGCCGTCTTCTACGACGCGGTCAAGGAGATAGCCAAGGCCTGCGGCTCCACCGGCTGGGTCGCCTCCGTCGTCGGCGTCCACCCCTGGCACGTCGCCCTCTACGACCCGCGCGCCCAGGAAGAGGTCTGGGGCGCCGACCCCGACACCCGCATCTGCTCCTCCTACGCCCCCACCGGCAAGGTCACCCCCGTCGACGGAGGCTTCACCGTCAGCGGCCGCTGGCACTTCTCCTCCGGCTGCGACCACGCAGACTGGGCCCTCCTCGGCGGGCTCGTCACCGACGCCGACGGCCGGCCCGTGGACATGCGCACCTTCCTCGTACCGCGCTCCCAGTACCGCATCGACGAGGTCTGGGACACCGTTGGCCTGCGCGGCTCCGGCTCCAACGACATCACCCTGGACCAGGTGTTCGTCCCCGAACACCGCGCGCTCAGCTTCGGCCCCGTCACCGCGCTGAAGGTCCCCGGCCACGCCGCCAACCCCGAGCCGCTCTACCGGCTCCCGTACGCCTCGGTCTTCACGACCACCATCTCCACCCCGATCGTCGGCATCGCCGAAGGCGCGTACGAGGCGTACGTCGCCGCCACCCGCGAGCGGTTCCGCGTCTCCTACGGCCAGCAGGTCGCCGAGGACCCCTTCGCGCAGGTCCGCATCGCCCGCGCCGCGAGCGACATCGACGCCTCCTGGCTCCAGCTGCGGCGCAACGTCTCCGAGCTGTACGCCCTCGCAGAGCGCGGCGAGGAACTGCCGATGGAGCTGCGCACCCGCGCCCGCCGCGACCAGGTCCTGGCCACCGAACGCTGCGTCGCCGCCGTCGACCTCCTCATGGAGAACGCGGGCGGCAGCGCCATGCGCACCGGCCCGAACCCGGTCCAGCGGGCCTGGCGCGACGCCCACACCGGGCGCGGCCACGCCGCCAACGACCCCGAGCGGGCCCTCGTCCTCTTCGGCCAGGGCGCCCTCGGCCTCGACATCCAGGACACGATGCTCTGATGATCACTTACGAGAGCACCTCGCGCACCGCCAAGGCCGGCGGCCTGACCCTCCACTACCACGAGGCGGGCCCCCGGTCCGGCCCGGTCCTGATCCTCCTGCACGGCGGCGGCCCCGGCGCCTCCGCCTGGTCCAACTTCGGCCGCAACCTGCCCCACTTCGCCGAGGACTTCCGCACCCTCCTCGTCGACCAGCCCTGCTTCGGGAAGTCCGACAAGCCCGAGCCCGACAAGGACTTCTTCAGCTTCGCCGCCGACGCCATCGCCGCCCTCATGGACGAACTGGGCATCGAGAAGGCCCACTTCATCGGCAACTCGCTCGGCGGCGGCACCGCCACCCGCATGGCCCTCGATCACCCCCGCAAGGTCGACAAGCTCCTGCTCATGGGGCCCGGCGGGATCTCCCTCAACCTCTTCTCCGCCGACCCGACCGAAGGCATCAAGCGGCTCTTCGAGTTCTCCGGCAGCGCCGAACCCACCCGCGCGCAGATGCGCGCCTTCCTCACCACCCTCGTGTACGACCCGGCGATCGTCACCGACGAACTCGTCGAGGAGCGCTACACCCAGGCCACCGACCCCGAGGCCGCCCTCGGCAACGCCCGGATGGGCGCCGCCTTCGCCAAGTGGCCCCAGGAAACGCAGTTGTGGCGCGAGGCCCACCGCATCACCTGCCCCGTGCTCCTGACCTGGGGCCGCGAGGACCGCGTCAACCCGATCGACGGCGCCTTCGTCGCCCTCAAGGCCATCCCCGACGCCCGCCTCCACGTCTTCCCGCACTGCGGCCACTGGGCGCAGACCGAGGCCGCCGCCGAGTTCAACCGCCTCGCCACCGACTTCTTCGCACACTAGGAGCCCGCACATGGACATCCGCGCACTCGGATACCTCCGCATCGAGACCGCCGACCTCGCCGCCTGGCGCGGCTACGTCCTCGACGTCCTCGGCATGACCGAGGCCCAGGGCTCCACGGACGCGCAGCTCAACGTCCGCATCGACGACCGCATCCACCGCTTCCAGTTCGTCGCCGGCGCCCAGGACCGCCTCCTCGCCGCCGGCTTCGAACTCGCGAACGCCAAGGCGCTCGCCGAGGCCGCCGCCGAACTGGAGGCCGCCGGATACGCCGTCAAGCCCGGCGACGCCACCACCCTCGCCGACCGCCGCGTCCAGGGCCTCGTCCACTGCGAGGACCCCAGCGGCAACGCGCTGGAGCTCTACTGGGGCCAGGCACAGGACCACACCCCGCTCGCCTCCCCGTACGGCAACCGCTTCGTCACCGGCGAACTCGGCCTCGGCCACGTCGTCCTGCCCGCCCCCGACACCGAGACCACCCTGGACTTCTACGAGAACCTCCTCGGCTTCCAGCTGCGCGACTCCATGAAGCTGCCCCCGGTCGCCGTCCCCACCGGCGCCCCCGGCAAGGACTTCCACTGGATGCACTTCCTCAGCCCCAACCGCCGCCACCACAGCCTCGGCCTCTACCCCGGCGCGCTGCCCCCCGGCATCGTCCACTTCATGGTCGAACTGGAGCGCCTCGACGACGTCGGCTACTGCCTGGACCGCATGAACGCGGCCGGCATCCCCATCGCCTCCACGCTCGGCCGGCACTCCAACGACCACATGGTCTCCTTCTACGCCCAGGCCCCCGGCGGCTTCCAGGTCGAATACGGCTGGGACGGGCTGATCGTCGACCCCGCCACCTGGACGGCGAAGGAGATCACCGCCGACAGCTTCTGGGGCCACCAGTGGAACGGCTGACCGCGACCACCCCCGTCGACCCGGCCTCCTTCCGCGAGGTCCTCGGCACCTTCGCCTCCGGGATCACCGTCGTCGCTGCCGTCGGGGACGACGGCCGCCCGGCGGGCCTGGCCTGCCAGTCCTTCGCCTCCCTCTCCCTGGACCCGCCCCTCGTCCTGCTGTGCGTGGGCAAGTCCTCCTCCAGCTGGCCCGCCGTACGGGCCGCCGGCCGGTTCGGCGTCAGCATCCTCGCCGAGGAACAGCGCGAGGTCTGCCAGGCCCTCGGCCGGCGCGGCGGCGAGAAGTTCGACGGAGTCGCATGGGAGCTGTCCGAGCACGGGGCCGTCCGGATCACCGGGGCGCTCGCCACCGTCGACTGCGCCCTCGAAGAGGTCCACGAAGCCGGCGACCACTGGCTGGTCACCGCCCGGATCCTCGAACTGGCCGCCCGCGAAGGCGGATCACCCCTGCTCTACTTCCGCAGCGACTACGCCACCGGAGCCTTCGAATGACCGACCAGACCGAGTACGAGCCCGAGCGCGCGTACGAGTACGACGTGGTCGTGGTGGGATCCGGCGCGGCCGGCCTCGCCGCCGCCGTCACCGCCCGGCTGCGCGGCCTCAGCGCCCTCGTCGTCGAGAAGACCGACAAGTACGGCGGCTCCACCGCCCTGTCCGGCGGCGCGATCTGGGTCCCCGGCAACTTCCACCTCGACCGGGCCGGCCTCGCCGACACCCACGACAAGGCCCGCGCCTACCTCGACGCCACCGTCGGCGACCGGGTCCCCGCCGCCCGCAAGGAGGCCTACCTCGCCCACGGGCCGCGCATGGTCGAGGAGTTCCACGACCGCACCGCGATCCGATTCATGTACACCCCCGGCTACTCGGACTACTTCCCCGAGGCCCAGGGCGGCATGGCGCAGGGCCGCTCCATCGAACCGTGCATCGTCGACTTCAAGCAGCTGGGCGCGCTCCGGCACGACATGCGCCGGGCCGGCCTGCCCACGTACGGGCTGACCATGACCTCGTACGACTTCCGCTTCCTCAACATGGTCAGCCGCACGTGGGCCGGCAAGAAGGTGTCCCTCAAGGTCGGGGCGCGCGCCGTGAAGGCCCTGGTCACCGGCCGCAGCCTGCTCTCCCTCGGCGAGGCGCTCGTCGCCCGGATGCGGCTGTCGCTGCACCGGCTCGGCGGCGACCTGTGGCTGTCGGCGCCGCTGACCGGCCTGGTCACCGACGCTGCCGGCCGGGTGGCGGGCGTACGGGTCACCCGCGACGGGCGCGAGGTCACCGTACGGGCCCGGGGCGGGGTGGTGCTCGCCTCCGGCGGCTTCTCCCACGACCAGCAGCTGCGCGACAAGCACCTGCCGCAACCCACCTCCACGGCCTGGACGCACGCCTCCGAGGGCCAGACCGGCGACGCCCTGCGGCTCGGCGAGGAACTCGGCGCCGCCACCGACCTGCTCGACAAGGTGTGGGGCGCGCCCTCGGTGTGCCCGCCCGGCGAGAAGCCGTTCTTCCTCGTCGCCGACCGGGGCATCCCGGGGATGGTCATCGTCAACGAGGCGGGGGAGCGGTACGCGAACGAGGCCGCGCCGTACCACGCGTTCGTCGACCGGATGTACGCCGCCGACCGCCCGGAGGCCAGGACCGTGCCCTCCTGGCTGGTCCTCGACGCCCGCTCCAAGGCCCGGTACATCTTCGCCGGCCTCTTCCCCGGCCAACCCTTCCCCAAGAAGTGGTCGGAGAGCGGCTTCCTGAAGCGGGCCGACACCGTGGAGGAGCTGGCCCGGCAGATCTCGGCGCCCGGGCTGCCCGCCGCGATCCGCCGCTTCAACGGCTTCGCCGAGCGGGGCGTCGACGAGGACTTCGGGCGCGGGGACAGTGTCTACGACCGCTACTACGGCGACCCGACCCTGCCGAACCCCAACCTGACGCCGATCGACAAGGGCCCCTTCTACGCGGTCCCCGTCCACCCCGGGGACATCGGCACCAAGGGCGGCCTGGTCACCGACGGCGACGGCCGGGTGCTGCGCGAGGACGGCACCGCCATCGCGGGCCTGTACGCCTCCGGGAACTGCTCGGCGGCGGTGATGGGCGAGACCTACCCCGGGCCGGGCGCGACGATCGGGCCCGCCATGGCGTTCGGCTGGGCGGCGGTCAACGCCATCGCGGGGGAGCGGCCGGACCCGACCCGCTGACGTGGAGCGGGCCGGGCACGGCGGCGGGACCGGCGACGGGACCGGCGGCAGGACGGGCGGCAGGACGGTCGGCAGGACTAGGAGAGCTTGCCGCCGTAGTCCGGGAGCTTGACGGTCAGTTCGGCGTGCCCGCCGACGAGGTCGCTCGTGTTGTTGCCGATGTTGGCGATGATCGTGTAGCCGCGGGCCTCGATCTCCGCGCGCTTGCCCGTCTTGTAGGCGCTGACCTCGCCGAACAGGTCGGGCAGGTCACGGACGTAGAGCCCCGAGACGGGGTAGCCGACGGCCCGCAGGTTGCGCTCGGTGAGGGAGTAGACGATCCCCGGGCGGGCGGTGACGAAGAAGATGGCCACCCCGCGGTCGTTCGCGTACCGGGTCAGCTCGCGGACCTTGGCGATCGCCGGGGTCGGGAACGTCCAGAACCAGTGGAAGTCCGTCTCCAGCGAGCTGTTGTCGATGTCGAGGACGATCGCGGGCTTCTCGCCGGCCGGGGAGGCCGCGATGCGCTGCTCGATCGCCGGACGGACCGCGTCGATGACGTCCGCGACGTCGCGCTGCCAGGTGGCGTAGTCGATGCCGAGGATCGCCGCGTTCCCGCCGGGCGCGGACGCGGTACGGCTCGTCACTGCGGCGGGCGCCGGTGCGGCCTGGGCGGCGCCGGCCGGAACCAGGGTCATGACGGCCGCGGCCGCGGCCAGGGCGGCGGTGGTGGCGGCGGTACGGGTGCTGCGCATGTGGGGGACGCTCCTCGATCACGCATTGGCATGTACGCGCCCAGCCTTGACCGGATCCCGCCCCATGTCTACTGGTCGGTAGGAAACTTTTCGTGGCCGACCGGTGAACCCGCGGACGTCCGGTCGAGTTGGCGGAGGTGGTCGGCGGCTTCGGACGCGCGGGGGTTGTTGAGCCGGACGAGCGAGTCGTGTGCGGCGGTCAGGGCCGCGCGGGCGTCGTGGTGGCGCGTGAGGTGGCGCAGGACGATGCCGAGGTCGAGGCGGGCCGGTTCGCTCCAGGCGGGCATCTGCGCTGCCTGGAAGTGAGTGAGGGCGTAGCTCAGGGGGTGTTCCGCTTCGTCCCATCGGTGGAGGGCGGCGAGGTCGTTGCCGATGTGCTGGCGGGTTACGGCGAGGTAGAGGCCGATCAGTTCCCGCGGCTTTCCGGCGACGCCGGCTTGGCAGATGGCTTCGCTGCGCCGGTGGATGGCCAGGGCTTCCTCGGCGCGGCCGGTCTGGCGCAGGTGCTGGCCGAGGGTGTTGAGGACGGTGAGTTCGGCGAGGCGGCTCTCCGGGTCGGTCTGCCCGCTGAGGTGGTCGGCGGCTTCTTGGAGCCGGATGATGGATTCGCCGGTTCGCCCGAGCCGGTGGAGGGCGCCGGCGGCGTAGCCCAGGGCCCAGCCGGCCTGGAGCCGGTCGCCGCTTTCACGCGCCGCGGCCAGGGCGGCCTGTGCGCTGGTCAGGGCGGCGGTGTGGTCGTGGAGACCCATGTTGTACGCCCAGGCCAGGTAGTTGAGGTGGACGGCCTCGTCGCGTTTGCTGCCCAGGGCGCGGGCGGAGTCGACGGCCCACTGGAAGACCTGTGCCCAGGCTTCCCAATGCGGGGTGCGGTCGGAGAACCAGTGCATCGCCTCGGCGGTGTCGATGACCTGTTGGTGCAGGCCGCGGGCTTGGGCGCGGCCCAGGGCGGCGAGCCACTGGGCCTTCTCGGCCTCCAGCCAGACCCGTGCCTGTTCGTGGTCGGCGGGTGCGGTGGCGGGATCGGGGTCGGGGGTGGGGTCGGTGTCGGGGTGGGGTGCGGTGTCGAAGAGCCGGGCTGCGGCCTTCGCGCGGTGCAGTGTCCAGAGGTCGGCCCGGTTCTGGGCGGCGGTGGTGTGCGCGGGCCCGTCCTCTTCGGCGAGTTGTTCGGCGGCGAAGAGGCGGAGCAGGTCGTGGAAGCGGTAGCGGTCGGCGGTGGGGTGGGACTGGAGCAGTCCGGCGTCGGTGAGGTCCTGTGCGCATGCGGCGGCTTGGCGCAGTGGCAGTCCTGCCAGGAGGGCGGCGCTCTGAGGGCTGAAGTCGGGGCCGGCGGTGAGCGAGGCGCGGCGGAAGACGGTGCGGGCGGGCGGGGGCAGTTGCCGATAGGACAGGGCGAATGCGGCGCGGACCTGCAGTGAGCCGGCTCGCAGGGCGTCCAGGCGTGTGGTGTCTTCGGCGAGCTGGGTTGCGAGTTTGCCGAGGTGTTCGCCGGGGCGGGCGGCGAGGCGTTGTGCGGCGATGCGGACGGCGAGGGGGAGGTGGCCGCACAGGTCGGCGAGGTCGCGGGCGGCCTGGCTCTCGCGGTGTACCCGTTCGGGGCCGATGACGCGGGTGAGGAGTTCGACGGCCTCCTCGCGGCGCAGCAGCGTGAGTTCGGGGCGGTGGACTGCTTCGAGGCCGGCCAGGGTGTTGCGGCTGGTGATGAGGGTGAGGCTGGGGCTGTGGCCGGGCAGCAGGGGGCGGACTTGGTCCTCGTCGGCGGCGTTGTCCAGGAGGAGGAGGATCCGGCGGTCGCGCAGCAGGGAGCGCAGGAGGCCGCTGCGGTCCTCGGTGGTGGTGGGGACGGCGCTGTCGGCGGTGCCGAGGGCCCGCAGGAGCCGGGCGAGCGCGTCGCGCGGCGGGGTGGGGCGGGGGTCCATGCCGCGCAGGTCGATGGCGTACTGGCCGTGCGGGAAGTGGGGGGCGAGGGTGTGGGCGGCGTGGACGGCGAAGGCGGTCTTGCCCAGGCCGGGCTGTCCGCTGACCACGGCAACGGGTGGGTGAGCGGGGTCGAGGTGTCCGACCAGGGCGCGCAACCGGTCCAGGGCGACGCCGCGGGCGGTGAAGTCGCCGAGATCTCGCGGCAGTTCGAGGGCGTGGTGCGGAACGGCCCGTGGCTCCGGCCGGGTGGCGGACCCGGCTCCGGAGCGGGGGCGGGTCCGGCCGAGGCCGGCGGCGTGCTCCAGTTCGGCGGCGGCCGCGTCGTCCAGGTCCAGGGCGGTGGCCAGGGCTTGGACGGTGCGACGCTGCGGCCCCCGGGAGCGTCCGCGTTCCAGGTCCGAAAGGGCCCGCACGCTCAACCCCGCGGCCTGCGCCAGTTCCTCCTGACTGAGCCCTGCACCCGTTCGCAGAGCGTGCAGGCGCGCGGCGAACCCCTCGTTGCTCATGGCTCGAATCCCCTGGTCGGCATGGCCCCCCGAGTCGGCGGGCGCTACCGGCAGAAGTATGCCAAGACGTTACATCTACTTCTGCCGGTGGAAGTTCGTGGTCCGATCCCCGTCCGGCCGGGTTGGCTGGGCACCGGCGGGCGTGGCCGTAGCCGTTCGGCTTCCGCCGACGCAACCGCGTGGTCCCCGGCCCCGTATCCGCCGTGTCGGCCCGACTCGACACGGACGGTCGGCGGCCGGTCCGCCGGGCATCACGCCGCCCCGCGCCGCCCACACCGCCGTCCGGCAACCGGTGCCGCACGCCCGCTCCGGTTCCAACGACCGTCTTGACCCTGGGGAACGACATGCTTGCAAGAGGCTTCCGCGTACTGCGAAGGCTGTGCCTACCCGTCCTTTCGCTGCTCTTCCTGGCCACGATGCTGCCCACCCCGACGCCCGCGGTGGCCGCGTCCGGCAGCAAGTACGGAGACGCCCGCCTCGACCAGTGGTCGTCGCTGACCACCCACAACTCCTACGCGGACTCTGGGGCGGTGCCGCCGCGCAACCAGTCGCGCAACATCTCCCGCCAGCTCGACGACGGCGTGCGCGGGCTGATGCTCGACACCTACGACATCGCCTACGACCAGGAGGGCAACGTCGACGTGATGCTGTGCCACTCCCAGTTCGTCTGCTTCGAGAACTTCCGCAGCGGGCTCGGCAGGGTGGTGGACTTCCTCAAGTCCCACCCGGATGAAGTGGTCACGGTCTTCCTGGAGAACTACGCCAGCCGAGCCTCGCTCACCGACGCGGTCAGCGACGTGCTGGAGGCCAAGAACGCGAAGAACCTGCTGTTCTCGCCCAACCAGTACGACATCGACAACCGCAACTGGCCGCGGCTGCGCGACATGGTCTCCGACAACCGCCGCCTGGTGGTGTTCCAGGACAGGTGGGGGGACGACGTCGCGGTCAAGTCCGGCGACGGGAGCAAGGAATACGGGCGCCTCATGTACACCTGGAAGCGCACGGTGGAGACGCTCTACGACTACGACGACGACTGGCCGCACGGGTGCGCGTCGCGCAACAGCAACCCGGTGGGGCAGAACCCCATGCCGGGCACGGCGCTGACGCCGCTCTTCACCATGAACCAGTTCGACTCGAGTGCGGCGAACCCCGAGTTCAAGGCGCCGGGCGACAACGGCTCGGCCCTGAAGAAGCGCATCGACAAGGACTGCCGTCCCGCCGCGGGCCGCAACCCGAACTACGTCGCGGTGAACTTCTACGAGCAGAGCAACACCAGCGGCGTCAACCCGCTGTCCGTGGTCAACGAACTCAACCGCAACGCCCACGTCTTCCCGCCGCACCCGGCGCTGTGGACCGTCACCCCGAACAAGCAGTTCATCGGGCAGACCTACGAGACCACTGCGCCGAACCGCTGCATGGTGCGGGGCGATGACTTCCCCGACGGCTCGGGTGGCGTGGTGACGCAGCGGGCCTGCGCGAGCCCGGCGCCCAGCAGCCAGCAGTGGACGGGCACCCTGCCTCCCTACGACAGCCAGAACTACTACTGGATCAAGGCGGGCAACGGCTACTGCCTCACCGTCCCGTGGAACCTCGGCGTACCGCCCGGCAACGGCATGCAACTGTTCTGGTGGCCGTGCGAGAGCCGGTGGGCCTCGGACAACCAGCTCTGGGAGATCATGCCGGCGGAGCAGTACGGCGGGCGGCGCGCCACGTACTTCATCAACCGGTGGACCGGCAAGTGCCTGACCCTGGACCCCGCGACGAACGGCGGCAAGTCCGGCAAGGTGACCCAGGACGTCTGTCCGACCCGCTGACGGAACCCGACACGAGCCCGGCCGATCGATCGGCCGGGCTCCCGTCGTACCCAAGCGGCTCAGGTGTCGCAGTCCAGCACCGTGCGGCACAGCCCGCACCGCGCCCGGAGCCGCCCCCGCACCGGCACCCTCACCCGCTGCTCGCACACCGGGCACGGGAAGCTCACCCGCAACCCGCCGCCGTCCTCCGCCCCCTCGAAGCGGTACGCCGTACCCGTACCCGCGCTCGGTGTCGAAGTCCCTGCGGCGCGGCGGTCCCTGGCGTAGCGCAGCCGGGACACCGGTCCCGCCGCGCACAGGGGAGCCCGCCGGCGGTCCCGCTCGGCCACGGCGCGGCCGCGCACGTACGCCTCGTACGCCTGCGGGCTGGTGAACCACGACGACGGGTCCTCGCCGAACAGGGCCGCCCGCTTGGCCAGGACGAACCCGAACTCCTCCGGCGTGAGGTAGCCGAACCGCTGCCACGTCAACGCGTCCTCGCGGTAGGCGTCCAGCAGCAACCAGCCGGCCCCGAGGTAGGCGGCGGCGGTGTCGGTCAGGATCTCGTTCTCCGCGGTGTCCGCGAAGCGCAGGCCCAGCCGGTGCAGCAGTACGTGCGCCACCTCGTGGGAGAGCGCCGCCGCCAAGTCCCGCCGATGCGTGCGGAACCGGTCGTTGACCTCGACGAAGTACTCCGGACCGGCCGCCAGTTCCACCGTCGCCGCGTCCCGCATCGGCCGGAAGCCCACCACCACGCGCGCGTCCGGCAGCCGCAGCGCGCGCACCATCGCCGAGGCCACCCGCTGCGAGCCGAGGTACAGGTCCTCGGAGGCGTCGAAGGCCGCGTCGGCGGGGGAGAAGCTCGTCGCGTAGGCGCGGATCCCGTCGGCCGACAGTCGCCGGAACAGCGCGGCGATCGAGGCGCGCACCACGGGCAGGTGCGGAAATCCGTGCTCGACCGGGCTGTCCGGCCTCCGGTCGTGCGTCATCGGGCACCCTCCGCCGCAAGCCCTCCGGCCGCCGCCCCCGGTTGGCCGAAAAGCCCTTCTTGATGCCCGCCGTGCGACGGGTGTGTCATGACCCCGTCATCCCTTTGATGGCCCGCACCGCCCAACCCCCCACGAAAGGCAGTGTGTTGACAATGACCACCCTTGCGCGATTCCTCAAGCGCACCCTCGCCGCCGGCGCGGTCGCCCTCGCCGCCGTCAGCCTCCAGCCCGGCACCGCCACCGCCTCCCCGACCCCCGTCGTCGGCGGCACCCGCGCCGCCCAGGGCGAATTCCCCTTCATGGTCCGCCTCTCCATGGGCTGCGGCGGCGCCCTCTACACCCAGCAGATCGTCCTCACCGCCGCCCACTGCGTGAACGGATCCGGCAACAACACCTCCATCACCGCCACCGCCGGCGTCGTCGACCTCCAGAGCGGCAGCGCCGTCAAGGTCAAGTCCACCAAGGTCCTCCAGGCCCCCGGCTACGACGGCCAGGGCAAGGACTGGGCCCTCATCAAGCTCGCCAAGCCCATCAACCAGCCCACCCTCAAGATCGCCGAGACGAAGGCCTTCGACAACGGCACCTTCACCGTCGCCGGCTGGGGCGCCACCCGCGAAGGCGGCGGCCAGCAGCGCTACCTCATGAAGGCCACCGTCCCCTTCGTCTCCGACGCCTCCTGCCAGGCCGCGTACGGCAGCTCCCTCGTCCCCGCCGAGGAGATCTGCGCCGGCTTCGACCAGGGCGGCGTCGACACCTGCCAGGGCGACTCCGGCGGCCCCATGTTCCGCCGCGACAACAACAACGCCTGGATCCAGGTCGGCATCGTCAGCTGGGGCGAGGGCTGCGCCCGCGCGGGCTACCCCGGTGTCTACACCGAGGTCTCCACCTTCGCGTCCGCCATCAAGGCCGCGGCGGCCACCCTCTAGCGGCCGGTCCTCCGGCGACCGGTCCTCCGGCGACCGGTCCTCGTCCTTCCGGCCCGTTCCCCTTCGGCCGGAAGGACGAAGCCCCGCTTGCGCCCCGCCACCGCCCCCGTTCCCATGGGAAGGATCCATCGGATCCATCGGCAGCGGGCGACAGCGACAGTGGGGCAGGCAGCTCATGGCGATCAGAGTGGTCATCGCGGACGACCAGGAGATGGTCAGGACCGGATTCCGGATGATCCTCGAAAGCCAGCCCGACATCGAGGTCCTCGCCGACGTCGTCGACGGCGAGGCCGCCCTCGCAGCCGTCGAGGAACACCGGCCGGACGTCCTCCTCCTCGACATCCGCATGCCGAAACTCGACGGCCTCGAAGTCACCCGGCGCCTCTCCGGCCGCGACCGGCCACGCATCGTCATCGTCACCACCTTCGACCTCGACGAATACGTCCACGCGGCGCTCCACGGCGGAGCATCCGGCTTCCTCCTGAAAGACGCGAGCCCGGCCATGCTGGTTGAAGCGGTCCGCGCGGCAGCCGTCGGCGACTCCCTCGTCTCACCCGCCATCACCGTCCGCCTCCTACGGGAAATGGCCCCCCGCACCCCCGCCAACCAGGCCCGCCGCCCCGCCGAACCCCTCACCGAACGGGAACGCGAGGTCGTACGCTGCCTCGCCCGCGGCCTGACCAACGCCGAGATCGCCGGCGAGCTCTACGTCTCCCTCTCCACGGTCAAGACCCACCTCGCCAACGTCCAGGCCAAACTCGACGCCCGCAACCGAGTCGAAATCGCCGCCTGGGCCTGGGAATCCGGCCTGGCCACCACCACCCCATGACACCGCCGCACGAAAACCAGCCCCCGCCCGGCAAAAATCAGCCCCTCCGGCGCTTGAGGAGCGGGGATCGGGGCGGAGCCCCGATCCTTGACGCGAGCCAGACCACCGGCCGGAGCCACATCCAGCCCCGCCGGAGCCCCGGGCGCACGGCACGGGGCCGAGCCCCGGAAGCCCCCGCATGAGCCCGCTCAGCGGATGGGCCCGCCGCAACCCCCAGGCCGCCGGCCTGACCCGCCTCACCCTCTCCCTCGTCCTCCTCGCCCTCGTCACCTTCGAGGGCGTCGTCCTCGCCCGCCAGCCCAGCCTCCCGCACGCCACCGTCTGGGTGTCCGGCATCCTCGTCTGCCTCAGCGCCGCGCCCTGGCCCCGCATCCCCCTCCTCACCCGCGCCTGGTTCGCCGCCGCCGTCACCTGGACCGCCACCCTCGCCCTGATGTTCGGCAACCACCCCCTCGTCGTCTGGGGCGGCGGCGAGGCCCTCGCCCTCCTCGTCCTCCTCTCCCAGGTCCTGCGCCGCGCCCCCGCCCGCACCGCCGCCGTCCTCGGCCCCCTCCTCGGCCTCGGCTGCATGGCCGTACCCGTACGGGACACCGACCCCGGCCGCTTCACCCTCCTCTTCTCCGTCCTGACCGTCGTCATCAGCTCGTACTCGCTCCTCCTGCGCCTCCAGTCCGTCCAGCGCCTGCGCGACCTACAGGCCGTCCGCACCGCCGAACGCCTGGAGCTCGCCCGCGAGCTCCACGACCTCGTCGCCCACCACGTCACCGGCATCGTCGTCGAGGCCCGGGCCGCCCGCTTCACCAACGTCTCCGCCGAACGCGCCGCCGAGATCTTCGGCCGCATCGAGACCGCCGGCGACGAAGCCCTCGGCTCCATGCGCCGCGTCGTCAAAGTCCTCCGCGAGAACGACACCCCCCGCGCGGGCACGACCACCACCGCCACCACCAGCCCCGTCGCCGGACTCACCGACATCCGCGCACTCACCGAACGGTTCTCCGCCACCGGCCCGCCCGTCACCCTCTACATCGAGGAGGGCCTGGAGGGCCGCATCCCCGGCCACGTCGCCGCCACCGCCCACCGCATCGTCCTGGAGGCACTCACCAACACCGGCAAGCACGCCGCCACCGCCACCGCCGTCCGCGTCGGCCTGCGCACCGTCCCCGGCGGCCTGGAAGTACGGATCGCCGACGACGGCGGCCACCCCGCCAAACTGTCCGAAAACGCCCGTGGCGGGGGCTACGGACTCGCCGGAATGGCCGAACGCGCCCAAGCCCTCGGCGGCACCCTCACCGCCGGCCCCACCCCCGAAGGCGGCTGGAGCGTCACCGCACTCCTGCCGCTGTGACACCAAGATCACGGCGGCGTCTCACAACCCGGCTGCCCGGGGCCGGGGCCGCCCCCGGCACGTATTCTCGGGGACCATGAACAACAGTGCCATCGACGAGAGCGTCGCCGCCGAACTCGCCCGCCTGCGGGACAGCATCGACAACATCGACGCGGCCGTGGTCCACATGCTCGCCGAGCGTTTCAAGTGCACCCAGCAGGTCGGCCACCTCAAGGCCCGCCACCAGCTGCCCCCGGCCGACCCGGGCCGTGAATCCGCCCAGATCGCCCGCCTGCGCCAGCTCGCCGAGAACGCCAAACTGGACCCGGCCTTCGCCGAGAAGCTCCTCAACTTCATCATCGCCGAGGTCATCCGCCACCACGAGACCATCGCCGCGGGCGAAGACGAGGCGTAACCGAACAGCAAACGCAGCCAGACGCCGCCAGACGCCACGAGACGCCGCCAGAGCCTTCCGAGCAGCTGACTGGGGTCCGACTGCCCACTGCGGCAGCATGGGCCCCATGTCCGCACTGACGCGCAACGAAGCGCAACTCCGAGCCCGGCTCCTCGACGTCCACCACTACGCCGTCGCCCTCGACCTCACCGTCGGCGACGAAACCTTCGACTCCATCGTCCACATCCGCTTCACCGCACGCACCGCGGGCGACACCTTCGTCGAGCTCAAGCCGGAAACCCTGAAATCCGCCCTCCTGGACGGCGAACCCCTCCCCGTCACCGCACTCCAGGACAACCGGCTCCCCCTCGACGGCCTCACCGAAGGCCCCCACGAACTGCGCATCGACACCCGCATGCGCTACTCCCGCACCGGCGAAGGCCTCCACCGCTTCACCGACCCCGCCGACGGCGAGACCTACGTCTACAGCCAGATGTTCATGGACGACGTCCAACGCGTCTTCCCGGCCTTCGACCAGCCCGACCTCAAGGCCGTCTTCGAGTTCACCGTCACCGCCCCCGCCCACTGGACGGTCCTCGCCAACGGAATCACCACCCGCACCACCGAAGGCGACGACAGCGACACCGGAACGGAAGCCGCCGCCACCTGGCACTCCGCCCCCACCCCCCTCATCTCCACCTACCTCGCCGCCGTCGCCGCCGGCCCCTGGCACAGCGTCCACACCCGGCACGCCGGACTGCCCTTCGGCATCCACTGCCGCAAGTCCCTCGCCCCCCACCTCGACGCCGACGCCGACGAGATCCTCTCCGTCACCACGGCCTGCTACGACCGCTACCAGGAGAAGTTCACCGAGCCCTACCCCTTCGACTCCTACGACCAGGCCTTCGTACCCGAGTTCAACGCCGGAGCCATGGAGAACCCCGGACTCGTCACCTTCCGCGACGAGTTCATCTACCGCTCCGCCGTCACCGACACCGAACGCCAGTCCCGCGCCATGGTCATCGCCCACGAGATGGCCCACATGTGGTTCGGCGACCTCGTCACCCTCGCCTGGTTCGACGACATCTGGCTCAACGAGTCCTTCGCCGAATACATGGGCTACCAGACCCTCACCGAAGCGACCCGCTTCACCGACACCTGGACCGAATTCGGCGTCACCCGCAAGCCCTGGGGCTACGACGCCGACCAGCGCCCCTCCACCCACCCCGTCGCCCCCACCCCCGACGACGTCCCCGACACCGCCTCCGCCCTCCTCAACTTCGACGGCATCTCCTACGCCAAGGGCGCCTCCGCCCTGCGCCAACTCGTCGCCTGGCTCGGCGAGAAGGACTTCCTCGCCGGCATCAACACCCACTTCACCCGCCACAAGTTCGCCAACGCCTCCCTCGCCGACTTCGTCGACTCCCTCGCCGCCCACACCGAACGCGACGTCCACGCCTGGGCCGACATCTGGCTCCGCACCACCGGCATCGACACCCTCACCCCCCAGATCGAGGAAGACCCCGGCGGCACCGGCGCCCCCACCGGCTGGACCCTCACCATCGACCGCGACGGAACCCGCCCCCACCACGTCGCCGTCGGCGTCTACGACCGCGACCCCGCAGACGGCCGCCTCCTCGACCGCACCGAACTCCTCCACCTCGACGTCCCCTCCGACGAGGTCCTCTCCGTCAGCGGCCCACGCCCCGCACTCCTCGTCGTCAACGACGACGACCTCACCTACGCCAAGGTCCGCCTCGACGAAACCTCCGTCGAAACCGTCCTGCGCGGCCTCTCCGGCATCCCCGGCCCCCTCACCCGCGCCGTCGTCTGGAACTCCCTGCGCGACATGGTCCGCGACGGCGAACTCGACCCGCAGGCCTACCTCACCACCGCCGAAGCACACCTGCCCGAGGAACACGACCTCGCCATCGTCCAGGGCGTCCTCACCTTCGCCCGCACCCAGATCGCCGTCCGCTACCTCCCGACCGAACAGCGCACCGCGGCCCTCAACACCCTCACGACCATCGCCCGCGACCTGCTGCGCCGCACCGAGGACGGCTCCGCCCCGGGCCTGCGGCTGACCGCCGTACGCGCCCTCGTCGACAGCGCCACCCAGCCCGACACCATCGCCGCCTGGCTCGCCGACGACACCGTCCCCGGCGGCCCCGAACTCGACCCCGAGCTGCGCTGGCGCATCCTCGCCCGGCTCTGCGTACTCGGCGCCGTCGACGAATCCGCCATCGACGCCGCGCTGGCCTCCGACCCCAGCGCCACCGGCCAGGAAGGCGCCGCCCGCTGCCGCGCCGCCCTGCCCACCCCCGAGGCGAAGGCCGCCGCCTGGCAGCGCCTCTTCCACGACGACACCCTGTCCAACTACCTCTTCAGCGCCACCGCCCAAGGCTTCTGGCAGCCCGAACAGACCGACCTCGTACGGGACTACGTCCCCCGCTTCTACCCCGAGGCCGTGGCCCTCGGCACCCGCCGCGGCCCCGCCATCGCCGAAGCCGCCGGCCGCTGGGCGTTCCCCGTCTACGCCATCGACGAAGCCAACCTCGAAGCCGGCCACACCTGCCTGGCGGACCCGGGCATCCTCCCCCTCCTCCGCCGCAAACTGATCGACCAACTGGACGACCTCGCCCGCGCCCTCCGAGTCCGCGGCGCCTGACCCCCGCGGGGCCGCAAGCCGGACCCGCCCCGCGCCGCGTACTGGGGCTCCGCCCCAGACCCCGCGCCTCAAACGCCGGCGAGGCTGGATTTGGCTGCTGCCGTCCGCCAGGTCCGGCGTTTGAGGACGGGGTCCGGGGCTGGCAGCAGCTCCCCGCAGCTGCCCCCGAACACGAACAAAACCCGGAAAAACCCCGGCAGGGTTACCCCATTCGGGTCTGATCGTTGTACCCACCGGGCACCCGCCGCCACCGCGGCACCGCCCGCGCCACGTGCCCCCACGAAGGGCCGGCCCCAGCCGCCGCCCCGTTCCGCCCCCGTGAGGACACCGACATGACCGCGCCGCCGCCCGCACGACGACCCGGAACCCCACCGCTCGCCGGCGGAGCCACCGGAGCCGAGTCACTGCGCCCCCTCCTCGACACCGTCCTCGCCGCCCTCCACACCGGCGCCCGGGACCGCGGCGGCCCCCTCCCACCCGGCGGCCCCGACACCGTCACCGCCCGCGTCGAAGCCGCCCTGGGAAAGGCACGCGACCTGCTGCCCGACAAGGGCACCGGCCCCCACGAAGCCCTGGCCACCCTCGTCCACACCCTCACCGCCGGCGCCGCCGACCCCGCGGACCCCCTCTGCGCAGCCCACCTGCACTGCCCGCCCCTCGCCGTCGCGGCCGCCGCCGACCTCGCCGCCTCCGCCCTCAACCCCTCCCTCGACTCCTGGGACCAGGCCCCCGCCGCCTCCGCGATCGAGGCACTCCTCACCCGCACCCTCGCCGCCGAGTTCTACGACACCCCCCACGCCGACGCCCTCGTCACCACCGGCGGCACCGAAGCCAACCAGCTCGGACTCCTCCTCGCCCGCGAACGCCACGGCCCCGCCCTCACCGTCCTGCACGGCGCCAACGCCCACCACTCCGTCCCCCGCGCCGCCTGGCTCCTCGGCCTCCCACCCACCGTCGCCATCCCCACCCCCACCGGCACCCTCGACCCCGACCGCCTCGCCGAGGCCCTCGCCGCCACCACCGGCCCCACCCTCGTCACCGCCACCGCCGGCACCACCGACGCCGGACTCATCGACCCCCTCCACCGCATCGCCGACCTCTGCGACCGGCACGGCGCCGACCTCCACATCGACGCCGCCTACGGCGGACCACTCGCCCTCAGCCCCCGCCACCGCCACAAACTCGCCGGAATCGGCCGCGCCCACTCCCTCACCGTCGACCTCCACAAACTCGGCTGGCAGCCCGTCGCCGCAGGACTCCTCCTCGTCCCCGACACCGCCCTGCTCGCCCCCCTCGCCCACCAGGCCGACTACCTCAACGCCACCGACGACACCGAAGCCGGCCTCCCCGACCTCCTCGGCCGCTCCCTGCGCACCACCCGCCGCCCCGACGCCCTCAAGATCGCCACCACCCTGCGCGCCCTGGGCCGCGACGGCCTCGTGGACCTCATCGACCACACCTGCGAACTCGCCCACCAGCTCGCCGAACGCCTCGACGCCCACCCCGGCTTCGAACTCCACGCACCCCCCACCATCAGCACCGTCCTCTTCCGGCCCGCCCACGCCACCGACGACGACGTCGCCGCACTGCGCCGCACCCTCCTCCACGAAGGCCGCGCCGTCCTCGGGCGCACCCACACGGGCGGCCGCCTCTGGCTCAAAGCGACCCTGCTCAACCCCCACACCACGGCGAGGGACCTGGACACCCTCATCACCCTCCTGGAAGGCAGCACCCACCGATGACCGCCCAGCTCGATGCACCCCACGACCTCGTCGGAATCGGCATCGGACCCTTCAACCTGTCCCTCGCCGCCCTCGCCCACGGCCTCCCGCACCAAGGAGCAGGCGAACTCTCCACCGTCTTCTACGACCAGCGCCGCGACTTCCGCTGGCACCCCGGACTCCTCATCGACGGAGCCACCCTCCAAGTCCCCTTCCTCGCCGACCTCGTCACCCTCGCCGACCCCACCAGCCCCTGGACCTTCCTCAGCTACCTCAAGCACAAGGAACGTCTCTTCCCCTTCTACTTCGCCGAGCAGTTCCACATCCAACGCGCCGAATACGACGCCTACTGCCGCTGGGTCGCCGAACGCATCCCCGGACTCCACTTCGGCCACCAGGTCGACGCCGTCCGCTGGAACCCCGAACACGACCTCTTCGAAGTCGACTTCACCCAACTCGACGCCGACGGCGAAGCCGAGGCACTCGGCCGCACCCACACCCGCAACCTCGCCCTCGGCATCGGCACCGCCCCCTACGTCCCCGAACCCCTGCGCCCCCTCGTCGACGCCCCCACCGTCCCCGTCATCCACAGCGCCGACTACCTCGACAACCGCCAACGCATCCTCGGCGCCGACCACGTCACCGTCATCGGATCCGGCCAGTCCGGCGCCGAAGTCTTCCTCGACCTCCTCCGCGCCCGCCCCACCGGCCGCGAACGCCTCACCTGGCTCGCCCGCACCCCCGCCTTCGCCCCCATGGAGTACTCCAAGCTCGGCCTCGAACACTTCACGCCCGACTACACCCGCTACTTCCACGCCCTCCCCGAACCCGTACGCGACCGCCTCGTCCCCGCCCAATGGCAACTCCACAAGGGCATCGACGCCGCCACCATCGCCGCCATCCACGAAGAGCTCTACCGCCGCACCCTCCACGGAGGCTGGCCCGACGCCGTCCTCACCCCCGGAGTCAGCGTCCGCACCGCCGGCCGCGTCGCCACCACCAAGGTCGAACTCCACCTCGAACACATCGAACAGGGCAGCCGCTCACGCCTCACCACCGACGCCGTCGTCCTCGCCACCGGCTACCGGGAACGCCCCACCACCGCGCTCCTCGCAGGCCTCGACCCGTACATGCGCAAGGACTCCTCCGGCCGCCCCCGCATCGACGACCGCCACCGCATGGTCCTCGACCCCAGCGTCACCGGCAGCATCTTCGTGCAGAACGGCGAACGCCACACCCACGGCGTCGGCGCCCCCGACCTCGGCCTCGCCGCCTGGCGCAGCGCCGCCATCCTCAACACCCTCACCGGCAAGGAGCCCTACCCCCAGCCCACCCGCACCGCCTTCACCACCTTCGGCCTCGAACAACGCGAACACACCCGCCCCCGCCCCACCGTCGAACTCCTCCCCCTGGTCGACCACCCCTGACCCCTGACCCCTGACCCCCGACCCGCCGACCGCCCGGCACTAGGGTCGCCGTCATGCAGCGAACCAGTGCCGACGGGGTCACCGTCCTGTGGACACCCGCCCCCACCCCCGGTCCCCTCACCGCACAGCTCTCCTTCGGCACCGGCGTCCGCGACGAGACCGCCCCCACCCTCGGCGTCACCCGCGTCATCGAAGGCCTCGTCATGTCCGAGGCCGGCAACCGACCGCACGCCCACAGCAGCAGCCTCCGCGACGACGTCATCGAGTTCACCGCCAAGGGCACCCCCGAGGACGTCACCGGCTTCCTGCTCACCATCTGCCGCACCCTCTCCGACCTCCCGCTGCACCACACCGAACACGTCACCGGCGCCCTCGCCGCCTTCACCGCCCCAAGCGCCGTCCAGCACCCGGCCGCCGCCCTGCCCGCCCGCTACGGCCCCCACGCCGCCGGCCTGATCACCTACGAGCACCCCGGCTCGTACGCGACCCTCACCCCCGAAACGGTCCGCGCCCACGCCGCCGCCCGCTTCACCCGCGGCAACGCCGTCCTGGCCCTCGACGGCCCCCCGCCCCCGGGACTCGCCCTGCCCCTGCCCGACGGCCCGCCACCCGAGCGAACCACCCCCCGCACCCGCGCCCACGCATCCGGAACCTGGCAGCGCCGGCCCCTCGACACCGTCTCCCTCCTGCTGACCTGCGACGCCTCCGACGCCGCCGCCACCATGGCCCAACTCGTCCTGCGCAAACGCGTCGAACGCGCCGTGCACTGCACCGCCGACACCGGCGCCCACTGGTTCCTCCGCGACCAGGACACCCTCGACCGCGTCCTCGTGATCCACCCCCGCCCCGGCAGGGCCCGCGAAGCCGCCGTGACGCTCTGGCAGGAAACCCTCAGACTCACCCGCAAAGGCCCCGCACAAGCCGAACTCGACGCCCTCACCGACGCCATCCGCTCCGAAGCCGGACCCCTCTGGGGCAGCAGACGCCCCTTCGAACGAGCCGTCCTCGCCGAACACTTCGCCATCCCCTACCTCGACGACGACACCCTCTTCACAAGCCACGCCGCCGTCACCCCCCAAGACGTACGCACCTACCTGGAGCACGCCCTCCCCGACTCCGTCCTCGTCGTCCCCCACCAGACCCAACTCCACGTGCGGACCCCGAACGGCTCACCCCTGCCCAACTCCGACTGTTGGCGCATCCACGGACAGCACCCCCCGACCCCCGGCACCCGCTTCCGCATGAACCCGCTGCGCCGCGCCGTCACCCGCCGCAGCCACCGGGGCGAGTACGTCCTCACCCCCTGGGGCATCGTCATCCGCGACGCCCACCGCGACGAACACGACATCCGCTTCGACGAGATAGCCCTCGTACGCCACGAAGGCCCCGGCCGCATGGTCCTCACCGGCTGCGGCTGCCAGATGCACCTCCACCCCCACCAGGTCGCACACGGCGAACGCCTCATCACCGCCCTCGACGCCGCCGTCCCCGCCCACCTCGTCCACACCACCGGCTGAAACCGGACGGGGCCGGAGCCCGCCACAGCGGACCCCGGCCCCGTACGGGCACGACCAACGCCTAGAACACCGGCACACCCGCCCGCGTCAGCCGCCAGTCCACCGAAGCGAACTGCGCCGGATCCACCGTCCCCTTCGCCTTCACCCACCCGATGATCGTGTTCCGGATCTCGTCCGAGTTCGCCCACAACTGCTGCGCACCCGGCACGTGCGGGAAGTTCCCACCACCCGAAGCCCGATAGTTGTTCACCGCCAGCACGAACCGCGCCGCCGGATCCAGCGGCTTCCCACCGAACGTCAGGTTCACGATCCGCGAACCCTTCGGCTGCGCGACGTCGATGTCGTACGACAAGCCGTACACCACGTCGTAGTTGTAGTCCGGAGTCGCCTCGGCGTTCGTCAGCTTCGCCGGATCCACCACATCACCCGGCGCCGTCTGCGCGTAGTACTTCGCCGAGTACTCCAGATAGTCCTTCAGCTGCGCACCCGTCATCAGACGCGCCTCCAGGGTGTTCTCGAACGGGTACAGACCCGCCGCGTCCTTGATCGTCACCTGCCCGGCCGGAATCGAGGCCGTCCGCGAGAAGCACGACGCCTGCGACAGCACCGGCAGCGCCGCGTACTCCCCGCCGGCCAGCGCCGCCTTCACCGTCTCCGCCTGCACGTGGTTGATCAGATCGATGATCGGGACGTCCTTGAACGGACCCTCCGCCGAAGACATCACCTGCGTCGACGTACCGATCACCTGGTTCACGTACGCCACGACCTTGCGGTGCTCGTCCTCCAGCAACCCCGTGATCTTCGGGTCCTCCGCGACCGTGTTCGAGTTCAACACCTTCGCCGAGACCTTCTCCACCGACCAGCGGCCCTTCGACCACGACAGCTCGAAGTCGAACAGCGTCAGCCGCTGCCCCCACTTCAACGGCTCCGACAGCACCACGTCCTTGCCGGTCGCCTTGTTCTTCACCCGGTACTCGGGAATCTCCGTGTGCGCGTGCCCCACCAGGATCGCGTCGATCCCCGGCACCTGCTCCGCCACCAGACCCGCCGCGTTCTCGATGTACGGCAACTGGTCACCGTACGAAGACGTCCCGCTCGACCCCGAATGCGCCGACACGATCACCACGTCCGCACCCATCGAACGCAGCCGCGGCACGTACTTCGCCGCCTGCTCCTCCAGACCCGGGAACGTCATCTTCCCCTGCACGTTCGCCTTGTCCCAGATCGCGATCCCCGGGTTCGTCAGCCCCAGCACCGCCACCTTCACATCACGCCCGTGCGGAGTCCGCAACCGGTGCATGCTGTACGGCGCGAACGCCGGCCGCAGCGTCTTCGCATCCAGCGCGTTCGCCCCCAACAGCGGGAAGCGACACTGCTCCTCGAACTTCCGCAGCACCGGAATCCCGTAATTGAACTCGTGGTTCCCCAGCGCCGCCGCGTCGTACCCGATCGCGTTCATCGCCTGCGCCATCGGGTGCACCGGACCACGCCGCGCCGTGATCGGATCCACCTTCGCGTAGTAGTACGACAACTGCGTGCCCTGGATCGTGTCACCCGCGTCGATCAGCAGCGTGTTGCAGCGACCCTTCTCCGCACGCACCTGCTCCACCAGCGTCGAGATCTTCGCCAGACCCACGTCGTTGTGCGCCTTGTCGTCGAACTCCTTGTCCGTGAAGTAGTCCCAGTTGAAGACATTCCCGTGCAAGTCCGTCGTGCCCATCACCGTGAACGAGTACGTACGCGCACCGGCCGAACCCGCCGGCCCAGCCGACTCCGCGGCGGCGGCAGGGGAGCTCGTGGCCCCCGCCAACGCCACGGCCGCACCCGTCGCAGCCGTGGTCCCCAGAAAAGTCCTGCGGTCGAACGCCATGCCATCTCCCCTTTTGAGGCGTGAACAACGCGCGTAGATTCTGACCCACAGGTAACAAGCCGCAACACCCCCACCAGGTTTCGATCCGATGACCACACCCCCACGGGCCCCGGTGCGACAGTGAAACCATGACCCAGGACGCACCCCACCAGCCCTACGGAACCCCCGAAGTCCCCCGCGTGGCAGTCCGCGGCGAAGCCCACCTCGAAGTCGACCCCGAAATCGCCCGCATCGGCATCACCGTCAGCGCCCGCGGCACCGACCGACGCACCGCCCTCGAAGACCTCACCCGCCGCAACAACACCGTCCTCGACCTCATCAAGAGCTACGGCGACCCCGTCGAAAAACTCGAAACCGGCTCCTTCTCCATCACCCCCGAACTCACCCGCCACGGCCGCGCCGAACGCATCCGCGCCTACCACGGCCGCGTCCACATCACCGCCGAACTCAGCGACTTCACCACCCTCGGCGAACTCACCACCCGCCTCGCCGACCTCGAACTCACCCAGGTCGACGGCCCCTGGTGGGCCCTGCGCCCCACCTCACCCGCCCACGGCGAAGCCCGCCGCCAAGCCGTACTCGAAGCCGTCCAACGCGCCCGCGAATACGCCGAAGCCCTCGGCGCCCGCCTCGCCGCCCTCGTCGAACTCGCCGACCTCGGCGCCGAGAACGCCACCCCCTACCAGGGCGCCCCCGGAGCCGGAATGCGCACCATGGCCTTCAGCGCCACCGAAGACGCCGGCCCCCCACCCCTCGACCTCGAACCCCAGCGCCAGACCGTCCACGCCCAGGTCAACGCCCGCTTCACCATGACCCCGCCACAACTCTGAGACCGCCGCCCCGAAAGCACCGGAAAACACCCCATGGGGGTGCTCATCAGAGCACCCCCATGCACATTCAACAAATGTCAACAACCTTTTGCCCAACGGTTGTTGAGTGTCCACCCGGAAGCGATTACCTACTCCTAAGTAGGGGAATACGCTCGCCCCATGCGCCGAGCGAAAATCGTATGTACCCTGGGCCCCGCAACCGACTCATACGACCAGATCAAAGCCCTGGTCGAAGCCGGAATGGACATCGCCCGCTTCAACCTCAGCCACGGCACCTACGCCGAACACGAGGAGCGCTACCAGCGCGTACGCAAGGCCTCCGACGAGACCGGCCGCAGCGTCGGCATCCTCGCCGACCTTCAAGGCCCGAAGATCCGACTCGGCCGCTTCCACGAAGGCCCCGTACTCCTTGAACGCGGCGACAACTTCACCATCACCGTCGAAGACCACCAAGGCGACCGCCACACCTGCGGCACCACCTACAAAGGACTCGCCGCAGACGTCACCACCGGCGAACGCATCCTCGTCGACGACGGCCGCGTCACCCTCGAAGTCACCGCGGTCGACGGCCCCCGCGTCCACACCACCGTCATCGAAGGCGGCATGGTCTCCGACCACAAAGGCCTCAACCTCCCCGGCGTAGCCGTCTCCGTCCCCGCCCTCTCCGACAAGGACATCGAAGACCTCCGCTGGGCCCTGCGCATCGGCGCCGACGTCATCGCCCTCTCCTTCGTCCGCAGCGGCCGCGACATCGAAGACGTCCACCGCATCATGGACGAAGAAGACCGCCGCCTCCCCGTCATCGCCAAGATCGAAAAGCCCCAGGCCGTCGACAACATCGACGACATCGTCGCCGCCTTCGACGGCATCATGGTCGCCCGCGGCGACCTCGGCGTCGAAATGCCCCTGGAACAAGTCCCCATCGTCCAAAAGCGCGCCGTCAAACTCGCCAAGCGCAACGCCAAGCCCGTCATCGTCGCCACCCAAATGCTCGACTCGATGATCGACAACTCCCGACCCACCCGCGCCGAAGCCTCCGACGTCGCCAACGCCATCATCGACGGCACCGACGCCGTCATGCTCTCCGGCGAAACCAGCGTCGGCAAATACCCCATCGAAACCGTCAAGACCATGTCCCGCATCGTCGAAGCCGCCGAAGAAGACATCCTCGCCAAGGGACTCCCGCCCCTCACCGACCGCAACAAGCCCCGCACCCAAGGCGGAGCCGTCGCCCGAGCCGCCGCCGAAATGGGCGACTTCCTCGACGCCAAATTCCTCGTCGCCTTCACCCAGAGCGGCGACACCGTCCGCCGACTCTCCCGCTACCGCTCACCCATCCCCCTCCTCGCCTTCACCCCCGACCCCGCCACCCGCTCCCAACTCAACCTCACCTGGGGCGTCGAAACCTTCCTCGGCCCCCACGTCGACTCCACCGACGCCATGGTCGCCCAAGTCGAAGAAGAACTCCTCCGCATCGGCCGCTGCGCCCCCGGAGACACCGTCGTCATCACCGCCGGCTCACCCCCCGGCGTCAGCGGCTCCACCAACATGGTCCGCATCCACCACATCGGCGACCCCGTCCGCTGACCCGACGGCACGAACGGCACGGCACCACACGCACCGCGTCGGGCAACACGGCCCGACGCGGCAGGCCCCCGCCCGAAGGCCCGATCACGTCCTACGATCGAGTCCATGCCGACCACACCCTCCCCAACTCCCGCCCTCCACGGCCGCGGTGGAGCCGCATTACGCCACGAAGACGGCCCCCTCGCCGGCAACGGCCGCAAAGCCAGAGGCCCGGCCTGGGCGGCGGTCGCCCTCGGCCCAAGCCTCACCGCACTCGTCACCATGAGCGTGCTCGTCGTCACCAACGGACAACCGGCAGCACTCGTCCTCGCCGCCCTGATGGGCGTCACGGCGCTGATCCTCAACATCATCAGCACCTACACGATGGAGCGCGGCTACCTGATGTGGCGCCTCCCCCGACACGGCATCACTGTGACAGCGGCGCGCACCAGGCCCGGCGGCGCAACAGGGACGTACCGGTACACGGACCACAGCGGCACAGCCCGCCTCCACCACCGGCAGGCATACGCCCCCGAGATCAAGATCAGCTACGACCCGAATGCTCCCGGGACCAACGTGGGCGTCTACTCCGTCCCCGTACGCCTACTGGTCGCCCTCTCGTCCCTGCTCCTGTGGGGCGCCACCACCGGCCTCATCTGGCTCATGATCCACATCGGCCGCACCATCTGACAGCCGGCCCTACCAGCCGAACCGCCGGTCCACCACCGCCTCGAACTCCTCGAACGTCAACACCTCATCCCCGTTCGCATCCGCCGCATCGAACAACGCCGACGACGCATCCGCATCCCCCAACGCCCACGACGGCAGATCCCCCTGCGCCGCCAACGTCGGCCCCTTCGACCGCAACGCCGTGATCACCTCCACACGAGTCAGCTGCCCGTCATGATTCAGATCCAGCGCATCGAACAGCTTCCGGGCCTTCTCACTCATCACGCATCCCCTTCCGAACCGGCCATCACCTCAACCTAACCTCAGTCCCATGAACGCAGCCCCCACGCCGAACGAACTCACCCACGAGCGCGACGCCCTCATCAACTTCCGCGACTACCTCACCTCCGGGTGGCACCACGGATACCGATGGGTCGACCACAAACACTTCCGACTCCCACCGACCACCACCACCGACCGGGAACTCCTCACCGCCCTCATCGCACACGAACAGTTCCGCGACACCTACATCGGCGCCGGAGTCATACCGGAAGAACCCCGACACGGCCCGTACTGGATCACCGCCATCACCCCCGACCAGTACGAACCCCTCCCCGCGCGCACCTGCGAGCGCATCATCAGGGACTGGTCGGTCCCCGCCTGCACGCAATCGCCCGCACTGGAAACCGACCTCCAGCGAGAGATCTTCGACCGCATGACGGCGGCCGACCGCATCTACCACCTCGGCGAACTCGACGACGAGAACACCCACGACTGGGGCCGCGTCCACGAGTACTTCCACGAATTCGTGGTCATCGACCGAACCGCCGGACACCTCACCCTGATCGTCGCCGCCGACGACTAGAACGCCGCGTGGCGCTCCGGCAGGTCCACATCCGCAGGACCTGCCGAGAACCCCCGCCCCGTCTCCGCCCGAGCCGCCGCCGGCGCCACACCACAGAACGCCGCCTCCAGCGTCCCGCCCAGCGCCGTGTTCGCGGAACCCCGGTTCGACGTGTTCGCCATCGCCGCCAGACTCCGCCGACCGTCCCGCGTGGAGAACGCGTACGTGTAGAACCCCTGCACCGTCCCCGTGTGCCCGTACACCGACGTCCCGCACGACAGGTCGTACCGACGCAGCCCCAGCCCGTAGAACCGGGTCCCCGCCGCATCCACCGGCGTCACCGTCACCATCGGATCCAACATCCGCGCCGGCAACAGCCGCCCACCCAACAACGCCGACGTAAAGGTGTTCAGATCGGCAACCGTCGAGATCACCGCCCCCGCCGACTGCGCCCACGACACCGTCTGCTCCGTCGAATCCACCAGGGCCCCGCCCTCCTCGTCCGGATGCAGATAGCCCCGCACGTGCCGCCCCGCGATCTTCGTCCCCGGATGCACGTACGAGGTGTCGCGCAGCCCCAGCGGCCTGAACACGCGAGCGACGTACGCCTCGCCCACCGGCCGCCCGGTCACCTTCTCGATCAGCATCCCGAGCACGACGAAGTTGGTGTTCGAGTACGAGTACGCCACACCCGGCTCGTTCGTCCTCGGCTCCCGCAGCGACAGCTCCACCAGCTCCCGGTACCCGAACACCCGCTTCCGCACCGCCTCGAAGCCGGGCACGGTCTTCTCGAACATGGCGTCCGTGTAATCGGCCAGCCCACTGCGGTGGCTCAGCAGATGCCGCACGGTGATCCGCCGGTCGGGCAGCACCCCGGGCAGATGGGTCTCCACCGGCTCGTCCAGCCGCACCTTCCCCTCGTCGACCAGCTGCAGCACGACGACGGCGGAGAACGTCTTGGTCACACTCCCGATCCGGAACCGCGCCCGAGGATCCATGGCCGCCCCCGTCCGCCGGTCCCGCACCCCGACCACCTCGGTCCGCACCCCACCGGGCTCACTGAACCGGGCCATGGCCCCGGGGGCGCCGGCGGCCATCGCGGCTTGCAGGGCCTGCGTCACGGGGGAGGGGTCGGCTGCGTAGGCGGTCGGAACGGTCCCGGCCCATACGGCGGCGAGCAGGGCGGCGGTCACGGCGAGACGTGGTCGGTTCATGCGCCGACCGTAGGGCGCGGGTGATCGTCTCTAGTGCTTCGGCCCGACGTGTTCGTCCATAAGGGCGACGGATGCCTTGCGGGCGACTGACACGTTGTACGGATCGCTGCCGCGGGCGGTGATGGTCCACTCCACACCGACCTTGGTGAGGGTGTCGGTGCAGAGCTTCCGGATGTCGTCGGACTTGTTGGTGAAGAAGTATCGCGGGTACTCGTAGCGCTTGCCGTTGCGGACGGTCCAGTTGGTGATCCGACACCCATCGGAGTGGATCAGCCCCCGGATGAACTCCCAGGGGTAGGTATCGACGATTGCCTGCTGCCAGTCTTCGAGGACGATCCGACGATCGTGCTTCCTGCCAGGGCCGTGCTGCGGGAACAGGCATTCAACGTGCTTGGAGTAGACCTTGACGTTGTGGCAACCGATCTTGCGTACGCGACAGACCTTGTTGAACGGGAAGACGAGACGCATAGCCTTTTCGGTGGCGTCCATCAGGCCGGGCCAGTCGTCCCCACAGGTGATCATGAGGTTGGGCACGCGGTGGCCCGAGTAATGACTTATGTGGCCATCGCCGAGATAGAGGGCCAGCAGGTACGCGTACGCATGCTCATCGAGCGCGCTGCCATCGCACCTGGGACAGTCCGGATTGTGGGCGCCGGGGCACTCTCCGCGCTTGGCGCGGTCCATGTGCTTCCAGTAGCCGATGGTGCCGAGCGGGACATTGAGATGGCGGGCTACCTCCGAGTTTTGCCTGCCGTCCCGTAACAGGGAGAGAGCCGTTTGTCGTATCTCCAGGCTGTGGAACTTCATGTGGCTACTGTGCGTGACTGTCGGTGGCGTTGGGTAGCAAAAAAGCGAACGTTCACTCGAAAGTGAACGTTCGCTCTTCGCGCATGTGCCGGGTGCGGGACTCGAACCCGCAAGCCCTCACGGGCAGATGTGTTTGAGACATCCGTGTATGCCATTCCACCAACCCGGCAGGGTTGCTCGTCGGAGTGTACCGGGTGACCATGCGCCTGCGCTGCTAGGTAGGCTCATCCAAGCAGCAGAGCCCCGCAAAGAGGAGCCCCCGTGACCGCCGAGCACGAGTCGACGCCCGCCCCCGACGCCGACCAGTCGCACGTCCCTCCGCTGACGACCCGTGTCGTCATCGCCGAGGACGAGGCGCTCATCCGTCTCGACCTCAAGGAGATGCTCGAAGAAGAGGGCTACGCCGTGGTCGGCGAGGCCGGTGACGGGCAGACGGCCGTGGAGCTCGCCCGCGAGCACCGGCCCGACCTCGTCATCCTCGACGTGAAGATGCCCGTACTGGACGGCATCTCCGCAGCAGAGAAGATCGCGGAGGAGTCCATCGCCCCCGTGCTGATGCTCACCGCGTTCTCGCAGCGCGACCTCGTCGAGCGGGCCCGGGACGCCGGCGCGATGGCGTACCTCGTGAAGCCGTTCAGCAAGAGCGACGTCGTGCCGGCCATCGAGATGGCCGTGTCCCGCTTCGCGGAGCTGAAGGCGCTGGAGCAGGAGGTCGCCGACCTCTCCCAGCGTCTGGAGACCCGCAAGCTCGTCGACCGCGCCAAGAGCATCCTGCAGACCCAGTACGGCCTGACGGAGCCCGCCGCGTTCCGGTGGATCCAGAAGTCCTCCATGGACCGCCGCATGTCGATGCAACAGGTCGCCGAGGTGGTCATCGAGGACGCCGAGGCGAAGAAGAAGGACAGCGGGAACTGAAAGAAGTCCCCGGCAACGAAGTGAGGCCCGTCTCCCCCCGAGGGGAGACGGGCCTCACGTGTTCAGTCGGCCGGCGCGCGGCCGACGGGCGGGGTCAGTCCTCGCCGAGGTAGGCCTTGCGGACGTCCTCGTTGACGAGGAGGTCGCGGCCTTCGCCGGTCAGGACGACCTTGCCGATCTCCATGACGTGGCCCTGGTCGGCCAGGGACAGCGCGGCCTGGGCGTTCTGCTCGACCAGGAGGATGGTCGTGCCGGTGGCCTTGAGCTCGGCGATCGTCGCCATGATCTTCTGCATCATGAGCGGCGAGAGGCCCATGGAGGGCTCGTCGAGCATGAGCAGCTTGGGCTGGGACATGAGCGCGCGGCCCATGGCGAGCATCTGCTGCTCGCCGCCCGAGAGGGTGCCGGCGGCCTGCTTGCGGCGCTCTCCCAGGATGGGGAAGAGGTCGTAGGCGCGCTGGACGTCCTTCTGGATGCCGTCCTTGTCGCTGCGGAGGAAGGCGCCGAGGAGGAGGTTGTCCTCGATCGTCATGCGCGGGAAGATGTGCCGCCCCTCGGGGGAGTGGGCGAGCCCGAGCTGGACGATGTCGTGCGCGGCGACCTTCTTGAGCGACTTGCCCTGGAACTTGATCTGGCCGCCCTTGGGCTTGATCAGGCCGGACAGGGTGCGCAGGGTGGTGGTCTTGCCGGCGCCGTTGGTGCCGATGAGGGTGACGATCTCGCCCTCGTTGACGGTGAAGGAGATGCCCTTGACGGCTTCGATCTTGCCGTAGGCGACGCGGAGGTCTTCGACCTCGAGGAGTGCGGTCACTTGGCTTCTCCGTCCGTGCTGGTGGTGCTGTCCGCCTCGGCGGTGTCGGCGGCGGGCTCGGCCTCGGTGGCCTCATCTGCCTCGGCCTCGGCCTCGTCGGCGGTGGCCTCGTCGGCGGTGGCCTCGACCTCCGCCTCGGCGGCCTCGACGGCCTCCGCGGCTGCGGCTTCGGCGGCCTCGACCACTGCGGCTTCTTCGGCGCCGGGGGCGCCTTCGAAGGGTTCGCCGAGGTAGGCGGCGATGACGCGCTCGTCGCCCTGGACTTCGGCGGCGGTGCCCTCGATGAGCTTTTCGCCCTGGACGAGGCAGGCGACGCGGTCGCAGAGGTTGAAGATGAAGCGCATGTCGTGCTCGATGACGAGGACGGCGATGCCCTTGTCCCGGATGGCGAAGATGAGTTCTTCGGCGGCCCGGGTCTCCTGCGGGTTCATGCCGGCGGTGGGCTCGTCCAGGAGGATGAGGCCGGGGTCGCTGGCGAGGGCGCGGGCGATTTCGAGCTTGCGCTGTTCGCCGTACGGGAGGTTGCGCGCGAGGTGCTCCGCCTTGTGGTCCAGGCCGATGAAGGCGAGGAGTTCCATGGCCTTCTCGCGGCTGGCCTCTTCGGCGCGCTTGAAGCTGGGCAGGCGCAGGAGGGCCGACCAGAGGCCTTCCTTGGTGCGGGTGTGGCGGCCGACGAGGACGTTTTCCAGGACCGTCATGTTGTTGAAGAGACGGATGTTCTGGAAGGTGCGGGCGATGCCGGCCGCGGTGACCTTGAAGGACTTGGGGGGCAGGACCGTGCCCTTGTACCGGACTTCGCCCTCGGTGGGGATGTAGAGGCCGGTGAGGCAGTTGAAGAAGGTGGTCTTGCCGGCGCCGTTGGGGCCGATGAGGCCGACGATCTCGCCGCTGCGGACGGTCAGGTCGACGTTCTTGACGGCGGTGAGGCCGCCGAAGCGCATCGTGACGCCGCGTGCGTCCAGGACGGTCTCCGCCGCGACGGCGGTGGTGGTGGTCGTCATGGGTCAGGCCCCTGTCTTGCTGAGGACTGTGGGCGCTTCGAGGTCCTTGTGGAGCTCGAGCTGGTTGCGCCGGTTGGGGATGATGCCTTCGGGGCGCAGGCGCATCAGGACGATGAGAGCGATGCCGAAGGCGAGGAGCTGGTAGTCGCCGAGGAACTGCATCTTGTTCGGGATGAGGAAGAGCAGTGAGCCGCCGACGAGGGGTCCGCTGATGGTGCCCATGCCGCCGAGGACGACCGCGGCGAGGAGGAAGGCGGAGTTCGGGGGGACGGCGTTGGCGAACACGTACTGGTCGGGGGTGACCGTGTAGTTGACGTGTGCCTGGACGGCTCCGGCGAGGCCGGCGAGGGTGGCGCCGAGGGCGAAGGCGATGAGCTTGACGCGGAAGCCGTTGATGCCCATGGCTTCGGCGGCGGTCTCGTCTTCGCGGATGGCGACCCAGGCGCGGCCGATGCGGGATTCGGCGCTGCGGCGGAAGACCATGATCACGATGAGGGTGACCAGGAGCATCAGCAGGAAGTAGTTGGCGAAGCGGCCGATGGTGAATCCGGCGATGGTGTGGCTGGCGCCGAAGTCGAATCCGAAGAGGTCGACGTTGGGGATGCCGGCGATGCCGTTGGGGCCGTTCGTGATGTCGGGGCCCGAGGTGCCGTCGAGGTTGTTCATCGAGATGCGGAAGATCTCTCCGAAGCCCAGGGTGACGATGGCGAGGTAGTCGCCGCGCAGTCGCAGGGTCGGGGCGCCGATGAGGACGCCGAAGACCATGGATGCGCCGGCGCCGATGAGGAGTGCGGCCCAGAAGGGGAGGTGCACGCCGAAGGGGGAGTTCGGGGAGCCGGAGACCATGGCCGCGGTGTAGGCGCCGACTCCGAGGAAGGCGACGTAGCCGAGGTCGAGGAGGCCGGTGAGGCCGACGACGATGTTCAGGCCGAGGGCGACGGTGGCGAAGACGAGGATGTTGACGCCGAGGGTCGCGTACTGGTCGTCGGTCTGGGTGAGCGGGAAGGCGGCCGCCGCGGCGAAGGCGCCGACGAGGGCGACGTTGCGGTGCTTGGCGGTGAGCGCGGTGAAGCGGGCCACCAGGCCGGCCTTGTTGAGGGCGGCGAAGCCGAAGCAGGCGGTGATCAGGAAGCCGATGAAGAGTTCCTGGTACGGGGTGGTGATGCCGTAGGTGAAGACGCCGAGGGTGAGGGCGAGGACGGCGGCGATCAGGAGGATCTCGGTCCAGGCCGGGAGGGGCTTGGCGGGCCGGGGGGTGTCGGCGGCGAGGGCGGCCTTGACGGTCGTCCAGCGGTTGCCGAGGTGGTGCTTGCGCTGTTCCCAGGCGCTGTCGTCGGGGTCGGGGCCTTCGAGCACGGGGTGCTGGAAGGGGAGCGCGAGGGTGCCGACGAGGGCGAGGAGGGAGGTCGCGGCGACGGCGAAGCCGCCGGGCTCGAGGTTGACGACGCCGCCGAGGGTGGTGGTGATCGAGATGACCGTGTACCAGGCGGTGGCGAAGGCGGCGAGCGCGGCGAGCTTGATCGCCGCGTCGGTGCCGGCGGGGGCGAGCCAGCCGAGGCCCTTGACTCCGTAGGAGGCGAGGCCGAAGAGGGTGGTGAGGACGCCGCCGACGAGGACGAGCCACTGGAGGCCGCCGGGGTAACCGACGACGGTGAGGTTGCCGGGGTAGGCGGCGGTCCAGGTCCAGGAGAGGAAGCAGGAGATGACGGTGAGGGCGCCGCCTGCGGTGGCGAGGGCGCGGGCCGTCTTCTCGGGGAGGGCTATGAGGCCTCGGACGGGGGTGGTGGTCACGTTGGACGTGGTGTCTGCGGTGGTGGTCGTCATCTTTCTCACGCCCTGTCCGCCACGCGCTCACCCAGCAGGCCCTGTGGCCGGAAGAGGAGCACGAGGATGAGGAGTACGAACGCCCAGGTGTTGCCCCAGGACTGGCCGCCGAGCTGCTGCATGCCGGGTACGTCGGCGACGTAGGCGGTGGTCAGCGTTTCGGCGAGGCCGAGGACGATGCCGCCGATCATGGCGCCGTAGATGTTCCCGATGCCGCCGAGGACGGCTGCGGTGAAGGCCTTGAGGCCGAGGAGGAAGCCCATCTTGAAGTTGACTTCGCCGTACTTGAGGCCGTAGGCGACGGCTCCGATGGCGGCGAAGGCGGCGCCGAGGGCGAACGCGACCGTGATGATGCGGTCGGTGTTGATGCCCATGAGCTTGGCGGTGTCCGGGTCCTGCGCGGTGGCCTGCATGCCGCGGCCGGTGCGGGTCTTCTTGACGAAGAAGCCGAGGAAGGCCATGGAGACGGGGGCGGCGAGGAGGAGGAAGACGTCACCGGTCTGGATGGTGATGCTGCCGATGTGGAAGGGTCCGCCGGGGATCTCGGGGAAGACGATGGAGGACTTCGCGTCGGGGTACCAGGCCCACACCGCCTGCTGGAGGGCGAGGGAGAGGCCGATGGCGGTGATGAGCGGGGCGAGGCGTGGCGCGGAGCGCAGTGGCCGGTAGGCGAAGCGTTCGGCGCCGACGGCTATGAGGGTGGCGACGAGGATCGCGCCTATGAGCATGAGGGGCAGGGCGATCCACATGGTGGTGCCACCGGGGAGCATCAGCCAGACCGTGAGGGCT
Organism: Streptomyces sp. NPDC002467; assembly: GCF_042889825.1. Taxonomy (NCBI): domain Bacteria; kingdom Bacillati; phylum Actinomycetota; class Actinomycetes; order Kitasatosporales; family Streptomycetaceae; genus Streptomyces; species Streptomyces sp. NPDC002467. Next base: position 39,342 of record NZ_JBIARJ010000010.1, on the reverse strand, counting down.
CCGAACCCGCCGGTCATGAAGATCTCGCCGTGGGCGAAGTTGATGAGCTGGACGATGCCATAGACCATCGTGTAGCCGATGGCGACGAGCCCGTACATGGATCCCAGTAGCAGGCCGTTGACCAGCTGTTGCGGCAGTTCGTGCACCGCAGGTCCTCCGAGTCTTTCGACGGATGTGACACCGCGCGGGGCGCATTGTGCGCGCCCCGCGCGGCAAATGAGGGGTGGGGGGCTAGCGAGTCAGCGAGCTAGCCGCCGGTGGTGGTCAGCCGCCGTAGGTGCCGGACTCGACGGACTTCCAGTCGGTGCCCTCGACCTTGTAGACGGTGAGCTGCTTGTTGGTGGCGTCGCCGTACTCGTCGAAGGAGACCTTGCCGGTCACGCCGTCGAAGGAGACGCCCTGGACGGCTTCGAGGACCTTGGCGCGGGCGTCGGCCGGGAGCTTGCCGCCGTTGGCGTCGACGACCTTCTTGACGGCCTCGATGACGGCCCAGGCGGAGTCGTACGAGTAGCCGCCGTAGGCCGCGAACGGGTCCTTGTAGCCGGCCTTCTTGTAGTTGTCGACGAAGTCCTTGGCGGAGGGCAGGCTCTCGACGGGGGCGCCGACGGAGGTGGCGAGGTCGCCCGCGGCGCTGTCGCCGCCCGCGAGCTCGACGTACTTCTTGTCGTAGATGCCGTCGCCGCCGACGAGCGGGATGGTGGCGCCGCTGGCCTTGATCTGCTTGCTGAGCGGGCCGGCCGCGGGGTACTCGCCGCCGTAGTAGACGACGTCGGCGCCGGAGCTCTTGACCTGGGTCACGATCGCCGAGAAGTCCTTGGACTCGGGGTCGATGTGGCCCTCGCCGGCGACGGCGCCGCCGAGCTTGGTGAACTCGCCCTTGAAGGTTCCGGCGAGGCCGGCGCCGTAGGTCTTCTTGTCATCGATGATGAAGACCTTCTTCTTGCCCGCCTTGTTGAAGAGGTACTGCGCCGCGAACGGGCCCTGGATGGCGTCCGTGGTGGCGGTGCGGAAGTAGCTCTTGTAGGTGCGGGTCTTCTGGCCCTCGGCCCACTTGGGGCCCTGGGTCAGGGACGGGCTGGTGTTGGCCGGGGAGATCTGGGCCAGCTTGGCGTCGTCGAAGACCTTCTGCATGGACTCGGAGACCGAGGAGTTCAGCGGGCCGACGACGCCGAGGACGTCCTTGTTGGCCGTGAGCTTCGTGGCGTTCTGCTGGCCGGAGGAGGCCTGCGCCTGGTCGTCGAGGGCTTCGATCTTGAAGGTGATGCCCTTGACGTAGCCCTTCTCGTTGGCCTGCTTGGCGGCGAGGTCGGCGGAGTTCTTGATGCCGAGACCGAGGGCCGAGAGGTCGCCCGTCAGGGGGGCGTCGACGCCGATGACGACCGTGGTGCCGCCGCCGTCGGCGGTGGCTCCGCCCTTGGCGTCGCGGGAGCCGCAGGCGGTGAGAGTGAGGGCGCCCGCAGCGAGGGCGGCGGTCACGGCGATGAGCTGACGATGACGCACGATCAGTCCTTTCCTGGCGCCGCGTCCCCCGTGGGACGCGTCGAGTCGAACGCGGGGAACCGAACTGAAGGAAATCCGGCGGTCGCGGTAACTGGCGGTGACTCTAGGCGGCGGATCGCGGGTTATGGAGGGCTGAGGCCAATGATGTGACTCTCTTGTTATGCCACGGCGTAATGCATAGCGGATGTGTGCGGGTGGAACGGGGGAATTCAGGCCGTTTCGTCTTGTCCACATCCTGAGACGGGTGAGGATCAAACCTCGGTTTAGCTGCTGTCTTGCCAGGACTCTGGCGGTTTTTGGTCATGACGACGGTGTGGGTGCGGCGTCTCGATCTTCGGGACACGCCCTGGTCAGGGCCACGGAAAGATCCCTGGCATAACGGTCACCGGGGATGTAACTGTGATCCTCTTTCTGGATTCCATTACTGAGGGTTACTTCAAGGAAAGGGAGTCCGGAATTCCGTGCCACATGCACGCAGTCTTCCGTTCGGAAGAGCACCGCGAGGTCGCGCGCCTCTCCGGGACCGACCGTGACCGGCAGTGGTGGCCGGATCGTCACGCTCAGCGCTCGTGACGGCTGGCCGATCCGCTCCACCGTGACGGCGTTGCCGGCCCTGTTCCGCACACGGACGGTGAGCGCGAACGCGCTGCCGTCGGGGGCCGGATCCAGCGGTTCCATGTAGGTGAGGGCCACGGACTGCGACGGGGCGGGCGGCGGCGGGGCCGTGACCGGCGCGGGTCGCGTGGCGTACCAGCGGGCGGCGCCCGCGGCCAGCACGGCCGCGGCGGCCACGGCGAGGACGGCCCGGCGGTGGCGGGCGTACCGCTCGCGGAGCCGGTCCGAAGCGCGCGTGCCGGGTGTACGGGGCGACGCGGGCGGGCGTTCGAGTCCCTCGGTGCCGTCCCCGGGCTCGACGGGCCCTATGCCGCCGCTCACCAGGGGCCGCCGGTCGGGGTGCCCGTGCGGTAGCGGTCGGCGCAGCGGCGGGCGGCCTCGCGGTCGGTGAACTCGCGTGCGGCGGCGGGGCCGTTGGCGCGCTGTTGGGCCCTGGCTCCGTCGAGGACGGTGCGCAGGATCTCGTTCTGGCCGCCGGACAGGCCCATGGCCTGGTAGTCGAGGCCGACGGTGTCCCGGCCCTGGTCGGCGTCGAGGATCACTCCGGCCCAGTGGGTGATCAGGGCGGTGCACAGGTCCTGGGGGGAGGTGGTGTGCGCGGCGGGGGTGCCCGAGGCGGAGGGGCTCGGTCCGCACGAGAGGAGCGCGGCGGCCAGGAGTGTCGTCGCCGCGCAGGCGGTCGTGGCGCGCCGCGGCGCCGGTCCCGATCCCATGCGGGAACGCTAGACCGGCGCCGGTGGCTGCACAACTGCTCGTATCGGCCGGGTTGTTAAGAGTCCGTGTCGCGCAGCAGGCAGGTGAGGCGGGCGGTGCAGACCCGGCGGTCCTCCTCGTCGCTGATGACGATCTCGTAGGTGGTGGTGGAGCGGCCGCGGTGGACGGGGGTGGCGACGCCGGTGACGGTGCCGGAGCGCACTCCGCGGTGGTGGGTGCAGTTGAGGTCGACGCCGACGGCGATCTTGTCGATGCCGCCGTGCATCATGGCGCCGACGGAGCCGAGGGTCTCGGCGAGGACGGCGGAGGCGCCGCCGTGGAGGAGTCCGTAGGGCTGGGTGTTGCCCTTGACGGGCATGGTGGCCACGACGCGTTCGGCGGAGGCCTCCAGGATGCGGATCTCCATGCGCTGTCCGAGGGCTCCCGCGGAGAACAGTGCGGGCAGGTCGATGCCCTTGGCGGCGTACTGGTCGAGTACGTCCTGGGGGAACTTCACTGCGTGGTCGTGACCCATGGGCCGGCTCCGTTCGTCAACGCTCGTTAACCTGATGGTCCTGGGGTCGTTCTATCAGGCCCGGTCCGGGGCGGGTTCGGCCGGTTCGAAGCGGATGACGACGGACTTGCTCGCGGGGGTGTTGCTGGTGTCCGCGGTGGAGTCGAGGGGGACCAGTACGTTCGTCTCGGGGTAGTAGGCGGCGGCGCAGCCGCGGGCGGTGGGGTAGTGCACGACGCGGAAGCCGGGTGCGCGCCGTTCGACGCCGTCCTTCCATTCGCCGACGAGGTCGGTGTAGGAGCCGTCGGCGAGTCCGAGTTCGGCGGCGTCGGCGGGGTGGACCATGACGACGCGGCGGCCGCCGGTGATGCCGCGGTAGCGGTCGTCGAGGCCGTAGATGGTGGTGTTGTACTGGTCGTGGCTGCGCAGGGTCTGCAGGAGCAGTCGGCCCTGGGGGACGCGGGGGTATTCGACGGGTGCGGCGGTGAAGTTGGCCTTGCCGGTCTTGGTGGGGAAGCGGCGTTCGTCGCGGGGGGCGTGGGGGAGCCGGAAGCCGCCGGGGTGGGCGATGCGGGTGTTGAAGTCCTCGAAGCCGGCGATGACGCGGGCGATCCGGTCGCGGATGGAGGCGTAGTCCTCCTCGAACTCCTCCCACGGGGTCCTGGAGGTGTCGCCGAGGACGGCGCGGGCCATGCGGGCCACGATCGCGGGCTCGGAGAGCAGGTGGGGGCTCGCGGGGGCGAGGTTGCCGCGGGAGGCGTGGACCATGCCCATGGAGTCCTCGACGGTGACGAACTGCTTGCCGCTCGCCTGGACGTCCTTGTCGGTGCGGCCGAGGGTGGGCAGGATCAGGGCGCGCCTGCCGGTGACGGCGTGGGAGCGGTTGAGCTTGGTGGAGACGTGCACGGTCAGGGAGGCGCGGCGGATCGCGGCTTCGGTGACGTCGGTGTCGGGGGTGGCGCCGACGAAGTTGCCGCCCATGGCGAAGAGGACCTTGGCCCGGCCGTCGCGCAGTGCCTGGATGGAGCGGACGACGTCGTAGCCGTGTCCGCGCGGCGAGGTGATGCCGAATTCGAGGTCGAGGGCGTCGAGGAAGGCGGGGGCGGGGCGTTCGAAGATGCCCATGGTGCGGTCGCCCTGGACGTTGGAGTGGCCGCGGACGGGGCAGACGCCGGCGCCGGGTCGGCCGATGTCGCCGCGCAGGAGGAGGAGGTTGACGACCTCGCGGATGGTGGCGACGCCGTGCTTGTGCTGGGTGAGGCCCATGGCCCAGCAGACGATGGTGCGCTTCGAGGCCAGGATCATGGCCAGGGCGCGTTCGATCTCGGGGCGGGTCAGGCCGGTGGCGGTGAGGGTCTCGGCCCAGTCCGCGTCCGCGGCGGCGGCGACGAGTTCCTCGTAGCCGTGGGTGTGCTCGCGGATGAAGGTCTCGTCGGTGGCGCCCTCGGTCTCGATGACGAGCTTGTTGAGGAGGCGGAAGAGGGCCTGGTCGCCGCCGATGCGGATCTGGAGGAAGAGGTCGCTCAGGGCGGTGCCCTTGAGCATGCCGAGGGGGTTCTGCGGGTTCTTGAACCGCTCGGTGCCGGCTTCGGGCAGCGGGTTCACCGAGATGATCTTCGCGCCGGCCTGCTTGGCCTTCTCCAGGGCGGAGAGCATGCGCGGGTGGTTGGTGCCCGGGTTCTGCCCGGCGACGATGATCAGCTCGGCCTGGTGGAGGTCTTCGAGGGAGACGCTGCCCTTGCCGATCCCTATGGTCTCCGTCAGCGCGGAGCCCGAGGACTCGTGGCACATGTTGGAGCAGTCGGGCAGGTTGTTGGTGCCGAACTCGCGGGCGAAGAGCTGGAAGAGGAACGCGGCCTCGTTGCTGGTGCGGCCCGAGGTGTAGAAGAGGGCCTCGTCGGGGGAGTCGAGGGCGGTCAGCTCCTCCGCGATGATCGCGAAGGCCCGTTCCCAGGTGACGGCCTCGTACCGGTCGGAGCCCTCGGCGAGGTACATCGGTTCGGTGATGCGGCCCTGCTGGCCGAGCCAGTACCCGGAGCGGGTGGCGAGGTCCGGGAGGGGGTGCGCGGCGAAGAAGGCGGGGGTGACGCGCCGCAGAGTGGCTTCCTCGGCGACGGCCTTGGCGCCGTTCTCGCAGAATTCGGCGGTGTGGCGCTTGTCGCCCTCGGGCCAGGCGCAGCCGGGGCAGTCGAAGCCGTCCTTCTGGTTGACCTTGAGCAGGGTGCGGGCGGTGCGGGTCAGGCCCATCTGCTGCTGCGCGATCTTCAGCGTGTGCCCGATGGCGGGCAGGCCGGCGGCGGCGTGCTTGGGGGGCGCGACCTGCGGCGCGTCCTGTACGGGATCACCTGCGGGCGGCTTGGTGGCCATGTCGCTCCCCTTCGAGCGTACGTACGAGTGCAGCATGTTTTGCCGCACGCGGATCCTTTCACGGCCGCGGGGGAGGCGGGAGGGCGGACCGGGGTGCCTTCGGGTCGGGGCGCACGCGCCGGGGGCGGCCGGTGGGACGGATGCGCCTCGGGGGGCGGGTGGCACGGGGCGGCGTCCGGCCTGCGTCCTGCCTGTCTCCGGCCCGGTGTCCGGCCTGCGTCCTGCCCGCGTCCGGCCCGGCGTCCGGTCCCGCGTGCGCCAAAGGGCTGACCTCCGGCGCCGGAATTGTCAGCGCGGCGCCCTAGGATCGGGGGCGTGGCAGATTCAGCATCGAAGAAGACCGACCAGACGACCGCAGCGGACCGCCCCCGCCTGATGCTCATGGACGGGCACTCCCTGGCGTACCGGGCGTTCTTCGCGCTGCCCGCGGAGAACTTCACGACCGCGACGGGGCAGCCGACCAACGCCATCTACGGCTTCGCGTCGATGCTGGCGAACACGCTGCGCGACGAGGCGCCCACGCACTTCGCGGTGGCGTTCGACGTGTCCCGCAAGACGTGGCGCTCGACGGAGTTCCCCGAGTACAAGGCGAACCGTTCCAAGACGCCGGACGAGTTCAAGGGGCAGGTCGAGCTGATCGGCGAGCTCCTCGACGCGATGAAGGTGCCGCGGTTCGCGGTCGACGGCTTCGAGGCCGACGACGTGATCGCGACGCTGGCGACGCAGGCGGAGGCCCTCGGCTTCGACGTGCTGATCGTCACCGGCGACCGGGACTCCTTCCAGCTCGTCTCCGAGCACACCACCGTGCTGTACCCGACCAAGGGCGTCTCCGAGCTGACCCGGTTCACGCCGGAGAAGGTCGAGGAGAAGTACGGCCTCACCCCGCAGCAGTACCCGGACTTCGCGGCGCTGCGCGGTGACCCGTCCGACAACCTGCCGGGCATCCCGGGCGTCGGCGAGAAGACCGCCGCCAAGTGGATCACCCAGTTCGGGTCGTTCGCGGAGCTCGTGGAGCGCGCGGAGGAGGTCAAGGGCAAGGCCGGGCAGAACTTCCGGGACCACCTGGAGGCCGTCAAGCTGAACCGGGTCCTGACCGAGATGGTCAAGGACGTCGAGCTGCCCAAGACGCCGGCCGACCTGGCCCGCGCGCCCTACGACCGGTCCGCGGTGACCGGTGTGCTGGACGTGCTGGAGATCCGCAACGCCTCGCTGCGCGAGCGGCTGCTCGCGGTGGACCCGGGCGCGGAGGAGGAGCAGGCCCCGGCTCCGGCGGCCGCGGGCGTGGAGCTCGACGCCTCCGTGCTGGGCACGGGCGAGCTGGCCCCGTGGCTGGAGGCGCACGCGGGCGGGCCGCTCGGCGTGGCCACCGTCGACAGCTGGGCGCTGGGCCAGGGCAACGTCAGCGAGATCGCGCTGGCCGCGGCCGGGGGCGCGGCCGCCTGGTTCGAGCCGTCCGGGCTGGACGAGGCGGACGAGCGGGCGTTCGCGGCCTGGGCAGCCGACGCGGCGAAGCCGAAGGTCGTGCACAACGCCAAGGGCCTGATGCGGGTGTTCCCCGAGCACGGCTGGTCGCTGGACGGCGTCACCATGGACACCGCGCTCGCCGCGTACCTGGTCAAGCCGGGCCGCCGGTCCTTCGCGCTGGACGTGCTGTCCAACGAGTACCTGCACCGTGAGCTGGCGCCGGCCGCCGCCGACGGGCAGCTGGCCTTCGGCGCCGACGACACGGCCGAGGCGGAGGCGCTGATGGCGCAGGCCCGCGCGGTCCTGGACCTCGGCGACGCCTTCACCGACAAGCTCGACGAGGTCGGCGCGGCGGGGCTGCTCCACGACATGGAGCTGCCGACCTCCGAGCTGCTGGCCCGGATGGAGCGGGCCGGCATCGCCGCCGACCGCGATCACCTGGAGGCCATGGAGCAGCAGTTCGCGGGCGCCGTGCAGCAGGCCGTGAAGGAGGCGCACGCGGCGGTGGGCCACGAGTTCAACCTCGGCTCGCCCAAGCAGCTCCAGGAGGTGTTCTTCGGCGAGCTGGACCTGCCGAAGACCAAGAAGACCAAGACCGGCTACACCACGGACGCGGACGCGCTGGCCTGGCTGGCCACGCAGACCGACCACGAACTGCCCGTGATCATGCTGCGGCACCGGGAGCAGGCCAAGCTGCGCGTCACCGTCGAGGGCCTGGTCAAGACGATCGCCGCCGACGGCCGGGTGCACACGAGCTTCAGCCAGACCGTCGCCGCGACCGGCCGGCTGTCGTCCACGGACCCGAACCTGCAGAACGTGCCGGTGCGCACCGACGAAGGCCGGGCGATCCGCCGCGGCTTCGTCGTCGGCGAGGGCTTCGAGACCCTCATGACCGCCGACTACAGCCAGATCGAGCTGCGCGTGATGGCCCACCTCTCCGAGGACGAGGGCCTGATCGAGGCGTTCGCCTCCGGTGAGGACCTGCACACCACCGTCGCCTCCCAGGTGTTCGGCGTGGAGCGCTCGCAGGTCGACGCCGAGATGCGCCGCAAGATCAAGGCGATGTCCTACGGTCTCGCGTACGGACTGTCCGCGTTCGGTCTCGCGCAGCAGCTGAACATCGAGCCCGCCGAGGCGCGCGGTCTGATGGAGACCTTCTTCGAGCGGTTCGGCGGGGTCCGCGAGTACCTCCAGCGCGTGGTCGACGAGGCCCGCGCCACCGGGTACACGGCCACGATCTTCGGTCGTCGCCGGTACCTGCCGGACCTCAACAGCGACAACCGCCAGCGCCGTGAGGCCGCCGAGCGGATGGCGCTCAACGCCCCGATCCAGGGCACCGCCGCCGACATCGTCAAGGTCGCGATGCTGCGCGTGGACCAGGCGATCGTCGAGGCGGGTCTGTCGTCGCGGATGCTGCTCCAGGTCCACGACGAAATCGTGCTGGAGATCGCCCCGGGCGAGCGGGAGCGGGTGGAGGAGCTGGTGCGCCGCGAGATGGGCGCCGCCGTCGAGCTCCGGGCGCCGCTGGACGTGTCCGTGGGCGTCGGCTCCGACTGGGAGTCCGCCGCGCACTGATCGTCGTACGGTCCGCCGGGCGCCCGTCCCCGCTCACGCGGTGGGGACGGGCGTTCGCGTTTCCTCGTCCGAGCCCGAGCCCGAGCCCGAGCCCGAGCCCGAGTCGGACCGGTCCCGGACCGGGCGGTGGCGCAGCCGTACGAGGGTCCCGTACAGGAGCAGGCCCACGGTGAGGCCGCCGCCCGCGCCGAAGCAGATCGTGGGGATGATGTCGAGCGGGGTGTGGATCGCGTCGAAGAAGGTGAAGAACCGCAGCACGCGCATCGTGATCCCGACGGCCGTGCACCCGAGGACCAGCGCGAGCGCGCCCCACAGTTCGGCCCGGCCGAGCACGGGGACGGAAGGCGGTTGGGGGGAGGCCGGCAGCCGGCGCAGCGCGGTCGCCGTGAACCACAGCAGGACGCAGGCCGCGACCGCCGAACCCCCGTACTGCAGGTACAGGTAGAGGGGGAAGCCGAAGGCGAGGGGCCTGCCCAGGTCCAGCGCGTTGGTGCCCCACCGGTCGAGGTGCGTGAAGCTGTCCCACACCACGTGCGTGCAGGAGCCGATGACCGCCGAGAGGTAGAACCACAGCGCCAGCGAGGGGAGTTGACGGCCGCGCCAGTCCTCGCCCCGTACGAAGGCGTGGACCTGGCCGCGCCGGGCGCGGGGCAGCAGCGCCAGCAGCGGTTCGCGCAACAGCAGCCAGCATGCCGCGAGGACGACGGTGAGCACGGCGTCGACCGTCACGATCCCGGGCAGCGAGTGCGCGAAGACCCCGTACGGCTTGACGCTCGCGACGATGGTGGCCGCGAAGTAGAAGGTGTCCGGGGCGAAGGATCCGAGGACCAGAGCGGAGCCGACGAGGGGACCGCGCGCACGCCCGGTCCGGCGGACGGCCGGCAGCACGGCGGCCGCGTGGCTCAGGGTGAACGGCATGGCGCGTCTCCTCGGTTCGTGTGCCCGGCCAGTATGCGGTGACCCGTCCGTGACACCGGGAAGGACGCGTACGGGGCCCGGCGGGCTCCCGGGAGCGCCATGGGCCGCGTCACATTCGCGGCCCGTCCGGTCGGACGGTTCTCATCTCGCGCCCGCGTTGCTACGGTGCCTCCGCCCTGACGCCCTATCAGATTCCGGAGGCCCGGCATGCGCGCAGTCATCGCCGCCGCCAGCGGGCTCGTCCTCGCGGTGCTCCTCGTCCTCGCCGTCACGGCGTTCGGGGCGCCCGAAGGAAAGACCTCACCCAAGCCCCTGCTCACCACCGCGCCCGCCGCGCCCGGAAAGTAAGAGGAGGGCCCGGCCGTGCGACGCAGAGCGAGCCTTGTCCTGTTGGCCCTGGCGGTCTTCTTCGCGGCCCTCGCGCCGCTGCTGCGCTGGTACGCGTACCCGCGGCTCGCCAAGATCCCGCCGGAGCAGTACCAGGAGATGGTCCTGGAGGCGAAGGACGCGACCCTGCTCGACTACACGGGCGGGATGCAGCCGAAGAAGGTCGACAAGGTCACCATCGTCCAGACCCTCAAGGGCAACGTCGAGGCCTCGAAGGAGATCGAGGCCGGCGCGGGCAAGGACGTGGTCGTCTGGGACACGCTGTCCTACATCATCGGGCCGGACGGGAAGATGGTCTCCCAGATCCCCGAGCGCTACATCTTCGACGCGCACACCCAGGCCCCGGTGCACGCCACCGGCGAGATGGTCGACGGGGACCCGGTCAAGCGCGAGGGCATCGAGTTCAAGTGGCCGTTCTTCACCGAGCCGCGCGACTACCTGTACTTCGACGCGCAGACCCGCACCTCGTCGCCCATGCACTACGTCGGCCCCCGCACCTACCGGGGCATGGAGGTCTACCTCTTCGAGCAGACCGTCCCGTGGACCAAGGTCCCCATGCCCAAGAAGATGCCGATCGAGGGCATCGACCCCTCCACGATCGAGGCCGCCACCGGCACCACCCTCTGGTACACGGTCAAGGCCCGGTTCTGGGTGGACCCGGTCACCGGGGCGCCGGTCAACGCCGAGCAGGACATCCAGCAGGAGATGCGCGGCGGCATCGCCGCCAGTGGCCCCGACGGCAAGCTCACCGCCTTCGCCGGGCACGTGACCATGCGCGAGGACTACGCCCAGTACACGCTCGACCTGGTGAGCGCCAACCGTACGAAGGTCCTCGCACTGCACACGTACGCGCCGATCGGGCTGGCGGCCGGCGGGCTCGTGCTGCTCGGCCTCGCACTGTGGCTGGAGGCCCGCGGCCGGCGGCTCCGGGACCCGGCGCCCGGGCTCAGCGCCTGAGTCGGGAGTTGGTGTGGCGGGTGGGCTCGGCGGTCGCCGGGTCCTCCGGCCAGGGGTGCTTGGGGTAGCGGCCGCGCAACTCGGCGCGTACGGCCCTGTAGCCGCCCTGCCAGAAGGAGGCGAGGTCGGCGGTGACGGCGGCGGGGCGCCCGGCGGGCGACAGCAGGTGCACGAGCACCGGCACGCCGGCCACCTTCGGGGTCTCGGCCAGCCCGAACAGCTCCTGGAGCTTCACCGCGAGCACCGGCTGCCCGTGCTCGGCCGCGTAGTCCACCCGGATCCGGGACCCGCTGGGCACCTCCAGCCGCTCCGGAGCCAACTCGTCGAGACGGGCGGCCTCGCCGGTGGCCCAGGGCAGCAGCCGGTTCAGGGCCTGCCCGGCGTCGATCCGCCCCAGGTCGGCGCGGCGCCGGGCGCGGGACAGCTCGGGCTCCAGCCAGTCGTCGGCCCGCTCCGACAGGGCTGCGTCGTCCTCCACGTCGGGCCAGTCGCCGCCGAGCGTGCGGTGCAGGAAGGCCAGCCGGGCTCGGAGCGCGTGCGCGTCCGCGGACCAGCGCAGCAGCCCGAGCCCCTCGGCGCGGAGGCCGTCGAGCAGGGCGGCCCGCACGAGCGCCGGGTCCGGCTCGCGCAGTGGGCGCACGGCCAGCTCGATCGCCCCGAGCCGCTCGGCGGACCGGGCGACGAGGTCCCCGTCCTCCCACCGGACCTCCTCGCCCTCGGTCAGCAGATGCGCGGCCGCGGCCCGGGCGGTGGCCTCGTCGACGACGGCCGCGAGCCGGATCCGCGCGGAGGCGGCGTGCGGGGGCCTGTCGGCGACGGCCACGGCCAGCCAGGGCGTCTTGCGCAGCGCGGATCCCTCCGTGACCTCGGCGGCGGTGCCGTTGGCCATGAGGAAGGCCGTCTCGTTCCTGGCCCGGGCCACCCGCTCGGGGAACGCGAGGGCGACGACGAGCCCGGCGGCGAGGTCGTCGGCTGCAGCGCCGCTGCCGGGGCTCCGCCCCGCACCCCGCTCCTCAAACGCCGGAGGGGCTGGATCGTGCCCGCTGCCGCGCGTCCGGTGCGGCTGGTCCGCCCGCAGGGCAGATCCGGTCCGGCCGGTGGCAACTCCAGCCTCGCCGGCGTTTGAGGCACGGGGGTTCGGGGGCGGAGCCCCCGCCGGGTCCGGGGCGGAGCCCCGGGACGGGGGCCTGGGGGCGGAGCCCGCAGTTTCGGGAAGGGGCGGGGTGGGGGAGAGCCCCGCAGGGCCCGGGTCCGGGCCCGGGCCCGGGTCCGGGGCCCCCGGCGCGGCGGCGTCGGCAAGACCGGCGGCCGGGGCCCCGGGCACGGCGGGCCGTGTTGGGTCGGCGCCCGGGGTCTCGGGCACGAAGGGCCGCGCCGGGGCCTGGGGCTCCGCGGGCGGGGCTGCGGGGGACGAGGGGCCCGCCGGGTCGAGCACCGCGCGCTCCAGGCGGCGGGCCTCCGCGCGCCAGCGCGGGGCGTAGCCGTCGCCGCCCCGCCGGGCCGCCCGCCACGCGCCCACCAGGTCGTCCCCGTACTCCCGCGGCGGCTCCTCGCTCAGCAGCGCCACCATCTCCGCCGCCCGCCGTGCCCCCACGGCCTCGGCGCCGTCCAGCAGTGCACGCGCCAGCCGCGGGTGCAGCCCGAGCCGCGCCATCCGCAGCCCCCGCGCGGTCGGCCGCCCCGCACCGTCCACCGCGCCGACCGCCACCAGCACCTCCCGCGCGGCCGCCATCGCCCCGGCCGGCGGCGGGTCCGGCAGCGCCAGCCCCGCGGCGTCCGGGTCACCCCAGCACGCCGCCTGCAAGGCGAACTGCGCCAGGTCCGCGATCCGTATCTCCGGGGAGGGGAAAGCCGGCAGCCGCCCGTCCTCCGCCTCGGCCCAGCACCGGTACACCGCGCCCGGAGCCTCACGCCCCGCCCGCCCGGCCCGCTGGCGGCCCGCCGCGCGCGAAGCCCGTACGGTCGCCAGCGCACCCAGCCCCCGCGCATGGTCCACGCGGGGCTCGCGGGCCAGCCCGCAGTCCACGACCACCCGCACCCCGGGGACGGTCAGGCTCGACTCCGCCACCGCCGTGGAGAGGATCACCCGGCGGCGCTCCGAGGCGGTCAGCGCCGCCTCCTGCACGGCCGCCGGGGCCCGGCCGTGGAGCTGGAGCACCTCCGCGTCCACCCCGCCCAGCAGACCGGCGACCCGGGAGATCTCCCCGACTCCGGGCAGGAAGCACAGCAGGTCCCCGGAGCGCTCCGCCAGCGCCCGCCGCACCACCGACGCCACGTGCGTCAGCAGCGCCGGATCCACCCGCATCCCGTGCGGCGGCCGCACCGGCCGGGCCGGCGGCGCCCACACGGTCTCCACCGGGTACGAGACGCCGGCCGCCTCCACCACGGGCGCACCGCCCAGCACGCGCGCCCACCCGGCCGCGTCCGTCGTCGCCGACGCCGCCACGAGCCGCAGCTCCGGCCGCAGGGTCTCCCGTACGTCGACGAGGAACGCGGCGACGGTGTCGGCGTCCAGGTGCCGCTCGTGGCACTCGTCCAGCACCACCACGTCCACGCCGGCCAGCTCCTGGTCCCGCTGGAGCCGCTGGAGCAGCACACCGGTGGTGACCACCTCCACGACGGTGTCGCGGCCCACGACCCGCTCCCCGCGCACCGTGAAGCCCACGGACCCGCCGACGGACTCGCCCAGCAGCCACGCCATCCGCCGGGCCGCCGCCCGGGCGGCGATCCGTCGGGGCTCGGCGACCACGACCCGCCGCCGCGGCCCGTCGCCGGCGAGACCGGCCAGCACCAGCGGCACCAGCGTGGTCTTGCCGGTGCCGGGCGGGGCGCAGAGCACGGCCGCGCCGTGCCCGTCCAGGGCGGAGGCGAGCGCGGGCACGGCCTCCCGTACGGGAAGGGAGTCGAGCGCGGACCGGCGCAGCCGGGGGAGCGGGCCGTTCAACGGGTCAGATCCTCTCGCACACGAAGATCGCCGTACCGGGGATCAGGTTCCCGCGCAGCGGGGACCAGCCGCCCCACTCCTGGCTGTTCCACGCGGGCCACTCGGGCTCGACCAGGTCGAGGAGGCGGAAACCGCCCGCGACCACGTCGCGGACCCGGTCGCCGAGGGTGCGGTGGTGCTCCACGTACACGGCGCGGCCCTGCTCGTCCTGCTCGACGTACGGGGTCCGGTCGAAGTAGGAGGCGGCGACGGACAGCCCCTCGGGCCCCGGCTCGTCGGGGAAGGCCCAGCGGATGGGATGGGTGACGGAGAAGACCCAGCGGCCGCCGGGGCGCAGCACGCGGTGGACCTCGCGCATGACGTTCACGGGGTCGGCGACGAAGGGGACGGCCCCGTACGCGGAGCAGGCGAGGTCGAAGGAGCCGTCGCGGAAGGGCAGGTTTCCGGCGTCGGCCTCCACGAGCCGGGCCGCCGGCACATCACTGCCGCCGATGCGCAGGGCGTGCTGGAGCTGGCGGTGGGAGAGGTCCAGTGCCACCGGGCGGGCGCCCTGGGCGGCGAGCCAGCGCGAGCACTGGGCGGCGCCGGCGCCGATCTCCAGGACGTCCTTGCCCTTGAGGGAGGCGGCGGGGCCGAGGAGGGCGGCGTCCGCCTCGTCCAGGCCCTCCGGCCCCCACACGAAGCGGTCGTCGCCGAGGAAGGCGCCGTGGTCGCTCTGGTACTCGTCCGCGTTGCGGTCCCACCAGCCCCGGCTGGCCCGGCTGCTCTCCGCTTCGTCGGCCTCACGGCGCGTGGCCTCGGCGTCGTCGAGGAAGCCTTCCGCTTCGTCGTCGGCGGAGCCCGGATCGGCCTCGTACGCGTCTTCGGGGGCGTAGTCCTCTTGGTTCATGGGGCCCGTCGTCGTAGTGTGCGGATGTCGGTGGTCGTCCGTGGTATGAGGCGGACGTCGCCGGCCGGCTGCTGCAAACGTGTCGGGAGAGTCATCACGCCCTCCCGGCAAACGAATTGTGCCGGATATGCGGCCTTCCGCCGGGGGTGTGCGCCTTCGCGCATTGACCCTGTCCGGCAGCCCCCGTATGCTACAAGTTGCGCTGCGAGCCTGTGCTCCTCAGACCTAGCAGGCTGCGCTTGTATCTGTTGATGTCCCCTCGGTTTTCGAGGCCCTCCCCGCTTCTTGCGGATCAGGGGCTTCCTTGGCTGTCCGGCTTCATCGGCAGATGCCGATAAGGGCTCCCGGCGTAGCAGTACCTACGACTTTCTGTCCGTAACCGGAGCCCTTTCCCACATGACGAGCAGCACCGAGACCACCTCTACCACCCCGCAGGTAGCGGTCAACGACATCGGTAACGAGGAAGCCTTCCTCGCCGCGATCGACGAGACGATCAAGTACTTCAACGACGGCGACATCGTCGACGGCGTCATCGTGAAGGTCGACCGGGACGAGGTCCTGCTCGACATCGGTTACAAGACCGAAGGCGTGATCCCGAGCCGTGAGCTCTCGATCAAGCACGACGTCGACCCGAACGAGGTCGTCAAGGTCGGCGACGAGATCGAGGCCCTGGTTCTCCAGAAGGAGGACAAGGAAGGCCGTCTGATCCTGTCCAAGAAGCGCGCCCAGTACGAGCGCGCCTGGGGCACGATCGAGAAGATCAAGGAAGAAGACGGCATCGTCACCGGTACCGTCATCGAGGTCGTCAAGGGTGGTCTCATCCTCGACATCGGCCTCCGCGGCTTCCTCCCGGCCTCTCTCGTCGAGATGCGCCGCGTCCGCGACCTCCAGCCCTACGTGGGCAAGGAGCTCGAGGCGAAGATCATCGAGCTGGACAAGAACCGCAACAACGTGGTCCTGTCCCGCCGCGCCTGGCTCGAGCAGACCCAGTCCGAGGTTCGCCAGACGTTCCTCACCACCCTGCAGAAGGGTCAGGTCCGCTCCGGCGTCGTTTCCTCGATCGTCAACTTCGGTGCCTTCGTGGACCTGGGTGGCGTCGACGGTCTCGTCCACGTCTCCGAGCTGTCCTGGAAGCACATCGACCACCCGTCCGAGGTTGTCGAGGTCGGCCAGGAAGTCACCGTCGAGGTCCTCGACGTCGACATGGACCGCGAGCGCGTCTCCCTGTCGCTGAAGGCGACGCAGGAAGACCCGTGGCAGCAGTTCGCCCGGACCCACCAGATCGGTCAGGTCGTCCCGGGTAAGGTCACCAAGCTGGTTCCGTTCGGTGCGTTCGTCCGCGTGGACGAGGGCATCGAGGGTCTGGTCCACATCTCCGAGCTGGCCGAGCGCCACGTGGAGATCCCGGAGCAGGTCGTCCAGGTCAACGACGAGATCTTCGTCAAGGTCATCGACATCGACCTCGAGCGTCGCCGGATCTCGCTGTCGCTGAAGCAGGCCAACGAGTCCTTCGGTGCCGACCCGGCGTCGGTCGAGTTCGACCCGACCCTGTACGGCATGGCCGCGTCCTACGACGACCAGGGCAACTACATCTACCCCGAGGGCTTCGACCCCGAGACCAACGACTGGCTCGAGGGCTACGAGAAGCAGCGCGAGGCCTGGGAGACCCAGTACGCCGAGGCGCAGCAGCGCTTCGAGCAGCACCAGGCCCAGGTCATCAAGAGCCGCGAGGCCGACGAGGCCGCTGCCGCCGAGGGCGCTGCCGCCCCGGCCGCCGGTGGCAACGCCGGTGCGGGCATCTCGGGTGGTTCGTACTCCTCGGAGTCGGACGAGACCTCCGGCGCCCTGGCGTCGGACGAGGCCCTGGCCGCGCTCCGCGAGAAGCTGGCCGGCGGCCAGAGCTGATCGCAGCGCGCACCACGCCTCCGGGCGTGAGCCGAGCTGGTTGAGTTGAATGTGAGGCCCGTCCCCTTCGGGGGGCGGGCCTCACTTCGTTGCCAACTGGGGAATGGCGGGGCCCTCTTGGGCGTTCTTTCCAGAGAACGCAGCGAGGGAGGAGTGGTGACGGTGCTTGATCCACAGGGGTTGTACGAATGGGACGCCAAGGGCCTGGCGGTGGCCGACCTGGCGCTCGCCCAGGACTCGGCCGGGCTGGTCATGCTGTACCACTTCGAGGGGTACATCGACGCGGGTGAGACCGGCGAGCAGATCGTCGAGCGGCTCCTGGACACCCTGCCCCACCAGGTGGTGGCCCGCTTCGACGCGGACCGGCTGGTGGACTACCGGGCCCGCCGCCCGCTGCTGACCTTCAAGCGCGACCACTGGACCGAGTTCGAGGAGCCCCGGCTGGAGGTCCGGCTCGTCCAGGACGCCACCGGCGCCCCGTTCCTGCTGCTCTCCGGCCCGGAGCCGGACGTGGAGTGGGAGCGTTTCGCCGTCGCCGTCCGGCAGATCGTCGAGCGCCTCGGCGTGCGGCTCTCGGTCAACTTCCACGGCATCCCGATGGGCGTCCCGCACACCCGTCCCGTGGGCATCACCCCGCACGGCAACCGGACCGACCTCATGCCGGGCCACCGCAGCCCGTTCGACGAGGCGCAGGTCCCGGGCAGCGCGGAGTCGCTCGTCGAGTTCCGGCTGGCGCAGGCCGGGCACGACGTGCTGGGCGTCGCCGCGCACGTACCGCACTACGTGGCCCGTTCCTCGTATCCGGACGCGGCGCTGACCGCGCTGGAGGCGATCACGGCGGCGACCGGGCTGGTCCTGCCGGCGGTCGCGCACGCGCTGCGGACCGAGGCGCACCGTACGCAGACGGAGATCGACCGGCAGATCCGCGAGGGCGACGAGGAGCTCGTCAACCTGGTGCAGGGGCTGGAGCACCAGTACGACGCGGCCGCGGGCGCCGAGACCAGGGGCAACATGATCGCCGAACCGGCCGAGATCCCGTCGGCGGACGAGATCGGCCGCGAGTTCGAGCGGTTCCTGGCCGAGCGCGAGGGCGAGGGCTGAGCGAGCCGCCGAGGGGCGGTGGCGCAGGGGGCTGTGGGCCCGGCACGGGCGGGGGCTAGGCTGCGGGCATGCTGAAGGTGGGCCTGACGGGCGGAATCGGTGCCGGCAAGAGCGAGGTCTCTCGACTGCTGGCGGGGTACGGGGCGGTCGTCGTGGACGCCGACCGCATCGCACGGGAGGTCGTGGAGCCGGGCACGCCCGGACTCGCGGCC
This sequence comes from Streptomyces sp. NPDC002467, assembly GCF_042889825.1. Lineage (NCBI taxonomy): Bacteria > Bacillati > Actinomycetota > Actinomycetes > Kitasatosporales > Streptomycetaceae > Streptomyces > Streptomyces sp. NPDC002467. The sequence goes on along the minus strand of NZ_JBIARJ010000010.1, from coordinate 21,301 downwards.
GTCGTGGCGGCGTTCGGGGAGTCGGTGCTGACCCCGGAGGGCACGCTGGACCGGCCGAAGCTGGGTTCCGTGGTCTTCGCGGACCCGGAGAAGCTCCGGACGCTGAACGCGATCGTGCACCCGCTGGTCGGGGCCCGGTCGGCCGAGCTGGAGGCCGCCGCGGGGGCCGACGCGATCGTGGTGCACGACGTACCCCTGCTCACGGAGAACGGTCTGGCGCCGCTCTACGACCTGGTGGTCGTGGTGGACGCGGCCCCGGGGACCCAGCTGGCGCGGCTCACCGCACTGCGCGGGATGCCGGAAGCCGAGGCGAAGGCCCGGATGGCGGCGCAGGCCACCCGCGAGCAGCGGTTGGCGGTGGCGACCCTCGTCATCGACAACGACGGGCCGCTGGAGGCGCTCGAACCGCAGGTCCGCAAGGTGTGGGAGGAACTCACGGAGCGGGCGTCGGCGACCGCGTAGGGAGCACGGCGGACCGCTCCGGCTGACGTGTGCATGGAATAGCGGTCGGGGCGGGGGCGTTGAACGCGCCCGTAGAGGGAAGGATCCATCCGTGTCCGAGTCCACGCGCCCCACGCCGCCCACCAGCCCCGAGACCCACGTCATCGACTACCGGGCCGCCGAGCAACTGCTCGCCGCCCGCGACCCGCGCGGCGCGGTCAAGCTGCTCGACTCGGTCATAGCCGCCCACCCGGAGAACACGGCGGCCCGACTGCTGCGGGCCCGCGCCTTCTTCGCGGCGGCCCAACTGCGGCCGGCGGAGCTGGAGTTCGAGCTGGTTCTGGAGCGGGAGCCGGACAACGCCTTCGCGCACTTCGCGCTGGCCCGCACCCATGAGCGCTCCGGCCGCCACGACCAGGCCCGCAAGCACTTCCGGCTGGCGGCGGCGCTCGACCCGCAGCCGGAGTACCTGGAAGCGGCCCGCTTCGAGGACTGAGCCACAGCTTCGAAGGCCGAGCCCCGCTTCGAAGGCCGAGCCCCGCTTCGAGGACCGGGCCTCAGCGGCCGCGCGGCGGCTCGTACGGGGGGATGTTCCGGCCCGGCTGGTAGTGCGGGCCCTGGTGGATGTGCCGGACGACGACGATCATGTCCACCGCCGCCAGTACGAAGACCACCGCGCAGGCCGCCGCCCACCCGACACGGCCGACCAGCGAGAAGGCGGCCGCCCCGGCGGCGCTCCAGACCAGCCCCCACACGCTCAGCCAGAACCGCAGCCTCAGCGGACTGCGGGCGGTCACCGGCTCGTTTCCGGAACGCACGACCATCGCTCATCGCCTCTCGGTTCCATGGTCCCACCGGAGGCGCGGCGGGTGCGGCGCCTGCCCTCCCCGGCGCCTGCCCTCCCTCGGTGATCCGCAGGTCAGAGGCGTTGTCAGTGGTCTTGCCTAGACTCGACGGCAGAGGGTTTCCGTCTGACATCGAATCGACCGGGGGAGGGGGACGCATGGCGTCGCAGACGTCCGACCAGGCGCTGCTGCGGCACGCCGCCGTCTTCCTGCCCGCCGCCGTCCCCCGTGAGGGCCGGGTCGCCTTCTGGGCACCCGACGGCGACCCCCTGCCCGCGGGGGGTACGCCGACACCGCTCTCCGTGGTGCGTCCGCACGGTGACGGCGTCCGCGCCCGGACGGTGCCCGCCGTGATCTTCTCCGTGGCCTCGGCCCTGCCGCTGCTGGCGCGGGCGGCCCGGAGCCGGGCCGCGCATCCCGCCACGCGGGCCTGGGGCACCGCCGCCGTGCAGGCCCTCTCGCTGGCGGCGCGCGGCCGTCTGCTGCCCGGTCTCACCCCCGAGGGCGTCGACGCCTGGCGTGCCGGGCCGCTCGACGCCACCGATGTCGACCACCTCCGCGCGGTCGCCGCGGCGCTGCCGCACGAGGGGTACGCGACGCCGCTGGCGGGCAGCCGCCCGCTCCGGCTGCCCGAGCCCGAGGCGCTGGTCCGCGCCTTCCTCGATGCCGTCGCCGACAGCCTGCCCCGCACCCCGGCGGCGGCCGTGGCCGCAGGCCGGCCGTTCGCCGCCCGCGAGCCGCAGCAGGTGTCCGGGATGGCGGAATGGGCCGCGCAGGTCGCGGCCGGGGCCGACACCGGCGTCGGGATATCGCTCCGGCTCGACCTGTCCTCCTTCGCCCTCTTCGACGAGGCGGCGGAAGGGGACGCCCGCCGCGCGGGAGCCGCCGTCGTGCAGGTGCACAGCCTCGCCGACCCGACCCTGGTCGCCGATGCCGCCCAGTTGTGGGCGGGCACCGCGGCCGCCGGGTTCGGACCGCGCGCCCGGATCGACGCCGTGCTCGCGCTGCGCCGGGCCGCCCGCGTCTGGCCGCCGCTGCTGCGCCTGCTCGACCAGCCCGTGCCCGATGCCCTCGCCCTGTCCGACCCGGAGCTCGAAGACCTCCTCGGGGTGGCCGCGGGCCGGCTGGCGGGCGCCGGGGTCCTGGTCCACTGGCCGCGCGAACTGGCTCGCACGCTGTCCGCGACCGCCGTCGTACGGTCCACGGCGCCGGGATCCGCGACCGACGGCACCGCCTTCTTCGACGCCGACCACCTCTTCGACTTCTCCTGGGAACTGGCGCTGGGCGGCGACCGGCTGACCCCGGGCGAGATGGACGCGCTGGCCGAGGCGCACCGGCCGGTCGTCCGCCTGAGGGACCAGTGGGTGCGGGTCGATCCGGAACTGGTGCGCAAGGCCCGCAAGCGGCAGCTCGGCCTGCTCGACCCGGTCGACGCACTGGCCACCGTGCTGACGGGGACGGCCGAGGTCGACGGGGAGCCGGTGGAGGCCGTCCCGGTGGGGGCGCTGGCCGCCCTGCGGGAGCGGCTGACGGGGGAGTTGGCCCCGCTGCCGCAGCCCGCCGCGCTCAAGGCCACCCTGCGCGACTACCAGGCGCGCGGCCTGGCCTGGCTGGACCTGATGACCTCCCTGGGGCTGGGCGGTTGCCTCGCCGACGACATGGGCCTGGGCAAGACCGTCACGCTGATCGCGCTGCACCTGCACCGCAGTCGCCCCGAGCCGACGCTCGTGGTGTGCCCGGCCTCCCTGCTCGGCAACTGGCAACGGGAGATCGAGAAGTTCGCCCCCGGCACGCCCGTGCGCCGCTTCCACGGCGGAGGTCGCAGCCTCGACGACCTGACGGCGCCCGAGGGCGGGTTCGTGCTCACCACGTACGGGACGATGCGCGCCAGCGCGCCGCTGCTGGCCGAGCAGAGCTGGGGCATGGTCGTCGCCGATGAGGCCCAGCACGTCAAGAACCCGCATTCGGCGACGGCGAAGGCGCTGCGCACCGTTCCGGCGCCGGCCCGGGTGGCACTGACCGGCACCCCGGTGGAGAACAACCTGTCCGAGCTGTGGGCGCTGCTCGACTGGACGACGCCGGGGCTGCTGGGTCCGCTCACCACCTTCCGGGCCCGCCACGCCCGGCCGGTGGAGCACCAGCAGGAGGAGGACGGAGGGAACGAGGCGGCGGTCGCCCGGCTCGCGGCGCTGGTGCGCCCCTTCCTGCTGCGCCGCAAGAAGTCCGATCCGGGCATCGCCCCCGAGCTGCCGCCGAAGACGGAGACCGACCATCCGGTCTCGCTCACCCGCGAACAGGTCTCGCTGTACCGGGCCGCGGTGGACGAGGCGATGGCCGTGATCGGGGCGAGCGAGGGCATGGAACGCCGCGGCATGATCATGAAGTTGCTGGCCTCGCTCAAGCAGATCTGCAACCACCCCGCGCAGTACCTGCGGGAGGAGCAGCCCCGGATCCCGCACCGCTCGGGAAAGCTCGCCCTGCTGGACGAGTTGCTGGACACGATCCTCGCCGAGGGCGGGTCGGTGCTGGTGTTCACCCAGTACGTGACGATGGCCCGGCTCATCGAGCGGCACCTGACCGCCCGGGGGATCGCGCACCAACTGCTGCACGGAGGGACGCCGGTGGCGCGCCGCGAGGAGCTGGTGGACCGGTTCCAGGCGGGCGAGGTCCCTGTCTTCCTGCTCTCCCTCAAGGCGGCCGGCACCGGGTTGAACCTCACGCGTGCCGGGCACGTCATCCACTTCGACCGCTGGTGGAACCCGGCGGTGGAGGAGCAGGCCACCGACCGTGCCTACCGGATCGGCCAGACCCAGCCCGTGCAGGTCCACCGGATCATCGCCGAAGGCACCGTCGAGGACCGGATCGCCGAGATGCTGGAGGCGAAGCGGGCGCTGGCCGATGCCGTACTCGGTTCCGGCGAGGCGGCGTTGACCGAGCTGACCGACCGCGAGCTCGCCGACCTCGTGTCCCTCCGGAGGCCGGAATGATCACCGCGCGCGACGACCGCCGTCGCACCTTCGAGACCGTGCCCGCCGGGGTGGAAGCCGTCAGCTGGTGGGGGAGGGCCTGGGTGTCGGCCCTCGAAGGGACCTCCTCCGACGCGGCCCGCCTGGCCCGGGGGCGTACGTACGCCGAGGAGGGCCACGTCGAGGCGGTCACCGTCACCCCCGGCAGGATCGTGGCGTACGTACGGGGCGGCAGGGCCCGCCCGTACCGCACCGAGCTGTCCCTGCCCGCCCTCGACGGCGTGCGGTGGAGGGAGCTCCTGGAGGCCGTGGCGGCCGACCCGGCGGCGCTCGCGGCGCTGTTGGAGCGGGAGGTGCCGCAGTCGCTCGCGGATTCCGTGCTGCCCGGTGTGGGCGAGCTCGTGCCGCGCTGTTCCTGTCCGGACCACGGACGTCCGCCGTGCAAGCACGCGGCGGCGCTCTGTTACCGGGCGGCCCGCCTCCTCGACGCGGACCCGTTCGTGCTGCTGCTCCTGCGCGGCCGGGGCGAGCGGGAGCTGCTCGACGAGCTCGGCCGCCGCAGCGCCGCCCACGCCGCGCGTGAACAGCCCGACTCCGCCCCGGACTTCCCGGGTGTCCCGGCGCGGGAGGCACTCGCGCGCACCGGCCTGCCGCCGCTGCCGGCGCCGCTCGCCGCGCCCGCGGCCGTGGGGCTCCCGCCCGCCTACCCGGCCGAGCCCGGCGGCCCGGACCCGCTCGCCCTGGACCAGCTCGCCTCCGATGCGGCCGCCCGCGCCCTGGCCCTGCTCACCACCGGGGAGGACCCGATCGAGGGGCTCACCCTGTGGCAGGACGCCGTCCGGCTGGCCTCCGCGCACCCCACGGCCGGTCTCACGGGGGCCGCCCGCGCCCTCTACCGGGACCTGGCCCGCGCCACCGGCCGGAGCACCACCGACCTCGCACGGGCCGCCGCGGCCTGGCGCCAGGGCGGCCGCCCCGCCCTCGCCGTCCTCGAAGAGCCCTGGGACCCTCCGGCGGGCCCCTTCGACCGCGCCCGCCCCGCCCTCCTCGCCGCGGACCAGGGCTCCTTCCGTCCCGAGCGCAACCGCCTCACCCGCGACGACCGCCAGCTCCGCCTCGGTCGCGACGCCCTCTGGTACCCCTACGAGTCCCGGCTCGTGGGCGAGGACTGGTGGCCGATGGGCCCGCCCTCCCCGGACCCGGTCACCGCGCTGCTGCGCTGAGCCCCGCCGCCCAGTCGGTCAGGGTCGTGAAGTCGCGGTCGCGCAGGCCGTGGCGGGGGTGGATGCGCAGGAGGAGGGCCGGGGCCGGGTGGTGGGCGGCGACCCACTCGCGGTCGCGGGGGGTGATCATGTCGTCGACCCAGGCGAAGGGGCGCCCGGCCGCCCAGTCGACGAGGGCCCGGGTCTTCCAGGAGAGGCCGTCCGGGTCGTCCACGAAGAGTTCCGGCCACTCGACCACGGGCAGATCACCGGGCAGCCCGATGTGCGGTGCGATCAGCGTGTTGGCCTGGTGCGTCCAGGCGGTGGCCCAGGTGAGTTCGAAGGGCAGGGCCAACAGCCGTGCCCCGTGGGAGGGATGGAGACGTACGCGGGCGCCGCGGCGGGCCTTGCGGGAGTCGGGGTCGCGGTAGGCGAGCCAGACGTCCGGGCGCATCCGGTGGGTCGTGTAGCCGCGCAGGCCGGCGCTGAGTGAGCGGAACGGGTTGAGCGGGCCGTCCACATCGAGGAGGAGCACGGGGCGATCGGTCATGAAGTAGGCACTACCCAGTACACGATGGAGTGAAATGCCTACTGGCTCTATAACCCGTATGGGTTCGAAGCGTTGTCTCCGGTGTGGGTGCAGCGCCCGCGAACTCCTCCGGAAGGCAGGGAAATCTGATGCGTCACAGTCGTCGGAACGGCTTGATCGCGGCGGTGGTCGCGGGAGGTGGGCTGGCGGTCGCGGGTGTGAGCGGTTTCGCCCACGCCGATGCGGACGCGGCCGGCCGGACCGAACGCTCGCCGGGACTGCTGTCCGGGAACCTGGTGCAGCTGCCCGTGAACGTCCCGGTGAACGTGTGCGGGAACACCGTCAGCGTGGTCGGCGTGCTCAACTCCGCGGCCGGCAACAACTGTGCCAACGGCGCGCCCGGCGGCGGTGGCGGCAATCCGGACCCGAGGCCCTCACACCCATCGAAAACAGGGTCAGGAGGGGGCGCGTCGGCCGACGGACACGGAAAGGATTCCCCCGGAGTGCTCTCCGGCAACGGCATCCAGTTGCCGATCGACCTCCCGCTGAACGTCAGCGGCAACTCCGTCAACGTCGTGGGCGTCGGCAATCCCGTCCACGGCAACACCTCTGTCAACGGCGGGACGCCCGGCGAAGCCGTGCCGCCCCCGCGGCCGCCCGTCACCGTGCCGCCCGTGACCGTGCCGCCCGTGACCGTGCCGCCGGTGACGCCGCCGGCCCCGCCGGTACCGGGGAACCAGACCGGAGCGCTCGCCCACACCGGCTCCGACGGCGTCGGCTACCTGCTGCCCGGCGGCGGGGTCCTGCTCCTCGGAGGCGTGCTCCTCTACCGCCGCTTCCGCCTCAACCAGGCCTGATACGCCAGCCGTCCAGGATCGCGTCGATCCGCGGGGCCAGGCGGGCCCGGGCCGCGAACCGCGGTACGCCCGCCATCAGCAGGGCGTCGTACTCGGTGTCGATGTGCCGCACGGCGGCCCGCACCGCGACGGTGACCGCCAGTTCGTCGAGGGCCCGGCCCGCCGCGGTGCGGCCCACCCGGCCGCTGCCGCGCAGCGAGGCGTGCGTCGCGATCGCCACGGCCCGGTCCGCCGGGCAGCCCGGGAACAGCCGCACGATCTCGGCGGCGAAGGCCGCCGTGAACCGGGTGTCCTCGGCCGCACGTCGCACCCGGTCACGCTCCCGGCGTCGGGCCCGCGCCTCGGAGTCCACGAGGCAGGCGCGTTCCGCGCGCGCCAGCGCGGCGTCCTCGACGAACAGGCCCTGCCGTTCGTAGCGGCGGCGGCGCTTGTTGAAGCGGACGACGACGGCGGAGAGAGAACTGGCCTCGCGGGAGCGGCGGGTGAGCGCGGCGTCCCCGCGCGGCAGGTACACCAGGTGCCCGAGATCCGCGCAGTCCAGGCAACGCGGCACGCCGGCCTCCCGGACGAGGTGCCGCAACGGCCCCTGCCGGCACTCCGCACAGTGGATCTGCTTCGCGGACTCGAACACCACCAGGCTCATACAGGTGTGATACCGCCGTCGGGTCCTCATATCACCTGACGGGGGGCGGCGGTTGATGTTTCCGCAATTTCTCCTCGACTTCGTGGTGCCCTCCTACCGTGATGCGGTGGTCCACCGGCGGTCCACGGAGGAGGGGTACATGCGTGCACTGCAGGTGAGGGCCGCACCGGCCCGTGCCGCCACCCCGAGACCCGGACGGTCGAAGGTCAGGGGGAAGCGGACGGGCCGGGGGCGGGAGGTCGTCATACCGCCGGGCGGCTGCACCGGCTGGCACTTCCACCGGGTCCCGCTGGACGCCGTGGTCCTGGCGGGGACCCTGACCCGGGTCCTGTCCGACGGGACGGTGGAGACACACCCGGCGGGAACCGCCTTCGTGGAACCCGCCGGCATCGACCACGTCCACCTGGGCCACAACCTCGGCTCCGAACCGGTCGTCCTCCACATCACCCCCGCACTCCCGGCGGGCACCCCCTTCGCCATACCCACCCCGCCCCCGCCCGGGGTCACCGGAGCGGCCTGCTGCCGTTGACAATGGACCGGTGCGGTTCGAAGCGATCACCTGGCAGCGGATGGCCGAGCGGCTCGCCGGTCACCTCGACGACACCCCCGCCCCGACGGGTTGGCAGCGGGTCGGCATCGACGGGGCGCCCGCCGCCGACACCGGAGTCCTCGCGGGCCACCTCGCGGAGGAGTTGCGCCTGCGCAGCCGGCCCACGCTGGTGGTGGCGGCCGAGGGGTTCCTGCGGCCGGCCTCGCTGCGGTTCGAGTTCGGGCGCGAGGACGTGGACTCGTACCTCGGCGGCTGGTACGACACCGCCGCGCTCTGGCGGGAGGTGTTCGGCCCGACGGACCCCGGGGGGACCGGGCGGGTGCTGCCCGACCTGTGGGACCCGGCGACCGACCGCGCGACCCGCAGCCCGTACGTCGAACTCCCGCCCGGCGGAGTGCTGATCGTGCACGGACCGCTGCTGCTGGGGCACTGGTTCCCCTTCGACCTCAGCGTCCACATCAGGCTGTCGGCCGGGGCGCTGGCCCGGCGCACCGAGGAGTCGGCGCGCTGGACGCTGCCCGCCTTCGCCCGGTACGAGGCGGACACCGACCCGGGGTCCGGGGCCGACGCGGTGGTCCGGGCCGACGACCCCCGCCACCCCGCCTGGACCGGTCTGCCCCGCTCCGCTCGCTGACCTCCGCGGAGCCGGCCCGGGCATCCGGCCCGCGCGTCCGGCCCGCGCCGGACGTACGGGATCCGTAACAGAGCCATCCGCGTGCGGCGACGAACCGGATCCGGCCACGGTCCCGGCCGGAACGCGGCGCTACGTTGACGCCGGACTGCAACGGAGGTCACCCGGTGGCACCTTGGCGGAGGGGGACGGCAATGGGCGGACGCGGTAGGGCGGTCACCGGTCCGAGACGGCGGCTGCGGCTGCGCGCGTGCGCCGCACTGGTGCTGTGCGGGGCCCTCGTGCTCACGGCGTGCAACGGCGACGACGGCAGCGGGGCCGCGGGGGCCGCGGGTACGAGCCCGGGCGCGAGCCCGGCGAACCCGTTGCCCGCGGTCACGCCGTCGGCCACGGCCGGCGCCGGCGCGGCGTCACCGGCCGCCTCCGTGAGCCCGTCGAAGAAGCCGGACCCGCCCGCCACCGCCGTCCCGACCGGCAAGCCGAAGCCGCCGGGCCCCGCTCCCGTCCCGACCTGTGGCAAGCCGCCGGTCGCCGACGACGAGATCGCCGTCTACCGATGGACCCCGGAGGGCGGATCCGCCCACCTGATCGTCAAGCACGGGAACTGGGGCTGCGCCGTGAAGGACGGCAGGACGCCCTTCGTGACGGTCGGCGCGGAAGTCGTGGTCCCGATCGCCGAGGACGCCAGGATCACCGCCTTCAGTCCGGTCACGTCTTCCTCCGTGAGCAAGCCGATCACCCTGCACGAGCTCACGTCATGGCTGGAGTCCCACCCGAACAGGGGGTTGGTGTTCCACTACAACGCGAACCACAGGGGCATCATCGACACCCTCGGCCAGGAGGAGTACCTGCTGTAGCCCGTGCTGCCGCTGCCGCCGCTCCCGCTAAGGTCGCCCGCCCAGCCGGGCGACCGCCCTCGCGGCGGCACGGCACCCCGCACGGGCCGCGTCCGCCGGGGTCGCGCCCGTGAGCCGGGCCGCCAGGAAGCCGCCGGTGAACGCGTCCCCGGCGCCCGTGGAGTCCAGCGCCTCCGCCGGCTCCGCCGGGACCTCGGCGGTGATCCGGCCCCGCTCGGCGACCAGCGCTCCCGCCGCGCCCAGGGTCACCACCACCAGCGGAACCCGCCGGCTCAGCTCCACCGCCGCCCGCGCCACCCCGGCCGGTTCCGGGAGCCCGGCCAGCAGCCGGGCCTCGTCCTCATTGGGCAGCAGTACGTCGACCCCCGCCACCGAGTCGAGGAACCGGCGGGGCCCCAGAGCCGCCAGGAACCCGGCCGACGCCGGGTCCACGCTCACCGGCACCCCGCGCGCCCGGGCCGCCCGCAGCGCGACCAGCGCCAGTTCCCGGCTGCTGTCGGCGAAGAACAGGTACCCGGACAGGTGCAGGTGGGCCGCCCCGTCCAGCAGGGACGGGGTCCAGTCGGCGGGGCACAGCCGCAGCGCGGCCCCGCTGTCGGTGAGGAAGGTCCGCTCCGCGTCCTTGCCGACCAGCGAGACCACCGTGCCGGTCGGCTCGTCCGGGTCGACCACCAGCCGCGGCCGCACCCCCGCCGCGCGCAGCGCCTCCTCGTGCCAACGCGCCGAATCCGCGCCCACCCGCGCGAGCAGCCGGACCTCGGCCGCTCCCGTACGGGCCGCCCAACAGGCCGCGTTGGCCCCCGCGCCGCCGGGCAGGGTCCGGATGCGGGCGGCCGTGTCGGTGGCCGGGGCCAGCGCCTCGGTGTGCACGGCGACCACGTCCGTCACCACGTCCCCGACTATCAGCAACGCGCCCGTCGAGGCCGCCCCGCCCGCCCCGCCCGTCTCGCCCGTCACGCCCGGGCCGCCCAGGCCCCTGCGATCGCGGCCCCGAGCCGTACGTTGCCCCGTACCGCCGCCAGGTTGGCCTCCAGCGAGGCCCCGTCCGTCGCCCGTACCAGGTACCCCAGCAGGAACGGCGTCACCGCCTGCCCCGTGATCCCCCGCTCGCGGCACTCCGCGAGCGCCTCCGCCAGCACCCGGTCGTGCAGCTCCGGATCCAGCTGCTCCGCCTCCGCCACCGGATTGGCCACCAGCAGCGCCGACTCCGGCCCGCCCAGTGCGTCCTGGGCGGCCATCACCGCCGCCACCTCCTCCGGCCGGTCCACGGTCCAGTCCACCGGCTCGCCCGAATCGGCCAGGTAGAAGCCGGGGAAACGATCCGTCCCGTACCCGAGGACCCCCACCCCCAGCGTCTCCAGCCGCTGCAGCGTGGCCGGCACGTCCAGGATCGACTTCACGCCCGCGCACACCACCGTGATCCGCGTCCGTGCCAGCAGCGACAGGTCCGCGGACTCGTCCTGGGTCTGCGCCCATTCACGGTGCACGCCCCCGAGCCCGCCCGTGGCGAAGACCCGCAGGCCCGCCCGGGCGGCCAGGAAGGCCGTGGCGGACACCGTCGTCGCCCCGGTCGCACCCGCGGCCAGGGCCGGTGCCAGATCCCGGTGGCCGAGCTTGCGGACCCCGTCACCGCCGGCGATCCGCTCCAACTGGGCCTTGTCCAGGCCCGCGTACGCGACTCCGTCCAGGACCGCGATCGTCGCCGGAACCGCGCCCTCCGACCTGACCAGAGCCTCCAGTTCCAGGCCCACCGCCAGATTGCGGGGGCGGGGCAGGCCGTGCGCGAGGATCGTCGACTCCAGGGCCACGACGGGCCTGCGCCGCGCGAGTGCCTCACGTACCTCTTCCGACAGGACCGGGAGCTCAACCGCTGTGTGCTGTGACATGTCCCCATCCATGGCACGCGATCGGCGCGCCCAAACGCGCTCCCGCCACTCCCGCCGCAACCTGTCCGAACACCGTCCCCACTGGACAGGGTGACTCGTCGGCGGGGTCGTTCCTGGACGCTCCGCTCACCGTGTCGTGCCGGTGGTCCGGACTACGCTGGCGCGCCATGAGCACCAGTGACCACTCCGCAGCCCCCGCCTCCTTCGCCGTCTCCGTCTCCGACGTACCGGACTCCGAACTGGAGGCCGATGACCTCGACCCCGACCAGATCGTCTCCGGGGACCCCGTCGTGACGGGCAAGGTGCTGTGGGAGTCGCCGGACGGCAAGCAGCTGCGAGGGATCTGGCAGATCACCCCCGGCGTGGTCACCGACGTCGAGGCCAACGAGCTGTTCGTGGTGGTCAGCGGCCGCGCCACCATCGAGGTCGAGGGCGGCGCGACCCTGGAGGTGGGCCCGGGGTCGGCCTGCGTCCTGCGGGAGGGCGACAAGACCACCTGGACCGTGCACGAGACGCTCCGCAAGGCGTACCACATCAGCTACTGAGGCCACTCAGGCCACTGAGGCCCACTCAGCCTATTGGGGCTGCTGAACGCCCTTCGCGGGAACGGGGTGGCGGCGCGAGGTGAACAGGGCGAGCGCCGCCAGCGGCAGCAACAGCGCGGCCCCGATGGCGTTCAGCCAGCCGTAGCCCGCCTGGGACATGACCAGGCCGGCGGCCGCGCCGCCCAGGCCCGCGGAGGCGTTCATCGTGAGGTCGCTCAGGCCCTGTACGGCGGCCCGCGCGGGCTGCGGGACCGAGTCGGTCAGCAGCGCCGAGCCGGACACCATGCCGGCGGACCAGCCCAGGCCGAGCAGGAAGAGGCCGAGGGCGCTCTGCGCGTGACTGGGCCCGGCGGTGCCGGCGAGCAGCGCGGCGGTCGACAGGAGCCCGGCCGCGAGGCCGATCACGGCGAGCCGGCCGAGACGGTCCGCGAGCCAGCCCATGACGGGCGAGAAGGCGAACATGCCGGCGATGTGGCCGCTGATCACCAGCCCGACGAGCTCCAGACCGGCGCCGTGGTGACCCAGGTCCATCGGGGTCATCACCATGATCGAGACCATGACGGTGTGCGACACCGCGACGGTGACGAGCGCGAGCCGCGCCCGCGGGGAGGCCTTGACCGCGGCGAACCCGGCGCGCAGCGAGCGGCCCTCCCGGGACTGCTCCTCCGGCGAGGCCTGCGCCCTGGCCGTCAGCAGCGGGTCGGGTCGCAGGAGTACGGCTATCAGCGCACCGGTCAGTACGAAGACGGCGCCGGCCCACACGAAGGGGCCCGCCGTCTCGGGTATGGAGGTGCCGGCGAAGCTGCGGCTGGCCGGGGCGGAGAGGTTCGGGCCGAGCACCGCGCCGAGGGTGGAGGACCACACGACGACCGAGATCGCCCGGGCCCGGCGGTCCGGGGCGGCGAGGTCGGCGGCGGCGAACCGGGCCCCGAGGTTGGCGGAGGAGGCGGCGCCGAAGGCGGCCATGCCGATCATGAGCAGCGGGAAGCTCTTGACGACGGCGGCGAGGACGACGAGGGCCGCGCCGACCGCGCCGATCCCGTACCCGAGCACCAGCCCGGGTCGCCGCCCCCGCGCGGTCATCAGGGCGGCGAGCGGGAGCGAGACCACGGCGGTGCCGATCACCGCGGCGGTGGAGGCGAATCCGGACAGGGCCTCGGTGCCGCTGACCTGCGTGGCCAGTACGGGGGCCAGGGCGATGCTGATGGGCACGCCGAGACCGCCGAGGACCTGGCTGGCCATGAGCACCCCGGACGTGCGCCGCTGCAGCCGGGCGAGCTCCTCTTCGGTCCGCACGAGCGGCACGGCGGACCGGTTGGTGTCGGAGGACGCGGTCACGCGGTACACCCCCCTCGCGACGGTGGGACGGGGGACGGGATCCGGCCGGGTGCGGCGGCAGAAGTAGTCACCGCCGCAGTTTCCCACCCCTTACCCGCCGGCGGTACCGGGAATACCGCACCGGTCAGAACAGGGGCTGTGGCAGTACGCCCTCCAGTGCGAGGAGCTGCCGCTTCGTCTCCACGCCGCCCCCGAAGCCCCCGATGCCCCCGTCGTTCTCCACGACCCGGTGGCACGGCACGACCACCGGCAGCGGATTCGACCCCATCGCGTTGCCCACGGCCTGCGCGGCGCCCGGCTGGCCCATACGGGCGGCCAGTTCCCCGTAGCCGACGACCGCGCCGTACGGCACGGAGCGGTCCAGCTCCTGGAGCACCTGCCGGTTGAAGCCGGAGCTGAGGCGCCAGTCCAGCGGCAGCTCGAACCGCCGCAGCGAGCCGGCGAAGTACGCGGACAGCTGGCGTATCGCCTCGGCCAGCAGCACCTCCTCGCCCGGCGCGGGCCGCCGGGCGTCCGCGCCGAGCCGGGCGACGAGCGAGCCGATCATCGCGTCGACCCGCTCCGGCACGGCATGGAACTCGACCCGGACCAGACCCACCGGGGTCGCGGCCAGGAGGAGAGGCCCGATGCCGGTCCCGTCGTCCGTGACGACGGTCCATTCGAGGTGCGGCCCGCCGGGCCGCTCGGTGCTGTCCACGCCTCCACCGTACGGGCCCCCACCGACAGCGCCGCCCTCAGAAGCCGCCCACCGCGTCGCGGACCACGTCCGGGGCGTTGGTGATGATCCCGTCCACCCCCATCGCCTTCACCTTCCGGGCGGTCGCGGCGTCGTCGACGGTCCAGGTGTCCACCTCCATGGCCTTGCCGTGGGGCCCCCGCAGGCCGTGGACCGCGGCGACCCAGTCGGCCGAGATCGTGGTGTGCCACGGGTTGATCCGGTCCGTGAACTCGGCGTACTCGGGCAGGTCGGCCACGGTCGGGGTGCCCAGGAAGGCCGTCACCAGGTCCGGGCGCAGCCCGTGCACGATGCGCACGGAGTCGGCGCTGAAGCTCTGCACCACCAGCCGCTGCGAGACGTGGCGCTCGTCGAGCCAGCCCGCCTCGCCGAGCACCTTCAGGGTCTGCTCCTCGATCCCCGGGTAGAGCCCCGGGTTCTTGATCTCCAGCAGGAGTCGCTGCCGGTTGCGCTGCACCCGGTCGAGGTACTCCCGCAGGGTCGGCACGAAGGCGCCCGCGTACTCCTCGCCGAACCAGCTGCCCGCGTCCAGCCGGGCGATCTCGGCCGCCGTGAAGTCCTTGACCCTCCAGGGCTTGCGGTCGGGGAAGACCTGCTCGACGTCGGTGGTCCGGGCGAGGGTGTCGTCGTGGATCACCAAGAGCTCGCCGTCCTTGGTGCGCTGCACGTCGTTCTCGACCCAGTCGAAGCCCAGCCGCCTCGCCAGGTCGATCGAGTCGAGGGTGTTCTCCGGGGCGTACGCCGCGGCCCCCCGGTGGGCGTACACGACGGGTTCTCCCGCTTCCGCCCGGTGGGTGGCGGGGCCGGCGGGGGAGCCGGTGCCCGGGCCTGGGGCGGCGCTGGAGGCCGTACCGCCCAGCAGGGTGAGGGTGAAGCCCAGGAATGCGGCGGCGGTCGCGGCGGCGGGTCGGACGTACATGTGCGTTCTCCTCGGGTCGTGAGCCCTGTTCCTGCGTCAAACGGGTGCGGAGCGGCAGACGTTGTGGGATGCACTTCACGGCGGTTGGCGGCGGTTCACGGCGGGCCTTCACCGCGATCATGGGGTTGAAGATCACCGAGCCGCCACCGAACTACGACAAACGGACCAGAACGGGTGAGGTCGGTCGTGCCCCCGCGCCGCCCGCGCGCGGCGCGTCCCCTATACGGGCGCGTGAGTGTCAGTGGCGGGTCGTACGGTTGACTCATGCGGCCCGTATCGAAGATCGAACGCACGGTGGCGCCTTTCGAGGTCGTCAGCTCCTACCAGCCCAGCGGCGACCAGCCGACGGCCATCGCCGAGCTGGAGAAGCGCATCCGTGCAGGTGAGAAGGATGTCGTCCTACTGGGTGCGACCGGCACCGGAAAGTCGGCGACCACCGCCTGGATGATCGAGAAGCTCCAGCGGCCCACCCTGGTGATGGCGCCGAACAAGACGCTCGCCGCCCAGCTGGCGAACGAGTTCCGCGAGCTGCTGCCGAACAACGCGGTCGAGTACTTCGTCTCGTACTACGACTACTACCAGCCCGAGGCGTACGTACCGCAGTCCGACACCTACATCGAGAAGGACTCCTCGATCAACGAGGAGGTGGAGCGGCTGCGCCACTCCGCCACCAACTCGCTGCTCACCCGGCGCGACGTCATCGTCGTCGCCTCCGTGTCCTGCATCTACGGCCTGGGTACCCCACAGGAGTACGTGGACCGCATGGTCTCCCTCAAGGTCGGCGAGGAGATCGACCGGGACCAGCTGCTGCGCCGCTTCGTCGACATCCAGTACACGCGCAACGACCTGGCCTTCACCCGCGGCACCTTCCGCGTGCGCGGCGACACCATCGAGATCTTCCCGGTCTACGAGGAACTGGCCGTCCGCATCGAGATGTTCGGCGACGAGATCGAAGCCCTCTCCACGCTGCACCCGCTGACCGGCGAGGTCATCAGCGAGGACCGCGAGCTCTACGTCTTTCCCGCCAGCCACTACGTCGCCGGCCCCGAGCGCATGGAGAAGGCCGTCCGCGGCATCGAGGCCGAGCTGGCCGAGCGCCTCGCCGAGCTGGAGAAGCAGGGCAAGATGCTGGAGGCCCAGCGGCTGCGCATGCGCACCACCTACGACCTGGAGATGATGCGCCAGATCGGGTCCTGCTCCGGCATCGAGAACTACTCGCTGCACATGGACGACCGCGAGCCCGGCTCCGCGCCCAACACCCTCATCGACTACTTCCCCGAGGACTTCCTCCTCGTCATCGACGAATCGCACGTCACGGTGCCGCAGATCGGCGCGATGTACGAGGGCGACGCCTCGCGCAAGCGGACCCTGGTCGACCACGGCTTCCGGCTGCCGTCCGCGCTCGACAACCGGCCGCTGAAGTGGGAGGAGTTCCTGGAGCGCGTCGGCCAGACCGTCTACCTGTCGGCCACCCCGGGCAAGTACGAGCTCTCGCGCGGCGACGGCTTCGTCGAGCAGATCATCCGACCCACCGGCCTCATCGACCCCGAGGTCGTCGTCAAGCCCACCGAGGGCCAGATCGACGACCTGGTCCACGAGATCCGTCAGCGGGTGGAGAAGGACGAGCGCGTCCTGGTCACCACCCTCACCAAGAAGATGGCCGAGGACCTCACCGACTACTTCCTGGAGCTCGGCATCCAGGTCCGCTACCTGCACAGCGACGTGGACACCCTGCGCCGCATCGAGCTGCTGCGCGAGCTGCGCGCCGGCGAGTACGACGTCCTCGTCGGCATCAACCTGCTCCGCGAGGGCCTCGACCTTCCCGAGGTCTCGCTCGTGGCGATCCTGGACGCCGACAAGCAGGGCTTCCTGCGCTCCGGCACCTCGCTCATCCAGACCATCGGCCGCGCGGCGCGCAACGTCTCCGGCCAGGTCCACATGTACGCGGACAGCATCACCCCGGCGATGGCGCAGGCCATCGACGAGACCAACCGGCGCCGCGAGAAGCAGGTCGCCTACAACACGGCCAACGGGATCGACCCGCAGCCGCTGCGCAAGAAGATCAACGACATCGTCGCCACCATCGCCCGCGAGGAACTCGACACCGAGGAACTCCTCGGCACCGGCTACCGGCAGACGAAGGACGGCAAGGCACTCAAGGCGCCGGTGCCCGCGCTGGGTGGCAAGGCCGGCCAGGCGGCGAAGGCCGGAAAGGGTGCGAAGGCGGCCAAGGGCGGGAAGTCGGCCGAGGTGCTCACCGACCGTCCGGCCGCCGAACTGGCCGCGCTGATCGAGCAGATGACCGAGCGCATGCGCGGTGCGGCCGCCGAGCTCCAGTTCGAGGTGGCGGCCCGGATCCGCGACGAGGTGGGCGAGTTGAAGAAGGAGCTGCGGCAGATGAAGGAAGCGGGCCTCGCCTGACCCGGAGGGTGTCAGTAGGGTTGGGTCACAGCCGCAGGTACATGCTGCGTGCCCGTCCAATGGGGCGGGCCATGGGAGAGGGGACGACGCGTGACGGTCAACATGACCAAGGGACAGGCCATCAGTCTGCAGAAGTCGGACGGAGGGACGCTGACCGCGGTCCGGATGGGCCTCGGCTGGCAGGCGGCGAAGCGCCGCGGGCTCTTCGGTTCGCGGACCCGGGAGATCGACCTGGATGCCTCGGCGGTGCTCTTCGCCGACAAGCAGCCGGTGGACGTCGTCTTCTTCCGGCACCTGCAGAGCGACGACGGCTCGGTCCGGCACACCGGTGACAACCTCGTCGGCGGCGCCGGCCAGGGCGGGGACGACGAGTGCATCCTCGTCGACCTGCAGCGCGTGCCGGTGCACATCGACCAGATCGTCTTCACGGTGAACTCCTTCACCGGCCAGACGTTCCAGGAGGTGGAGAACGCGTTCTGCCGCATCGTCGACGAGACCAACGGGCAGGAGCTGGCCCGCTACACGCTCAACGGCGGCGGTCAGTACACCGCGCAGATCATGGCGAAGGTGTCGCGCGCGGGCGGCGGCTGGCAGATGACGGCCCTGGGCACCCCGGCCAACGGCCGCACCTTCCAGGACCTGATGCCGGCGATCCTGCCGCACCTGTAAGCGCGAAGAAGGAAGAACGGGGGGAGACGGGACGATGGCGGCCGAACTGGTCCGAGGGCAGAACCATGCCCTGTCCGAACACCAGGTGCGGATCACGGTCTCGGCGGGCACACCGGTGCTCGCGCTGGCCTCGCTCGGGAACGAGCAGGGCGCGGTGACCGGTCCGGACGGGATCGCGCACCCCGGTGCGCGCGCCCTGCCGGGGGTGGAGGCGCCCGACGGGTCCGCCTCCTCGCACCGGTTCGCCGTCGACCTCGACGCGGTGGCCGCCGAGGTGCACCGGGTCGGCGTCCTGCTCTCCCTCCCCCCGGGCGGCCCGGCCCGCTTCGGTGCCGTCGCCGCCTCGCACATCGGCGTCGCGGGCGCGGACGGCACCGAGCTGGCCGAGTACACCCTGACCGGGCTCGACGCGGAGACCGCCGTGGTGGCCCTGGAGCTCTACCGGCGCCAAGGCGCCTGGAAGGTCCGCGCCGTCGGCCAGGGGTACGCGGACGGGCTCGCCGCCCTGTTCGCCGACCACGGGCTCGCCGCCCCCGCCGCCGCCGAGCTGGCGGCGCGGGTGAACGCGAGCGTCGCGGCCCCGGTGGCCTCCGACCCGGTCCCCGTCGCCTCCGACCCGGTCCCGGTCTCCGGAGTGCCCTACCCGGGCACGCCGGGCCCCGCGCCCGCGCAGACGCCGCCCCCGGCCGACGCGGGCGGCGCAGCGGCCGGCACGGGCGACGCCACGATCAGCTACGCCCACCCGCGCCGCCGCACCACCACCCAGCCGCCCGAGCCCGCCCCGCAGGCGGCCCCGCCGCAGCAGCCGGGCGAGTTCCCGACCCCCGTCGCGGGCGACGCCAGTGGCTGGTCCATGGAGGAGCGGCTGTACAACCAGGTCTGGGGCATGTTCGAGGACCTGGCCCGCGCGGTCGCCGCCTACCGCAGCGCCGTGGACTTCGCCGACTCCCGCTTGGACCGCGAGCTCGACGAGGCCCTGTCCGACCCCCGTCACCGCATCGGCGGTTCCGGGAACGCCGCCCGCGACACCGCGCGGGCCCGTCGCGACGAGCTCGTCGCCCAGGCCCGCGCCGTCCTCGACCGGGACCTCACGCAGCTGGTCGCCGAGTCCGAGGTGGTCGAGCCGGCCCTGCCGGCCGCGTACGCGCGCTGGGACAACCCCGTCTGGCACGCCGGCCGCTCCGCCGGGCTGCCCGAGGAGCCGCCGCTGGCCCTGCGCCTGGGCGACCTCCACCTGCCCGAGCGGCCCGCCCTGCGGATCCCCATGCTGGTGCGGGTGCCGCTGGAGCGCGGGCTGTGGATCGACAACGGCCGCACCGGCTCCGAGGCCGCCATGGCCATGGACGCCGACAAGCTGCGCCGGGCCGCCATGGACATGGCCGTCGCCTACGCGGTACGGCTGCTCGCGGTGCACCCCGCGGACCGGTACTCCGTCCACGTCATCGACGCGGCCGGGGCCGGATCCGCCGCCCTGGCGCCGCTCGTGCGCGCCGGGGTGCTGGCCGCGCCGCCCGCCGCCGGCGCCGCGGGGGTCACCGAGACCCTGGCGAAGCTGACCCGGCGCGTGGACCTCGTACAGATGGCCCTGCGGGCCGGTGCCCCCGAGGACCTGCCGCCGGACGTGGACACGGCCGAGCAGCTGCTGATCGTGCACGACTTCCCGCACGGCTTCGACGACCGGGCCGTCACCCAGCTGCGCTACCTCGCCGACGAGGGCGCGGCGGTCGGCGTGCACCTGCTGATGGTCGCGGACCGTGACGAGGCCTCGGCCTACGGCCCGCTGCTCGACCCGCTGTGGCGCTCGCTGATGAGGCTGTCGCCCGTGGCGGACGACCACCTCGCCGACCCGTGGGTGCACCACCAGTGGACCTTCGAGCCGAACCTGCCGCCGCAGGGCAGCAGGGTCATCGAAGACGTGCTGGAGCGGGTGGCGGCCGCCCGCTGGAGCGGCCGATGACCTTCCGCTGACCAGTCCTTGGTCTTCCCTTTACCAAAACTGCCCTCCGCGGGTACCCTGGTGCCTGCGGAGGGGAGTATTCCTGCTTTCCTGCTACGGCGTGCCCGTCAATACGGACAGTGACTTGTCCCGGGGCGTCGGCCCACGGCCTCCAGGTCGCCAGGGTGGAAGAGACCTCCGGCAGCGATGACGCTGACGAAGTGCTGAGCCATCCGCCGGAGGCGTGTTTACCGTGGAAGTTTCCTGGACCCTGTGGGCGCTGACCATCCTTGGTCTGTCCCTCCTCATCGGCGCCGATTTCTTCATCGGCCGCAAACCGCACGACGTGTCGATCAAGGAAGCGGGCACCTGGACGGTCGTCTGGATCGCCCTCGCCGGACTCTTCGGCCTCGGCCTGTGGTTCTTCGGCAACGGCCAGGCCTCCCAGGAGTTCTTCGCCGGCTTCATCACCGAGAAGTCCCTGAGCGTCGACAACCTCTTCGTCTTCGTCCTGATCATGGCGAAGTTCGCGGTTCCCTCGCACCTCCAGCAGCGCGTGCTGCTCGTCGGCGTGCTGATCGCCCTGGTGCTCCGCGCGATCTTCATCGCGGCCGGCGCCGCGATCATCGCCAGCTTCTCCTGGGTCTTCTACATCTTCGGCGCCTTCCTGATCTACACCGCGTGGAAGCTGATCCAGGAGGCCCGCAAGGACGAGGGGGCCTCCGACGAGGCAGAGTTCGAGGAGAACCGTCTCCTCAAGTCCGTCGAGAAGAAGTTCGGCGTCGCGGACAAGTACCACGGCACCAAGCTCTTCATCGAGAAGAACGGCAAGCGCGTACTGACCCCGCTGATGGTCGTCATGCTCGCCATCGGCACCACCGACGTGCTGTTCGCCCTGGACTCGATCCCCGCGATCTTCGGCCTGACCCAGGACCCGTACATCGTCTTCACGGCCAACGCCTTCGCGCTGATGGGTCTGCGCCAGCTGTACTTCCTCATCGGCGGCCTGCTCAAGAAGCTGGTCCACCTCAGCTACGGCCTTTCGATCATCCTGGGCTTCATCGGCGTCAAGCTGGTGCTGCACGCCCTGCACGAGTCCGGCGTGCACGTCCCGGTGATCTCGATCCCGGTCTCCCTGGGCGTCATCTGCGGTGTCCTGGTCATCACCACGATCACCAGCCTCATCGCCTCCAAGAAGCGGGGGGGGGGCGCGCGCCCCCCCCCCCCCGGGGGGCGGGGCCCCGCCCCCGGCCCGGGGGGCAGCGGGGGGGGCCGCGTCGGGCCCCCCCCGTTAACGTACCCCCCCCCGGCCCCCCCCCACCCGGGTTGG
>NZ_JBIARJ010000009.1:153217-331293 GCF_042889825.1 Streptomyces sp. NPDC002467 | reverse complement strand
GGTTACGACCCCCTCCAGAAGCTGATGGCGCTCTTCGAGGGCGTCAACACCAAGTCCCTGAAGGCCGGTCGGGCGGAAGAGCTCCTGGCCCTGCCTCTGGAGGAGCGTCTTCAGCGCCGGATCATCGACGGCGAGAAGAACGGCCTGGAGGCCGACCTCGACGAGGCGCTCCGGGAACGTCCCGCCCTGAACATCGTCAACGACACGCTCCTGGAGGGCATGAAGGTCGTCGGCGAGCTCTTCGGCTCCGGTCAGATGCAGCTGCCGTTCGTGCTCCAGTCGGCCGAGGTCATGAAGACCGCGGTGGCCTACCTCGAACCGCACATGGAGAAGTCCGATGCGGAGGGCAAGGGCACGATCGTGCTGGCCACCGTCCGCGGCGACGTCCACGACATCGGCAAGAACCTCGTCGACATCATCCTGTCCAACAACGGCTACAACGTCGTCAACATCGGCATCAAGCAGCCGGTCTCCGCGATCCTCGAAGCCGCGCAGGAGCACAAGGCCGACGTCATCGGCATGTCGGGCCTCCTCGTGAAGTCGACCGTGATCATGAAGGAGAACCTGGAGGAGCTGAACCAGCGCAAGCTGGCCGCCGACTACCCCGTCATCCTCGGCGGCGCCGCCCTCACCCGCGCCTACGTCGAACAGGACCTCCACGAGATCTACGAGGGCGAAGTCCGCTACGCCCGCGACGCCTTCGAAGGCCTGCGCCTCATGGACGCCCTCATCGCCGTCAAGCGCGGCGTCCCCGGCGCCACCCTGCCCGAGCTGAAGCAGCGTCGCGTCGCCAAGCGGGACACCCCCGTCCTCCAGGTGGAGGAGGCCGACGAGCCGGGTGGCCGGTCCGACGTGGCCGTGGACAACCCGGTGCCCGCACCGCCGTTCTGGGGCACCCGCGTGGTCAAGGGCATCCCGCTCAAGGACTACGCGTCCTGGCTCGACGAGGGCGCCCTGTTCAAGGGCCAGTGGGGTCTCAAGCAGGCTCGGGCGGGCGGGGCGACGTACGAGGAGCTCGTGGAGGGCGAGGGCCGTCCGCGGCTGCGCGGGCTGCTGGAGAAGCTGCACACCGACAACCTCCTCGAGGCCGCCGTCGTCTACGGCTACTTCCCGTGCGTCTCCAAGGGCGAGGACCTGATCATCCTCGACGACGCCGGCAACGAGCGGACCCGCTTCACCTTCCCGCGCCAGCGCCGGGGCCGCCGGCTGTGCCTGGCCGACTTCTTCCGCCCGGAGGAGTCCGGCGAGACCGACGTCGTCGGCCTCCAGGTCGTCACCGTCGGCTCGAAGATCGGCGAGGCCACGGCCAAGCTGTTCGAGTCCGACTCCTACCGCGAGTACCTCGAACTGCACGGCCTGTCCGTCCAGCTCGCCGAGGCACTGGCCGAGTACTGGCACGCCCGGGTCCGTGCCGAGCTCGGTTTCGGCGGGGAGGACCCGGCGAAGGTCGAGGACATGTTCGACCTGAAGTACCGCGGCGCCCGCTTCTCCCTC
The DNA here is from genome assembly GCF_042889825.1 of Streptomyces sp. NPDC002467. Classification (NCBI taxonomy): domain Bacteria; kingdom Bacillati; phylum Actinomycetota; class Actinomycetes; order Kitasatosporales; family Streptomycetaceae; genus Streptomyces; species Streptomyces sp. NPDC002467. The sequence goes on along the minus strand of NZ_JBIARJ010000009.1, from coordinate 329,799 downwards.
GGCTACGGGGCCTGCCCCGACCTGGAGGACCGCGCGAAGATCGCCGACCTCCTCCAGCCGGAGCGGATCGGCGTGCACCTCTCGGAGGAGTTCCAGCTCCACCCCGAGCAGTCCACCGACGCCATCGTCATCCACCACCCCGAAGCGAAGTATTTCAACGCACGCTGAGGCGGATCGGCGTACACTGGTCGGTCCCAAACAGGCCGGTCACCTGTTCCCCGAGGGGGTATCCCCGCGGGTCGAGGTGGCCGGCCTTGTCGTCCCCGGAGAAAGGCGTAACAGATGACCAGCACCGTTCCCGCTCCCGTCGCCCGCACGGCAGACGGGCACGCCCTGCAGGCGGTGCTGCTCGACATGGACGGCACCCTCGTGGACACCGAGGGCTTCTGGTGGGAGATCGAAGCGGAGATCTTCCACGAGTTGGGCCACCGCCTCGACGAGACCTGGCGCGACGTGGTCGTCGGCGGCCCCATGAGCCGCAGCGCGACCTTCCTGATCGAGGCCACCGGAGCCGCCATCGGCCTGGCCGAGCTCAGCGTCCTGCTCAACGAGCGCTTCGAGGCCCGCATCGCCGACCGCGTACCGCTGATGCCCGGTGCCGAGCGGCTGCTGAGCGAGCTGGCCCGGCACAACGTGCCCACCGCCCTCGTCTCCGCCTCGCACCGCCGCGTCATCGACCAGGTCCTGCTCACCCTGGGCCGCGACCGCTTCACCATGACCGTCGCCGGGGACGAGGTCGCCCGTACGAAGCCGCACCCCGACCCGTACCTGCTCGCCGCGAGCACGCTGGGCGCGCACCCCTCGCGGTGCGCCGTCATCGAGGACACCGCCACCGGCGTCGCCGCCGCGGAGGCCGCCGGCTGCCGCGTCGTGGCCATCCCCTCCGTCGGCAGCATCGCTCCCGCACCCGGCCGCACCATCGTCGGCTCGCTGGAGGACGTGGACCTGGCCTTCCTGCGCTCCCTCATCGTCCCCATGAACTGAGCGCACACACCACCACACGCTCCGTACCGAACGAAACGCCCCCAGGCCTAAGGTCCTGCGGAAGAATCTTCCGTCACAGGCAGCGGAGGCTGAAATTCCATCCTGTCGGGTGGAGTTGCGCAGGGTGACCTTGGTCACCCGCCACACCCCCCACGGACCTGTCCCGGAGCCCCGACGCCTACCGCTCTGTCCGGATTGATCAGCTCCTGACCGAATCCGGACAGAGCGTCGCGTGAACAGCCGGTTCACTCCCGTCACGGTGCGATTACGCCCCATGTCCGGTCAGTTCCAGCCATCCCGTCCCGGACCACTAGTGTCATTGCGGGCACTGCGCCGCACCTCAGCCGCCCCGGTCACACACCCCTGTGCCGGGACCGCGTGGACCGATCGTCACTACACCGGCCCGATCGTTCCGCCCTGAACGGGCGACCGCCGCGAAGTGCCCTTCACACCGCTTTGAGCAAGTGCCGGTAACAGGGAGTACTTCCAGCATGAACCGCAAGACCATGGTGCTGACGGCCGCGGCCGGACTGCTCACCCCCACGCTGGCCGCCTGCGGCACCGCGACGGGCGGAGGAGCGGGATCCGGAGCGATCGTCGTCGGAACCACCGACCGGTTCGAGGCCGCCGAATACGCCCCCGCCCCGTTCGACCCGGCGTACGCCTACGACGCCGGCGCCTGGAACGTCCTGCGCCAGACCGTCCAGACCCTGATGCACACCCCGCGCGCCGGCGGTCAGCCCGTCCCCGAAGCCGCCTCCGACTGCCGCTTCACCGACACCGGCAACGAGAGCTACCGCTGCACCCTGCGCCCCGGCCTCAAGTTCGCCTCCGGCGACCCCGTCACGGCCAAGGACGTCAAGTTCTCCATCGATCGCGTCCTCACCATCAAGGACGAGAACGGCCCCTCCTCGCTCCTGGCCAACATCGACTCCGTCGAGGCCAAGGCCGCCGACACCGTCGTCTTCCACCTGAAGACCCCGGACGCGACCTTCCCGTACAAGCTCTCCACCCCCGCCACGGGCATCGTCAGCGAGAAGAACTACGACGCCAAGAAGCTCCGCGAGGGCTTCGCCGTGGACGGCTCCGGCCCGTACACGATGAAGGCCGAAGTCAAGAACAACCAGCTCGTCCGCGCCGTCTTCAGCAAGAACCCCAACTACAAGGGCGACCTCAAGCTGCAGAACGACAAGGCCGAACTGCGTACCTACGCCGACTCGACGGCCATGGGCAGGGCACTCGCCGAAGGGAAGATCCACATGATCTCCCGCACCCTGTCGCCCGCCCAGATCAGCGAGTTCTCCACCAAGCCCCCCAAGGGCGTCAGGCTCACCCCGCTGTCCGGGCTGGAGATCCGCTACCTCGGCTTCAACACCGACGCCCCCGTCGTCAAGGACAAGGCCGTGCGCCAGGCCCTCGCCGCCGCCGTCGACCGCAACGCCCTCATCGACAAGGTCTACGGCAAGGCCGCCCAGCCCCTCTACTCGCTGGTCCCCACCACCGTCACCGGCCACGTCAACTCCTTCTTCAACAAGTACGGCGCCGCCAACACCGCCAAGGCCGCCGGCCTGCTGAAGGACGCCGGGATCAAGACCCCGGTCAAGCTCACCCTGAACTACACCAATGACCACTACGGCGACGGCACCGCGGCCGAGTTCGAAGCCCTCAAGGCCCAGCTGAACTCCACCCAGCTGTTCGACATCACCGTCCAGGGCAGCGACTGGGCCGACTTCCGCCCCGCGCAGAAGAAGGGCGACCACGCCGCCTACGGACTCGGCTGGTTCCCCGACTACCCCGACGCCGACAACTTCCTCGCCCCGTTCCTGGAGCAGGACAACTTCCTGGGCACCCCGTACGCCAACGCCACCGTACGCACCCGCCTCCTTCCCGATTCCCGGCGCGCCGCCGACCGCAACGTCGCCGTCCCCGCGATCACGGAAATGCAGGACATCGTCGCCGAGGACGTACCCGTCCTGCCCCTGTGGCAGGGCAAGCAGTACGTCGCCGCACGCGACGGGATCACCGGAGTGGAGTGGTCCGTCAACGCCATCTCCGACCTCCAGCTGTGGGAGCTCGGCCGCGGCGTAAGCGGCTGACGCACCCGAACCACCGGCAGCGGGTGTCGCGGGCCGGCCCGACGAATCTGTACGACTGAGAAGGACGTAACCGTGAATCGACGTAACCAGTGGCTGGCGGCCCCGCTCGGCGCAGCCACCGCCGCCGCGCTGCTGAGCGGTTGCGGCTCGACCGATGGCTCCAACGCCGGCAGCGGCAAGGGCGTGGTCATGGGCATATCCGACAAGGTGAAGGCCACCGACCCGGCCTCGGGCTACGACCCGGGCTCCTGGGTGCTCTTCAACAACGTCTTCCAGTCGCTCCTCAGCTTCCCCAAGGGCGGCACCACCCCCGAGCCCGACGCCGCGGAGGCCTGCGGCTTCGAAGGCGCCGACAGCAAGACCTTCAAGTGCACCCTGCGCGGCGGCCTGAAGTTCAGCAACGGCCACAGCCTCACCGCGAAGGACGTCAAGTACTCCTTCGAGCGCACCCTGAAGATCGACGACGAGAACGGCCCCGCCGTCATGCTCGCGTCGATCGGCTCCATCGACGCCCCCGACGACAAGACCGTCGTCTTCCACCTCAAGACCTCCGACGCGACCTTCCCCAGCAAGATCGCCTCGGGCGCCGGCTCCATCGTCGACCACGCCGAATACCCCGCCGACAAGCTCCGCACCGACGGCAAGGCCATCGGCTCCGGCGTCTACAAGCTCGATTCGATCAACGAAAAGAGCGCGAGCTTCTCCGTCAACGAGTCCTACACCGGCAAGGCCAAGGTGCGGAACTCCGGTGTCACCATGAAGTTCTACAACGACGACCAGGCCGCCCTGAAGAAGGTCCTCGAAAGCGGAGGCGTCGACTTCGCCTTCCGCGGCCTCGCCGCCAAGGACATCGCCGGCCTCTCCGCCAACACCGGCGACAAGAAGGTCGAGGTCGTCCAGGGCACCGGCGCCGAGGTCCAGCACCTCGTCTTCAACATGAACGACCCGGTCGCCGGAAAGATCCACGTCCGCAAGGCCATCGCCTACCTCGTCGACCGCGAAACCCTGGTCAAGGAGGTCTACCAGGGAACGGCGACCGCCCTCTACTCGATCGTCCCGGCCGGCATCCCCTCGCACACCACCCCCTTCTTCGACCGCTACGGCGGCAGCCCCCAGCCGGAGAAGGCCAAGGCCGTCCTGCGCGCCGCCAACGTCAAGGACAAGGTCAAGCTCACCCTGTACTCGACGTCCAACCGCTACGGCTCCTCCACCGACCAGGAACTCCAGCTCATCGCCAAGCAGCTGAACGACAGCGGCCTCTTCGAAGCCGACGTCAAGTCCGTCGAGTTCGACCAGTACGAGAAGGACATCCAGGCCGGCAAGTACGGCGTCTACGTCAAGGGCTGGGTGCCCGACTACCCGGACGCCGACAACTTCACCCAGCCGTTCTTCGGCCCCGACAACGTCCTCGGCAACAACTACGACAACAAGGAGATCACCGGGACCATCATCCCCTCGACCTCCGCGAAGTCCGACCGCACCTCCGCCACCACGGACTACAACCGCCTCCAGGACATCGTCGCCGACGAACTCCCGATCCTCCCGCTCTGGCAGAGCAAGCAGTACGCCGTCACCCGCCCGGACGTGACCGGCCTGCAGTGGTCCCTCGACGCCTCGACCGTCTTCCGCTTCTGGGAGATCCGCAAGGGCTGAGCCCCGCCCCCCCCGCAGCACGACGGGCCGGCAGCCGCACCACGCGGCTGCCGGCCCGTTCGCCGTACAGAAGCCCTACGGGAGAAGCCCCACCGGCCCTACTGGCCCGCGCCCGGACGCACCAGACCGCTCTCGTAGGCGTACACGGCGGCCTGCACCCGGTCCCGCAGCCCCAACTTCGTCAGCACGTGACCCACATGCGTCTTCACCGTGGTCTCGCTCACGAACAGGTCCGCCGCGATCTCCGCGTTCGACAACCCCCGCGCCACCAGCTTCAGCACCTCGACCTCCCGCTCCGTCAACGAGCCCAGCGTGTCCGGCACGCTCTCCTCACCCGACGGCAGATGACCCGCGTACTTGTCCAGCAGCCGCCGCGTGATGCTCGGCGCGAGCATCGCCTCGCCGCCCGCCACCACCCGGATCGCCTGCACCAGCTCATTGGCCGGCGCGTCCTTCAGCAGGAACCCGCTCGCCCCCGCCCGCAGCGCCTCCACCACGTACTCGTCCAGATCGAACGTCGTCAGCACCAGCACCTTCGCCGGCCCGTTCCGCTCCGGACCCGTGATCTGCCGGGTCGCCTCCACCCCGTCCATCCGCGGCATCCGGATGTCCATCAGCACCACGTCCGGCTGGAGCGCCCGCACCTGGTCCAGGGCCTGCAGACCGTCCCCGGCCTCACCGACCACCGCCAGATCCTCCTCGGCCTCCAGGATCATCCGGAAGCCGGTGCGCAGCAGCGGCTGGTCATCGACCAGAAGGACGCGGATCGCCACGGGGTCTACCTCGTATTCGTACGGCGGCTTCGACGGACGCCGCCCATTCTGCCCTGACCGGCCGACGACCTAGCGGGGGACGATCGGCAGAGGATAGGCCGGGGGAGTACCCCCGAACTCCGGACACACCGCCTGATGATCACACCAGCCGCACAGCTTCGTCGGCCGCGGCCGCCAATCACCCGACTCCGTCGCCTCCCGGATCGCCTCCCACAACGCGTGCAGCTTGCGCTCCACCCGCTCCAGGTCCTCCACCACCGGGTCGTACGTCAGCACCTCACCACTGCCCAGATACACCAACTGCAACCGCCGCGGCACGACCTGCTTCAGCCGCCACACCACCAACGCGTAGAACTTCATCTGGAACAACGCACCCTCGGCATACTCCGGCCGCGGCGCCTTGCCCGTCTTGTAGTCGACGATCCGCACCTCACCCGTGGGCGCCACGTCCACCCGGTCGATGATCCCGCGCAGCCGCAACCCCGACGCCAGCTCCGTCTCCACGAAGAACTCCCGCTCCACCGGCTCCAGCCGCGTCGGGTCCTCCAGCGTGAACCACCGGTCCACCAGCGCCTCGGCCTCCGTCAGCCACCGCGCCAGCCCCGCCCCCTCGTCCCCTTCCGGGAACAGGTCCGCCAGCTCCGGCTTCGACTCCAGCAACCGCTCCCACTGCCCCGGAATCAGCGCCTTCGCCGCCGGAGCCGTCCGCTCCGCCGCAGGATGATCGAAAAGCCGCTCCAGCACCGCGTGCACCAGCGTCCCGCGCGTCGCGGCCGCACTCGGCTTCTCCGGCAGCTTGTCGATCACCCGGAACCGGTACAGCAGCGGACACCGCATGAAATCACTCGCCCGCGAAGGGGAGAGCGAAGAAGGCGCCACAGCGGCCGGCGCCACCGCGACATCCGCGGCGACCCCTTCATCGGCGGCACCCGACACGGCACCCGAGCTCGTCGTCATGCACAAAACCCTACGACCCGCCACCGACAGCCCGCGCCATACCATCGACGACGGACCCCCTCGCACTGCATGATCGGAGCATCACAACCCGCTACACACCGGCCAAAGCGCCATTCGAACCACACCTGAACCACACTGGAAACACCAGCACCGACCGAAGGACAGCCGTGGCAGACACCGACGAAACCGGCGAGCGCGCGAACCGGCGCTCAGGACCGGGCGGCGGAATCCTCATGGGCCGCCCCTTCGGCGTACCCGTCTACGTCTCGTCCAGCTGGTTCCTCGTCGCCGCCCTCATCACCTGGGTCTTCGGCAACCAGCTCGACCGGGTCCTGCCCGAACTCGGACCGGTCCGCTACCTCGTCTCCCTCTTCTTCGCCGTCGCCTTCTACGCCTCCGTCCTCGTCCACGAACTCGCCCACACCGTGGCCGCCCTCCGCTTCAAACTCCCCGTCCGCCGCATCCAGCTCCAGTTCTTCGGCGGAGTCTCCGAGATCGAGAAGGAATCCGAGACCCCCGGCCGCGAATTCGTCCTCGCCTTCGTCGGCCCCCTCCTCTCCCTCCTCCTCGCCGGCGCCTTCTACCTCGGCATGAAAGCCGTCGACCCCGCCACCGTCCCCGGCGTCCTCCTCGCCGGACTGATGATCTCCAACCTCCTCGTCGCCGCCTTCAACCTCCTCCCCGGCCTCCCCCTCGACGGCGGCCGCATGCTCCGCGCCGTCATCTGGGGCATCACCGGCAAACCCATGACCGGCACCATCGCCGCCGCCTGGATCGGCCGCGCCCTCGCCGTCACCGTCCTCATCGGCCTCCCGCTGCTCACCCACACCGGGACCCTCGGCAACCGCACGGACGACACCGGCGGCATGAACACCGTCATGGACGCCCTCCTCGCCGCCATCCTCGCCGCCATCATCTGGACCGGAGCCGGCAACAGCCTCCGCATGGCCCGCCTGCGCGAACACCTCCCCGAACTCCGCGCCCGCACCCTCACCCGCCGCGCCATCCCCGTCGAAACCGCCACCCCCCTCTCCGAAGCCCTCCGCCGCGCCAACGAAGCGGGCGCCCGCGCCCTCGTCGTCGTCGACGGCCAAGGAGACCCCACCGCCATCGTCCGCGAAACCGCCATCGCCTCCGTACCCGAACACCGCCGCCCCTGGGTCGCCGTCAGCACCCTCGCCCAGGACCTCACCGACGGCATGAAGGTTTCCGCGGACCTCACCGGCGAAGAACTCCTCGACCACCTCCGCGCCACCCCCGCCACCGAATACCTCGTCCTCGAACCCACCGGCGAGATCTACGGCGTCCTCTCCACCCTCGACGTCGAAAAAGCCTTCGTGAAAGCCATGGCACGGCCCCAGTCCTGAAGCCAATACACTGGTCACATGTCCGAACCGACCGGTGCCGCCCGCCGACGCGGGCCCTTCGAGGTCGGGGACCAGGTACAGCTGACCGACCCCAAGGGCCGCCACTACACGTTCACGCTCGAAGCAGGGAAGAACTTCCACACCCACAAGGGTTCCTTCCCGCACGACGAGCTGATCGGCGCACCCGAGGGCAGCGTTGTCCGCACCACCGGCAACGTCGCCTACCTCGCGCTGCGCCCCCTGCTCCCCGACTATGTCCTGTCCATGCCCCGCGGCGCCGCCGTGGTCTACCCCAAGGACGCGGGCCAGATCCTGGCCTTCGCCGACATCTTCCCCGGCGCCCGCGTCGTGGAGGCGGGAGTGGGCTCCGGCTCCCTGAGCAGCTTCCTGCTGCGCGCCATCGGCGACCAGGGCATGCTCCACAGCTACGAGCGCCGCGCGGACTTCGCCGAGATCGCCACCGCCAACGTCGAGCGCTACTTCGGCGGCCCCCACCCCGCGTGGAAGCTGACCGTGGGCGACCTCCAGGACAACCTGGACGAGACCGACGTCGACCGCGTCATCCTCGACATGCTCGCCCCCTGGGAGTGCCTGGAAGCGGTCAAGAAGGCCCTCGTCCCCGGCGGCATCCTCTGCTGCTACGTGGCCACCACCACCCAGCTCTCCAAGACCGTCGAGTCCATCCGCGAGATCGGCTGCTTCGCCGAACCGCAGCCCTGGGAATCGATGATCCGCAACTGGCACGTGGAAGGCCTCGCCGTCCGCCCGGACCACCGGATGATCGGCCACACCGGCTTCCTCGTCACCGCCCGCCGCCTCGCGGACGGCGTCGAGCCCCCCATGCGCCGCCGCCGGCCCGCCAAGGGCGCCTACGGCGAGGACTACGAGGGACCCGGCAGCGACCGCTCCGCGTAACCACCCCGCACACCCAACACCAAGGCGCTGTGGCGCAGTTCCCCGCTCACCCCGGGAACTGCGCCACAGCGCCTTTTCGTTGTCGGGTCAAACGCCCCGCCGGAGCCGGACCCGACCGTTCCACCATCGTGTGAGGTATGGCACGATGCTGGCTCCCCGTCACCCCTCGCACAGGAGACACCCAGCGTGCTGCACAGCCCCGCCGAGCTGACGTCGACACCGGACACCCTGGGACACACCCGCACCAAGCCCGTCCACTGGATCGCCACCGCATCCGCCATGGCCGCCGTCATAGCCGGCGCGGGACTTCTCCAACCGGCCTCCGCCCGAACCGCCCCACACCCCGCAGAAGGCCCCCAGGCGACCGCCCCCGACCCGGCCGGGGTCACCTACCCCCTCGACTGCAAGGGCGCCCCCCAGACCGTCACCGCCACCGCCCAGGGCGACCTCGACGGCGACGGCCGCCCCGAAACCGTCGCCGCCGTCCGCTGCGACGCCGGATCCGGCACCCCGCCCCACGCCATCTACGTACTCGTCCAGGACCGCACCGCGGGAGCCCGCCCCCGCGTCGTCGCCACCCTGCTCGAAGCCGGCCAACGCAAGACCGCCACCGACCTCACCGTGCGCGACGGAGCCGTCACGGCGACCCTCCTCGGGTACTCCTCACCCGACGTACCCCGCTACAGCCCCGACCTCAAACAGCGCGCCAAGTGGCGCTGGAGCGACGGAAAATTCCGCCAGGAGCTGACGGACTCGGCCGCCAGGAGTGTTTGAACCCTCACTCCGCGTCCGGACCGAACACTTCCACCCGGTCCGAAACACGCCTCACGTGGATGCAGTCACCCGGACATTCCTTCGCCGAATCGACCACGTCCTGCAACAGCACCAGCGGAACCGGAGTCGTCGCCCCCGCCTCCTGCAGCAGCTCGTCGTCCGCACCCTTCACATACGCCAGACCGTCGATGTCCAGCTCGAACACCTCCGGCGCGTACTGCACGCAGATGCCGTCCCCGGTGCACAGGTCCTGGTCGATCCAGACCTCGAGCGGCTCGCCCGACCCGCCCGCGACGCCCGCCGGAGCCTCCTGCTGCACGCTCATATCTCCTGCCGTTCCCTGCCCTGAGTGATCCATCCCGGTCGCAACTCGCGGCAAGTCGCGCGAGCCCTGACGGGTGTTGAACAGTTCGACCTTACAACCGGCCGCTTTCAGATGTTGATGGGTGGGTATTTCCTTGGCGTGAGGGAGTACGCAAGGGTGAAGATCGGACACGCCTCTACCGTCTTTGTGATCTAGGGGTTTCAATCACCACCAGCCCAGGTAGGGTCAGGAAGCGTCCAGCTCCCCTTGGAGGAGGTGAGGACCGTGGCAGCCCACGACGACGACATCAACCGCGGCATCCGGCCCGGGCGAGGGTCTGAGGACCCCGCCGGCCAGGTTGCCTATCTCGAGCAGGAAATCGCCGTCCTGCGCCGCAAGCTCGCCGACTCTCCGCGACACACGAGGATTCTCGAAGAGCGGATCGTCGAGCTTCAGACAAATCTGGCCGGCGTCTCCGCACAGAACGAACGACTCGCGAATACCCTCCGTGAGGCCCGCGACCAGATCGTGGCCCTCAAGGAGGAAGTCGACCGGCTCGCACAGCCGCCGGCCGGCTTCGGCGTCTTCCTGCAAGCCAACGAGGACGGCACCGTCGACATCTTCACCGGAGGCCGAAAGCTCCGCGTGAACGTCAGCCCCAGCGTCGACCCGGAAGACCTCCGGCGCGGCCAGGAAGTCATGCTCAACGAAGCGCTCAACGTGGTCGAGGCCATGGAATTCGAGCGGGCCGGGGACATCGTCACCCTCAAGGAAATCCTCGAGGACGGCGAGCGCGCCCTGGTCGTCGGGCACACCGACGAGGAACGGGTGGTGAGGCTCGCCGAGCCGCTCCTGGACATCACCATCCGCCCCGGCGACGCCCTCCTGCTCGAACCCCGCTCCGGCTACGTCTACGAAGTGGTCCCCAAGAGCGAGGTCGAAGACCTCGTCCTCGAAGAGGTCCCCGACATCGACTACGACAAGATCGGCGGCCTGGGCGACCAGATCGAGCTGATCCGCGACGCGGTCGAGCTCCCGTACCTCTACCCGGACCTCTTCAAGGAACACGAACTGCGGCCCCCGAAGGGCATCCTGCTCTACGGCCCGCCCGGCTGCGGCAAGACGCTCATCGCCAAGGCCGTCGCCAACTCCCTTGCCAAGAAGGTCGCCGAAGTGACCGGACAGGCAGCAGGAAAGTCCTACTTCCTGAACATCAAGGGACCCGAACTCCTCAACAAGTACGTCGGCGAGACCGAGCGGCACATCCGCCTCGTCTTCCAACGTGCCCGCGAGAAGGCCAGCGAGGGCACCCCCGTCATCGTCTTCTTCGACGAGATGGAATCCCTCTTCCGCACCCGCGGATCCGGCGTCAGCTCGGACGTGGAGAACACCATCGTCCCCCAGCTGCTCGCCGAGATCGACGGCGTGGAAGGCCTGGAGAACGTCATCGTCATCGGCGCCTCCAACCGCGAAGACATGATCGACCCGGCCATCCTGCGCCCCGGACGCCTCGACGTGAAGATCAAGATCGAGCGCCCGGACGCGGAAGCCGCCAAGGACATCTTCGCCAAGTACCTCAAGGCCACCCTGCCCCTGCACACGGACGACCTGTCCGAACACCAGGACAGCCCGGCCGGCACCGTCCACAGCATGATCCAGACCGTCGTCGAGCAGATGTACGCCGAAACCGAGGAAAACCGCTTCCTCGAGGTCACGTACGCCAACGGCGACAAGGAAGTCCTCTACTTCAAGGACTTCAACTCCGGCGCCATGATCCAGAACATCGTGGACCGGGCCAAGAAGATGGCCATCAAGGCCTTCCTCGAACACAACCAGAAGGGCCTCCGCGTCTCCCACCTCCTCCAGGCATGCGTGGACGAGTTCAAGGAGAACGAGGACCTGCCCAACACCACCAACCCGGACGACTGGGCCCGAATCTCCGGAAAGAAGGGCGAGCGGATCGTATTCATCCGCACCCTCGTCACCGGAAAGCAAGGCGCGGACACCGGACGCTCCATCGACACGGTGGCGAACACCGGTCAGTACCTCTGACCGAGCGGAGCGGCTGCGGATGCCCTCCCCGGGCATCCGCAGCCGACTGCTTTACCGGCCGATTTTCAGCCGGTGACGAGGCCAATTCAATGACGGAAATGATCTCCCCACGAACCCGAAGTGGTTCTACGCTCTTCCTTACCGCCGCCGGACGCGCAGTGCGGGGACGGGCACCGCACAGGAACAGGCACAGGCACGCGCACCGGAGCACCAGCGGTACTTAGCGCCGCTCCCGACGAGGAGCGCCGCCGGGCAAGGAGGGCCGCATGACCGTACGGCGAGTAATGGGGATCGAGACGGAGTACGGGATCTCCGTCCCGGGCCACCCGAACGCCAATGCCATGCTCACCTCGTCCCAGATCGTCAACGCCTACGCGGCGGCGATGCACCGGGCGCGCCGCGCCCGCTGGGACTTCGAGGAGGAGAATCCGCTGCGGGACGCCCGGGGCTTCGACCTCGCCCGCGAGGCCGCGGACAACAGCCAGCTCACCGACGAGGACATCGGCCTCGCGAACGTCATCCTGACCAACGGCGCACGGCTCTACGTCGACCACGCCCACCCCGAATACAGCTCCCCGGAGATCACCAACCCGCTCGACGCCGTCCTCTGGGACAAGGCCGGCGAGCGGATCATGGCCGAGGCCGCCGTACGGGCAGCCCAGCTGCCCGGCGCCCAGCCGATCCACCTCTACAAGAACAACACCGACAACAAGGGCGCCTCCTACGGCACGCACGAGAACTACCTGATGAAGCGGGAAACCCCCTTCTCGGAGATCGTGCGCCACCTGACCCCCTTCTTCGTCTCCCGCCAGGTCGTCACCGGCGCCGGCCGCGTCGGCATCGGCCAGGACGGCCGCGAGCACGGCTTCCAGATCAGCCAGCGAGCGGACTACTTCGAGGTCGAGGTCGGCCTGGAGACCACCCTCAAGCGGCCCATCATCAACACCCGCGACGAGCCGCACTCCGACGCCGAGAAGTACCGCCGGCTCCACGTGATCATCGGAGACGCCAACCTCTCCGAGATCTCCACCTACCTCAAGCTCGGCACGACCTCGCTGGTCCTCGGCATGATCGAGGACGGGTTCATCAGCGTCGACCTCGCCGTCGACCAGCCCGTGCGCACCCTCCACCAGGTCTCCCACGACCCGGACCTCCAGCACCTGATCACGCTGCGCAGCGGGCGCACGCTGACCGCCGTGCAACTCCAGATGGAGTACTTCGAGCTGGCCAGGAAGTACGTGGACGAGCGGTACGGCTCCGACGCGGACGACCAGACCAAGGACGTCCTGACCCGCTGGGAGGACGTCCTGGGCCGGCTGGAGACCGACCCGATGAGCCTGTCGGGGGAGCTGGACTGGATCGCCAAGCGGGAGATCCTGGAGGGCTACCGGCGCCGCGACGGCCTGGAGTGGGACGCGGCCCGGCTGCACCTGGTGGACCTCCAGTACTCGGACGTACGACCGGAGAAGGGCCTGTACAACCGTCTGGTGGCCCGCGGCAAGATGAAGCGACTGGTGGACGAGCCGGCGGTGGAGCGGGCCCAGAGCAAGCCCCCGGAGGACACCCGGGCCTACTTCCGCGGCCGCTGCCTGGAGCAGTACGCGGACGACGTGGCCGCTGCCTCCTGGGACTCGGTGATCTTCGACCTCCCGGGCCGGGACTCGCTCCAGCGCGTCCCGACCATGGAACCCCTGCGGGGGACCCGGAACCACGTCAAGGAGCTCCTGGACCGCTGTCGTACGGCGGAGGACCTGGTGCGGGTGCTTTCCGGTCAGTGAAGTGGTTTCTTCGGGGTGCCTTCGAGGCCTGAAAGGGCCCCGGTCCGGGAATCATGAAATCAGCCGGACGTTATGAAAGTGCGGGGACGAATGTCGGACCCAACTTGTAGGGTCCGACGTAGGGTCTGATCTTGAGAGATCCCGAATCCCGGGGTCTCTCGACATGAGCGTGCGAACCGAGCGGGGTGAGGTAGACATGGCGACCAAGGACACCGGCGGCGGACAGCAGAAGGCGCAGCGCTCGACCGAGGAGGTCGAGGAGGCCGCGGTCGAGGAATCGACCGACCTCAAGGAGCGCCAGGAGAAGCTCTCCGACGACGTCGACTCGGTTCTTGACGAGATTGACGATGTACTCGAGGAGAATGCCGAGGACTTCGTTCGGAGTTTCGTACAAAAAGGCGGCGAATAGCCTTCGAATCCAAGGTGAACTCGCAAGCATGGCTCCATGTCCAATGGAACGAAGTGGTGTCGCGGTTGTAGCCGCGACGTCCCACTGAGCGGGTTCGCCCTGGATCGGAATCGTGGCGACGGCCTTCAGCCGAGGTGCCGGGAGTGTGTGGCGGAGTACAGCGCCGCGCACTACCGGCGCCGCCAGGCCGAAAAGGGAAAGATCGTCAAAGAGAAGGTCGACGTCCCGGCCGGTCACAAACTCTGTCGCCAGTGCGGTGTGATCAAGCCGCACAGCGAGTGGCACAAGAACTCGTCGGCGTCGGACGGCCTGTCCACTCGGTGCAAGGCGTGCCGGGTCGTTCAAGGCCGGGCGGGCCATCTCAAGCGTTCGTACGGAATGACCGAGGCGCAGCGCGACGAGATGATCGCAGCACAAGGCGGTGTCTGCCTCATCTGTTTGAAGGCTCCGGCCGTACATGTGGATCATTGCCACACGACGGGTAAGGTCCGAGGCGTACTTTGCTTCAACTGCAACACGGCCATCGGCAAGTTGGGTGACGATCCTGACGCTGCCCGTCGGGTCGTCTCATACTTGGAGGGACACGCGTGGAAGCCAACAATCGTGGCACAGGGCGTCTACCGGCAGCCTTCCTGACGCCGGGGTCGTCGTCCTTCATGGACTTCCTGGGAGCGCACTCGCCCGAGATGCTGCCCGGCAACCGCAAGCTGCCGGAGGGCGTCATCGAGGCGCCGCACGGGACGACCATCGTCGCGGCCACCTTCCCCGGAGGGGTCGTGCTCGCCGGTGACCGGCGGGCGACCATGGGGAACATGATCGCGCAGCGGGACATCGAGAAGGTGTTCCCGGCCGACGAGTACTCCGCTGTCGGCATCGCCGGTACCGCCGGCCTGGCCGTGGAGATGGTGAAGCTGTTCCAGCTGGAGCTGGAGCACTTCGAGAAGGTGGAGGGGGCGACCCTCAGCCTGGAGGGCAAGGCCAACCGGCTGTCCACCATGATCCGGAGCAATCTGGGGATGGCCATGCAGGGCCTGGCGGTCGTGCCGCTGTTCGCCGGGTACGACGAAGGCAAGGAGAAGGGCCGGATCTTCTCCTACGACGTGACCGGCGGCCGCTCCGAGGAGCACGGCTACGCGGCCACCGGATCGGGCTCGATCTTCGCCCGCGGTTCGATGAAGAAGCTCTACCGTCCCGATCTGACGGAGGAGCAGGCCACCACGCTGGTCGTGCAGGCGCTCTACGACGCCGCCGACGACGACTCGGCGACCGGTGGGCCGGACCTGTACCGCCACATCTACCCCATCGTCACCGTCATCACCGACGAGGGCTTCCGCAGGCTGGACGAGGACGAGTCGCAGGAGCTCGCCCGCAAGGTGACGGACCGACGGCTCCAGGAGCCCGACGGTCCGCGCGCCGCCCTGCTCTGACCAGTCCTCTCGTCACCCAGAAGAAAGGGACGGAAAGCCGGTGTCGACTCCGTTCTACGTCTCACCCCAGCAGGCCATGGCCGACCGGGCGGAATACGCCCGGAAGGGCATCGCCCGCGGCCGCAGCCTTGTCGTGATCCAGTACGCCGACGGCATCGTGTTCGTCGGCGAGAACCCGTCCCGTGCGCTGCACAAGTTCAGCGAGATCTACGACCGGATCGGCTTCGCGGCCGCCGGCAAGTACAACGAGTACGAGAATCTGCGGATCGGCGGTGTGCGGTACGCGGATCTGCGTGGATACACCTACGACCGTGACGATGTGACGGCCCGTGGGCTGGCGAACGTGTACGCGCAGACGCTCGGCACGATCTTCTCCTCGGCGGGCGAGAAGCCCTATGAGGTGGAGCTGGTCGTCGCCGAGGTCGGGGCGACGGCGGCCGGGGACCAGATCTACCGGCTTCCGCACGACGGGTCGATCGTGGACGAGCACGGTTCCGTTGCCGTCGGTGGCAACGCCGAGCAGATCAGCACGTACCTGGATCAGCGTCACCAGGACGGGATGACCCTGTCCGAGGCGCTGAAGCTGGCGGTGCAGGCGCTGTCCAGCCAGGCGAACGGTGCGGACAAGACGATTCCGGCGGAGCGGCTGGAGGTCGCGGTGCTGGACCGTACCCGGTCGCAGCAGCGGAAGTTCAAGCGGATCCGTGGCCGGCAGTTGGCGCGGTTGCTGGAGGCGGAGGTTCCGGCGGCGGCGCAGGCGGATGCCGTGTCGAACGACGAGGCGCCCGAGGACGACGCCGAGTAGGGCTGTGTGCGAGCGAGGCCCCGGTTGCCCTGGTGGGCGGCCGGGGCTTCGTCGTGTTCGGGGTCAGGGGGCCTTCGGGGCAGGGCCGGAGGAGTCGCGTACGACGAGGTTGACCGGGAGCTCGGGGGCGGTCCAGGGGGTGCCTTCGAGGACGGCGAGGAGGGCGGTCATGCCCTGTTCGCCGATGCGTTCGGCGGGGAGGTGGATGGTGGTGAGTTCGGGTTCGACGGCGGTGGCGAGGGCGAGGTCGTCGAAGCCGGTGACGGAGAGGTCCTGGGGGATGCGCAGGCCGAGGCGACGGGCGGCCTTGCAGGCGCCGGCGGCGAGGACGTCGTCGTCGCAGATGACAGCGGTGGGGCGGTCGTGGCCGGGGGTGGCGAGGGCCGTCTCCATGGCGGTGCGGGCGGCGTCGACGCTGAGGTGGGCGCGGACGGTGCGCAGTTCGGTGTGGGGGCCGAGGTGGGTGGTGAGGGCTTCGGCGCGGACCCGGAAGGTCCAGGTGTCGATGGCGGAGGCGAGGTGGAGGAAGCGGCGGTGGCCGTGGTCCTGGAGGTGGTGGACGATCTGGCGCATGCCGTCGGCCATGGCGAGGTTGACGTGGGCGGAGCCGCCGGCGGCGGGGTCGCTGTCGAGCATGACGAGGGGGAGGGTGGCTCCGCCGATGGCTTCGAGGGTGTCGGCGGCCATGGAGGAGGCGATGACTCCGTCGAGGGCGGCGCGGGCGGAGGCGAAGGGGTCGCGGGCGGGGCCGGTGCCGTCGGGGGAGGGGTAGAGGACGACGCCGAAGCCGTGTTCGGCGGCGATGCGGGCGGCGCCGGTGTAGACGCGGGCGAAGAATTCGTTGGTGAGGGCGGGGACGACGAGGAGGGCGGTGCGGGTGGTGCCGAGGCGGAGGTTGCGGGCGGCGAGGTTGGGGCGGTAGCCGAGGGTGGTGGCGGTTTCGCGGACGAGGTCGGCGGTGCGTTCGGAGACGCGGCCGCGCCATTTGTCGCCGAGGACGAGGGAGACGGTGGCCTGGGAGACCCCGGCGGCGGTGGCGACGTCCCGGCTGGTGGGTCTCGTCACAGGGGGCTCCCGAAGTGCGTGGTCAGAGCGGATGTGGTGGTCCGGTGGGTGGACCGGTGGACTGGGGCCATGGTACGTATGACCGGTCACGTTATACGTATTACCCCGGCGTGGGTCCGGGCAGAAGGGGGCGGTCATGGCCGCGGGATACGCGGAGCTGCTCAGGACCCGGCATGCCGCGAGGTTGCTGGTGGGCACGTTGGTGGGGCGGCTGCCGAACGCGACGGCGCCGATCGCGATCGTGCTGTTCACGCGGGCCGAGGGCGGCAGCTACAGCCTGGCGGGCGCGCTGGCGGCCGTGTACGGCGTGGCGAACGCGGTGGGTCAGCCGTTGCTGGGTCGGGCGGTGGACCTGTACGGGCAGCCGCGGGTGCAGCTGCCGGCGGCGGTGGTGTCGGCGCTCGGCATGGTGTGGCTCGCGGTGGCGGGTACGGGGTCGGCGGTGGCGGCGTACGCGGCCGTGGTGGTCGCGGGTCTGTTCACGCCGCCGCTGGAGGGTGGGCTGCGGGCGTTGTGGCCGGGTGTGCTGGGCGGCCGTGAGGAGCGGGTGCACCAGGCGTACGCGATGGACGCGGTGGCCCAGGAGGTCATGTTCACGGTCGGTCCGCTGCTGGTGACGCTGTTCGTGGCGCTGTGGTCTCCGGCCGGGGCGCTGCTGGCGCTGAACGCGATCGGGGTGCTGGGTGCGCTGTCGGTGGTGGTTTCGGAGCCGTCGAGGGCGTGGCGGTCGGAGCCGCGTGAGGCGCACTGGTTGGGGGCGCTGCGTTCGCGGGGGCTGCTGGCGTTGCTGGGTGCGTTCTTCTTCGTGGGGTCGGCGCTGGGGTCGATCACGGTGGCCGGGGTGGCGTATGCGGACGGTCACGGCGGGCAGGTGGTGTACGGCTGGCTGATGGCGGCGCTGGGTCTGGGTGCGCTGGTGGGTGGTGTGGCGTACGGGGCTAGGCAGTGGGCGGGTGCGCCGGAGCGGCGGCTGCGGTTGTTGGT
This sequence comes from Streptomyces sp. NPDC002467, assembly GCF_042889825.1. Classification (NCBI taxonomy): domain Bacteria; kingdom Bacillati; phylum Actinomycetota; class Actinomycetes; order Kitasatosporales; family Streptomycetaceae; genus Streptomyces; species Streptomyces sp. NPDC002467. Next base: position 311,456 of record NZ_JBIARJ010000009.1, on the reverse strand, counting down.
GGCGTTGTTGGCGGTGTGTTATCTGCCGTTGATGCTGGTTCCGGGTGCGGTGGCGATGACGGCTTTGTCGGCGTTGGCGGGGGTGTTCCTGGCTCCGGCGATCGCGTGTGCGTTCATCGTGGTGGACCGGCACGCTCCGGTGGGGACGGTCACGGAGGCGTTCTCTTGGCTGGTGACGTTCTTCGGGGTCGGTGCGGCGATCGGTACGGCGGTCGCGGGTCCGGCGGTGGAACTGGGTGGTACGGCTGCGGGCTTCGGTGTGGCGAGTGCGGGTGGGGCCGCGGCGCTGGTGGTCCTGATGGCCACTCAGCGGGTGCTGGCGGCGCGGGGGCGCAGCCGTGAGGTGGCGGGTTCGGCGGGTGCGTCGGCCGCGGTGGAGGTGTCGGCGGAGCAGGGCTGAGGTTTTGCGGGTTTCGTCGGGGGCGGGTCGGGTATGCACAGGCGTCGTGTGGTGCTTTTCCGGCCGGCCTCCGGGCGTTTTGCGGCGGGTCGTCGGCGGTTTCGGGGAAACTGATCGAACCGCGCCTGCGAACCCGGTTTCAGAAGGGGGCAGAAGGCGTAATGTTCAGTCATGGACCGCCGCATTTTCGGGCTGGAGAACGAGTACGGCGTCACGTGCACGTTCAGGGGACAGCGCCGACTGTCTCCTGACGAAGTGGCGCGCTACCTCTTCCGCCGTGTCGTGTCATGGGGCCGCAGCAGCAATGTCTTCCTGCGGAACGGCGCCCGCCTGTACTTGGACGTGGGTTCGCATCCGGAATACGCAACACCCGAATGCGACAACGTGACCGAACTGGTCACGCACGACAAGGCGGGCGAGCGCATTCTCGAAGGACTGCTGGTCGATGCCGAGCGTCGCCTGCACGAGGAGGGAATCGCGGGAGACGTCTATCTGTTCAAGAACAACACCGACTCGGCGGGCAACTCGTACGGCTGCCACGAGAACTACCTGGTGGCGCGGCACGGGGAATTCTCGCGCTTGGCGGACATCCTCATTCCGTTCCTCGTCACGCGGCAGTTGATCTGCGGTGCGGGCAAGGTGCTGCAGACGCCGCGGGGTGCGGTGTACTGCGTGAGTCAGCGGGCCGAGCACATCTGGGAGGGTGTCAGTTCGGCGACGACGCGGTCCCGGCCGATCATCAACACGCGGGACGAGCCGCACGCGGATGCGGAGCGTTACCGTCGGCTGCACGTGATCGTCGGGGACTCGAACATGTCCGAGACGACGATGCTGCTGAAGGTCGGGGCGACCGATCTGGTGCTGCGCATGATCGAGGCGGGCACGGTGATGCGGGACCTGACGCTGGAGAATCCGATCCGGGCGATCCGTGAGGTCAGTCATGACATCACGGGTCAGCGCAAGGTGCGTCTGGCGAGTGGTCGGGAGGCCTCGGCGCTGGAGATCCAGCGGGAGTACTACGACAAGGCGGTGGACTTCGCCGAGCGCCGGGGGATCCGTACCGGCACGGTGGAGCAGGTGCTGGAGCTGTGGGGTCGGACCCTCGACGCGATCGAGGCGGAGGACCTGGACCGGATCGGGACCGAGATCGACTGGGTGATGAAGTACCAGTTGATCGAGCGGTACCGGGCCAAGCACAACATGACCATGTCGAATCCGCGGGTCGCTCAGATAGACCTCGCGTATCACGACATCCACCGGCGGCGCGGGCTGTACTACCTGCTGGAGCGCAAGGGGCAGGCGGCGCGGATCTGCAACGACCTGAAGATCTTCGAGGGCAAGTCGGTGCCCCCGCAGACGACGCGTGCGCGGTTGCGCGGTGATTTCATCCGTCGGGCGCAGGAGCAGCGGCGGGACTTCACGGTGGACTGGGTGCATCTGAAGCTGAATGACCAGGCTCAGCGGACGGTGCTGTGCAAGGACCCGTTCCGGTCGGTGGACGACCGGGTGGAGAAGTTGATCGCCGGGATGTAGATCTCGCCGGTGTGTGGTCAGGGCCCCGTAGCTGTCTCGTACGGGGCCCTGTTCACGGCTTAGAGTGGCGGCGACCGTTTGCCGTCTGAGATCTGAGGAACACGTGCGCCGACTTGCCGGCCTGCTTGTCGTACCCCTTCTGCTGCTGTCGACAGCGGCGTGTGGTGACAGCGGCTCCGACTCCGCCCAGATGAAGAACGGGGCGCCCGCGATCACGAAGGGTGCCGAGTTCGGGCAGAAGCCCACCCTGTCGACGGGTAAGGGGACGCCGCCGAAGGAGCTGAAGGTGGTGACCGTCAGCGAGGGCAAGGGCCCGGCGCTGAAGAAGGGCGACATCGCCCAGGTCAATTACCTCGGCCAGGTGTGGGACGGCAAGGAGCCGTTCGACCAGAGCTTCGACCGGGGTCAGACGTTCGATCTGACCGTCGGTGCGGGTGCCGTCATCAAGGGTTGGGACCAGGGTCTCGAGGGTCAGAAGGTCGGCAGCCGCGTCGAGCTGGTGATTCCGCCGGACCTGGGTTACGGGGCTCAGGGTTCGGGCGAGAAGATCAAGCCGAACGCGACGCTGGTCTTCGTGGTGGACATCGTCAAGGGTGCTTCCGTGCCGGTTTCGGCGACGGGCAAGGAGGTCCCGCAGGACGACAAGGCGCTGCCGAAGGTCGGTACGAACACGGACGGCAAGGAAGTGGCCGTGACCGTTCCGAAGGACACGGAGCCGCCGGCGAAGCTGGTGTCGAACTACGTCCTCGAGGGTGACGGCGCGGCGGTGAAGGACACCGACAGCGTGGTCGTCAAGTTCCACGGCAAGACGTGGAAGGACGACAAGACGTTCGAGAGCACGTACGCGTCGGACACGACGGTGACGTGGCCGATGTCGCAGCTTTCGGTCAAGGGCCTGAAGGACGGCATCACCGGCAAGAAGGTCGGCAGCCGGATCCTCCTGGTGATTCCGCCGGACATGGCGTTCGGGGACAAGGAGAAGGGGTCCATTCCGGCTAACTCGACGCTGGTCTTCAGCCTCGACATCCTCGCGGTGATGTAAGACTGTCCCGGTTGACCGGTTCGTAAGTTTGAGGAGCAGTTCCGTGAGCGACAAGCTCGAGAAGCCCGAGATCGATTTCCCCGAGGGTCCGGTTCCGACCGACCTGGTGATCGAGGACATCTGGGTGGGCGAGGGTGCCGAGGCCAAGGTCGGCGCCTTCGTCAAGGTCCACTACGTGGGCGTGGCCTTCTCCACCGGTGAGGAGTTCGACGCCTCGTGGAACCGCGGCAGCGCGCTGCAGTTCCAGCTGGGTGTCGGTCAGGTCATCCAGGGCTGGGACAAGGGTGTCCAGGGCATGAAGGTCGGCGGTCGTCGCAAGCTGACGATCCCGGCGCACCTGGCGTACGGTGACCGCGGTGCGGGCGGTGCGATCGCCCCGGGCGAGACGCTGATCTTCGTCTGTGACCTGATGGACGCCTGATAGGGCGACTGTTTGATCGGCTTTGGGGCCCCTGCCTGTCGGCGGGGGCCCCTCGCTTTTGTCCGGGCGCGCCGGGGCGGTACGGTCGACGGTCACGGCTGTGTCCGTGTGTGGGCGCGTACGAGGGAAGCGGGGATGGGCGTCGATGGCGATTGCCAAGGCCGAGCGGCTGATGAATCTGGCGCTGTGTCTGCTGGGGACGCGTCGGCCGCTGAGCAAGCGGGAGTTGCGGGGGTCGATCGAGGCGTACCTCGAGGCCGGCAACGACGAGTCCTTCAACCGGATGTTCGAGCGGGACAAGGACGACCTGCGTGAACTCGGCCTGGTGATCGAGACGGTGGAGAACCTGGAGGGCGAGATCGGGTATCTCGCGCGCCGGGACAGCAATCGGCTGCCTCCCGTCTCGTTGGACGCCGAGGAGGCCGCGGCCCTGGGGCTGGCGGCGAAGGTGTGGCAGCAGGCGCGGCTGGCGGGGGCGGCGAGCGGCGCCCTGCAGAAGCTGCGTGCGGGCGGGATGCCGGAGGCGGGGGATCCGTACGAGGGCCAGCACAGTGCCATCGAGCCGCGCATCCCGGTGCACGAGGCGGCTTTCGAGCCGTTGATGCTGGCGTGCCGGGACCGGCGGCCGGTGGTGTTCGACTACCGCAAGTCGACGGCGGCGCGGCCGGAGACCCGGCAGGTGGAGCCGTGGGCGCTGGAGTGCTGGCGGGGTCACTGGTATCTGGCCGGGTGGGACCGTGACCGTGGTGCGGAGCGGGTGTTCCGGTTGTCGCGGATCACGGGGAAGGTCCGTTCGCGGGCGGGCAAGTACGTCGCCGAGGTGCCCGACGTGGTGACCGTGCGGGAGACCGTGGCGAGCTGGGCGGGGGAGAGCGCGGACCGTTCGGCGCTGATCCGGCTGCGGGCCGGGGCGGGGTATCCGCTGCGGGCCAAGGCGACGGCCGTGCGGGAGGGCGGGGACGGCTGGGACGAGCTGGAGATCCCGTACGGGCACGGGCTGGACGCCTGGCTGGTGGAGTTCGGGCCGGACGTCGTCGTGGTCGGTCCCGCCGATCTGCGCGCGGACGTGGTGGACCGGCTGAGGGCCGTCGCCAAGGCCTGAGCGGACGCGGCCGGGCGGGGCACAGGTCCTCGCCGCGGGGGCCCCGCTGTCGGGGTGGAACGGTCGGGCCGGTCGGCCCGTGCCCCGACGCAATGCAAGCGCACCATTCGAAGAGCACGCCCTGAGGGGGAGACGTACCAGCATGGCTGCCAACGCCATCGACCAGACGCGCCGGATGCTGTCCCTGGTCACGTATCTGCGGGAGCGCCCGGGCGCTCACGTCGCCGACGTCGCACGGGCCTTCGGGATCACCGAGGACGAGCTGATCTCGGACCTCGACGTGCTGCCCATGTGCGGGACCAGTTTCCGGGGCGGCGACCTGCTCGACATCGACACCGACGGGGAGCGCATCTGGTGGCGCAACCCCGACGCGTCGGGGGAGTCCACGGCGGAGCCGCTGCGGCTGGCGGCCGACGAGGCGACCGCGCTGCTGGTGGCGGCGCGGGCGGTGGCGACCCTCCCGGGGCTGCGGGAGAGCGACCGGCAGGCGCTCCTGCGGGCCACCGCCAAGCTGGAGGCGGCGGCGGGCGAGGCGGCCGGGGCCTCCTCCCGGCTGTCGGTGACCTTCGAGTCCGAGGGCGGGGTCTTCGCGGACGTCGACCGGGCCATCGCGGAACGCCGCAGGCTGTGGGTCCGGTACTACTCGCCGGCGCGCGACGAGCTCACCGAGCGCAAGGTCGATCCGATCCGGCTGTTCGCGGTGGGGCACACGTACATGGAGGGGTGGTGCCACCTCTCGGAGGCGCGGCGCACCTTCCGTCTCGACCGGGTCGCGGAGATCCGGCTGCTGGACGAGCGGGCCGAGCCGCCCGCGATCGAGCCGCGGGACCTGTCCGAGGGGCTGGTCCAGCCGGCCGCGGAGGATCCGGAGGTCGTGGTCGAGGTGGGTCCGGGCGGGCGCTGGGTCGCCGAGTACTACCCGCACGACAGCGCGGAGGAGCTGCCCGACGGGGGGCTGCGGATCACGTTGCGCAGCCCGGATCCGGCGTCGCTGCGCCGCCTCGCGCTGAGGCTGGGCCGGGAGGGGCGGATCGTGGCCCCCGTCGAGCTGGCGGAGAGTGCGCGGAGCGCGGCTCGAGAGGCACTCGCGGGGTACGGGGAAACGGTCTGAGGGGCGGGGTCGATGTCGCAGAAGTCCGGGCCCGTCGCCTTCAAGGCGTCCTGTCCCGACTGCCGGGCCCGCTTCGAGTTGGACGCGGGTGCGCTGCGTCTGGCGATCGGGGGCAGCCGCAGGGCCACGTTCTACTCCTTCACGTGTCCCGCGTGTGGTGTGGCCGTTCGCAAACCGGCTGGTGAGCGGATTGTGGAGCTGTTGACGGGTGGGGGCGTGAGCACCCTGCGCAGTGTCTGACGGTGCTCCTCGTCTAGGCTCCTGTCATGCTGTGGCCGATGATCGCAATCGCCTCGGGTTTCCTGGGGCTCGCCGTCCTGTCCGTGCTGGCCGTACGGGTGTTCGTGGAGGTGCGCAGGCTGTCCGGGCAGGTGGAGCGGGCCAGCCGGCGGATCTCGGACGCCTCGGGGGAGCTGGAGCGGGCGGCGTCGGACCTCGCTCGGGCGGGTCGCGGCGTACGGCGGTGACATAGTCCACATAGCGGGACGGAACCGTGTGGCCGGGGCGTGAACAATCCGGTGTTCGCGCAAGCGGGGGTACCCCGGGGGATTGCCGACCGTTTACCCCAGGGGGTTACGATCCTCGGAAGGTCGGTCGCCGGTTCTTCGAGGTGGCCGGGCACAGCCACCACAACCAGCCGTTTCGGTGAGAAGGACGACACACATGATCGGCAATCTGAAGCCCCTCGAGATCCTCCTGATCGTCGCCGTGATCTTCCTGCTGTTCGGCGCCAAGAAGCTCCCCGACATGGCCCGCTCCCTCGGCAAGTCGGCCCGCATCCTCAAGAGCGAGGCCAAGGCCATGAAGAAGGACGGCGAGGCCGAGGACGCCGCTGCGGCGACGAACGTCGCCGACCAGGCCGCGCAGCAGCCCGTCGCCCCGCGCACCATCCAGGCCGCGCCCGGTGACGTCACCAGCTCCCGCCCGGTGAGCGAGCCGAACCGTACCGCCCAGGGCTGACCCGCCCCGGTCACGCCAGTCATCTGCAACGAGACAAGGGACGTGGGTTGCTCAAGTCTGCCCGCAAGCAGGAGAAGAAGGACCGGAAGGCACAGGACGCCGAAGGGCGGATGCCTCTCGTCGACCACCTGCGTGAGCTTCGTAACCGTCTGCTGAAGTCGGTCCTGGCGATCGTGGTGATCACGACCGTCGCTTTCTTCTTCTACAAGGACATCATCAACTTCCTGTTGAAGCCGATGCTGGATTCCGTCGGCTGCATCGGTGGGGTGGTGACCCAGCGCAACGGCCGTCCCTGCGCGGACATGACCGTGAACGGCCTCATCTCGGCGTTCTCGATCGCTCTGAAGGTCTCTCTGATGACCGGTGTGGTGCTCTCCACGCCGGTGTGGCTGTACCAGCTGTGGGCGTTCGCCGCGCCCGGGCTGCACAAGCACGAGAAGAACTACGCGCGCGGTTTCGTCGCGGTCGGGGCTCCGCTGTTCCTGACCGGTGCGGTCCTCGCGTACAAGATCCTCCCGCAGACGGCGACGATCCTGCTGGAGTTCACGCCCGACAACGCGCGCAACCTGCTTCCGGTCGACGACTACCTCGACCTGGTCGCCCGCATGGTGGTCGTGTTCGGCCTGGCCTTCGAGCTGCCGCTGCTGCTGATCCTGCTGAACATCACCGGGGTGCTCACGGCCAAGCGGCTGGCGGGCTGGTGGCGCGGGATGGTCCTCGGGATCACGATCTTCGCGGCGTTCGCCACGCCCACGGGTGACCCGCTGACCATGCTGACGCTGGCGGCGCCGATCGTGGCCCTGTACTTCGCCGCGCTCGGCCTGTGCCTGCTCAACGACCGCAGGCGGCAGCGGAAGAACCCCGACGCGCTGCTCGACGACGACGAGGCCTCCTCGCTGGACCTGACGCCGGCGCCGATCGGCGAGCGGGAAGAGATCCAGGCTCCGGCCGCGCTGCCCGGTCAGGACGACGGCGGCCGTGGGCGGATCAACGGTTACGACGACGCCACCTGACGGGTAAATTCCGGCGGGTGAGCTCTGAGATCACCCTCTTCGTCAATCCCACCGCGGGACGCGGCCGGGGCGCGCACGCCGCGCAGCCGGCCGCTTCCGCGTTGCGGGACGCCGGTTTCTCGGTGCGCGTGGTCGTCGGCGCGGACGGGCCGGACGCCCTGGAGCGGCTGCGGGCCGCCGTCCGCGAGGGCACCGGCGCGGTGGTCGTGGTGGGCGGTGACGGGATGGTCTCCCTCGCGTTGCAGGCCCTCGCGGGGACGGCGGTGCCGCTCGGGGTGGTGGCCGAGGGCACCGGCAACGACTTCGCGCGGGCGCTGGGGTTGCCCGTACGGGAGCCCGCGCGGGCGGGGCGGCTGGTCGCCGGGGCCCTGAAGGAGGGCCGGATCCGCGAGGTCGACCTGGGGCGGGTGGCCGGCGTCGGCGGGGGAGCCTGGTACGGGACGGTGTTGTGCGCCGGTTTCGACTCGCGGGTCAACGACCGGGGCAACCGGATGAGGCTGCCGGTGGGCCGGTTCAAGTACGACCTGGCGATGGTCGCGGAGCTGGCCGCGTTCCGCCCCTTCCCGTACCGGATCACCTTGGACGACGGGCCGGTGATCGAGACGGAGGCCACGCTGGTGGCCGTCGGCAACGGCTCTTCCTACGGCGGCGGGATGCGGATGTGCGCGGGCGCCGTCCCCGACGACGGGCTCTTCGACATCACGGTGGTCGGGGCGTGCGGCCGGGCCACGCTCCTGACGGTCTTCCCCCGGGTGTACAAGGGGACGCACCTGGACCATCCGAAGGTGACCGTGCACCGGGCGCGGAAGGTGACGCTGGAGGCGGCCGGGATGACGGCGTACGCGGACGGGGAGCCGCTGGGCCCGCTTCCGGTGACCGCCGAGTGCGTTCCGGGGGCGGTCCGGATCCTCTCGTAGCGCCCGACCCGGGGCCGCTCCCGCAGCCCGTTTAAATGATCGCGACTGTTGTCAGAGCCGGCGGGTAGGCTCGATCCCAAGATGACCGAAGAACTCTCACCCGCCGAGCGGTACGCCGCTGCCCGGATCCGCGCCGCCGAAGAGGCCAGTGCGCTGCACCCCTTCCGCGAGATGTACGCATTCGATCTGGATCCGTACCAGGTCGAGGCCTGTAAGGCACTGGAGGCCGGCAAGGGCGTCCTGGTGGCCGCCCCGACCGGCTCGGGCAAGACGATCGTCGGCGAGTTCGCCGTGCACCTGGCCCTCCAACAGGGCCGCAAGTGCTTCTACACGACGCCGATCAAGGCCCTTTCGAACCAGAAGTACGCCGACCTCGTCAAGCGCTACGGCGCCGACAAGGTGGGCCTGTTGACCGGTGACAACAGCGTCAACTCCGAGGCGCCGGTGGTCGTGATGACCACCGAGGTGCTCCGCAACATGCTGTATGCGGGCTCGCAGTCGCTGCTGGGCCTGGGCTACGTCGTGATGGACGAGGTCCACTACCTCTCCGACCGGTTCCGCGGGGCCGTGTGGGAGGAAGTGATCATCCACCTCCCCGAGTCGGTGACCCTGGTGTCGCTGTCGGCGACCGTGTCCAACGCGGAGGAGTTCGGCGACTGGCTGGACACCGTGCGCGGCGACACCGAGGTGATCGTCTCCGAGGAGCGGCCCGTTCCGCTGTGGCAGCACGTCATGGCCGGCCGACGGATCTACGACCTGTTCGAGGAGGAGTCCGACCACGGCGGTCGCGGCTCCGCGCGCCGGGAGGTCAACCCCGACCTGCTGCGCATGGCGCGCGAGGAGAACAGCCGTACGTACAGTCCGAAGGACCGGCGGCGCGGAAAGATGGTCCGCGAGGCCGACCGCGAGCGCGAGCGGCGCTCCCGCGGCCGGATCTGGACCCCGTCCCGGCCCGAGGTCATCGCCCGTCTCGACGGGGACGGGCTGCTGCCCGCGATCAACTTCATCTTCAGCCGGGCCGGCTGCGAGGCGGCCGTCCAGCAGTGCCTGTACGCGGGGCTGCGGCTGAACGACGAGTCGGCGCGGCTGAAGGTGCGCGAGCTCGTCGAGGCGCGCACCGCGTCCATCCCGGCCGAGGACCTGCACGTCCTGGGCTATTACGAGTGGCTGGAGGGCCTGGAGCGGGGCATCGCCGCGCACCACGCGGGCATGCTGCCCACCTTCAAGGAGGTCGTGGAGGAACTGTTCGTCCGCGGGCTCGTCAAGGCCGTCTTCGCCACCGAGACCCTGGCGCTGGGCATCAACATGCCCGCGCGCACGGTGATCCTGGAGAAGCTCGTCAAGTGGAACGGCGAGCAGCACGCCGACATCACCCCCGGCGAGTACACGCAGCTGACCGGCCGGGCCGGGCGGCGCGGCATCGACGTCGAGGGTCACGCGGTGGTGCTGTGGCAGCGCGGCATGGACCCGGCGGGCCTGGCCGGGCTCGCGGGTACGCGTACGTATCCGCTGCGGTCCAGCTTCAAGCCGTCGTACAACATGGCGGTGAACCTGGTCAGCCAGTTCGGGCGGCACCGTTCGCGAGAGCTGCTGGAGACCTCCTTCGCGCAGTTCCAGGCGGACCGTTCGGTCGTCGGGATCTCCCGGCAGGTGCAGCGCAACGAGGAGGGCCTGGAGGGCTACCAGGAGGGCATGACCTGCCACCTGGGGAACTTCGAGGAGTACGCGCGGCTGCGCCGCGATCTGAAGGACCGTGAGACGGAGCTGGCCAAGCAGGGCGCGGCCCAGCGCCGTGCGCAGGCGGCCGGTTCGCTGGAGAAGCTCAAGCCGGGCGACATCATCCACGTGCCGACCGGCAAGTTCGCCGGGCTCGCGCTGGTCCTGGACCCGGGCGTGCCGGCCGGGCGGGTGCACGGGCACCGCGGGCAGGACTGGTCCGAGGGTCCGCGTCCGCTGGTGCTCACGGCGGAGCGGCAGGTCAAGCGGCTCGCCGCGATCGACTTCCCGGTGCCGGTCGAGGCCCTGGACCGGATGCGGATCCCGAAGACCTTCAACCAGCGTTCCCCGCAGTCCCGTCGGGACCTGGCGTCCCAACTGCGGAGCAAGGCCGGGCACATCACGCCGGAGCGGCGTACGCGCGGCCGTGCCGCCGCGGCGGACGACCGCGAGATCGCCCGGCTGCGGGCGGAGTTGCGGGCGCACCCCTGTCACGGCTGCGACGAGCGCGAGGACCACGCCCGCTGGGCGGAGCGGTACTGGCGGCTCAAGCGGGACACGCAGGCGCTGGAGCGGCGCATCGAGGGCCGGACGAACACCATCGCCCGCACCTTCGACCGGATCCACGCGCTGCTCACCGAACTGGACTACCTGCGCGAGGACGAGGTCACCGTGCACGGGCAGCGTCTGGCGCGGCTCTACGGGGAGCTCGACCTGCTGGCCTCGGAGTGCCTGCGCGCCGGGGTCTGGGAGGGGCTGAGCCCTGCCGAACTGGCCGCCTGCGTCTCGGCGTTGGTCTTCGAGGCGCGGCAGTCCGACGACGCGGTCGCGCCGAAGGTGCCGGGTGGTGCCGCGAAGGCGGCGCTGGGTGAGATGGTGCGGATCTGGGGTCGGCTCGACGCCCTGGAGGAGGAGCACCGCATCAACCAGGCGGAGGGCGTGGGCCAGCGCGAGCCGGACCTCGGTTTCGCGTGGGCGGCGTACCAGTGGGCTTCCGACAAGAGCCTGGACGAGGTGCTGCGCGAGGCTGAGATGCCGGCGGGCGACTTCGTGCGCTGGTGCAAGCAGGTCATCGACGTGCTCGGCCAGATCGCGGCGGCGGCCCCCTCGGCTTCCGGCGGGAGCGGGAGCACGGTGGCGAAGAATGCCCGTAAGGCCGTGGACGCGCTGTTGCGGGGTGTGGTGGCCTACAGCTCCGTAGGCTAAGCGGACTTGGAGGTTCCCCCAAGGGTGGGGCCGGCCTGATCTGTTCTCTTGCCATGATCGGATCGGCGTGCTGTGTGCGACGATCGGCCCATGAGTGGGGGATTGGCCGGGGGGCCTAAAAGGGTCGGTCGGCCGCGCGCCGACCAGGCGAGAACGGAAAGTGGCCGGCCGCCGCGCGAGGAACTCCTCAGTGCGGCGGCCGAGCTTTTCACCGCCAGAGGATATGCGGCGACGACCACGCGGGCGGTCGCCGAACGGGCCGGAATGCGCCAGGCCACGATGTACCACTACTTCGGCGGCAAGGAGGAACTCCTCGCCGAACTGCTGGAGTCCACGGTCGCGCCGTCGCTGGTACTGGCGCGGCGGCTGCTCGCCGAGGGTGAGCGGCCCGCGGCGCGCCGGCTGTGGGAGCTGTGTCGTTCCGACGTGCTGCTGCTGTGCGGCGGGCCGTACAACCTGGGGGCGCTGTACCTGCTGCCCGAGGTGGCCGGTTCGCGCTTCTCGCAGTTCCGCCGAATGCGCGACGAACTCAGGGACGCCTACCGGACGTTGCTCGACGGGACGTCAGTCGGGGACGAACTGGCCGGGAACAAGGCCGGGTTGGACCTGCGCAACGATCTCGTGTTCGGGCTCATCGAGGGCGTCATGCTGATACACCGGTCCGATCCGCAGCGGCCCGTGGCGGTCTTCGCGGAGGCCACCGCGGACGCGGCGCTGCGGATCGCGGGCGTCCGCTCCGGCTAGGCCGATCCGGTGCCGGCTTCCCAACCGGTCCGGTCGGTCCAGGCCTGGAGTTCGCGGGTGCTCTCGAAGCGGTGCGCGGTGCCGGTGACCGGGTCGGTGAATTCCAGGACCCGGGCCAGGAGCTGGAGCGGGCGGCGGTAGTCGTCCGGGGCGGGGTCCGTGACCCGCGGGTACACGGGATCGCCGAGGATGGGCAGGCCCAGGGCGTTCATGTGCACCCGCAGCTGGTGGGTGCGGCCGGTGTGCGGGGTCAGTCGGTAGCGGGCCAGGTCGCCCCGGGTGGCGGTGAGTTCGACGAGGCTCTCGGCGTTCGGCTCGCCCGGGACCTCGACCGCCGCGATGACCCCGCGGGTCTTCTCGATCCGGCTGCGGACCGTGCGGGGGAATTCCAGTGCCGGATCGTGGGCGGCGAGGGCCTCGTACTCCTTGTGCACCTCGCGCCGCTGGAACAGGAGCTGGTAGGCGCCGCGGTCCTCGGGCCGGATGCTGAACATGACCAGCCCGGCGGTCAGCCGGTCCAGCCGGTGCGCCGGGCTGAGCCCGGGCAGGTCCAGCTCCTCGCGGAGACGGGCCAGGGCGGTCTGCGTGATGTGGCTGCCGCGCGGGGTGGTCGCCAGGAAGTGCGGCTTGTCCACGACCAGCAGGTGCGGATCGCGGTGCACGACCCGTACGGCGAACGGCACGGCCGGCTCCGGCTCCATGTCCCGGTGGAACCACAGGTACCCCCCGGGCTCGTACGGGTCCCGCGCGCCCAGGACCCGTCCGCCGGGGCCGAGGACCCGGCCGGCGGCCAGCAGGTGCGCCATGGAGTCCGCGCCGCGCGTGCCGGCGTACCGCGCGGTCAGGTAGGCGCCGAGATCGGGCCACCGCCCTTCCGGGTCGGCGGGCAGCCGCAGGCGCACCGGGTCGATTCCGGCGCGCTGGGGGAGGGGCGAGGGCGGTGCCTGGGCTTTGCGTCTCATCGGGGACAGGCTATGCGGGAGGGCAGCGCGTCCCTCACCGCCGGGTGAAGGTGCCGAGGTGGTTCGCGTCCAGGTACTCGACGCGGAGGGTGCCGTCGGAGAAGAAGACCCCGGTGCGGCCGACCGCGTTCTCGCCCGCCGTGACGAAGCTGAAGGTGTCGCCGTCGTAGTGCGTGAGCCGGTAGCGCTGGGGCTTCGGGCCGAGGGCGAGGGTGAGCGCGCCGGAGTCGTCGGCGGTGACGGTGGCCTTGCCGTAGTACGGGTTGTCGTAGGTGCCGGTGTACGCGGCGCTGTCCTGGGCCGGCTTCGCTCCCGAGGGCGGGTGGGCGTAGTCGGTGGGGGAGCGGAGCGCGAAGTCCCCCTGCTCGTACACGGCCGCCAGCAGGGGGAGCCAGTCGGTGGTGGCCTTGCCGTGCTCGGCGAAGTCGAAGAAGTCCAGGGCTACGGCGTCGGCGACGCCGACCGGGGCGCCGTTGGTGAGGACGACGATGCCGAGCTGCTCCAGCGGGAGCATGGTGACGTTGGTGTTCGCGCCGAGTTCGAAGGCGCCGGAGTGGCTCAGGCGCAGCCGGCCCGCGTCGTCGTAGGAGACGTTCCAGCCCAAGCCGTAGAAGCCGGTGTGGTTCGCGGGCGGGGTGGGAGGCTGGGAGAGGATCTGCGGGAGGTGGGTGGCGGCGAGGTTGTCGGCGGGGATGATGCGCTTGCCGTCGAGGGTGCCGCCGGCGAGCTGGAGGCGCAGCCAGCGGGACATGTCGCGGGCGGAGGAGCTCACACCGCCGGCCGGTGCCTGGGCGTCGGGGTTGCGGACGTAGCGCGGGCTCCAGGTGCCGTCGGGGTTCTTCACGTGGGTGGCGGCGTGGTTCGGGGCTTGCTCGAACGCGGAGAACTCGGTGCTGGTGCTGGTCATTCCGGCGGGCTTGAAGAGGACGTCGTCGGAGAGCTTCTGCCAGCTGGTGCCCTTGGTGCGGGCGACTGCCTCGGCGGCGGCGGTGAGTCCGAAATTGGTGTAGGCGTAGCTCGCGCGGAACGGGGTGAGGGGTTCGAGGCGGAGGTGGTCGAGGATGTACGCCTGGTCGTAGCCGAGGTCTTCGAGGAGGTCGCCCGCGTGGTCGGGGAGGCCGCTGCGGTGGGAGAACAGGTCGGCGGTCGTCACGTGGTCGGAGACCCAGGGGTCCTTGAGGGCGAACCCGGGGAGGGTCGTGTGGCGGCCCCACTCGCCGGGATCGGCGAGGGCGCCGGCGACGACGGAGGAGGAGATCGGCTTGGAGACGGAGGCGACCTGGAAGACCGTGTCCGGGTCGACCTTGGCGGTCTCATCGGTGCGGCGGAGGCCGAATCCCTTGATGTAGACGGCCTTGTCGTCGTGGACGACGGCCACCGATACGCCGGGGACGCCGGTGCGGCGCATCAGGTCCGTGACGGTCTGGTCGAGGTGGGCGACTGCGTCGTCGACGGCCTCGTCGCTGATCTGCGGTTTGGGGGGCGGGGGTGGGCTGGGTGCGGTGGCTGCTCCCGTCGCCAGGAGTATGGCGGCCCCTGCCGCCCCGACTGCGCGGAGCGTACGCATGGGGTCATTGTCGCGCCGGTCCGCCGTTGCCGCGCGCGGTGGCTGTGCGGGCGCGGCGCCGTTGCCGGGGCCCCGCCACGGACCCCGCTCCTCAATCGCCGGCGGGGCTGGATACGGGCGCGGCGCCGTTGCCGGGGGCGCTGCCCCCGGACCCCCGCGCCTCAATCGCCGGCGGGGCTGGATGTGGCCGGCGTCGGCCTTCAACTTCAGCCTCGCCGGCGTTTGAGGCGCCGCCGGAGGCAAACCAGCCCCTCCGGTGTTTGAGGAGCGGGGCCGGGGGCGGAGCCCCCGGCAGGGGCGGGTGGCCGGGCCGGGTTGTTACGGTGGCCGCGCCGGAGGCGTCAGGCCGCTGCGGCGTGTTCCTGTTCGGCTTCCACCGCCGCGTTCCAGTCGCGCTTGATCGCGCGCCAGCCCTCGTCCGTCTCGCCCAGGCGCCAGTAGCCCGAGATCGACAGGCGTTCGCGCGGGATGCCGCGTTCCAGGCGCAGCAGGTGGCGGAGTTCCTTGACGAAGCCCGCCTCGCCGTGGACGAAGGCGTGGACGTCGGCGGACGGGAAGTCCAGGGCCCTGACGGCCTCGACCAGCGCCGTGCCGATCGGGCGGTCGCCGCGGTGGATCCAGACCGGGGCGATGCCGTCCGGGGTGGTGATCCTCTGCTCGTCGGCCGGGCCCTCGACCTCCACGAAGGCGTGCACCCGCGCGCCCGCCGGCATCCGCTCCATCGCCGCCGCGATGGCGGGCAGGGCGCTCTCGTCGCCCACCAGGAGGTGCCAGTCGGCCTCCGGAGTCGGGGCGTAGGCGCCGCCCGGGCCCAGGAACCGTACGGGTTCACCGGGCCGGGCCCGCTCCGCCCAGGGGCCGGCCAGGCCCTCGTCGCCGTGGACGACGAAGTCGAGGGTCAGCTCCTGCCGCTCCGGGTCCCAGCGGCGCACGGTGTACGCGCGCTGGCGCGGCCACTGGTCGCGCGGGTATTCGCCGCGGATCCGCTCCAGGTCCCACGGCTCGGGGTAGGTCACCCCCTGCGGGGGGAAGAGGAGTTTGACGTAGTGGTCGGTGAACTCGCCCGCGCCGAAGCCTTCGAGGCCCTCACCGCCCAACACGACCCGCACCATGTGCGGCGTCAGCCGCTCGGTGCGTACGACGGCTGCGGTGCCGACGGTGCGGGCGCGTCCTTGTGCCACGGTGTCTCCCCTGACTCCCCAGAAACTTAGCCTTACCTAAGTTAGCACCTCAGACGTGCAATGCGCCGCTCAGGCGGGAAACCGCACCTCCCAAGCCCCACCGATGGGCCAGCGCCTCCACCAGTTCGGGCTGTGCGGGCGCCTTCGGGAGGGCCGGGTCGAAGGCCGGGAGCGGGACGTCGGAGGCGACCTTGACCACCTTGGGGGCCACGGCCAGGTACGGCCGGGATTCGTCCAGGCGCTTGCGCTGGGTGGGGGTCAGCTTCGACTTCGGGTCGTCGATCGCGGCGATGATCCCGGCGAGGTCCCCGTAGGCGTCGAGCAGCTTGGCGGCCGTCTTCTCGCCGATGCCCGGTACGCCCGGCAGGCCGTCGCTCGGGTCCCCGCGCAGCAGCGCCAGGTCCGCGTAGCCGGGGCCGTCGACCCCGTACTTCTCGCGCAGCCACGCCTCGTCGGTCACCTGGAGGGTGCCCACGCCCTTGAGGGGGTACAGCACCCGCCGCTGCCGGGCATCGTCGACGAGCTGGTAGAGGTCGCGGTCGCCCGTGACGATGTCCACCGGGCCGCTAGCGCGGGCCGTTAGGGTGCCGATCACGTCGTCCGCCTCGTACCCGGCGACGCCCACCCGGGCGATGCCGAAGGCGTCCAGCGCGGTCTCGATGATGGGGACCTGCGGAGCGAGGGTGTCCGGGGTCTCTTCGAGGTCGGGGCCGCTCTCGGTCTCCTCGGCGACGCGGTGGGCCTTGTAGGAGGGAATCAGTTCGACCCGCCAGTGCGGCCGCCAGTCGGCGTCCATGCACGCCACCAGGTCGTCGGGGCGGTGGTCCTGGACCAGCCGGCCGATGAAGTCGAGCAGTCCGCGGACGGCGTTGACGGGGGTGCCGTCGGGGGCCTTCACGGAGTCCGGCACACCGAAGTACGCGCGGTAGTAGAGGGAGGCGGTGTCCAGGAGCATCAGGCGTCGTGTCGTCGTCACGGTGACGATGATGCCGCAACGCGGCCGTTGGGCCGGGCGGGAGTTCCCGCCACGGAAGGTGAACGAGCGCGCACCCGGTGCGTACGGGAATCCCGAGCACGCGAAACCGGGGGCGGATGCTGCGTAAGGTGCTTACAGCACACCGATGTGCGACGGACAAGGGGAGGGCAGCCCCGACATGAACGACAGGGACGGCAAGGGCGACCACGGCGGCGGGCTCGACGGGATCGACCACGACGCCGACAAGGACCCCGAAAAGGACGGCAAGGAACCGCTCCGCGTGGGCGTGGCCGTGCGCAAGCGGCGCCGCGCGCTGAGCCTGACGCTGGCGGCCGTGTCCGCGCGCAGCGGTCTGTCGGTGCCCTTCCTCAGCCAGATAGAGAACGAGCGGGCCCGGCCCAGCATGCGGTCCCTGGAGCGGGTCGCGGACGCGCTGGAGACCACCGCCGTCGAGCTGCTGGCCGCCTCCGACACCGCCCGTACGGTGGACCTCGTACGGGCCGGGGACGAATCGGGTCTCAGCCCGGTGCCGGGCGTGCGGCCCCTGGTGCGCGGTCACCACCAGCTGCACGCGCTGGAGTTCACCGGGGACCAGGACGCGGGGCGCGAGTACCAGCACCGCAACGACGAGCTGATGTACGTGGTCGAAGGCGCCTGCCAGGTGGAGGCCGAGGGGCGGGCGTACCGGCTGGAGAGCGGCGACGCGCTGTTCCTGTCGGGAGGCGTGCGCCACCGCTGGCGGGCCGTCACCGAGGACACCCGGATCCTGGTGGTCGCGGTCGGGGAGCACATCCACGCCACGTCCGAGCCGCCGGCCCCCGGACGCTGAGCGGCGTGCGCAGGGTCGTCTCGCTGGTCCCGTCGCTGACGGAGGCGGTCGCGGTGAGTGCGCCGGGACTGCTGGTCGGGGTCACCGACTGGTGCACGCACCCCGCCGAGCTGGGCGGTGCGGTGCGGATCGGCGGGACGAAGAACCCGGACGTGCCGGCGATCGTACGGCTGCGCCCGGACCTGGTGATCGCCAACGAGGAGGAGAACCGGGCCCCCGACCTGGCGGCCCTGCGCGCCGCTGGTGTGGAGGTGCTGGTCACCGAGGTACGGGGGCTGCCGCAGGCCTTCCGGGAGCTGGACCGGGTGCTGGTGGGGGCGCTGGGACTGGCGAGGCCGGGGTGGTTGGCGGACGCGGAGCGGGCCTGGGCCCGGGTGGAGCCGGCCGGGCCGCGCGACGCCTTCGTGCTGGTGTGGCGGCGGCCGTGGATGGTGCTCGGCCGGGACACCTTCGCGGGGGACCTGCTGGGGCGCCTCGGCGTGCGCAACGTGTACGACCGGCACGCGGAGCGGTATCCCCGGGTGCCGGTGGAGGAGCTCGCGGCCGCCGGCTGCGATCTGGTGGTGCTGCCCGACGAGCCGTACCGCTTCACGGCGGACGACGGTCCGGAGGCCTTCCCCGGTCTCCCGGCCGCCCTGGTCAGCGGACGCCACCTGACCTGGTACGGACCCTCCCTGGCCGAGGCCCCCGCGGTACTGGCGGGGGCGCTGCGGGCCGCTCGTTAGCGGGGATCGGCGGGGATCAGCGGGGAGCGGCGAGGAGGCGGCCGGTGGTCAGGCCGCGCAGGGTGTGCGCGGCGGCCAGGAGCCAGGCGGTCAGCAGGGCCAGGAAGAGGGCCGCGGCGAGCCAGGCGAAGGCGGTCAGACCGGTGTGCCGGGCCAGGCCCGCGGCGCCGGTGACGCAGGTGCCGACGGGGAAGGTCAGGGCCCACCAGGTCATCGCGAAGCCCATGCCCTCGCGGGCCGCCCGGACCAGCATCGCCACCGAGAGGGCCAGCCACAGCAGGGCGAATCCCATCACGGGCACCCCGTAGACCACGGCGAAGGCACCGAGCGCCCCGGCGTAGGGGGCGCCGATCGACTGGGGGGCCACGTCGGCGAGCTGGTTCACGGCGGTGGTGGACTGGCCGAGGGGGCCGAGGACCAGGAAGAGGGTCGGGGTCAGGGCCAGGGGGAGGGGGCCGCCCACGATCAGCCGGCCGAAGACCAGGGGCAGCATCAGCAGGGTGGCGAGCAGGCTGACGCCGAACATCGCGTAGCAGGCGAGCAGCAGGGTCTCGCGGGGCTGACCGGCGGGCAGGTGGGGTATCAGCAGGGGGCCGAGGGCCGCCGAGACCATGGGGGCCACGAGGGGCAGCAGCCAGACGGGGGTGGCCTGCCCGGGCTCGACCTTGTGCCGGACCACCATCAGGTAGGGCACGGCCACGGCGGCGAACAGGCCGATCGCGGTCCCGGCGGTGAAGAGCACGGTGTCCACGGCGACGGCCGCGCCGGTCCCGATGAGGTCCTTGCCGACGATGAGGGTGCCGCCGCCGACGGCCAGCAGGGCCATCGAGAGGCAGCCGTAGAAGGGGGCGACGGCGGGGTCGAGGAGATGGGCGCGGGCCTGGTCGCGGTGGTGGAGCCAATGGCCGGCCCGGGCCGTGAGCAGCACGGCGAGGGCCACGGCGGACAGCGCCCAGACGATCTGGCAGGCCACGCGCTGACCGGGGAGCTGGTACGGGAGGGTCGCGCCGGCGTTGGCGATGATCGCCGTGCCCATGACGGAGGCGTACCAGTTGGGGCCGAGGTGCCGCAGCGCGGGGGCCTTGTGGGCGCGGGGCGCGGGCTCGGTGGCGAGGGTGCGGGGTCGCACGGTGGTGGTGGCCATGGATCCAGCATCGGCGCAGGTGGGAGCGGGTGGCAGAGGTCATCTCGTTATCAGGCCATAAACTGATGTTATGGGTGAAGAGGAGTGGGTGCCGCTCGCGCACCGGGTGCCGGATCTGGGCGCCCTGGAGCTGCTGCTCGCGGTCGCGCGCGTCGGGAGCCTGAGCGGGGCGGCGCGCCGGCTGGGCATCACGCAGCCGGCGGCCAGCAGTCGGATCCGGGCGATGGAGAGCCGGCTCGGGGTGGCACTGGTCGACCGCTCCCCGCGGGGGTCGACGCTGACGGCGGAGGGCGCGCTGGTCACTGACTGGGCCCGGCAGGTGGTGGAGGCGGCGGAGGCCTTCGACGCCGGCGCGCAGGCGCTGCGCGGGCGGCGTGACTCGCGGCTGCGGGTGGCGGCCAGCATGACCATCGCCGAGTACCTGTTGCCGGGGTGGCTGATCGCGCTGCGCGGCCAGCGTCCGGACACGGCGGTGTCCCTGCACGCGGGGAACTCCGCGGTGGTCGCCCAGCGGGTCCTCGCGCACGAGGCGGACCTCGGGTTCGTGGAGGGGCTCACGGTGCCGGACGGGCTGGACTCGGCGGTGATCGCGCAGGACCGTCTCGTGGTCGCGGTGGCGCCGGGGCACGCGTGGGCGCGGCGGGCACGGCCGGTGGAGGCGGCGGAACTGGCGGCCGCGGCGCTGATCCTGCGCGAGCGGGGTTCGGGAACCCGGCAGGTGCTGGATGCCGCGCTGGCCTCGGCCGGGGGGCTCGCGGCGCCGCTGCTCGAACTGGCGTCGACCACCGCGGTGAAGGCGGCGGCGCTGAGCGGGGCGGGGCCGTGCGTGCTGTCGGAACTGGCCGTGCGGGATGAGCTCGCGGCGCGGCGGTTGGTGGAGGTGCCGGTGGCGGGGGCCGCGCTCGGCCGTGCCCTGCGGGCGGTGTGGCCTACGGGGGCGCGGCCGGCGGGGCCTGCGCGTGATCTGCTGTCGTTGACGCGGCGGCCTGTCTAGAGGCGGCCTGGGCGAGGTGGGCGGGTGCGGCGCCGTTGCCGGGGGCGCTGCCCCCGGACCCCCGCGCCTCAAACGCCGGCGGGGCTGGATTTACCCCGGCCGGGGGCCTCAAACGAGGGCGCGGCTGTATTGCCCCGGCGGGGGCTCAGACGACGGCGGGGCTGCATTCGACGGATCTATCCGGCGGGGTCTGAGGTGCGTGCTCCGAGGGTTTTCGTCAGGAGGGAGCCCGCGATGATCAGGGCCGCGCCCAGCCACCACATGTTGTCGAAGATCAGTACCGCGATCCCGATCGGTACCAGCAGGCCCGCCAGTGGCAGCGCCAGGCCGGCCCAGGGCGTCGGGCCGGGGCCCTCCCCGGCGGCCTCGCGGGCCGCGCGGGCGCGGACGACGTCCGGGTACCAGACGGTGAACTTCAGGGCGGCGACGATCGCGAGGATCTGGATGATCCAGCCGGTCCAGATGTTGTTCGGGTTGTGCAGGACGAGGTCCCCGTAGGCGCCCGCGGCGGCCGCCACCAGGAACGCGGCGCCCCACGCGCCCGTGATCATGTAGTTGGTGCGCAGGAAGGTCGGGCTGTGCCAGATCGACGGGTCCACCTGCTCGCGGGCGTACTGGAGCGTGAACGGCATCCGCACGGCCATCGAGCCGAAGGCGATCACGGCCAGGGAGATGTTGGCGACCTCCCCGGCGTACGTCTCCAGCCAGCGCCGGGTGCCCTCGCTCGCCAGGAGTCCGAGGACGGCCATCGCGGCGAAGAACACCACGTCGGCGAGTTCCAGCAGCTTCCAGGACGTGCCGCGGTTGACCAGGCGGCTCACCACGATCAGCGCGACGGCCGAGGCCAGAGCCAGCCCGACCGCGAGCTCGAACCGTCCCGGGCCGACCAGCAGCGAGAAGATGATCCACGGTGCCATCCCGACGATCGGGTTCTCCAGGAACTCCGACACCCGCCCGGATACCGCGCCGTTCGTCTCGGTCCGCATCCTTCCAGCCTGCGCGCCCGGCGGGCGGCCGGCCAATCGGGCACCGGACCGCCGCCGCCGGGGCGCGGGGCGGGGAGTCAGCCCACGGGGGTCAGCCCACGGGGACCGCGGTGCGGACGGAGGCCAGGACGGAGGCCGCCTCGACGAGGGCGGACATCACCCTGGTGTCCGTGTCCCGCTCCGGGTGCCACTGGACGCCCACCACCCACCCCTCGGGGCCGGGCAGTTCGATCGCCTCCACCGTGCCGTCCAGCGCGTACGCGGAGGCGACCAGGCCGCTGCCCAGGCGGTCGACGGCCTGGTGGTGGTAGGTCGGGACCTGGGCCTCCTCCGGGACCAGCTCCGCGTACCGGGTGCCCGGGACCGGGCGGACCGGGTGCCAGGAGGTGACGCCGGGGGTGTCGACGTGGCCGTCGATGTGCTGGATCAGCGTGCCGCCGAGGGCCACGTTCAGCGCCTGCATGCCCCGGCAGATGCCCAGCAGCGGGGTGCCCGATTCGAGCGCCGCCGCGATCAGCGAGAGTTCCCACTGGTCGCGGACGGTGGCCGGGGCGCCGGTGCGCGGGTCGCGCGCCGCTCCGTAGCGGGCCGGGTCCACGTCCGGGCCGCCCGCGACGACCAGGCCGTCCACCCGGCTCAGCACCTCCGCCGCCGACGCGGGTTCGTCCGGCGGGAGCAGCACGGCCGCGCCGCCCGCCGCCTGGACGAGCTCGTAGTACCCGGACGGTACGAGGGACGTCGGGAGGTCCCACACCCCGTAGCGGGTGGATTCCTCGACGTAGGTGGTGATGCCGATGAGCGGCCTGGGCACGTTCGATACCTCCGGACGGGCGTGGAGCGGGGGGTTGGGGAAGGGCGGGACGAAGGCAGGATTTCAGTCGCGGGTCAGTTCCGCCTCGGCTTCCGCCAGAGCCGCGAACTCCTCCTCGGGGGCCGAGGCCACGAGGTGGTGCCGACTGTAGAACGCGAAGTAGGCCAGGGCGACGGCGTACACGGCCAGCGCGATGAATGCCGCGTCCTTGTCCACCAGGAAGGTGGCGACCAGGGCCGAGAGGGCGAGTACGAAGGCCACCGAGGAGGTCAGCACCCCGCCGGGGGTGCGGTAGGGCCGCTCCAGGCCGGGCTCGCGGCGGCGCAGCACGATGTGGGAGAGGGCCATCAGGGCGTAGGAGATCGTCGCGCCGAAGACCGCGATGTTGAGCATCCGCGCACCGTTGCCGGTGGCCGCGGCGAGGGCGAAGCCGATCGCGCCGGGGATGACCAGACCCAGGTAGGGGGCCTTGCGCTTGGAGGTCAGGGACAGGAAGCGGGGCAGGTAGCCGGCCCGGGAGAGGGCGAAGAGCTGGCGCGAGCCCGCGTAGATGAGGGAGAAGAAGGAGGCCACGAGGCCGGCGAGGCCCGCGTAGTTCACGAAGCGGCTCAGCGCGGTCGGGCCGCCGTCCCCTTCCAGAGCCACCACCAGGGGGTTTCCGGCGGTCTTGACGGCGTCCGCGCCCTGCGCGCCGGTCGCGGCGAAGAAGGTGATCAGGGCCAGCAGGGCGAGGACGCCCATGGAGATGGCGAGCGCCCTGGGCATGGAGCGGACGGGGTCCTTGGCCTCCTCGGCCGCGAGCGGTACGCCTTCCACACCGAGGAAGAACCACATGCCGAAGGGGAACGCGGCCCAGATGCCGAGGACGCCCAGCGGCAGCCAGGAGTTGGAGCCGAAGGCCTGCGGGTCGACGGGGATGTCGTTCAGGCCGTCGGCGCTGAACTCGGTGAAGGCGCCGATCGCGAAGATCAGCAGGGCGGCCACGGCGACCGCGGTCACGACGAGGCTGAAGCGCAGCGCCTCGCCGACGCCCCACAGGTGTACGCCGATGAAGATCACGAAGCAGCCGAGGTAGACGGGCCAGCCCGAGGTCAGGCCGAAGAGGCCGAGGGACTCCACGTAGTCGCCGATGAAGATGACGATCGCCGCCGGGGCCAGGATGTACTCGATGAGGATCGCGGTGCCGGTGAGGAACCCGCCCCAGGGGCCCAGCGCGCGGCGGGCGAATCCGTAGCCGCCGCCCGCCGTCGGCAGGATGGTGGACAGCTCGGCGAGGGAGAAGACCAGGCAGGCGTACATCGCGCCCATCAGGACGGTGGCGATGGCGAGGCCGCCGAAGCCGCCCTTGTCGAGGCCGACGTTCCAGCCGGAGAAGTCCCCGGAGACGACGTACGCGACGCCGAGGCCGGTCAGGAGCAGCCAGCCGGCGCTGCCGCGGCGCAGCGTGCGGCGCTCCAGGTAGTCGTCCCCGGCGCCGGGGGAGTCGGGGGTTCCGGGCACGGCTTTCAGCCGTGCCGCGACGTCGTCGGCCATCGTGCGCTCCTGCCTGCGGGCGTTGCTGCAATGGTTTTGCTGCGTACCTTTGCCGTAGGAGAGTGGAGTGCGCAAGACCTCTGCGTTAAACGGGAGTTACGAAGCCCTCTCCGGCGCCCTCTCCGACCGGGTCACGCGAGGAACCCGCGGAGCAGCGCGGCCGTGCCGCAGCAGTGCTCGCGCATGGTCTCGCGCGCCCCGGCGGCATCCCGGTCCAGCACGGATTCCACCAGCGCGGTGTGCTGCTGCTGGGAGTGCTCCAGGTTCCGCACGAGCAGGGGGATGCAGTCCAGCAGGTCGTTGACCGTGGCCCGGACGGCCGCGTACTGGGCCGTCAGGGTCGCGGAGCCGGCCAGTTCGCACAGGGTGAGGTGGAAGAGGGTGTCCTGGCGGCGGTAGTCGGCGAGCGGGGCGTCGTGGGTGGCGGCCAGCGCCCCGAGGAGCCGGTCGGTGGCCTCCTCGGTCAGCCCCTGGGAGGCGCACAGCCCGGCCGCCCCCACCTCCAGGACCTCCCGGAAGCGCAGTACGTCCTCGATGTCCACGCCCGCGACACGCCGGCGCAGCTCCTCCTCGGCGCCGCCCGCGGGGGTGTCGGGGCGCGGCAGCACAAACGTTCCGCCGTACCGGCCGCGCCGGGCCTCCACGAGCCCCTGGTCCTGGAGGACCTTCAGGACCTCGCGCAGCGTGACCCGGCTGATTCCCATCCGCTCCGCCAACTCGCGCTCGGGCGGCAGTCGTTCGCCGCCGGAGACCAGGCCGAGCCGGACCACCTGGAGGATCTGCTCCAGGGCCTCCTCGAAACCGTTGCCCGCCCGCACCTGTCGCAGCACGGGATCCAGCCGCCGCGCGGCGTCCCCTTCGCTCGCCGTGTCGGTCATCTTGGCTCCTCCCCTTCCCAAGCAATGGTTCTGTTCAATACCTTAGGCGCACTCGGCTCACCGAAGGAGAGAATCCAGTGGTAGACCGCAAGCCGCCGCTCGCGCCGGAGGAGCTCCGTGCCCTCGTCGCCAGCGGTGAGATCGACACAGTCGTCCTGGCCTTCCCCGACATGCAGGGGCGGCTCCAGGGCAAGCGGTTCGCCGCACAGTTCTTCCTCGACGAGGTCCTCGCGCACGGCACCGAGGGGTGCAACTACCTGCTCGCCGTCGACACCGACATGAACACCGTCGACGGCTACGAGATGTCCTCCTGGGACCGGGGCTACGGCGACTTCGCCATGCACCCCGACCTCGCCACCCTGCGCCGCATCCCCTGGAACCCGGGCTCCGCCTTCGTCCTGGCCGACCTCGCCTGGAACGACGGCTCGCCCGTCGTCGCCGCGCCCCGGCAGATCCTGCGCCGCCAGCTGGAGCGCCTCGCCGACCTCGGCTACACGGCGATGGTCGGCACCGAGCTGGAGTTCATGGTCTTCAAGGACACCTACGAGCAGGCCTGGGACGCGGGCTACCGCGGCCTGACCCCCGCCAACCAGTACAACATCGACTACTCCGTCCTCGGGACCGGACGCATCGAACCCCTGCTGCGCCGCATCCGGGGCGAGATGCAGGCCGCGGGCCTGGTCGTCGAGTCCGCGAAGGGCGAGTGCAACCTCGGCCAGCACGAGATCGCCTTCCGCTACGACGAGGCGCTGACCACCTGCGACCAGCACTCCGTCTACAAGACCGGGGCCAAGGAGATCGCCTCCCAGGAAGGCGTCTCGCTCACCTTCATGGCCAAGTTCGACGAGCGCGAGGGCAACTCCTGCCACATCCACCTCTCGCTCAACGACACCGACGGACGCAACGCCATGGCCGGAGACGGGCCGGGGGGAATGTCACCGGTGATGCGGCACTTCCTGGCCGGCCAGCTGGCCGCGCTGCGCGACTTCTCCCTTCTCTACGCCCCCAACATCAATTCGTACAAGCGTTTCCGGCCCGGATCCTTCGCGCCCACCGCGGTCGCCTGGGGGGTCGACAACCGGACCTGCGCGCTCCGCGTGGTCGGCCACGGCCGCTCCATGCGCTTCGAGAACCGCCTCCCCGGCGGCGACGTCAACCCGTACCTCGCCGTCGCCGGCCTGGTCGCGGCCGGGCTCTACGGCATCGAGAACCGGCTGGAACTCCCCGAGGTGTGCGCCGGCAACGCCTACACCGCCGACTACGCGCACGTCCCCACGACCCTGCGCGAGGCCGCCGAGCTCTGGGAGAACAGCGAGATCGCCAAGGCCGCCTTCGGCCCCGAAGTGGTCGCCCACTACCGCAACATGGCCCGCGTCGAACTCGACGCCTACGACTCCGCGGTGACCGACTGGGAGCTGCGCCGCTCCTTCGAACGCCTGTAGCCGCAGCACGCCACCGCACGCCACCGAACCGAAACTGTGAGGCACCACGTGTCCGATGTGCTGGCCCCCCTCGACCTAGAGGTCTTGAATCCGGCCACCGAGGAAACCGTCGCCATCGTCCCGGCCGCCACACGGGACGATGTCGACGCCGCCGTCGCCCGGGCCGCCGCGGCCCAGCGCGCCTGGGCGGCGGCCGCCCCCGCGGACCGAGCCCGGCTGCTGCGCCGCTTCGCCGCGGTCGTCGACGCGAACATCGAGGAACTGGCCCTGCTGGAGGTCCGCGAAGCCGGCCACACCATCGGCAACGCCCGCTGGGAGGCCGGCAACGTACGCGACCTGCTCGACTTCGCCGCCGGGGGAGTGGAACGCCTCTCCGGTCGCCAGATCCCCGTCGCCGGCG
This sequence comes from Streptomyces sp. NPDC002467, assembly GCF_042889825.1. Taxonomy (NCBI): domain Bacteria; kingdom Bacillati; phylum Actinomycetota; class Actinomycetes; order Kitasatosporales; family Streptomycetaceae; genus Streptomyces; species Streptomyces sp. NPDC002467. The sequence continues at coordinate 284,863 of NZ_JBIARJ010000009.1, read as the reverse complement.
GCATCGACGTCACCTTCCTCGAACCCCTCGGTGTGATCGGGGTGATCGCCCCCTGGAACTTCCCCATGCCGATCGCCGCCTGGGCCCTGGCACCCGCCCTCGCCGCGGGGAACGCCGTCATCCTCAAGCCCGCCGAGACCACCCCCCTCACGGCGCTGCGCCTCGCCGAACTCGCCCTCGAAGCCGGGATCCCCGAGCACCTCTTCCAGGTGCTCCCCGGCCGCGGAGCGGTCGCGGGCGACGCGCTCGTCGAACACCCCGGCGTCGCCAAGATCGTCTTCACCGGCTCCACCCGCGTCGGCAAGCAGATCATGGCCAAGTGCGCCGACCGGGTGAAGCGCGTCACCCTCGAACTCGGCGGCAAGAGCCCCAACATCGTCTTCGCCGACGCCGACCTGGAAGCCGCGGCCGCCGCCGCTCCGATGGCCTTCCTCGACAACACCGGCCAGGACTGCTGCGCCCGCACCCGGATCCTCGTACAGCGCTCCGCCTACGACCGGTTCCTGGAACTCCTCGCCCCCGGCATCGAGTCCGTCCTCGTCGGCGACCCCCTCGACGAGAAGACCCAGATGGGTCCGCTCATCTCCCGCGCCCAACTGGAGCGCGTCCGCTCCTACGTCACCGGCGACCTCACCACCATCCGCGGCAAGGCCCCCGAGGGCCCCGGCTTCTGGTACCCGCCGACCCTCGTCACGGACGTCGCCCCCACGGCGCCCGTGGCCGCCGAGGAGGTCTTCGGCCCGGTGGCCGTCGTCCTGCCCTTCGAGGACGAGGAGGACGCCGTACACCTGGCCAACGCGACCGAGTACGGCCTCTCCGGCTCCCTCTGGACCCGCGACATCGGCCGCGCCCTGCGCGTCTCGCGCGCCGTCGCCGCGGGCAACCTGTCCGTCAACTCCCACAGCAGCGTCCGCTATTGGACCCCCTTCGGCGGCTACAAGCAGTCCGGACTCGGCCGCGAGCTCGGACCCGACGCCCTCACCGCTTTCACCGAGACCAAGAACGTCTTCATCAGCACGGAGGCCTGAAGCACATGAGCACTGAAGCGACCGAAGAGATCGTCTGCCGCCGTCTGGTCGGCCGCACCGCCGTCATCACCGGAGCCGGCAGCGGCATCGGCCTCGCCACCGCCCGCCGCCTGGCCTCCGAGGGCGCCAACGTCGTCTGCGGCGACATCGACGAGACCGCCGGCAAGGCCGCGGCCGAAGAGGTCGGCGGCACCTTCGTCAAGGTCGACGTCACCGACCCCGAGGAGGTCGAGGCCCTCTTCAAGACCGCCTTCGACACCTACGGCTCCGTCGACATCGCCTTCAACAACGCGGGCATCTCGCCCCCGGACGACGACTCGATCCTCACCACCGGCCTGGAGGCCTGGAAGCGGGTCCAGGACGTCAACCTCACCTCCGTCTACCTCTGCTGCAAGGCCGCCCTGCCCTACATGCAGCGCCAGGGCCGCGGCTCCATCATCAACACCGCCTCCTTCGTGGCCATCATGGGCGCCGCCACCTCCCAGATCTCCTACACCGCCTCCAAGGGCGGCGTCCTGGCCATGTCGCGCGAGCTCGGCGTGCAGTTCGCCCGCGAGGGCATCCGCGTCAACGCCCTGTGCCCGGGGCCCGTCAACACCCCGCTCCTCCAGGAACTGTTCGCCAAGGACCCCGAGCGCGCGGCCCGCCGCCTCGTGCACATCCCGCTCGGCCGCTTCGCCGAACCCACCGAGATCGCCGCCGCCGTCGCCTTCCTCGCCAGCGACGACTCCTCCTTCATCAACGCCACCGACTTCCTCGTCGACGGCGGCATCTCCGGCGCGTACGTCACCCCGCTGTAGACCGCACCCTCCCACCGGCCCTCCCCAGCCGGGCGCCCCGCCAGGCGCCCGGCTGTGTCGTATCCCCACCCCCCGAGGAGCAGCATGCGCAGGAACAGAACCGCCACCCTCGCCCTCGTCGCGGCCACCGGCGCCGGACTCCTCCTGGCCGCGCCGGCCCGGGCGGACCAGAGCTCCTGCCGACGGGCGGTCGTCGGACCCGGCTGGTACGGGGACAACCAGGCCCGCCTCCAACAACTCGTCGACCGCTACGGCGACTGCGGCGCAGGACGGCACAAGCCGGTGGCCGTCTTCGACTGGGACAACACCGTCGTCAAGAACGACGTCGGCGACGCGACCATGTACTGGCTCCTGCGCAACGGGAAGATCCGCCGCCCGGCCGACTGGTCCGCCACCAGTCGCTTCCTGACCCCCGCGGCCGCCACCGCCCTCGCCGAGGCCTGCGGCTCCCTCGCCCGCCCCGGAGAGCCGCTGCCCACCGGGACCCCGGAGGGGGCGGGCTGCGCCGACGAGATGAACGCCGTCTACGGCACCGCCGCGACCCGCACCGGCGCCGCCGCCTTCGCGGGCTGGGACCGTCGCACCACCGAGCCCTCGTACTCCTGGCTGGCCCAGCTGACGCAGGGATGGACGGCCCGCGACGTACGCGGCTTCGCCGCCGCCGCCCGCACCGAGAACCTCGCGGCCCCCATCGGCGCCACCCAGCAGGTCGGCACGGGCACCGCCACCGGCTGGGTCCGCTACTACGACCAGCAGAAGGACCTGATCAACACCCTGCGCAGGGCCGGCTTCGACGTCTGGATCAGCTCGGCCTCCCCGCAGCCGGTCGTCGAGGTCTGGGCCAAGGGCGTGGGCATCGACGCGGACCACGTCATCGGCATCCGCAACACCACCACCCGAGGCGGGAAGCTCACCTCCCGCCTCCAGGGCTGCGGATCCGTCCCGGACGGCGCCGACACGATGATCACGTACATCGACGGCAAGCGCTGCTGGATCAACGAGGAGATCTTCGGCGTGCGCGGCGCGGCCGCCGAGAAGGTCCAGCCGCCCGCCCGCCGCCAGGTGTTCGCCGCCGGCGACTCCGACACCGACGTCTCGTTCCTGCGCGACGCGACCGCCCTGCGCCTCGTCCTCAACCGCAACAAGAACGAGCTCATGTGCCGCGCCTACGAGAACGGCGACGGCCGCTGGATCGTCAACCCCATGTTCATCGAACCCAAGAAGCAGAAGACCGCGCCCTACCCGTGCGCGACGACCGGCTACGTCGACCACGACGGCACCAAGGGCCCGGTCCTGCGCCCCGACGCGAGCGTCGTCCCGGACCAGACGGACTCCGTCTACTGACGGGGCGACCGGTCGACCGGTCGCCCCGGCCCGCCTACAGGAAGGTCTTCCCCTCGCCCCGGTACGTCGGCGCGCTGCCCGTCACCCGGTCGCCCTCGACGAAGTGCAGGGTGTCGAACCGCTCGCACAGCTCGCCGGCCTTCGCGTGCCGGAACCAGACCCGGTCGCCGATCAGCAGGTCGTCGGCCGGGCTGCCGAGCAGCGGGGTCTGGACCTCCCCGGCGCCCTCCTGGGGGTCGTAGCGCAGCCCCTGCGGCAGGTACGGCACCGGCGAGCGGTCGGCTCCGGCCGCGCCCGAGGCCGGGTACCCGCCCCCGAGGACGGTCACCACGCCCACCCCGGGCCGCCGGACCACCGGCTGCGCGAACAGTGCCGCCGGACGCCCGCTGAACGTCGTGTAGTTGTCGAACAGCCTCGGCAGGTACAGCCCAGACCCGGCGGCGATCTCGGTGACCGCGTCCTCAGCCGCCGTCTCGGCGACGCTGCCCGTCCCGCCCCCGTTGACGAACTCCAGGTCCGGCACCACGGCCCGGACGGCCCGCACCACCGCCGCCCGGCGCGCCGCCAGCTCCTTGCGGGCCGCGCCCTGCATCAGCCGGATCGCGCGCGAACGCACCGGCCGGCCGACCAGCGAGTCCCCGACCCCGGCGACGTGGCCCTCGTACGCCATCAGCCCGACCACGCGGAACCCGGGCCGTTCGGCCACCACCCGCGCCAGCTCGGCCAGTTGCGCGGGATCCCGCAGCGGCGAGCGCCGCGCCCCGACCCGGACCCGCCCGCCGAACAGGTGCAGCGCCGTGTCGAGTTCGAGGCAGACGCGGATCTCCTCGGAGCCGCCGTCCCGAGCCCGGTCGATGAGCTCCAGCTGCGCCGGATCGTCCACCATCACCGTCACGGCGCCGGCCAGCTTGGCGTCCCCGGCCAGCTCCCCGAACCCGGCCCGGTCCACGGACGGATAGGCGAGCAGCACGTCCTCGAAGCCCGCCCGGGCCAGCCAGATCGACTCCGCCAGGGTGTACGACATGATCCCGGCGAACCCGGGCCGCGCCAGCACGCGTTCCAGCAGCGCGCGGCACCGTACGGACTTGCTGGCCACGCGCACCGGCTTCCCGCCCGCCCGGCGAACCAGGTCGTCGGCGTTGGCGTCGAACGCGTCGAGATCCACGATGGCCAGCGGCGCGTCGAGATGCGCGGTCGCCCGGTCGTACCGGGCCCGGTCGGAAGACATGGCGGCAGCTTGCCAGAGGTCTCTACCGGTGGGTAGGGGTCTTGGCGCCTCCGGCGGACCGGGGGCGGCGTACGCACCCCGTAAAGTAGCGGGCAGGCAGCCGTACGGAACGGGGGGCGGAGCCGCCGGATGACCACGACGACACCGCGGAGCGCGGTCACGGCCGAGCCCGACCCGGACCGGCCCCCGCCCGCCCCGCCCCGCCGCAGCCCCGCACGGGTGCTGGCCGCGGCGGTGTGCGCGACCCTCGGCACCGGCCTCCTCGCCGGAGCCGGCCTCACCTTCTGGTCCGAGCACCGCGCCACGCACCACGCGCCCTCCGCCGACGCCGCCTACGGCAAGGCCCGTTCGCTGTGGCACTCCAGTCCCGTGGACGACCTCCTGCCACCCGTCCTCGCCGGCCCCGCGGCCGGACCCGGCGGCGCCGACCGCAGCTGGACCCGTACCGCTCTGGCCCCCGACGCCGACTGTCCGGTCGCGCTCTCCTCCGAGTGGCAGCACCTGCTGGCCGCCACCGGCTGCACCCGTGTGCTCCGCGCCACCTACACCGACGCCACCGGCAGCTCCCTGATCACCGTCGGCCTGGTCTTCACCCCGGCCGACGCCCCCGCGATGGCCGCGCTCACGGGGCGGTTCACCGCCCCGCCCGCCTACGGCTTCGCCGACGCACAACGCGCCGCCTGGACCGCGTCCGTGCTCCCCGACGCCCCCGTCGTGCTCTACACGGTGTCCGCCTTCGCCGACGGCCGCCACCTGGAAGCGCCCCTGCCCGCCGAGGACCTGATGAAGAAGGACGCCACGAGCCCCGCCGCCCGGGCCGGCCTCGGCCACGAGGCCACCGGCCTCGCCGGTCGCGTCGCGGCCGCCGTACGCACCATGAGCAGCCCGCCCACCCCGGCGCAGACCCGATGAGCGCGGCCGGCCGTACGGTCGCCGTCGCGCTCGCCACCCTCCTCGCGACCGGCGCCGGCGCGCCCACCGCCGCAGCGGACACCATCCGGGACCGCGAATGGGGCCTGCTGGCGCTGCGCGCCGAGGAGGCCTGGGGCACCACCCGCGGCGACGGGGTCACCGTCGCCGTCCTCGACACCGGCGTCGACGACTCCCACCCCGACCTCGCGGGCCAGGTCCGGGAGGGCACCGACCTCGTCGGCATGGGCGCCGGCCGGGGCGACCGCGCCTGGGCCCGCCACGGCACCGCGATGGCGAGCATCATCGCCGGCCACGGCCACGGCCCCAACCGGGGCCAGGGCGTCCTCGGCGTCGCCCCGCAGGCCAAGATCCTGCCGGTCCGGGTGATCCTGGAGGAGGGGGACCCGGGCCGCGCCCAGGCCCGCGAGTCCAAGGGCGGCGCCCTCGCCGAGGGGATCCGCTGGGCCGCCGACCACGGCGCCGACGTGATCAACCTGTCCCTCGGCGACGACAGCGACTCCGCCCACCACGAGGCGGGCGAGGACGAGGCCGTCCAGTACGCGCTCTCCAAGGGCGTGGTCGTCGTCGCCTCGGCGGGCAACGGCGGCGAGAGCGGCGACCGCGTCTCCTATCCGGCCGCCTACCCGGGCGTGATCGCGGTGACCGCCGTCGACCGGCGCGGCAGGAAGGCCAAGTTCTCCACCCGGAACTGGTACGCGACCGTCAGCGCCCCCGGCGTGGACGTGGTCATCGCCGACCCGGACCGTTCCTACTACGAGGGCTGGGGCACCAGTGCCGCGGCGGCCTTCGTCTCCGGCGCCGTGGCACTGATCCGGGCCGCCCACCCGGAACTGTCCCCGGCGCAGATCAAGCGGCTGCTGGAGGAGACCGCCTCGGACTCGCCGGCCGGCGGGCGCGACGACTCGCGCGGCCACGGGATGGTGGACCCGGCCGCCGCCCTGCAGAAGGCGGAGTCGATGCGCCCGCAGCCCCCGGTGCCCACCCCGGTCCCGGCCGGGCGGACCTACTTCGGCGCCGGCCCCGACCCGGTCCGCCCGCCCGAGCGCGCGGCCCGGCTCGGCGCCCCGGCCGCGGCGGCCCTGGGCGCGGCGCTGCTCGCGCTGGCCTGCGTACTGGCCCGCCGCCCGCGCGGGGGCACCCGGGGGCGGGACGAGCTCTCCGCACAGTAGGGTCGGACCGACCGTGGCGAACGAGGCGAACGTGGGACAAGTGGCGAACAAGAACATTCCCGACCCGGGCTTCTCCGACGACGACGGCTCCGCGGACCCCCGGCTGACCGCGGCCCTGGCCGCCTGGTCCGAGGACCGGGCCAAGGAGCCCGAGGTGCTCGCGGCGCTGAAGGGCGCCCGGCTGCTGGTCCCGGTCGTCGCCGTGCTCGGCGAGGTGGAGACCGACCCCGAGACCGGTCTCCAGCGCGAGAAGACCAGCGACATGGCCGTCCCCACGCTGCGGGCGGGCGACCGGCGGGCGCTGCCCGCCTTCACCTCGATCGCCTCGCTGGCGCTGTGGGACCCGGCCGCCCGCCCGGTGGCCGTCCCGCTGCACCAGGCCCTGGCGGCCGCCGCGCACGAGAAGGCCGACACCGTGGTGCTCGACCTGGCCGGCCCGGTCACCTACCAGCTGACCGGCGCCGCGCTGCTCGCGCTCGCCGAAGGCCGCACCGACGCGGACCCGCTGGCCGATCCCGCCGTCCGGGAGGCCGTACGGGCCGCCGTGGCGGCGGAGCCGGCCGTGGTCCGGGCCCACCTGGGCCGGGGCGGCGCCGACGCCGACGGAACCCTCGCCGTGGTCCTGGCGGCGGGCGCCGAGGCCCCCGCCGCCGCGGGCCGGGTCGCGCGGGCGCTGGCGGCGGACGAGACGCTGCGCGCCCGACTGGTGCGCGGGCTGGACCTGGCGCTGCTGCCGGCCGACGGGCCGGTCCCGCCGGGACAGCCGCTCTTCAGCCGCTGACCCGGGGACGGACGACGAAAAGGGGCCGGGCCCGCCGGAACGTTCCGGCGGGCCCGGCCCCTTCGTACGCGGGGGAGTGCGGGGATCAGGCGTAGACGGGGCCGGTGAACTTCTCGCCCGGACCCTGACCCGGCTCGTCCGGGACGATCGAGGCCTCGCGGAAGGCGAGCTGGAGCGACTTGAGGCCGTCGCGCAGCGGGGCGGCGTGGAAGGAGCTGATCTCGGTGGCGCTGGCGGTCACCAGACCGGCCAGGGCGTTGATCAGCTTGCGGGCCTCGTCGAGGTCCTTGTGCTCGGAGTCCGGCTTGTCCAGGCCCAGGTTGACCGCCGCGGCGCTCAGCAGGTGCACGGCCACCGTGGTGATGACCTCGACGGCCGGAACCTCCGCGATGTCGCGGGTCATGTCGTCGTAATCGGGAGTGGAAGCGGAAGGCGTCGCGTCAGTCATGCGCACCACGATAGGCCGTGGAGCGGGTTGCCAGGCACGGTGCTAGTATGTACTTCGACCGGCCGGACACCTGCGTGCCCGGCCCACAAGTGGAGGCTCCGATTCTCCCACCTGACCACCCTCCGGGGAGGCAGGTCACCGGTCAGGCGGCATCCATCGTTCCGTACGGACGATGGAAAGCTGCCCGATACTGCGCCCCGCGGTTCGCACGCGATGGTGCTCCGGTTGCTTTGGAGCCCCCGCCTGTGCCCGGCGGGGCTTTTTTGATTCTCCCGCTCGGTCGGTCTGACGGAAATACACGTCAGCGGCTGCCTGCCAGGCAGTCGTGTGGTGCTACCGAGGAGGATCCATCAGCACCGAGCCCCGCATCAACGACCGGATTCGCGTTCCCGAGGTTCGACTCGTCGGTCCCAGCGGTGAGCAGGTCGGCATCGTGCCGCTTGCCAAGGCGCTTGAGCTCGCGCAGGAGTACGACCTCGACCTGGTCGAGGTAGCGGCCTCCGCACGCCCGCCGGTCTGCAAGCTCATGGACTACGGCAAGTTCAAGTACGAGTCGGCCATGAAGGCCCGTGAGGCGCGCAAGAACCAGGCGCACACGGTCATCAAGGAAATGAAGCTCCGGCCGAAGATCGACCCGCACGACTATGACACCAAGAAGGGTCACGTCGTTCGGTTCCTCAAGCAGGGCGACAAGGTCAAGATCACGATCATGTTCCGTGGTCGCGAGCAGTCCCGGCCGGAACTCGGCTACCGACTGCTGCAGCGTCTCGCTTCGGACGTCGAGGAGCTCGGCTTCATCGAGTCGAACCCGAAGCAGGACGGCCGAAACATGATCATGGTCCTCGGTCCGCACAAGAAGAAGACCGAGGCCATGGCCGAAGCCCGCGAGGCGCAGGCCGCCCGCAAGGCGGAGCGCCAGGGTGTCGTCGCCACCGACGAGGAGGCTCCTTCCGAGGAGACCGCTCCGGTCGAGGCGACCGCCACCGAGGGATCCGAGGTCACCGAGGCGCCCGCCGACGGGGCGAACGCCGAGGCCTGATTCCGAGGCAGCCTGTCTCGAAATCACCCGACACAACATGACGCTCCCGCTCGCCGGTCCCATCGGGCCGGCGAGGGAGCGCCACCGACGAGGAGATAACGGCGCCATGCCGAAGAACAAGACTCACAGCGGTACCAAGAAGCGCTTCAAGGTCACCGGCTCCGGCAAGGTGCTCCGTGAGCGCGCCGGCAAGCGCCACCTGCTCGAGCACAAGTCGTCCCGTGTCACCCGCCGCCTGACCGGCAACGCGGAGATGGCTCCCGGCGACGCCGCGAAGATCAAGAAGCTTCTCGGCATCTGACGTCTCCGCTCCCGCACCGGGAGCGGATGAACGTCGAGACCGGGACCCCATCGAATTTCCGGGTCGTGTGAAGACACCCACGGCCCCGCTACAAGGAGTAAAAAGTGGCACGCGTCAAGCGGGCAGTCAACGCCCACAAGAAGCGCCGGGCGATCCTCGAGGCGGCCTCCGGCTACCGCGGTCAGCGTTCGCGCCTGTACCGCAAGGCCAAGGAGCAGGTCACCCACTCGCTGGTCTACAACTTCAACGACCGCAAGAAGCGCAAGGGCGACTTCCGTCAGCTGTGGATCCAGCGCATCAACGCCGCTGCCCGCCAGAACGGCATGACGTACAACCGCCTCATCCAGGGTCTGAAGGCCGCGAACATCGAGGTGGACCGCAAGATCCTCGCCGAGCTCGCCGTCAACGACGCCAACGCGTTCGCCGCGCTGGTCGAGGTCGCGCAGAAGGCCCTCCCGGCCGACGTCAACGCCCCCAAGGTTGCTGCCTAAGGGCTAGCCGGCCCGCTCCACGCGGCCGGCCCCCACGGACCCGCAGGCATTCGCCTGCGGGTCCGTGTGCTTTGCAGGCATCACACCGCCACGGAACACCGAAAGAGAACCGCAGACACATGGGTCACCCCGACGAGCTGATCTCCCCCCGATCCCCGCGGGTGGCCGCCGCCAGGCGCCTGGCGCGGCGCAACTTCCGCACCAAGGAGCGCCGGTTCATCGCCGAGGGCCCCCAGGCGGTCCGCGAGGCCGTCGAGCACCGCGGAGCCGAGGGCGCGTCGACCCTGATCGAGCTGTTCGCCACCGTCGAGGCGGCCGAGCGCTACGCGGACATCGTCGAAGCCGCCCGGAAGGCCGGCGCGCGCGTGCACCACGCCTCCGACGAGGTGCTCGCCGAGGTCTCCCAGACCGTCACCCCACAGGGCCTCGTCGGTGTCTGCCACTTCCTCGACTCGCCGTTCGAGGAGATCCTCAAGGCCCGGCCCAAGCTGGTCGCCGTCCTCGCGCACGTCCGCGACCCCGGCAACGCCGGCACGGTGCTGCGCTGCGCCGACGCCGCCGGCGCCGACGCCGTCGTCCTGACCGACGCCTCCGTGGACCTGTACAACCCCAAGTCCGTACGGGCCTCCGTGGGCTCCCTCTTCCACCTGCCGGTGGCGGTCGGCGTCCCCGTGGAGCAGGCCGTCGAGGGGCTGCGCGCGGCGGGCGTACGGATCCTCGCGGCCGACGGGGCCGGCGAGGACGACCTGGACGCCGAGCTGGACGCCGGCACCATGGGCACCCCCTCCGCCTGGGTCTTCGGCAACGAGGCGTGGGGCCTGCCCGAGGAGACGCGGGCGCTCGCGGACGCCGTCGTACGGGTCCCCATCCACGGCAAGGCCGAGAGCCTCAACCTCGCGACGGCCGCCGCCGTGTGCCTCTACGCGTCCGCGCGTGCACAGCGGGCGCCCGGAGGGTGCCGCTCCGTGACCCCCAGCTAGTACTGTGGCGGCCCGGGGGCCCACTGTGCCACTCGGAGATGTGGGGTACGGGGACATGACCGTCGGTACGAACAGCTCACCGGGAGCCACGGGGGCCGCGGGGGCCGCGGACGCGGCCGCGGAGCGTTTCCGGGGCGCCTCCGAAGCCCCGGCCGCGGCCGACGGGCTGCGCGGAGTACCCCCGCAGGCGGCCGGACGCGCCCGCGACCGCGCGCAGCCGCCGGCCGGGCCCCTCCCGGGCGCGGCCGCCCGCATCGGGGTCCCGGCGCGGGCCGCCGCCGGCTCCGGGTCCGGTCGTGGGTCCGCCCGTGCGGCCCAAGAAGCCGGTGACACCCCTGACACCCTCGCAACAGGTGACGCAGGTGACGCCCGTGATTCCCACGGCGTGCGCGGCGACGAAGGGCACGGCTTCGGGGTCGACCCCGACGAGCTGCCCGACGGGCTGGTCGTCGCCGACGACACCGGCCGCGTGATCTGCTTCAACCGGGCGGCCGCCCGCATCACCGACATCGCGGCGCACGAGGCCCTCGGAATCCGCATCGACCGGGTCCTCCCGCTGGAGGACCTCGAAGGCCGCCGCTGGTGGGCGCTGACCGACCCGTACGGGGGACTCGCCACCCGCCGCGGACAGCCCGAACGGAACCTCCTGCTCCCCGGCGGCCGCGAGGTGCTCGTGTCGGCCAGCTACGTCCGTACGCACCCCACGGGCCCGCTGCGCCGCCTCGTCGTCACCCTGCGCGGCACCGAGGCCCGCCGTCGCACCGAGCGCAGCCACGCCGAGCTGATCGCCACCGTCGCCCACGAGCTGCGCTCCCCGCTGACCTCCGTCAAGGGCTTCACCGCGACGCTCCTCGCCAAATGGGAGCGGTTCACCGACGACCAGAAGCGGCTGATGCTGGAGACCGTCGACGCCGACGCCAACCGGGTCACCCGCCTGATCGCCGAGCTCCTCGACATCTCCCGGATCGACTCCGGCCGCCTGGAGGTCCGCCGCCAGCCGGTGGACATCGCCACCGCCGTCGGCCGCCACGTGCAGGCGTTGACCGCCAACGGACAGGAACCGGAGCGGTTCCTCGTCAGCGTCAGCCGTCCGCTGCCCGATCTGTGGGCAGACCCGGACAAGATCGACCAGATCCTGGGCAACCTGCTGGAAAATGCGGTGCGGCACGGAGAGGGAACGGTCACCATCGACGTAATGCCGCATGAGAAGGGAACCGCCGTCACCGTGACCGACGAAGGCCCCGGGATCCCCGAGGAGTCGATGAGCCGCGTCTTCACCCGTTTCTGGCGGGGGAGCAAGCGCGGCGGCACCGGCCTGGGCCTTTACATCGTCAAGGGCATCGTGGAGGCACACGGCGGCACCATCACGGTCGGCCGCGGCCCCGGCGGCGGCGCCGAGTTCCGATTTATCCTGCCCGTGAGCGCCCCGGCCTACCTCACGCAGTAACCCTGCGGAGAGTCTTGCCGGGCGGCCCACGGGCTCCTTCACCCCCGGCGGCCTTTAGACTCGTCCTTTGGCACCTTTGTGTCCCGGTGACGAACTTCTCGAGTCGCGCGCGGGACCACCAGCCAGCCATCGGAAGTACGGGAAGAGATGTCGGCACCGAACAAGTCGTACGACCCTGTCGAGGTCGAGGCACTGAAACCGGAAGAGATCGAGCGCATGCGGGACGAGGCGCTCGCCGCCTTCGCGTCCGCCGGCGACCTCGACGCGCTGCGTGAGGCGAAGACCGCGCACATGGGCGACCGCTCGCCCCTGGCGCTCGCCAACCGCGAGATCGGCGCCCTGCCGCCCCAGGCCAAGGCCGAGGTGGGCAAGCGCATGGGCCAGGCCCGCGGCGCCGTGAACAAGGCCTTCGGGGCCCGCACGGTCCAACTGGAGGCCGAGCGCGACGAGCGGGTGCTGGTCGAGGAGGCCGTGGACGTCACGCTGCCTTACGACCGCGTCCCCGCCGGCGCCCGCCACCCCCTGACCACGCTGATGGACCGCATCGCGGACATCTTCGTGGGCATGGGGTACGAGGTCGCCGAGGGCCCCGAGGTCGAGGCGGAGTGGTTCAACTTCGACGCCCTCAACTTCACGCCCGACCACCCGGCACGCCAGATGCAGGACACCTTCTTCGTCCAGGGCCCCGAGGGCACCGAGGGCGACGAGTCCGGTGTCGTGCTGCGCACCCACACCTCTCCGGTGCAGGCGCGCTCGCTGCTGGAGCGCAAGCCCCCCGTCTACATCGTCTGCCCGGGCCGGGTGTACCGCACCGACGAGCTCGACGCGACGCACACCCCCGTCTTCCACCAGGTCGAGTTGCTGGCCGTGGACGAGGGCCTGACCATGGCGGACCTCAAGGGCACCATGGACCACATGGTCCAGGAGCTCTTCGGCGAGGGCACCACCACGCGCCTGCGCCCGCACTTCTTCCCCTTCACCGAGCCGTCCGCCGAGATGGACATGCAGTGCTACGTGTGTCGCGGCGAGTCGGTGGGCAACCCCGACCGCCCGTGCCGTACCTGCTCCAGCGAGGGCTGGATCGAGCTCGGCGGCTGCGGCATGGTCAACCCCAAGGTGCTCGTGGCCTGCGGTGTGGACCCCGAGAAGTACAGCGGGTTCGCCTTCGGGTTCGGCATCGAGCGGATGCTGATGTTCCGCCACAACGTCGAAGACATGCGAGACATGGTCGAGGGTGACGTTCGTTTCACCCGGCCGTTCGGGAGTGAGATCTGATGCGCGTCCCGCTTTCCTGGCTGCGGGAGTACGTCGACCTCCCCGCGGGCGAGACCGGCCGTGACGTGGCGGCCAAGCTCGTCGACGCCGGCCTCGAGGTCGAGACCGTCGAGCAGCTCGGCGCCGGCCTCAAGGGCCCCCTCGTCGTCGGTCAGGTGCTGACCATCGAGGAGCTCGAAGGGTTCCGCAAGCCGATCCGCTTCTGCACGGTCGACGTCGGCTCCGCCAACGGCACCGGTGAGCCGCAGGAGATCGTCTGCGGCGCACGGAACTTCGCCGTCGGCGACAAGGTCGTCGTGGTCCTGCCCGGCGCCGTGCTGCCCGGCGACTTCGCGATCGCCTCGCGCAAGACGTACGGCCGCACCTCGCACGGCATGATCTGCTCCGGCGACGAGCTGGGCATGGGCGACGACGGTACGCACGGGATCATCGTGCTGCCGCCGGAGCACGAGGTCGGCACCGACGCCATCGAGCTGCTCCAGCTCGTCGACGAGGTCCTCGACATCGACATCACCCCGGACCGCGGCTACTGCATGTCCATGCGAGGTGTCGCCCGCGAGGCGGCGACCGCGTACGGACTGCCGCTGCGCGACCCGGCGCTGCTCGACGTCCCGGCGCCGAACTCGTACGGCTACCCGGTGAAGATCGACGACCCGTCCGGCTGCGACCGCTTCACCGCGCGCACCGTCACCGGTCTCGACCCCGACGCGCGCTCCCCGATCTGGCTGACCCGCCGCCTGCAGAAGGCGGGCATGCGCCCGATCTCGCTCGCCGTGGACATCACCAACTACGTGATGCTGGAGCTCGGCCAGCCGCTGCACGCCTACGACCGCTCGCGGATCGACGGCGCCATCGGTGTCCGCCGCGCCGAGCAGGGCGAGAAGTTCACCACCCTCGACGGGGTCAAGCGCACGCTCGACGCCGAGGACCTGGTGATCACCGACAACAGCGGGCCGATCGGTCTCGCCGGTGTCATGGGCGGTGCCAACACCGAGATCGCCGACTCCGTCACCGACCCCGAGACGGGCGCCGTCACCGGCACCACCGAGGTCGTCGTCGAGGCCGCGCACTTCGACTCCGTGTCGATCTCGCGCACCGCCCGCCGTCTGAAGCTGTCCTCCGAGGCGTCCAAGCGCTTCGAGCGGGGCGTCGACCCGCAGGCCGCCGCCGCGGCCGCGCAGCGGACCGTCGACCTGCTCGTGCTGCTCGCGGGCGGCACCGCCGAGGCGGGCGTCACCGCGGTCACCGCCCCGGGTGCGCCGCGCACCATCGCGATGGCCGCGGACCACCCGGACCGGGTCGCGGGCATGGACTACGGCCGCGAGACCGTCGTGCGCCGCCTCCAGGAGATCGGCTGCGACGTCTACGGCCAGGACGAGCTCGTCGTCACCGTCCCGTCGTGGCGGCCCGACCTCGCCGCGCCCAACGACCTCGCCGAAGAGGTCATCCGGCTGGAGGGCTACGGGAACCTCCCGTCGACCCTCCCTCAGGTGCCGTCCGGCCGCGGTCTGACCGCCCGGCAGCAGCTGCACCGCCGGGTGGGCCGAGCGCTGGCCGGCGCGGGCTACGTCGAGGCGCTGAGCTACCCGTTCATCGGCGAGGGCGTCTTCGACCAGCTCCAGCTGCCCGCGCACGACGCGAGCCGCCAGGTCGTCAAGCTGGTCAACCCCATCTCCGACGAGGAGCCGGCGCTGCGCACCACGCTGCTGCCGGGTCTGCTCGGCGCGCTGCGCCGCAACGACAGCCGGGGCAGCCACGACCTCGCGCTCTTCGAGACCGGTTCCGTCTTCCGGGCCGGCGACCGGCCGGGGGTGGCCGTACGGCTGCCCGTCGACCGGCGTCCCACGGACGAGGAGATCGCCACCCTGAACGCGGCCCTGCCCGCGCAGCCGCGGTACGCCGCGGTCGTGCTGGCCGGCGCGCGCGAGCAGGCCGGCTGGTGGGGCAAGGGCCGTCCGGCCGACTGGGCCGACGCGGTCCAGGCGGCGCGTGCGCTGGCCGTCGAGGCCGGTGCCGAGCTGGTGGTCCGCCAGGGCCAGTACGGCCCGTGGCACCCGGGCCGGTGCGCCGAGCTGCTCGTCACCCTGGACGGGGTGGAGACGGTCATCGGCCACGCCGGTGAACTGCACCCGCGCGTGGTCAAGGCCATGGGCCTGCCGGCCCGTACCTGCGCGATGGAGCTCGACCTGGACCGCCTCGCGGCGGCCGGCGGCGAGGCCCTGCGGGCGCCCCGGATCTCCTCCTTCCCGGTGGCTACCCAGGACGTCGCGCTGATCGTGGACGCGTCGGTCCCGGCGTCGGCGGTGGAGGCCGCGCTGCGCAAGGGCGCGGGCGAGCTGCTTGAGTCGCTGCGGCTGTTCGACGTGTTCACCGGTGCGCAGGTGGGCGAGGGCAAGAAGTCCCTGGCGTACGCGCTGCGGTTCCGCGCGGCGGACCGCACGCTGACGGCGGAGGAGTCCACGGCGGCCCGTGACGCGGCCGTTGCCCTCGCGGGCGAGCGGACCGGGGCGGTGCTCCGGGGCGCGTAGTGCCGTAGTTCCTCTGAGGGGCGTACCTGGTTCTCCGGGTACGCCCCTCACCCGTTTCGGTGACCGCCGTGCACTTCCGCGGCGCCGCTGTCGGGGGCTCCGCCCCCGAACCCCCGCGCCTCAAACGCCGGCGGGGCTGGAACACCCAGCCTCGCCGGCGTTTGAGGCGCGGGGTCTGGGGCGGAGCCCCAGGAGCGGTGCCGCACCGGCGCTGGGTGCGGGAGACGGGGCAGAGCCCCGGGAGGTCCGGCTCGGCCGGGCCCCGGCGACCAACCAGGACCCGGCGGAGCCGGACGGCGCCGCCCGCCTGCCGTGGAGTGTCGGGCAGACAGCAGGACGGGCGGCGCTGTGACGGGTCGTCGCACTGTACGAGGGGGAGCCGACGACCCGGGCTGCCTCTTTGGCGAGGCCCTTAAGTGAAGCGCTCCGCGCGGCCCGTGCGGCAGAGTGCGTATCGCATTTATGCGCGTACTTGGTTCACACCCCGTGTGAACCCCGCACCCACTAGCCTGGGAGCGACGAGCCCCGGGAGCGGCCCATGCAGCCCAATGTCCTGCTCGACGCCCTCCTCTCGGAGGCGGGCATGTCCCATGCCGGACTCGCCGCGTACGTGAACCAGGCGGGCCGTACCCGCGGTCTCGCCCTGCGCTACGAACACACCGCCGTCACCCGGTGGTTGAAGGGCCAGCGCCCCCGCGGCCAGGTCCCCGACCTGATCTGCGAGGTGCTCGGCGGCCGGCTGCGCAGACCCGTGGGGCTGGACGACATCGGGCTCGGGGTGCCCGGCCAGGCCGCCCCGCCGGGGGCCTCGCCGCTGAGCGGGTTCGTGGACCGGGCGGCAGCCCTGTGGCGGTCGGACGGGCAGGCGCGGCCGCACCTGCTCACCGCGGAGGCCGTCACCGGGACCCCCGCGGTCATCCCGGTGTGGGAGTGGGAGAACCCGCCCGAGGACGCCGACGTGTCGCGGGACGGTCCCGACCGGATCGGGCCCGAGCACATCGAGATCCTCAAGGCGGCCCGCGCGCACTACGAGTTGATGTACCGCCGGGCCGGCGGGGTGGCCACCCGGGACCGGATCGTGCGCTTCCTCGGCACCGAGACCGCGCCGATGCTGCGCGGCAGCTATTCCGACGACCTCGGCCGCCGGCTCCACCGGGCCACCGGCTCCCTCGTGGCGGTGGCGGGGATCTGCGCGTACGACTCGGACGCGCACGGGCTCGCCCAGCGCTACTTCCACCAGGCGCTGCGGCTGGCGAAGGCGAGCGGGGACCGGGGACTCGGGGCGTACGTGATCGCGCTGATCGTCAACCAGTGCCTGCACCTGCGCGAGTACCGCCAGGCCGTCGCCTTCGCCGAGGCCGCACTGCGCGCCGCCGGCCGGCACACCACCCCGGCCCTGGCCTCCGACCTCTACGCGATGCAGGCCAAGGCGTACGCCCAACTCGGGGACACGGCGGCGGCTTTGGAGTGCATCCGCAGCGCCGAGGCCGCCGCCGAGCGGATCCGGCCGGGCAGCGAGCCGGACGAGACGGGCTACGTACAGCCCGGCCTGGTCAACGTGCAGGTGGCCGAGGCGCTGCTGAGCCTCGGGGACCTGTCCGCGGCCCACGAGCAGGCCACCGCGGCCGTCGGCACCCCCGCCCACGACCGGGGGCGGGTGCACCGGCTGGCGATGCTGTGCGAGATCCAGTTGCGGCAGGGCGAGGCCGACCGGGCGGTGGCGGCGGCGGCCGAAATGGCCCACCGGGCCAGGGGGATGGAGTCGCTGCGCCTGCGGGACCGGTTGCGGGCGGTCCGCGAACAGCTGCTGACCAGCGGTTGTTCCGGTGCGGAGGAGACCGCGGAGCTCATCGACGGGGCGCTGCGCGTTCCCCTGTGACGGCGCGAACTGCTGCCATGTTGCCACCAGTTCCGAACGGAAGGCGGCAGGACCGTGCAGTGGACGAACCTGAGTGAGCAGACCGTGTACAAGAACCGCTGGTTCGACGTGAACCTCGCGGACGTGGAACTCCCCGACGGCCGGCACCTGGACCACTTCGTCATCCGGCTGCGCCCGGTGGCCGTCGCGACGGCCGTCAACGAGGCGAACGAGGTGCTGCTGCTGTGGCGCCACCGCTTCATCACCGACAGCTGGGGGTGGGAGCTGCCCGCCGGGGTGGTCGAGGACGGGGAGTGCGTCGAATCGGCGGCGGCCCGCGAGATGGAGGAGGAGTCGGGCTGGCGGCCCGGCCCGCTCCACCACCTGATGACCGTGGAACCGTCCAACGGGCTGACCGACGCCCGCCACCACCTGTACTGGGCGGACGGGGCCACGTACGTCGGCCCTCCCGAGGACGACTTCGAGTCCTCACGGCGCGAGTGGGTCCCGCTCAAGCTGGTGCCGGACATGATCGCGCGCGGTGAGATCCCGGCCGCCAACATGGCGGCCGGGCTGCTGCTCCTGCACCACCTCAGGTTGGGCGGCCGGCCCTAGGGGTCCGCCGGGATCAGCCGTACGGGTAGAAACCGGAGCCCGTCTTGCGGCCCAGGCGGCCCGCGTCGACCATCCGCTGGAGCAGCGGGGGAGCGGCGTACAGCGGCTCCTTGTACTCGGCGTACATGGAGTCGGCGATGGAGGCGATGGTGTCCAGGCCGATCAGGTCCGACAGCTTCAGCGGGCCCATCGGGTGGGCGCAGCCGAGCTCCATGCCGTTGTCGATGTCCTCGCGGCTCGCGATGCCGGACTCGAACATCCGGATCGCCGACAGCAGGTACGGGACGAGGAGCGCGTTGACCACGAAACCGGAACGGTCCTGGGCGCGGACGGCGTGCTTGCCCAGCACGTCCCGCACCAGGGCCTCGGCGCGCTTGATCGTCTCGTCGCCCGTGGTCAGCGCGGGGATCAGCTCGACGAGCTTCTGCACCGGGGCCGGGTTGAAGAAGTGGATGCCGATGACCTGGTCGGGCCGCGAGGTGGCGACGGCCAGCTTGACCAGCGGGATCGAGGAGGTGTTGGAGGCCAGGATCGCGTCCGGGCGGGTGATCACCTGGTCGAGGATCTGGAAGATCTCCGTCTTGACCTGCTCGTTCTCCACGACGGCCTCGATGACGAGGTCGCGGTCGGCGAACTCGCCGAGGTCGGTGGTGAAGGTGAGGCGGGCCAGGGTGGCGTCCCGCTCCTCCTCCGTGATCTTGCCGCGTTCGGCGGCCTTGGTCAGCGAGTTGTACAGCCGGGTACGTCCGATCTCCAGGGCCTCGCCCGTGGTCTCGGCGACCTTGACCTCAAGGCCGCTGCGGGCGCACACCTCCGCGATACCCGCGCCCATCTGGCCACAGCCCACTACGCCGACCCGTGTGATGTCGGAAGGGAGGTCAGTCACTTCGTGCCTTTCGCTGCTCATCCGTCGGCGGGTCCCCCGTACGATTCCGGCGCCCGCCACGCCCCCCGACGTTACTCCCGACCTTGCGCCGGGCGGCGGGCCGGGGCGGGCATGCTGGGTCACACCGTCCAATGTCACTCGGTGAAACGGAGCAGTCACATGGCGCGCATCGGTCGACGGGAACTGCTGGCGGGAGCGGCGGGGGTGATCGCGGCGGCCACGGCCGGGCCGGGCGCCGCGGCCGCCCCGAGGACATCGGCGCCGCCGCCCGGCGGGATCCTGGCCCGGGCGACCCCCGCCGAGTTCCGGGGGATGTGGATCGCCACCGTCTCGAACGTGGATTGGCCATCCCGGGCCGGGCTCTCCGCCTCCCGGCAGCGGGCCGAGCTGATCTCCCTGCTCGACACGGCCGTCAAGCGGCGGCTCAACGCGGTGATCCTCCAGGTGCGGCCGGCGGCCGACGCGCTGTGGCCCTCGCGGCTGGAACCCTGGTCGCAGTGGCTGACCGGGCGGCAGGGGGAGGACCCGGGCTGGGACCCGCTGGGCACGGCCGTCACCGAGGCGCACGCCCGCGGGCTGCAGTTGCACGCCTGGTTCAACCCGTACCGCGTGGCCAACCACACCGACCTCGACCTGCTGGCGGAAGGCCACCCGGCCCGGCGCAACCCCGACTGGACCGTCGAGTACGGCGGGAAGCTCTTGTACAACCCCGGCATGCCCGAGGTGCGGCGCTTCGTGCAGGACGCCATGCTCGACGCCGTCACCCGGTACCCGGTCGACGGGGTGCACTGGGACGACTACTTCTACCCCTACCCGGTGGAGGGGGAGTACTTCGACGACGACGAGGCCTACGAGGAGCACGGCGGCGACTTCGAATCCCGAGCCGCCTGGCGCCGCTCCAACACCGACGCCCTGGTCCGCGAGATGTCCGCGCGACTGCGCACGCTGCGGCCCGCGGTCCGGTTCGGCATCAGCCCGTTCGGGGTGTGGCGCAACTCCGACACCGACCCGCTCGGGTCACCGACGCGGGCCGGCGTGGCGACGTACGACGACCTGTACGCGGACACCCGCAAGTGGGTCAAGGAGGGCTGGATCGACTACGTCGTGCCCCAGGCGTACTGGTACATCGGGCACCCGACCGCCGACTACCAGGCCCTCGTCCCCTGGTGGGCGCGCACCGTGGCGGGCACGAACGTACGGCTGTACGTGGGGGAGGCGCT
The DNA here is from genome assembly GCF_042889825.1 of Streptomyces sp. NPDC002467. Classification (NCBI taxonomy): domain Bacteria; kingdom Bacillati; phylum Actinomycetota; class Actinomycetes; order Kitasatosporales; family Streptomycetaceae; genus Streptomyces; species Streptomyces sp. NPDC002467. The sequence continues at coordinate 264,492 of NZ_JBIARJ010000009.1, read as the reverse complement.
CTACCAGTGCAACGCCGACAGCTCCACCGCGGCCTGGCGCGATCCGCGTGAGATGTCCCGGCACGTGACGTTCGCGAGGAAGTACCCGCAGGTCCGCGGCCACGTCTGGTTCTCCGCCAAGAACGTGGCCGCGGACCCCAATGGGGCGATGGCCAGGGTGGTCGCCGATCACTACCCGACGCCGGCGACGCCTGCCTGAGTCAGTGTGCGGGCTCCGCCGGGTGCTTCACGACGCAGTCCGGGCCCGGAGACATGACCGCCTCGTGGCCGTCCTGGAAACGGACCCGGTAGGGAGGCGTGCCGTTCTCTCCGAGTACCTGAGTGATCTCACCGATCTTGTCGTGCTGTCCCACGACCCGGCCGTGCTGCACCAGCTGGTCGCCCTCGGTCGCTCGCATAACTGACCTCCTCGGTGGCGGTCCGATCCGGTGCTAGCAGTTTAGGTCGACTCGGGGTCATTTGACCCGCTGGGTCACCGCGATGCAGACCAGGACCGCGCAGGCGGCGGCCGGGGCGGCCGGGGAGAGGTGCTCGCCGAGCAGCGCCACCGACCAGACCAGCGTCAGCAGCGGCTGCGCGAGCTGGAGCTGGCTGGCGCGCGGGGCGCCGATCTCGGCCATGCCGCGGTACCAGACGTACAGCCCGAGGAAGGTGGAGCCCGCCGCGGCCCAGATCAGGCCCGCCAGACCCTGGCCGGTGAGGTGCACCGGCTCGTACGCGAGACCGATCGCGGAACCGGCCAGGCTCAGCGGCAGGCACAGCACCAGGGCCCAGCCGATCACCTGCCAGCCCGGCATCAGCCGCGCGAGGCGCCCGCCCTCGGTGTACCCGGCCGCGCACACCAGCAGCGCGGCGAACAGGTAGCCGTCGCCGAGCGAGAGGGCGCCGCCGCTCTGGCCGAGGGTGAAGCCGAGCACGACCACGGCGCCGGCGACGGCCGCGATCCAGAAGGTGCGCGAGGGGCGGGCGCCGGTGCGCACGGCGGACAGCGCGGCGGTGGTCAGCGGCAGCAGTCCGACCACGACGGCGGCGTGCGAGGTCGTGGAGGTCTGGAGGGCGAGCGTGGTCAGCATCGGGAAGCCGACGACCACGCCCGCGGCGACGACGGCGAGGCCCACCCGGTGCTCGCGGCGGGGGAGCGGCACGCGCAGGGCGAGCAGGAACCCGCCCGCGATGACGGCCGCGAGCACGCTGCGCAGGGACACCAGCGACCACGGTCCGAAGCTCCGCAGACCCCACGCCGTGGCGGGGAAGGTCAGCGAGAAGGCGAAGACGCCGAGCGAGGCGAGGACCGTGCCGCGGCCGAGCGATCCGGAGAGCGGGCTCGTCACCGCTATCGTGGTCGGGCGAGTAGCGCTATTGTGTGCTGTCATGTATGAGCGTAGCAGCGTGGCGGAGTTGGCGGATTCGCTGCGGTCCGAACTCAACCGCTACTCGATTGGTGGAAAGCTGCCGTCGAGTCGGGCCCTGGTCGAGCGTTACCGGGTCAGCCCGGTCACCGTCTCGCGGGCGCTCGCGCAACTCGCCGCCGAGGGGCTGGTCGTCACCCGCCCCGGCTCCGGGGTCTTCCGGGCCCGGCCGCGCACGGCGGTGCAGGCGGCCGGGGACACCTCCTGGCAGGAGGTGGCGCTCAGCGCGGAAGGGGCCGGGGACATCGTCCCGCGCTCCGTCGACGCCGGCGGGGTCCTCGTCTCGCTGGCCGCGCCGCCGGCCGGGGTCATCGAACTCAATGGCGGCTACCTGCACCCCTCCCTCCAGCCCGAGCGGGCCATGGCCGCCGCCCTGGCCCGGGCCGGGCGGCGCCCCGGGGCCTGGGGGCGGCCTCCGGTCGAGGGGCTGCCCGAGCTGCGCGACTGGTTCGCCCGGGAGATCGGCGGCGCGGTCGTCGCCGCGGACGTGCTGATCACCGCGGGCGGGCAGAGCGCGCTGGCCGCGGCCATGAGGGCGCTCGCCCCGCCGGGGGCCCCGATCCTGGTGGAGTCGCCGACCTATCCCGGGCTGTTGGCCATCGCCCGGGCCTCCGGATGCCGGCCGGTGCCCGTCCCGGTGGACGCGGACGGGGTCCGGCCGGAGCTGCTGGCCGCCGCCTTCGAGGCCACGGGCGCGCGGGTGTTCGTGTGCCAACCGCTGTTCCAGAACCCGACCGGGTCCGTGCTGGCCGCGGAACGGCGGCCCGAGGTGCTGCGCATCGCGCGGGCCGCCGGCGCCTTCGTGGTGGAGGACGACTACGCCCGCTACCTGGCCCACGAGGACAACGGGCCGCTGCCCGCGACCCTGGCGGCCGAGGACGCGGACGGGGTGGTGGTGCACGTCCGGTCGCTGACCAAGCCCACCTCGCCCAGCCTGCGGGTGGGCGCCATCGCGGCCCGCGGCCCGGTCGTGGACCGGCTGCGCGCCATCCAGGTGGTCGACAGCTTCTTCGTGGCCCGCCCGCTCCAGGAGGCCGCCCTGGAGCTCGTGGGCGCCCCCGCCTGGCCCCGCCACCTGCGCACCGTCGCCGCCGATCTGCGTCACCGCCGGGACGTCCTCGCCGGAGCGCTGCGGCGGGAGCTGCCCGGGCTGACGCTGCCGTACCTGCCCACCGGCGGCTACCAGTTGTGGGTGCGGCCGCCGGGGACCGGCGACGACACCGCGTACGCGGCGGAGGCCATGCGGGCGGGGGTCGCGGTGTCGCCGGGGCGCCCGTACTTCTGCGCCGAACCGCCGGGTCCGCACGTCAGGCTGAGTTTCGCCGGGGTGTCCGGTCCGGGGGAACTGGTCGAGGCGGTCCGGCGGCTGCGCGCGGCCCTGCCGCCGGGCGGGGTCGGTCAGGACGCTTGACCCCGTGCGGCGCGGGGCTCACCATCGCCGCATGCATGTTCGGGTTTCGCTCGTTGCCGCAGCCCGTGGTTCCTCGCTGCTCGCCGAGCGCTTCGACGACGACCGCCCCCTCGACGGTCCGGGCCGGCACGCGGTGGCGAGCGCCGCACCCGAGCTCGCCCGGCTGGGCGCGGCCGAGCTGCGCTACTGCTCGCCGAGCTCGCGCAGCCGGGCCACCGGCCAGGCCCTCGGGTACGCGCCGCTCGTCCAGCCGGCGCTGCGCGAGTGCGACATGGGCCGCTGGCGGGGGCTGACCCTGGCCGAGGTGACCGCCCACGAGCCGGGTGCCGTGGACGTGTGGCTCACCGACCCGCGGGCGGCGCCGCACGGCGGGGAGTCCCTGCTCGCGTTCATCTCGCGGATCGGCGGCTGGCTCGACACCCGGCCGGCGGACGACGGGGGCGCGATCGTGGCGGTGGCGGAGCCCTCGGTGGTCCGGGCGGCCCTGGTCTACGCGCTGAAGGCGCCCCCGCTGACGTACTGGAACGTGGACGTCCGCCCGCTGTCCACGATGACCCTCACCGGCTGGTCCGGGCGCTGGCACCTCTCCCTCCAGGCCCCGGTCCAATTCGGTTGAGGGCCTGGTGGGAGGCGGTCTAGCCTGCCCGGATGAGCGGAATCGAGATCACCACGCTGGCGGAGCGCCCCGAACTGGCGGGCCGACTCTGGGACATGAAGGACTCCTGGCCCGAGTTCGCGCAGCACGACGCGCTGGCCTGGCTGCTGTACCCGCGGATGGTCGCCGAGTTCCCCGAGTACGTACTGATCGCGACCGAAGGCGACACCGTCGTCGCCCGGGGCTTCAGCCTGCCGTTCGCGCAGCACGCGCCGGGCCGCGACGGGGTGCTCCCCGCCCAGGGCTGGGACCGCATCCTGATGTGGGCCTTCTCCGACCAGCGGCGCGGCGTCGAGCCCGACACGGTGAGCGCGATCGAGATCAGCGTCGCCGTCGACCGGCAGGGCGAGGGGCTGTCCGGCCGGATGCTCGCCTTCATGCGGGAGAACGCCCGCGCCCGCGGATTCGCCGAGGCGGTGGCCCCCGTACGCCCCAGCGGGAAGCCCGCCGAGCCTGACGCCTCGATCCACGAGTACGCGTACCGGACGCGCGAGGACGGGCTCCCGCACGACCCGTGGCTGCGCGTCCACGTCCGCGCGGGCGGGGTCGTCGACTCGGTGGCCCCGCTGTCGATGACGATCAACGGCTCGCTCGACCAGTGGCGCGAGTGGACCGGCCTGCCCTTCGACGAGCCGGGCCCCGTCCACGTCCCGGGCGCCCTCGCCCCGGTCCACTGCGTCCCGGAGCAGGGCTACGCGGTCTACGTCGAGCCGAACGTGTGGGTGCGGCACCCGCTGCGCTAGCGTGCACGCGTTCCAGTCGTCGGAGCCGGGGGGTGTGGCACGCGGGCCACTGCGCGCGAGAGCATTCATCCGTGGCAGTTCGCCCTGATGGTGCTCGCCGTGCCCACTCCCTTGCTGCCGCTGGTCCTGCGGGCGGTCGAGGGCACCCCTCGCCTCGCGTTCGCGACCGCAGCGGTGGTCGCCGCACCGTTGTGCCTCCACGCCCGACCGTCCGGGTTCGCCCGGGCGGCCGCGACCGTCGCGGCGCTGCTGGTGCCGTGGTCGTTCATCGGCGCCATGGCCGGGATGTTCCTCCACCTGCCATGCAGGCCTAAGCGCCACGCGGCTGGTTGAAGCGGAGCATGTTGCCGGCCGGGTCGCGGAAGGCGCAGTCGCGCACCCCGTAGGGCTGGTCCATCGGTTCCTGGAGGACCTCGCCACCCGCGGCGCTGATCTTCTCGAAGGTGGCGTCCACGTCGTCCGTCTGGAAGATCACTCCGCGCAGCAGGCCCTTGGCCAGCAGTTCCGCCATCGCCTGCCGGTCGGTGGGCGAGGCGTTGGGGTCCGCGAGCGGGGGTTCGAGGACGATCTCCACGTCCGGCTGCTCGGGGGACCCGACGGTCACCCAGCGCATCCCCTCGAAGCCGACGTCGTTGCGGACCTCCATGCCGAGGACGTCGCGGTAGAACGCGAGCGCCTTGTCGTGGTCGTCGACGGCGATGAAGCACTGCGAGAGCTTGATGCTGTTCATGGCTCCGAACCTACGAGACGGGGCCGGAATCCGCTTCTCCGATCCTGCCCGTTCCGCCGGGAGCCCGCACCGGACGCGTACGGATCTTGGCCACGCACGCCGGGATCGCCGCGCCCGCCTCGTGCTCGCGCGCCCGGTACGCGCTCGGGCTCTCGCCGACCAGCTCGGTGAAGCGCGAGCTGAACGAGCCCAGCGACGTACAGCCGACCGCGAAGCAGACTTCCGTCACGCTCAGGTCGCCCCGGCGCAACAGAGCCTTGGCCCGCTCGACGCGGCGGGTCATAAGGTAGCTGTAAGGCGTCTCGCCGTAGGCGGCACGGAAGCTGCGGGAGAAGTGCCCGGCCGACATCAAGGCGACTCTGGCCAGTGCCGGGACGTCCAGAGGCTCCGCGTAGTCCCGGTCCATCATGTCTCGCGCGCGGCGCAGCCGTACGAGGTCCTCCAGGGATGTCACGCTCCTCAGGATCGCACGCACCCGGAAGATCTTTGCATAAACGTGCGGCGATACGTATAGTCATGCCATCGATGAGGAGGGTCCGATGGTGGTACGTGTAGCGGTGGCCGGAGCGAGTGGATACGCGGGCGGTGAGGTCCTGCGCCTGCTCCTGAACCACCCCGAGGTCGAGATCGGTGCCCTGACCGGCCACTCCAACGCGGGTGAGCTCTTCGGCAACCTGCAGCCGCACCTCGGCCCGCTCGCCGACCGGACCCTGGAGGCGACCACCCCCGAGGTGCTCGCCGGTCACGATGTCGTCTTCCTCGCGCTCCCGCACGGCCAGTCCGCCGCCGTCGCCGCCCAACTCGGCGACGACGTGCTCGTCATCGACATGGGCGCCGACCACCGGCTCAAGGACTCCGCCGACTGGGACGCCTTCTACGGCGGCACGCACGCCGGGACCTGGCCCTACGGCCTGCCCGAGCTGCCCGGCGCCCGGGCCGCCCTCACGGGTGCCAAGCGCGTCGCCGTCCCCGGCTGCTTCCCCACCGCAGTCTCCCTCGCGCTGTTCCCCGCCTACCAGGCGCGCCTCGCCGAGCCCGAGGCCGTGATCGTCGCCGCCACCGGCACCTCCGGCGCCGGCAAGGCCCTCAAGACCAACCTCCTCGGCTCCGAGGTGATGGGCACCGTCACCCCGTACGGGGTCGGCGGCGGCCACCGCCACACCCCCGAGATGGTGCAGAACCTCACCCCGCTCGCCGGGGAGCGGGTCTCCGTCTCCTTCACGCCGACCCTCGTGCCCATGGCGCGCGGGATCCTCGCGACCTGCTCCGCCAAGGCCCTCCCCGGCACCACGGCGGAATCGCTCCGCGCCGCCTACGAGAAGGCCTATGCGGACGAGCCCTTCGTCCGGCTGCTCCCCGAGGGCCGGTGGCCGACCACCAAGTCCGTCCAGGGTTCGAACGCCGTCCACGTGCAGGTCGCGTACGACGGGTCCGCCGGCCGCATCATCGCGATCAGCGCCATCGACAACCTGACCAAGGGGACCGCCGGCGGCGCGGTCCAGAGCATGAACATCGCCCTCGGGCTCCACGAGAGCCTGGGTCTTTCCACGATCGGAGTGGCACCTTGAGCGTCACGGCAGCACAGGGATTCACGGCGGCGGGCATCGCCGCCGGGATCAAGGCGAACGGCAATCCCGACCTGGCCCTCGTGGTCAACAACGGACCGCGGCTCGCCGCCGCGGGTGTCTTCACCTCGAACCGGGTCAAGGCCGCCCCCGTGCACTGGTCCGAGCAGGTCCTGCGCGGCGGCACCGTCTCCGCGGTCGTCCTGAACTCGGGCGGCGCCAACGCCTGCACCGGCCCCAAGGGCTTCCAGGACACCCACGCCACCGCCGAGAAGGTCGCCGAGACGCTGGGCGGTGACGTCAACGCGGGCGAGGTCGCCGTCGCCTCCACCGGGCTGATCGGCGTCCTGCTCCCCATGGACAAGCTGCTCCCCGGCGTCGAGACCGCCGCGGCAGCCCTGTCCGCGGACGGCGGCGAGGCCGCGGCCATCGCCATCAAGACCACCGACACCGTGCACAAGACGGCCACCGCCTCCCGGGGCGGCTGGACCGTCGGCGGCATGGCGAAGGGCGCGGGCATGCTCGCCCCGGGCCTCGCCACCATGCTCGTCGTCCTCACCACCGACGCCGACCTGGACAGCGCGACCCTCGACCGGGCCCTGCGCGCCGCGACCCGCACCACCTTCGACCGGGTCGACTCCGACGGCTGCATGTCCACCAACGACACCGTGCTGCTGCTCGCCTCCGGCGCGTCCGGCCGGGTGCCGGCGTACGAGGAGTTCGCGGAGGCCGTACGGACGGTCTGCGACGACCTGGCCCGCCAGCTGATCGGCGACGCCGAGGGCGCCAGCAAGGACATCCGCATCGAGGTCATCGGCGCGGCCAGCGAGGACGACGCGGTCGAGGTCGGCCGCTCCATCGCCCGCAACAACCTGCTCAAGTGCGCCATCCACGGCGAGGACCCGAACTGGGGCCGGGTGCTCTCCGCCATCGGCACCACCAAGGCCGCCTTCGACCCGGACCGGCTGAACGTCGCCATCAACGACGTCTGGGTCTGCAAGAACGGATCGGTCGGCGAGGACCGAGACCTGGTCAGCATGAAGGACCGCGAGGTCCGCATCACCGCCGACCTGTCCACCGGCTCCGAGTCCGCGGTCATCTGGGCCAACGACCTGACCGCCGACTACGTCCACGAGAACTCGGCGTACTCCTCATGAGCACCGCACGCAAGCACACGGCACTGCCCAAGGCGGAGACCTTGATCGAGGCCCTTCCGTGGCTCACCCGGCACAACGGCAAGATCGTCGTGATCAAGTTCGGCGGCAACGCCATGATCGACGACGAGCTCAAGGCGGCCTTCGCCCAGGACGTGGTCTTCCTGCGGCAGGCCGGCCTCAAGCCCGTCGTGGTGCACGGCGGCGGCCCCCAGATCAACGCGCAGCTCGACAAGGAAGGCCTGGTCAGCGAGTTCAAGGCCGGCCTGCGCGTCACCACGCCCGATGCCATGGACGTCGTACGGATGGTCCTGGCGGGCCGGGTCCAGCGCGAGCTGGTCGGGCTGCTCAACCAGCACGGACCGCTCGCCGTCGGCCTGACCGGCGAGGACGCGCACACCATCACCGCGGTCAAGCACAGCCCCGAGATCGACGGCGAACTCGTCGACATCGGGCGGGTCGGCGAGATCACGGCCATAGACACGGGCGCGATCGAGGCGCTCCTGGCGGACGGCCGGATCCCGGTCATCTCCTCCATCGCGCGCAGCGCCGACGACCACCACGTCTACAACGTGAACGCCGACACGGCCGCCGCGGCGCTCGCCGCCGCACTCGGCGCCGAGACGCTGATGGTCCTCACCGACGTCGAGGGCCTCTACGCGGACTGGCCCAACAGCGACGAGGTCATCAGCCGGCTCACCGTCAGCGAGCTGGAGAAGCTGCTGCCCGAGCTGTCCAGCGGCATGGTGCCCAAGATGGAGGGCTGCCTCCACGCGGTGCGCGGCGGCGTCGGCACCGCCCGCGTGATCGACGGGCGGGTCCAGCACTCGATCCTGCTGGAGATCTTCACCGACGAGGGAATCGGCACGATGGTCGTGCCGGACAAGCAGCAAGGGGGAACGAAGTGACGGGCAACGAGGACTACCGGACCCGCTGGCAGGGTGCGCTGACCAACAACTACGGCACCCCCGCACTCGCCCTCGTGCGCGGTGAGGGCGCCCAGGTCTGGGACGCGGACGGCAAGCAGTACACCGACTTCGTCGGCGGCATCGCGGTCAACGCCCTCGGCCACGCCCACCCGGCGATCGTCGAGGCCGTCACCACGCAGATCCAGAGCCTCGGGCACGTCTCGAACCTCTTCGCCTCCGAGCCGGTCATCGCGCTCGGCGAGCGGCTGCTCCAGCTCTTCGGCCGCCCCGGCAAGGTGTTCTTCTGCAACTCCGGTGCGGAGGCGGTCGAAGCGGCCTTCAAGATCGGCCGGCTGACCGGGCGGACCCACATGGTCGCCACCGACGGCGGCTTCCACGGCCGGACCATGGGCGCGCTCGCGCTCACCGGCCAGCCGAAGAAGCAGGAGCCCTTCCTGCCGCTGCCGGGCGACGTCACGCACGTCCCGTACGGAGACGTCGAGGCCCTGCGGGCCGCCGTCACCGAGGAGACCGCGATCGTCGTCATCGAACCGATCCAGGGCGAGAACGGCGTCGTCGTGCCGCCCGCCGGGTACCTGACGGCCGCCAGGGAGATCACCCGGGCCACCGGCACCCTGCTCGTGCTCGACGAGGTGCAGACCGGCATCGGCCGCTGCGGCCAGTGGTTCGAGCACCAGGCCCACGAGGGCGTGGAGCCCGACCTCGTCACCCTCGCCAAGGGCCTCGGCGGCGGCCTGCCGATCGGCGCCGTCGCGGCCTTCGGCGCCGCGGCCGACCTGCTCCAGCCCGGTCAGCACGGCACCACCTTCGGCGGCAACCCGGTCGCCTGCGCGGCCGGCCTCGCGGTGATCGACACCATCGCGAACGACGGACTGCTGGACCGGGTCAAGGAGAGCGGCGAACGGCTGCGCTCCGGAATCGAATCCTCCGCACACCCGCTCGTCTCCCACGTCCGCGGCTCCGGTCTCCTGCTGGGTATCGTGCTGACCGAGCCGCTCGCACCCCGCGTGCAGCAGGCGGCTCAGGACGCCGGCTTCCTGGTCAACGCGCCCGCCCCCGACGTCGTACGGCTCATGCCGCCGTTCGTGCTCACGGAGGCCGAGGTGGACGCGTTCCTCCGGGCACTGCCCGGCATCCTCGACGCAGCCCATGGGGACCGATCCGGAGAATGAGACGACGATGAGTCAGCCGCAGGACAACGAGCACGGCGGCCCGGCGGTCCCGCAGACCCGCACCGCCCGCCACCGCCGGATCGTGGACATCCTCAACCGGCAGCCGGTCCGCTCCCAGAGCCAACTGGCCAAGCTGCTCGCCGACGACGGGCTGAGCGTCACCCAGGCGACGCTCTCCCGCGACCTCGACGAGCTGGGCGCGGTGAAGATCCGCAACACCGGCGGCGAGCTGATCTACGCGGTGCCCAGCGAGGGCGGTTTCCGCACCCCGCAGGCACCGCTGGGGGAGTCGGCGAAGGAGGAGCGCATGCGGCGCCTCTCCGGGGAACTGCTCATCTCGGCGGAGGCCTCCGCCAACCTCGTGGTCCTGCGCACCCCGCCGGGCGCGGCCCAGTTCCTCGCCTCGGCGATCGACCAGGCCGAACTGAGGGCGATCCTCGGAACGATCGCGGGTGACGACACCCTCATGCTGATCAGCCGCGACCCGGACGGCGGCCAGGCGCTCGCCGACCACCTCCTGCGCCTCGCGCAGAAGGAGAGCTGACCCCGAGCCCCGCCCGTGACCCGGTGGCTAGTACCGGGTCACGGACAGGGCCCCCGACGCGGTGCCGATCGCGATGTGCGGTCGGCGCCGCGGGTTCGCCCAGCGCAGGATCTCCCGCATCGCCCGCTCCGGCACGGACACGCAACCGGCCGTCGAGCCCTTGCCGTTGACGTGCAGGAAGATGCCCGCTCCCCGGCCGCGCACCGGCTCGTCGTAGTTGAAGGCGATGAGCAGCGCGTGCGCGTACTGCTTCTCGTACTTCACCAGGTGCTCGGCCTCGCCCGGCGCGCAGTCCGCGGGCAGCGGCTCCACCCAGCGGTTGTAGGCGCTGGAGGCGTTGTCCTGGCACCACCACGAACGGTCCGTCACCCGGCGGTACCCGTAGGCCGTTCCGGCCGGCGCGCGGCGGATCCCGAAGGCGTACGGGAGCGCGTAGAGCCCCGTGGGCGTGGTGTTCGTTCCCTGGGTGCGGGTCGCGCCCTCGGTCAGGCCGTTCGCCCCGAAGCGGGCGGGCGCGCTCCCGGCCTCGTACCAGCGCCCCGCCCGCCGGTCCCACCAGGTCAGCCGCCCGGTCGTGGAGCCGGCGGCGGGCGCGACGGCGGTGATCAGTTGGCTCCCGCCGCCGGTCGCGGCGAGCCGGGCGGGCAGTGCCGCCCGGTCCGCAAGGCCTTGGGGGAGCAGGGCCGTGACGATCAGTGAGCCCGTGACGAGGGCGGTACGCAGCACATGTCAGACGGTACGGGGAGGAAGGGGCACGGGCAGCGCAGGCAGGCCGTCGAGGCTGGTCTCGACCTTCTTCTCGCAGTACTCGGCGAACTCCTCGTCGCTCTTGCGCCCGAAGTACTCGGCGTGGAGGGTGCGCTCGCCCTGGTACTCCATGAAGGGCACGGCGAACCCGCACACGTCGGCGATCCGCTTCGCGCGCACCAGGATCACGGCCCGCGCGGCCGGCCCGTCGGCGTCGCCGAACAGGGCGACCAGCTCCTCCCAGCGCGGGTCGTCGCGGAAGACCGCCTCCCCCTCGCCGTGGATGCGCACGATGTTCGGCGGCCCGGAGAACGCGCACCACATCAGGGTGATCCGGCCGTTCTCGCGCACGTGGGCGATGGTCTCGGCGCCGCTGCCGCCGAAGTCGAGGTACGCGAGGGTCTGCTCGTCGATGACGACGAGGGTGCCGGCGCGACCCTTGGGGGACAGGTTGACGTGACCGTCACCGGAGAGCGGGGCGGTCGCCGTGAAGAAGACCGGCTGCTCTTCGATGAACTTGCGCATCCGGTCGTCTATGCGTTCGTGGAGTTTTCCCATGACGCCGATTATCGGGCACGGCCGTCTGCGACCGCCTCGGCTTTCCTGCGGAGGGAACGGCCCAACCCGGTTCTGAGCAGGGCCTTTCCGGCTCCTAATCCGGTCGCAGGGTTTCCTTCCAGTCCCACGCGCGCAGCGTGCTCTTGGCGAGTTCGCGCAGCCGGGCGTCCCGTACGTCCAGCAGGCTGACCGCCGCCCGCAGGGCGGGGAGACCGCCCTGGACCCGGAGCAGCCGGAAGGCGGCGCGGCGGGTGTGCGTCGGCAGGTCCGGGGCCATGCGCTCGGCCAGCCACTCCGGGGGCAGCCGGTGCGCGAGCGGGTGCAGGCTCCGGGCGACCTCGCGGGCCACCCCCGGGCACGGGTCGTCGAGCAGCGGCCTCAGCAGCAGCTCGAAGTGCGAGGTGTCCAACCGGCGCAGCCCGGCCACGGCCGCGGCCCGCACCGCGCCGGAAGGGTGCCGCAGCAGGGTCCGGAGCAGCGGCCCGTCCTGGCGGCCCGCGCACTCGGCGAAGCCCGCCACCGCGTACGGGGTCACCCGTGCCGGGTCCGCGAGCAGCTCGCGGTAGCGGGCGTAAGGGTCGCCGCCGCCTTGGCGGACCAGCCAACGGGCACACGCCCGGACCAGCTCGGAGCGGTCGGTGAGGTGCTCCCCGGCCTCCGCGGCCCGGCCGGCCCCGCGCAGGGCGGTCACCCCGCCGGAGCGGACCATCGGGACGCGGGCGTCGAGCAGGGCGTCGATCGCCGCGTCGTCCGGCCCGTCGGAGGCCATGGCCGCGAGCACGGCGTCCGCCCACAGCCGGGCGGTCACGGGGTCGCTCTCGGCGGCCGCCAGCCGGGCCTGCTCCCGCAGGCCGAACCGGCCGCTCTCCAGCGACAGCCGTGCGGCGAACCGCCGGGTCGGCAGATCGGCGCTCCTGCGCAGGCGGCCGAGGATCTCGGCGCGCTGCGGGACGGTCAGCGAGTTCCAGCTCCACGTCGTCGAGGGCTGCCCGGGGCGCCACCACGCGGCGAGGACGGAGTACCGGCCGGTCAGGGCGGCCTCCAGCTGCTCCAGCGCCCAGGCGCCGTGTTCGCGCGGACCGAGCCGCAGGACGAGCGGGGTGAGTTCGGCCAGCATGCGGGCGGGGTCCTTGGCCACGATCCTGCCCAGCACCCGCCGGGCGCGCTCCCGCACCGGCGGGGCCCAGTCGGCGCACCGGATCAGGACGAGCTGCGCCGGCGGGTTGCGCCACGCGGCCAGCGCGGACGCGCGGACCCGCCCGTCGGGGTCGCACAGCAGGGCTTCGATCCGGTCGCGGCGCAGCGGCGCGTACGAACGGGAGTGAAGGCGTCTGACCTCCTCGTCGAAGGCCGTCCAGGCCGCCGGCCCGTTCCATGCGAACCGGCCGGCGACGAGCTGCGGGTACTCCCGCGTCAGCAGCGTCGCCGCCACGGAGCGGCCTTCCTCGATGTCCAGTCGTACGCCCACCACGTGCCCTCCCCCGAAATGCGGTGCACGCTGATCGTAGGCGGCCGCTTCCGCCGCTGCCCCTGATATTCGGGCTGGTCAGAGCGGGCGACGAGGCTCGATTGACGAAACATACGGAGTAATGCATAGTTATGCCTACGTGATCCGGCAGGCGGGGCCCGAAGCCGACGTCAGCTGACCCGGTACCCGACCGCTTCCCCGTTACCTCCGCGGCGGGGAGGCGGTTTCACGTCCGAAGCCTTACCAGCAGTCAAACCCATGCAGTCTTGAGGAGCAGCAGCTGTGAGCAGCAACAACGGTGACGTCCGGCTCTGGGGCGGCCGGTTCGCCGACGGCCCCGCCGAGGCCCTCGCGAAGCTGTCCGCGTCGGTCCACTTCGACTGGCGCCTCGCCCCCTACGACATCGCCGGATCCCGCGCCCACGCCCGCGTGCTCCACAAGGCGGGGCTGCTCACCGCCGACGAACTCGACCGCATGATCGCCGGGCTGGACCGGCTGGAAGCCGATGTCGCCGACGGCTCCTTCACCGGCACCATCGCCGACGAGGACGTGCACACCGCCCTGGAGCGCGGCCTGCTGGAGCGGCTCGGCCCCGACCTCGGCGGCAAGCTGCGGGCCGGCCGGTCCCGGAACGACCAGGTCGCCACCCTCTTCCGGATGTACCTGCGCGACCACGCCCGGATCATCGGCGGCCTGATCGCCGACCTCCAAGACGCGCTGGTCGGCCTCGCCGAGACCCACGCGGACGTGGCGATGCCGGGCCGCACCCACCTCCAGCACGCGCAGCCGGTGCTCTTCGCCCACCACGTGCTCGCCCACGTGCAGTCCCTGTCCCGGGACGCGGAGCGGCTGCGCCAGTGGGACACCCGGACAGCGGTCTCCCCGTACGGCTCGGGCGCCCTGGCCGGCTCATCCCTCGGCCTGGACCCGGAGGCGGTCGCCGCGGACCTGGGCTTCGAGCGGGGCTCGGTCGGCAACTCCATCGACGGCACGGCCTCGCGCGACTTCGTCGCCGAGTTCGCCTTCGTCACCGCGATGATCGGGATCAACCTCTCCCGGATCGCGGAGGAGATCATCATCTGGAACACGAAGGAGTTCTCCTTCGTGACGCTGCACGACGCCTTCTCCACCGGGTCGTCGATCATGCCGCAGAAGAAGAACCCGGACATCGCCGAGCTGGCGCGCGGCAAGTCGGGCCGGCTCATCGGCAACCTGACGGGTCTCCTCGCGACCCTCAAGGCGCTGCCCCTGGCCTACAACCGCGACCTCCAGGAGGACAAGGAGCCGGTCTTCGACTCCTGCGACACCCTTGAGGTCCTGCTCCCGGCCTTCACCGGCATGATGGCCACCCTCACCGTCAACCGGGAGCGGATGGAGGAGCTGGCTCCGGCGGGCTTCTCGCTCGCCACCGACATCGCCGAGTGGCTGGTCAAGCAGGGCGTCCCGTTCCGGGTCGCCCACGAGGTGGCCGGCGAGTGCGTCAAGGAGTGCGAGGGGCTCGGCATCGAGCTGGACGAGCTCACGGACGAGCAGTTCGCGAAGATCTCGGAGCACCTGACCCCCGAGGTCCGCTCCGTCCTCAACGTCCCCGGCGCCCTCGCCTCCCGCAACGGCCGCGGCGGCACAGCCCCGTCCGCCGTCGCCCTCCAGCTCACCGAGCTGAAGGCGGACCTGGTCATCCAGCACGCCTGGGCGGCCCACAAGCAGTAGCAGCACGCGTGCCCGGAGGGGCGGCGGAGCCCGGTGGCTCCGCCGCCCCTCCGGCGTTTCCGCGCGCCCGGACGGCTGCCGGTCAGCGGCCGTCCGCCCAGTCCGCCAGCGCGTCGAAGTCGGGGCGGGTCAGGCCGATCCGCTCGTCGATCCGCATGAGCAGGGCCCGCGCCGGATGGTGCTGGTCGACGTACTCGTGGTCCATGGTCGTGATGTCGTCGTCGATCCAGGCGAACGGGCGGGCGCCCGCGTACTCCAGGACGTACTGCGTCTTCCAGAACGTGCCGCGCGGCGCCCGGCCGTGCATCACCGGCCAGTCGATGAAGGGGAGCCTCGGCAGGCCCAGGTGCGGCCCTATCCAGTCGTTCGCCTCGTCCTTCCACGTCGTGGCCCACACGAGCTCGTACGAGTCGGCGAGCGCGAGCAACTCCGCCCCGTGGGCGTGGTTGAGCCAGACCCGCAGCGGCTTGGCGCTCTCGGCCCCCGTCCAGCCCGTGGGGCGCATCCGGTGGGTGGTGTAGCCCTCGGGCCGACGCTGCGGCTTGGCGGCGTACGGGTTCAGCGGCCCGTCGACATCGATCAGCAGGAGGGGCTTCAACGGCTTCATTTCGGCATCCTTCCGTTCCGGCGGCCCTGCGGCAGCCCGATTTTTCCTCGGAATGAGACATTGGCGTCTCATTTGGGGTACGCTTGTCTCATGGCCATGGATCGTGACCAGGTGCTCCGCGACGCGGCGGCCCTGCTCTCCCGGAAATCGACCGCCACGATGGACGAGGTCGCCCGCGCCGCCGGAATCGGGCGCGCGACCCTCCACCGGCACTTCGCCGGGCGCGACGCCCTCGTACGGGCCCTCGAAGAACTCGGCATCCGGGAGTTCGAGGTGGCGTTCGACAACGCCCGCCTCGACGACGGCAGCGCGATCGACGCGCTGCGCAGGCTCGTCGCGGAATCGGAGCCCAACGCCGAGCTGCTGGCCTTCCTCGTCACCGAGAACCAGCTGTTCGAGGGCGACCAGGTCAACGAGGGCTGGGAGCGGCTCGACGCCCGGGTCTGCGCGCTCTTCCGGCGCGGCCAGGAAGAGGGCGACATCCGCATCGACCTGAGCCCCGCCTGGCTCACCGAGGCCCTCTACGGGCTCATCGGCACCGGCGCCTGGGCCGTCATGGACGGCCGGGTCGCGGCCAAGGACTTTCAGTACATGATCATCGAGCTGCTGCTCGGTGGCGTCAAACGGAGCGTGGAGTGATGAGCGGTACCAAGCAGTCGAGCCTTGTCGAGGAGACGGGGGTGCAGAGCGGGGGCCGGGGGCGCTGGCTGGCGCTCTCGGTGCTCGTGCTGGCCGTGCTGCTGGTCGCGGTGGACGCCACCGTGCTCGGCCTCGCCACCCCCTCGCTCTCCGAGGACCTGAGGCCGTCCGGCACCCAGCTGCTGTGGATCGGCGACATCTACTCCTTCGTCATCGCCGGACTCCTGGTGTCGATGGGCAGCCTCGGCGACCGGATCGGCCGCAAGAAGCTGCTCCTCGTCGGCGCCACCGCCTTCGGCGCCCTCTCGGTCCTGAACGCCTACGCGACCAGCCCCGAGATGATGATCGTCGCGCGCGCCCTGCTCGGCGTGGCCGGCGCGACCCTGATGCCGTCCACCCTCGCGCTGATCCGCAACATCTTCCACGACCCCAAGGAACGCAGCCTCGCCATCGGCATCTGGGGCGCGACCGCCTCCGCCGGCGCCGCCGTCGGACCGGTCGTCGGCGGAGCCCTGCTCCAGCACTTCTACTGGGGCTCGGTCTTCCTCATCAACCTGCCCGTGATGATCGTGCTGGTCGTCGTCGGAATCAAGCTGCTCCCCGAATCCAAGAACCCGGTCGCCGGTCCCTGGGACCTCGTCAGCGTCGGCCTCTCCCTGGTCGGTGTCATCGGTGTCGTCTACGCCGTCAAGGAAGTCGCCACCCACGGCGTGACCTGGGAGGTCGCGGCCACCGCGGTGCTCGGCGCGGCCGCCCTGTACGGCTTCGTCCGGCGCCAGTTCACCCTGCCGTCGCCGCTGCTCGACATGCGGCTCTTCCGGCACCGCGGCTTCTCCGGCGCGGTCCTCGCCGACCTGCTCACCGTCTTCGGCCTCTCCGGGCTCGTCTTCTTCCTCTCGCAGTTCCTCCAGCTCGTCCAGGGCCGGGACCCGCTGGAAGCCGGCCTCTCCGAACTGCCCGCCGCCATCGGCGCGGTGGTCACCGGCCTCGTCGCGGGCCGCTACGCCCGCAAGTACTCGGTACGCGTCGTCGTGACGGGCGGCCTCGCCGCCATCGGCCTGGCCCTCGGCGCGCTGACGCTGCTCCACAAGGAGACCGGCTACCCGCTGCTCGGCGCGGCCCTGCTCGTCGTCGGTCTCGGCGCCGGCTTCTCCTTCACCGTGACCGCCGACGTGATCCTCTCCAGCGTCCCCAAGGAGCAGGCCGGTTCGGCCTCCGCCGTCTCCGAGACGGCGTACGAACTCGGCGCAGCCCTCGGCATCGCCCTGCTCGGCTCCGTCGTCACCGGCGTCTACCAGGGCTTCACCGCCCCGGAGTCCGTCGCGGGCCCGGTGGCCGACGCGGCCCACGAGTCCCTCGGCGGGGCCGTCGAGGTGGCCAAGGGCCTGGACCCGGCCACCGCCGGACCGATGGTCGAGGCCGCCCAGGTGGCCTTCGTGGACGGCCTGCGGTTCGCCTCGGGCGTGGGCGCGGCCGTCCTGCTGGCCACCGCCGTCGCCGCCTGGTTCCTGCTGAGGGGCCAGGAGCTCCAGGAAGGCGTCGAGCACTGACGCACGGGGCCAAAGGGTGGTGTCCCGTCGGGAGTTGACAGTTCGTCGAACCCCGGGACACCATCCCCGCGATGGAGATCAACGATCTGACCCCGGCCGAACGCCGCGTGTGGGACGCCTTCCCGCGCGGCGAGCGCGTCGATTTCCGCGAGGACCCCGACGAGACCGGAGCCACGGGCGAGACCTGGGGCCCCGAGCGGACCGTACGCGCCGAGGTGCTCACCGCCCTCGTGCTGAGCCGGCCCAGCGCCGCCGGCCAGGTCCCCGGACTCCACGTCCGGGGCGCCAGGATCACCGGCAAACTCGACCTCAACTACGCCGTCGTCGAGCACGCGATCCGGCTGCGCGCCTGCTGGTTCGAGCGCAGACCCAACATCTACGCGGCCCAGCTGCGTTCCCTCACCCTGAACGACTCGACGCTGCCGGGGCTGACCGGCGCCGGCGTCCGCGTCGACGTCGCGCTGCGGCTGTCCTGCTGCCGGATCACCGGACCCGTCCGCCTCGCGGGCGCCCGGATAGCCGGCGGCCTCTTCCTCCGGAAGGCAGTCATCGGAAACCCCGACGGCCCCGACGCCGGCGAAGAGGCGGAACCCGCGCTCGAGGTCAACCACGCCGACATCGGTACCGACATCATCGCCATGGACCTCACGGTCCACGGCCAGACCAGGATGAACGGCACCACGGTCGCCGGACAGGTCAACCTCAACGATTCCCGTCTGCTGGCCCCCGGCGGCATCGCGCTGCACGCGGAGAACCTGGCCGTCGGCACCGACCTGCGGGGCCACAGACTGGAGGTCCAGGGTCTGTTCAACCTCACGGGCTCCCGTATACCGGGCCAGCTCTACCTCGGCCACGCCGCCTTCATCAACCCCGACGGGGTCGCCCTGCGCGCCTCCAGCTGCGTCGTCGGGGAGGTGTGGCTGAGTTCCTGCGACACGATCCAGGGAGTGGTGAGCCTGCGCCGCTCCCAGTTCGACCTGCTGCACATGCCGCCCGGGACCTGGCCAGAGCAGATCCGCATCGACGGCCTGACCTACCGCACCCTCGCCCCCCACCTGCCCGCCGAGGAGCGACTGCCCGCCCTGGAGCGCGAGGAGTCCGGCTACCTCCCGTACGCCTACGAGCAGCTCGCCGCGGCCTACCGGACGGCGGGCGACGAAGCGGCCGCCCGGACCGTGCAGCTCGCCAAGCTGCGCAGGCACCGACGCACCTTGCCCCGGCCCGCCCGGTTCTGGGGGCTGCTCCAGGACGCCACCGTCGGCTACGGCTTCCGGCCGCTGCGCGCGGCGGGCTGGCTGCTGGCGCTGCTGCTGATCGGATCGCTCGCGTACGGGATCCACCCGCCGAGGGAGCTGAAGGCGGGGGAGGCGCCGGAATTCAATCCGGTCTTCTACACGATCGACCTGATGCTGCCGATCATCGGTTTCGGCCAGGAACAGGCCTTCGCGCCCGCCGGCTGGTACCAGTGGCTGTCGTACCTGCTGATCGTGACCGGCTGGGTCCTCGCCACGACCACGTTGGCGGGCGTCAGCCGGTCACTCCAGCGACAGTGAGCCGGTGGCTCAGGCCGCCTTCGCCTTGGTGGCGTACATGTCCACGTACTCCTGGCCCGAGAGCCGCATGACCTCGGCCATGACCGAGTCGGTGACGGCGCGCAGCACGTACCGGTCGCGGTCCATGCCCTCGTAGCGGGAGAACTCCATCGGCTCGCCGAACCGGACGGTGACCCGGCCCGGGCGCGGCATGCCGGCGCCGCCGGGCTGGAGCTTGTCGGTGCCGATCATCGCGAACGGGACCACGGGGGCGCCGGTCATCAGCGTCAGGCGGGCGATGCCGGTGCGGCCGCGGTAGAGCCGGCCGTCGGGGGAGCGGGTGCCCTCGGGGTAGATGCCGAAGATCCGGCCCTCCTCCAGGATGCGGCGGCCGGTCATCAGGGCCGCGACGCCGCCGTTGGCCCCGTCACGGTCGACGGGGATCATGCCGGCGCCGGTGAAGAACCAGGCCATGAGCCGGCCCTTGAGCCCCTTGCCCGTGACGTACTCGTCCTTGCCGATGAAGTGGACCGTGCGGTCGCACACCAGCGGCAGGATCATCGAGTCGATGAAGGTGAGGTGGTTGCCCGCCAGAATCACCGGTCCGGAGCCCGGAATGTTCTCGATGCCCTCCACACGGGTGCGGAACATCAGGCGCATGACCGGTCCGACAGTGGCTTTGATGAGGCGCGTACGGAACAACGTGGGCCCTCCGGCATCGAAAAGCGGATCGCGCAAACCCCACCCTACGGCGGTAGCGCAGGTGAGGACGATACTCGCGGCCCGACGCTGATCGCACATCGGGTTCACGCATCGGATACGCAGTGTTGACGCACGTTTCCGCCATGTTCCCCGCGCGCCGGCCCTCCCGACACCTCCGCCCGCCTACCATCGGCACGCCATTCAGGGCCTTTTCACGAGCGGGGAGTGACACTCATGACGCAGGGCGGGGCAGCGCGGCGCACGGTCCTGGGGGCGGCCGTACTGGCGGCCGGGACGGGCATCTCCGGACTCTCGGCGGGATCCGCCTCGGCGTCCGAGAGCGGATCGGGCCGCGGGGACGACCTCCCCCACCCGACGGTCATCGGGCACCGCGGGGCCAGCGGCTACCGGCCCGAGCACACCCTCGGCTCGTACCAGCTCGCCCTGGACCTCGGCGCCGACGTCATCGAGCAGGACCTGGTGCCCACCCGCGACGGCCACCTGGTCTGTCGTCACGAGAACGAGATCGGCGGGACCACCGACGTCGCCGACCACCCCGAGTTCACCTCGCGGCGCACCACCAAGTCCGTCGACGGCGTCTCCGTGACGGGCTGGTTCACCGAGGACTTCACCCTGGCCGAGCTGCGGACCCTGCGCGCGAAGGAGCGCATCCCCGCCCTGCGCCAGCGCAACACCCTCTACGACGGCCAGTGGGCCGTGCCCACCTTCGAGGAAGTGCTGCGCTGGGCGGACCGCGAGGGCAAGAGGCGCGGCAAGCGGGTCTGGTTGCACGTCGAGACCAAGCACCCCACCTACTTCCGCGGACTGGGCCTCGGCCTGGAAGAGCCCCTCGCCAAGCTGCTGCGCCGCTACGGGCGCGACGGCCGGGGCGCGCCCGTCTTCCTCCAGTCCTTCGAGCCCTCCAGCATCCAGCGGCTCTCCCGGCTGGTCTCCGCGCCCCGCGTGGTGCTGCTCTCCGCCGCGGGCACCCGCCCCTGGGACTTCGAACAGGCCAAGGACCCCCGTACGGTCACGGACCTGGTCAAGCCCGAGGGCCTGAAGTGGATCGCCGGCTTCGCCCAGGGCATCGGCCCCACCATGGACCTGATCCTCCCGCGCGGCGCGGACGGCAGGCTCGGCGCCCCGACCACGCTGGTCGCGGACGCGCACGCCCAGGGACTCGTGCTGCACCCCTATACCGCGCGCAACGAGAACAACTTCCTGCCCGCCGAGTACCGCAAGGGCACCGACCCCACCGCGTACGGGGACGCCTTCGGCGCCTTCAAGACGTACTTCGAACAGGGCATCGACGGAATCTTCACCGACAATCCGGACACCGGGGTGCTCGCCGCGGAGGCCTTCCGGCCGGGCCGACGCCCCGTCAACCGCTGAGCGGAGCTTCCCGTACGAGTGGGCCGGGCACGGTGGGGAAACCACCGGGCCCGGCCCACTCGTCCCGCCCGGCATGGACCTGCTGAACGAACTGGGCCCGCTGCTCTCCGCCGAAGCGGCCGCGGAGGCGCCGGGCACCGGAGTGGACGCGGCCGACCTGGAACAAGCCGTCTGGGTCAGGCTGCTGGAGCAGGGGGGACGCACCCCCGAACCCGCCGAGCCGGCCCGCTGGCTCCGGCGCGCGGTGCGAGCGGAGGCCCGCAGCGCCCGGCGGCGCGCCCGGCGCGAGATCCCCTATGACCGCCCTCGGGGTTCACCCGCCGCCTCCGGACCGGAGGACGCCCTCCTGCACGGGGAGGAGAACCGGGTCCTGCGGTCGGCCGTCGCCCGATTGCCCGGACGCTGTCCCGAGCTGATGAAGGCACTTCTTTCGCCCAGAGACCTCACCTACCGTGAAATCGCAGGAGAGTTGGGTATCTCACAAGGAAGTTTAGGGCCCGTGCGTTCCCGTTGCCTGGGATGTCTGCGCAGAATGCTGGCTGCAGAGGTTGCGGCTCCTGGCCTGTGGGGAAAGGAGCGGTAGACCATCGGGCTACCAGGTGAGCGGGAGGCATGCGCACATGGGCATGAGCGTGACCATTTCGGCGGCGGCTGCCGAGGATGCCGAGCAGATCTTCAAACTGCAGTACCTGGCCTTCCAGAGCGAGGCCGAGCTGTACGGCAACTACCTCATCCAGCCGCTCACCCAGTCCCTGGACTCCCTCAAGGGGGAGCTGGCGACGGACACCGTCCTGGTGGCCCGTCTCGGCGACGAGGTGGTCGGCACGGTCCGCGGCACCGTCGACGAGGACGGCACCGGCAGGATCGCGAAGCTCTGCGTCCACCCCCGCCTGCAGGGCCACGGCCTCGGCGGCCGGCTGCTGCGCGCCGTGGAGGAGGCCCTCTCGGGCGCCGGCGCCACCACCCGCTTCCGCCTGCACACCGGCCACAAGAGCGAGTCCAACCTGAGGCTCTACCGCAAGGCGGGCTACACCCAGGTCGGCGGCCGCACCGCCTCGGACGGCGTGCGGCTGGTGATCCTGGAGAAGGAAGCCAAGGACCCGACCGACTTCGCGGTCAGCGCGTAGGCCCTCGTCGGGCGATCGGCCGGGCGCTACCGGACCGCACGGCGCGCGTGACGGTCCGGGGTCCCGGCACGGACCGCCCCGGACCGGCCCCGTTCAGCGCTTCCGGCGGAGCCACAGCATCCCGGTGATCGGAAGGATCACCGGGATGAACAGGTAACCCATCCCGAAGTACGACCACACGGTCGGCTCGGGGAACGCCTCCGGGCGGAGCACGGTCCACGTGCCCACGACCAGTACGCCGGTCAGCTCGGCGGCGCAGCACACCAGCGCCGCCCGGCGGGCCGCTTCCCCGCCGCGCACCAGCGAGTACGTGATGAACGCGTAGACGAGCGCGGCCACCGCGGACAACGAGATCGCGAGCGGCGCCCGGTCGAACTGGGTCGAGATCTGGTAGGCCGAACGCGAGAGCGCGCCCACCACCATCACCCCGTACAGCCACACGAGCAGCGTTCCCGGGCCGGAGACCAGCCGCTTCCGCGACTCCGGTGCGCTGGTGGTCGTCGTGGTGTCAGGCACCGGGGGTCCCCCAGATGTCATAGAGCCGTACTTCGAGGACGGCGAGGACGAAGGCGCCCGCGGCCACCGTCACCGAACCCCACTTGGTCCGCTCGGTGAGCGACAGCATCCCGGCGGCCGGTACCGCGGCGAAGGCGCCGATCAGGTAGGCCACGAAGATCACGTTGCCCTCGTCGGGTTTCTCGCCCCGCGCCAGCTGCACCAGACCTATGACCAGCTGGGCCAGGACCAGCAGGGTCACCACGGCCATGCCGATGAAGTGCCAGTCCTTGGTCGGAGTGTCCCGCCAAGCGGCGTGACCGCACCAGGCGGCGAGGGCGAGTGCGGCCACGCCGATGGCGACCGTCAGGGCGTCGAGCATGCAGCGAGGGTATTACGGGCCGAAAGACCCGATGCGCGCGCCCCTCTTCCCGGACTTCGCCGGTGGACGTGAAGCGGCACGCCGAAGCACCGCTGTTCGACGACGACGTGCGGCGGGCGTGCGGCCGGCATGCGAACCGTGGCCTTGACCACAACGCGCACCGCCGCCGCACTCGACGCGGACATGGTCGTACGGGACCCGTCCGCCGTGTCCGTGCAGGTGGGCGAGGGGATCCTGCCCATCGGGACGCATGGCTGGACTCGACCGGCGATGTCCGGAATACGATCGGAATCCGTCCGCTATTCGGACGTCGTTGATCGGTGAAGCGACATGTCTGCTTTACTGGGGCCCATGACCACGACGAGCAGCCGCACCCTTGCGACCGAGGCGACGATGACGCCCGGTGCTCGTTGTATGTGTCGAATGTGCGCCTTCTGAGGGCCCCCTCCGCAAGCCTCGCGCCCCGAAGCGAGACCGGCCGAGCCCGTCCGCGCATCCCGGACCGCTCCTGCCCCGCGCACGCGTCGAGACCGCCGATTCATCCCGGTTTCAGCCCGTATCGCGTCCCCAGATGTTTGCCCCGTACACGGCACCCGCACGCGCCGTGCACTCGACAGCGACGGAATTCCTGTGATCACCACATCGGGCCTCACGAAGGTCTACCCATCCCGTGACCGCGAGGTCACCGCCCTGGACGGCGTCGACCTGCACGTCCGCGAGGGCGAGGTCTACGGAGTCATCGGCCAGAGCGGCGCCGGCAAGTCCTCCCTGATCCGCTGCGTGAACCTGCTGGAACGCCCCACCAGCGGCACCGTGAACGTCGACGGCGTCGACCTCACCGCGCTCGCCGGCCGCGGCCGCCGCGCCGGCAAGGAACTGCGCCGCGCCCGCAGCCGCATCGGCATGGTCTTCCAGCACTTCAACCTGCTGTCCTCGCGCACGGTCCAGGCCAACGTCGAACTGCCCCTGGAGATCCTCGGCGTCTCCGGCCGCGACCGCGCCCGCAAGGCCCTCGAACTCCTCGACCTGGTCGGCCTCGCCGACAAGGCCAAGTCCTACCCGTCCCAGCTCTCCGGCGGCCAGAAGCAGCGCGTCGGCATCGCCCGCGCCCTGGCCGGCGACCCGAAGGTGCTGCTCTCCGACGAGGCCACCAGCGCCCTGGACCCGGAGACCACCCGCTCCGTCCTCCAGCTCCTGCGCGACCTCAACCGGCAGCTCGGCCTCACCGTCCTGCTCATCACGCACGAGATGGACGTGGTCAAGTCCGTCTGCGACTCGGCCGCCCTGATGAAGCGGGGCCGGATCGTCGAATCCGGCACCGTGTCCGAGCTCCTCGCCACGCCCGGCTCCGAGCTCGCCGCCGAACTCTTCCCCGTCACCGGATCCGCGACCGGACCCGACCGCACCGTCGTCGACGTCACCTTCCACGGCGACGCCGCCACCCAGCCGGTCATCTCCCAGCTCGCGCGGACGTACAACGTCGACATCTCGATCCTCGGCGCCGCGATGGACACCGTCGGGGGCAGGCAGATCGGCCGGATGCGCATCGAGCTCCCCGGCCGCTACGAGGAGAACGTCGTCCCGGTCGGCTTCCTGCGCGAGCAGGGCCTCCAGGTCGAGCTCGTCGACGGCGCCGCAGCCGCCGACGCCCTGAACGACGAACTCGCCGCACTGGTCGAGGATGGTGCCAAGTGACCTGGTCCGAGATGCAGCCCCTGCTCACCCAGGGCACCTACGACACCCTCTACATGGTGCTGTGGTCCACGCTGGTGACGGTCCTCGGCGGACTGCCCATCGGCATCCTGCTCGTCCTCACGGACAAGGGCGGCCTCCTGCGGAACCGGCCGCTCAACAAGGTCCTCGGCGTGATCGTGAACATGGGCCGCTCGCTCCCGTTCATCATCCTGCTGATCTTCCTGATCCCGGTCACCACCGCGGTCGTCGGCACCTTCATCGGCCCCACCGCCATGATCGTCCCGCTCGCCATCGGCGCGATCCCCTTCTTCGCCCGGCTCGTCGAGACCGCCGTCCGCGAGGTGGACCACGGCCTGATCGAGGCCGTCGAGTCCATGGGCGGCGGCATCCCCACCCTGGTCGGCAAGGTGCTCCTGCCCCAGGCCCTGCCCTCCCTGGTCGCCGGAGTCACCACCACCGTCATCACGCTGGTCGGCTACTCGGCGATGGCCGGCGCCGTCGGCGGCGAAGGGCTCGGCTCCAAGGCCATCACCTACGGCTTCCAGCGCTTCGAGACCGGCTTCATGGTCGCCACCGTCGTCGTGCTGATCGTCCTCGTCACCGTGATCCAGCTGATCGGCGACGGAGTGGTCCGCCTCCTGGCCCGCCGCGGCCGGACGGCCTGAAAAACAGACTTCCCCCCCCAAGAGCCCGCACTTGTCGTGCTTGGGCCACATCACCGAACAAATGTCAGAAAGGCACTCTTCGTGCGTAAGAACGTCAAGCTCACCGCCCTCGCCGCCACCGCCTCCGCGCTCGCGCTCGGCCTCACCGCCTGCGGCACCTCCTCCGACCCGTCCACCGCCAAGGCCGACGGGGGCAAGACCGACGAGAGCAAGCCCCTCGTCATCGCGGCCTCCCCGAGCCCGCACGCCGACATCCTGAACTTCGTCAAGGACAAGCTCGCCGCCAAGGAAGGCCTCAAGCTGGAGGTCAAGGAGTTCACGGACTACGTCCTGCCGAACACCGCCACCGAGCAGGGCCAGGTCGACGGCAACTTCTTCCAGCACAAGCCGTACCTCGACGACTTCAACAAGAAGAACGGCACGCACATCGTGCCCGTCGTGAACGTGCACCTGGAGCCCCTCGGCCTCTACTCCAAGAAGGTCAAGGCCCTCACCGACATCAAGGCCGGCCAGACCATCGCCGTCCCCAACGACACCACCAACGAGGGCCGCGCCCTCCAGCTGCTCGCCGCGAACAACCTCATCACCCTCAAGGAGGGTGTCGGCACCGGCGCCAAGCTGTCCGACATCACAGACAAGAAGGGTCTGGAGTTCAAGGAGCTGGAGGCCGCCACGGTCCCGCGCGCCCTGAACGACGTGGACGCCGCCGTCATCAATGGCAACTACGCCATCGAGGCCAAGCTGTCGCCCGCCAAGGACGCGCTGGTCCTGGAGAAGGCCGAGGGCAACCCCTACGCCAACTTCCTCGCGGTCAAGGACGGCAAGCAGGACGACCCGCGCATCCAGAAGCTCGCCAAGCTCCTGAACACCGACGAGGTCAAGAAGTTCATCGAGGAGAAGTACCAGGGCTCGGTCATCCCGGCCTTCGGCGCCCCGAAGTCCTGACCCCGATCCCGACCCGAAGTCCCGATCGCCCGGCTGCGATCCGGCCCCGCACCCCCAAGTGGGCGTGCGGGGCCGACTTCTGCCCGCTTCCGGGCAACCCGGCCATGCGCTTCACGCGACCCATGCTGCATGCTGTGGCCTACCACCCACGCAAACGGTCCAGCAAAGGCGATGGAGCTGCGCATGACTACCACCTTCCCGGACGTCACCATCAGCACGGACCGGCTGGTGCTGCGCCCCTTCGAGGAAGACGACGTCACCGCGCTCACCGAGATGATGAACGACGAGAACGTCACCGCCTGGACCACCGCGCCGCACCCCTACACCCCCGCGGACGCGCACGCCTGGGCCACCCGGCAGTCCCACGCCGAACGCACCGGGGGGCGCGGCATCGTCTTCGCCGTCACCGAGTTCCTCACCCAGCGCCTCGTCGGCATCGTCCACCTCCAGAACACGAACTGGCGCACCCGCGCCACCGAGGTCGGATACGTCACCGCCCCCTGGGCCCGCGGCGAGGGCTACGCCAGCGAATCCGTACTCGCCGTCGCCCAGTGGCTCTTCCGCGACCAGGGCTTCGAACGCCTCGAACTGCGCACCGCGGCCGACAACACCGCCTCCCAGCAGGTCGCCCAGAAGATCGGCTGCATCAGCGAGGGCGTACTGCGCAACGCGTGGATAGTCCGCACCCAGAACCCCGACGGCACCTGGGCCGACACCCGCACCGACCTCATCGTCTGGAGCCTCCTCCCCGAGGACCTCGACGAGGGCGACGACTACGAAACCGCCTACGGATACGAGGACACCTACTCCTTCGGGCAGCGGGCGGGCGCGAACGGCTACGCCGTCGGCGCCGACTGGAGCTGACCGGCCGACCGGGTAGTCTCGCCGTGCGGCCCGGCCCCGGTCCCACCGCGACCAAGACGAATTCGCCTGCCCCCACACCAGGAGACTGACGACGATGTCCGACCGGGTCACGGTGATCGGCTGGGACGGTTCCCCCCTGACCGCGGCCGCCCGGTCCGCGCTCTCCGCCGCCACGCTGGTGGCGGGCGCCGCCCACCACCTCGCACTCCCCGAAGTCCCGCCCACCGCGGAACGCGTCCGCCTCGGCAGCCTCGGCATCGCCGCCCGCCGCATCGCCGGCCACCGCGGCACCGCCGTCGTCCTCGCCGACGGAGACCCCGGCTTCTTCGGCGTCGTACGCACCCTGCGCGCGCCCGAGCACGGCCTCGAAGTGGAAGTCGTACCGGCCGTCTCCTCCGTCGCCGCCGCCTTCGCCCGCGCCGGCATGCCCTGGGACGACGCGCAGGTCGTCGTCGCGAACCGCCGCACCCTGCGCCGCGCCGTCAACGTCTGCCGAGCCCACCCCAAGGTCGCCGTCCTCACCTCGCCCGGCGCCGGACCCGTCGAACTGGCGCTGCTCCTCGAAGGGGTCCACCGCACCTTCGTCGTCTGCGAGGAGCTCGGCACCGACCGCGAACAGGTGAGCGTCCTCACCTCCGACCGGGCCGCCGACCACAACTGGCGCGACCCGAACGTCGTCATCGTCATCGGCGGCGCCGGCCAGGCCCTCGAAACCGAACCGGGCTGGCTGCTCGGGCAGCGCCCCGCCCCGGCCGCCGAACGCGGCTGGGCCGGGCCGCAGGTCGAAGCGGGGGAGGGGCAGTCCGCACAACTGCGGGCCGCCCAACTGGCCCGACTCGGCCCCCGCCCCGGCGACCTCGTCTGGGACATCGGCGCCGGCACCGGCGGCGTGGCCGTGGACGCCGCCGCCTTCGGCGCTGCCGTCATCGCCGTCGACGCCGACCCGGACGCCTGCGAAGGCGTAACTGCCGCCGCCCGCAAGCGCGGCGTACAGGTCCAGGTCGTCCCCGGCCGGGCGCCCCACGTGCTGGAGGACCTGCCCGAGCCGGACGTCGTCCGCGTCGGAGGGGGCGGCGCCGCGGTCGTCGAGGCCGTCGCCGACCGGCGTCCCGAACGGATCGTCAGCCACGCGTCCACCCGCGACGAGGCGGAGGCCATCGGCCGGGTACTCGCCGAACACGGGTACGCGGTCGAGTGCGCGCTGCTCCAGTCCGTCGGCCTGGACACCCGGACCTGGGCCGAACAGGACCGTTCCGTGGTGTTCCTGCTGGCAGGCCGGCGCCCGGTGAACCGCTGACCCGGAGGCCGGGGTAGGCTGGCCGATCGTCGTACCGCCCAGGACGATTCGGGCATCACGGCGCAGCCCGTGCGGCGACGTGGCGCAGTCCACAGAGGACCGCGGCGGTTATGGCCGCCACGAGGGCTAACGGGCGCGACAATGCTTACTGGTTGTCGCGCGGACCGTTCGTTCGTCACGTGGACGCCGGGCGATCGAAGAGGCACAACCGATGGGCGAGGGGTACGCATGACTGACACCGGCCAGGTCCCGGGAGCGGGTCACCCGGACAACGCGGGCATGGTGGATCAGCAGGGCATCCCCGCTCCGGTCCAGATCCCGGCACCGATTCCCGCCGGCTACGCCTTCCACGACCTCGTGGACGACCCGGCGGAGCCGGAGGACGAGGAACTGCTCCTGATGCCGAGCGGCCAGGGTGCGTGGAGCGACCCCCAGGTCGTCCCGCAGGCCCCCGAGTTCCCGGCCTACGGCACCGACCAGCAGTACTCCGAGGCCCCGGTGTTCGCCGAGCCGGCCGCCTACCCCGAGTACCCCTCCTACGGCGCAGGCGTGCACGAGGCGGGCGGCCGTGACTCCGGCGCCCTCGACCTCGGCGGACTGAACGTGCCCCCGCCGGCCGCCCCGGCCCCGGTCCGCCGCCCGCTGCACATGGGTCCGCCCGTGCCCGAGGCCACCGGCGGGGTCGTACGCTCCCTCGCCGACCGCGGCCCGGCCGCGGCGCCCGCGCCCCTGCACCAGCCCGGCCCGCCGACCTTGGGCCCCGAATACCTCGACCTCCCGGCGGCCGCGGCCCCCCAGACGGCCGAGATCCCGCCGCAGGCCGGCGCCCCGTGGACCACGGAAGCGCCGCTCGCCGAGCAGCCGCAGCCGATGGCCGAAGCCGCCCAGGCCCCCGAACAGCAGCCCGTCTTCGCGCAGGACCCCGCGCAGGCGGCCCCCGTGGCCCCGGCCGAGCCGGTGCCGTTCCCGGTGCCCCCGGTGGCCGTGGAACTCCCGGCCGAAGCTGCGGCCCTGCCGGTCGAGCCCGAGCCGCATCCCGTCCCCGCGCAGACCCCGGCCCAGCCCGACGCGCCCGCGGTGGCCGAGGTCGCCCCTGCCGAGGCCATCCCGGCCGCCGTGCCGGTGCCGACCGAGCTCCTCCAGCCGCTGCCCGCGGTCCCCGGAACGCCCGTCGCGCAGGCCCCCGCAGAGGTCCCGCCCCCGGCCGCCGTTCCCGTGGAACCGCTCCCGGCGGAGCCCGTCGCGCCCGAGGCCGTCCAAGCCCCCGTCGAGGCGCCCGAGCCCGTCGCGGCCCCCGAGCCCGTCGAAGCGGCCGCCGAGCCGGTCGCGCCCGACGCCGCGCCGCAGCCCGAGCCGCTCGCCGCAGCCGAGGCCGACGCCCCGCAGCCCGTCCCGGCCGAGCCCGTCGCAGCCGAAGCCCCGCAGCCCGAGGCGCCCGTACAGGCCGAAGCCGTCGCCCCGCAGCCCGAGGCGGCCGAGCCGGTCGCGGCCGATCCGGCCGCGCCGCTCACCGCCGACGCGCCGCAGCCCGTCGCGGTCGCCCCGGCCGCAGCCGCTCCGGCGGAGCCGCTCGCAGCCGCCGGCCCGCAGGCCGAGGCCGCCGAGCCCGAGGTGCTCGACCCGGCGACTCCCGCCGCGGCCGCCCCCACGGAGCCCGAGGCGGCCGACCCCGCAGCCCAGCCCACCGAGCCCGCCGCAGCCGACGCCGCAGAGCCCGCCGCAGTCGACGCCGCAGGACCCGCCGCCGAGGCCGCCGAGCCCGAGGCCGTCGACCCCGCCGAGCCCGCCGCAGGCGAGCCCGCTCCGGCGTACGACGACGCCGAACGCGAGGCCGTCCTGCGCGTGATGCGCGAGCGCCGCGACATCCGCAAGGGCTTCCGTACCGACCCGATCCCGCACGAGGTGCTGCTCCGCGTGCTGGAGGCGGCCCACACCGCGCCCAGCGTCGGCCACTCCCAGCCCTGGGACTTCGTCGTCATCCGTTCCGCCGAGACCCGCCGGACGATGCACGAGCTCGCCCAGCGCCAGCGCGAGGCCTACGCGAACTCGCTGCCCAAGGCCCGGGCGAAGCAGTTCAAGGAACTCAAGATCGAGGCGATCCTCGACACCCCGGTGAACATCGTCGTCACCGCCGACCCCACCCGCGGCGGCCGCCACACCCTCGGCCGGCACACCCAGCCGCAGATGGCCCCGTACTCCTCGGCCCTCGCCGTCGAGAACCTCTGGCTCGCCGCGCGCGCCGAGGGCCTCGGCGTCGGTTGGGTCAGCTTCTTCGACGAGCGCGAGATGGTCCGCGCGCTCGGCCTGCCGGAGCACCTGGAGGTCGTGGCGTACCTGTGCGTCGGCTACGTCGACGAGTTCCCCGAAGAGCCCGAGCTCGCGCAGGCCGGTTGGTCGAAGCGCCGCCCGCTCTCCTGGGTCGTCCACGAGGAGACGTACGGACGCCGCGCGCTGCCCGGCGAGGAGCCGCACGACCTGCTCTCCGAGACGGTCGCCGGCATCCGCCCGCTCGACGCGAAGGCGCTCGGCGAGGCGTGGGAGCGGCAGAAGCGCATGACGAAGCCCGCAGGGGCGCTCGGCATGCTGGAGATCATCTCCGCGCAGCTCGCGGGCCTTTCCCGGGTCTGCCCGCCGCCGATCCCCGAGCCCGCGGCCGTCGCGATCTTCGCGGGCGACCACGGGGTCCACGCCCAGGGGGTCACGCCGTGGCCGCAGGAGGTCACCACCCAGATGGTGGCGAACTTCCTGGGCGGCGGCGCGGTCTGCAACGCCTTCGCCAACCAGGTCGGCGCCGAGGTCTGCGTGATCGACGTGGGCGTCGCAGGCGACCTCCCGGCCACCCCGGGCCTCCTTCCCCGCAAGGTCCGCCCGGGCACGGCGGACCTGTCCACCGGCCCGGCGATGACCCGCGAGGAAGCCGTCGCGGCCATCGAGGTCGGCATCGAAACCGCCCGCGACCTGGTCGCGGCCGGCAACAAGGCCCTCCTCACCGGCGAGATGGGCATCGCCAACACCACCGTCTCCGCGGCCCTGATCTCGGTCTTCACCGGGGTCGACCCGGCCGAGGTCACCGGCCGCGGCACGGGCATCAACGACGAGACCCACGCCCGCAAGGTCGAGGTCGTACGCCGTGCCCTGGAGCTCCACCAGCCGGACCCGGCGGACCCGATCGGCGTCCTCGCGGCGATCGGCGGCCTGGAGCACGCGGCGATCGTGGGCCTCCTCCTCGGCGGCGCGTCCCTGCGCACCCCGGTGATCCTGGACGGCGTCAGCGCCGGAGCCGCCGCCCTGGTGGCCCGCGCCATCGCCCCCGAGGCCCTGTCCGCGTGCATCGCGGGCCACCGCAGCGCGGAGCCGGGCCATGTCGCGGCCCTCAACAAGCTGGGCCTGCGCCCGCTGGTCGACCTGGACCTCCGCCTCGGCGAGGGCACGGGCGCCCTGCTGGCCCTCCCGCTGGTCCAGAGCGCGGCCCGCGCGATGCACGAGGTGGCCACCTTCGACTCGGCGGGCGTCACCGAGAAGTAGCCCCGCGCCCCGCCTCCCGGTGCCGCCCCGAACCCCGCGCCTCCATCCCCGGCGGGGCTCGGCTCGCCTCCGGCGGCGCCTCGAACGCCGGCGGGGCTGGGTTTGGGCGTCCGGCCGCGCCCGACGACCGGCAGCAGCCGGCATCCAGCCCGTACGGCGTTTGAGGACCGGATCCGGGCGGAGCCCGGTTTCGGGAAGGGGCGGGGTGGGGGACGAGCCGCCCGCAGGGCCCGCCCCGCGCCCCCGCCCCGGCCGGGCCGTATGGTGGACCCGCAGCAAGAACCCGCACGTCAGCACACGCGCACCGCACCGCACCGCACACACCCCCGCCGCTCCAAAGCCGCAGCGGCAAGACAGAACCACCGCCGCATCAGGAGCCGCACCGCCATGGCCGAACACCCCGCGTACCCCGTAGGCCTCCGCCTCGCCGGCCGCCGCGTCGTCGTCATCGGCGGCGGCCAGGTCGCCCAGCGCCGCCTCCCCGCGCTCGTCGCGGCCGGCGCCGACGTCCTCCTGATCTCCCCCTCCGCCACCCCCTCCGTGGACGCCATGGCCGAGACCGGCGAGATCCGCTGGGAGCGCCGCCGCTACGAGGACGGCGACCTCGCCGGTGCCTGGTACGCCCTCGTCGCGACCCGCGACCGCGCCGCGAACGACGCCGCCTCCGCCGAGGCCGAGCGCGAGCGCGTCTGGTGCGTCCGCGCCGACGACGCCGACGCCGCCACCGCCTGGACCCCGGCCACCGGCCGCGTCGAGGGCGTCACCGTCGCCGTCCTGAGCGGCAACGACCCCCGCCGCTCCGCCGCGGTCCGCGACGCCGTCGTGGAAGGCCTGCGCGACGGTTCCCTGACCGCCGCCCGCCCGCACACCCCCGGCGTCGCCCTCGTCGGCGGCGGCCCCGGCGACCCCGACCTCATCACCGTGCGCGGCCGCCGCCTCCTCGCCGAGGCCGACGTGGTCATCGCCGACCGGCTCGGCCCCCGCGACCTCCTCGACGAGCTCCCCCCGCACGTCGAGGTCATCGACGCGGCGAAGATCCCGTACGGCCGCTACATGGCCCAGGAGGCCATCAACAACGCCCTGATCGAGCACGCCAAGGCCGGCAAGGCCGTGGTGCGCCTCAAGGGCGGAGACCCGTACGTCTTCGGCCGCGGCATGGAGGAGCTCCAGGCCCTCGCCGAGCACGGCATCCCCTGCACGGTCGTGCCGGGCATCTCCAGCTCCATCTCGGTCCCGAGCGCCGTCGGCATCCCGGTCACCCACCGGGGCGTCGCCCACGAGTTCACGGTGGTCAGCGGCCACGTCGGCCCCGACGACCCGCGCTCGCTCGTGGACTGGGCCTCCCTCGCCAAGCTCACCGGCACGCTCGTGATCCTCATGGGCGTCGACAAGATCGGCCTGATCGCCGAGGCGCTGGTGCGCCACGGCCGTTCTCCGCAGACCCCGGTCGCGGTCGTCCAGGAGGGCACCACCGCCGCCCAGCGGCGGGTGGACGCCACCCTGGCCACCGTCGGCGAGCGGGTCCGCGCGGAGGAGGTCCGTCCGCCGGCCGTCATCGTGATCGGCGACGTCGTCCGGGTCAACGCTCCCGGTGACCCGCTTCCCGCCACCAACGCCTGACAGGCCGTTGGCACCGCACCCAGGACAAGGCAGTATCACCCTGTGGCTGATCTCATCACCGTCGAAGACCCCGACGACCCCCGCCTGCGCGACTACACGGGCCTGACCGACGTCGAACTCCGGCGCCGGCGCGAGCCCGCGGAAGGCCTCTTCATCGCCGAGGGCGAGAAGGTCATCAGACGTGCCAAGGACGCCGGGTACGAGATGCGGTCGATGCTGCTCTCCTCCAAGTGGGTCGACGTCATGCGCGACGTGATCGACGAGCTCCCGGCCCCGGTCTACGCCGTGACCCCGGAGCTCGCCGAACGCGTCACCGGCTACCACGTGCACCGCGGCGCCCTCGCCTCCATGCAGCGCAAGCCGCTGCCGACGGCCGACGAGCTGCTGGCCACGACCCGGCGCGTGGTCATCATGGAAGCGGTCAATGACCACACCAACATCGGTGCCATCTTCCGCAGCGCCGCCGCCCTCGGCATGGACGCGGTGCTGCTGTCTCCGGACTGCGCGGACCCGCTCTACCGCCGCTCGGTGAAGGTCTCCATGGGCGCGGTGTTCTCGGTCCCCTACGCCCGTCTCGACACCTGGCCCAAGGGCCTGGACTCGGTGCGCGAGGCCGGTTTCAAGCTGCTCGCCCTCACCCCGCACCAGAAGGCCTCGCCCATCGACGTGGCCGCCCCGCACTCCCTGGAGCGGGTCGCGCTGATGCTCGGCGCGGAGGGCGACGGCCTGTCCACGCAGGCGCTGGTCGCGGCCGACGAGTGGGTACGGATCCCCATGGCGCACGGCGTGGACTCGCTGAACGTGGGCGCCGCGGCCGCCGTCGCCTTCTACGCGGTGGCCGGCGGCCGCTCCTAGTGCTCTGGCCGGAAAGGTTTGCCGGCTCGCGGCGTCCGGTGCGGTGCATCGCAAGGCGGAGGGCCACGCCTTGTACTGGACGTACTTGCGTGGCGCGACAACGCGGCGAGGTGCCGTGCCGGGCGTCGTGAGGCGGTGAACCTTTCCGGTCAGAGCACTAGCCGGCCTGGGCAGGCGCCGCTAGAGCTTCTGGGCGGCGGCGATGCCCAGCGCGACGATCAGCGTCACCACGACGAACACGATCAGCCGCTGCCGCATCAGCCGCGGGTCCGGCCGCGAAGGGCGCCGCCCCGTCCCGGTGGTCCGGGGCGCCGGGCGGCCCCCCGTGCGCCCCGAGGTCGGCCGCGAGGACGGGCCGCCCGAGCCCCGCGGGTGGCGGGAGGACGAGGGCCGTGAGTGCGGTCCGCTCGGGACCCCGCCCTTGCCCCGGGGCATGGTGCCGCCCCCCGTACGACGTTCCGCGCGCTGGTCGGCGAACGGTTCGGCGGGCTCGGGGAGCAGTCCCGTCGGCCGGTCGGTCCGGTCGGTCCGGGCGCGCTGGGCCGGCGGCCGGGTCTCGGAGAGCCCCTGGGCCTCCCGGGCCGCGATCTCCTTGAGCCGCATCGACAGCTGGAGCGTGCTGGGCCGGTCCTCGGGATCCTTGGCCAGACAGGCCCGTACGAGGGGCGCGAGCGCGTCCGGGACCCCGTGGAGGTGGGGTTCCTCGTGCACCACGCGGTACAGCATGACCTCGGAACTGCCGTGCCCGAAGGGGGAGTCGGCGGTCGCCGCGTAGGCCAGGGTGGCGCCGAGGGCGAAGACGTCGGTGGCGGGGGTGACGGCGGCTCCGCGCACCTGCTCGGGCGCGAGGAAGCCGGGGGAGCCGACGGCCGTGCCCACGTGGGTGAGGGTGCTCGCCCCGGTGGCCCACGCGATCCCGAAGTCGATGATCCGCGGACCCTTGGGGGAGAGCAGGATGTTCGACGGCTTGAGGTCGCGGTGGACGACCCCCGCCTCGTGCACGGCGACCAGGCCCTCGGACAGGGCGGCGCCGATCGCCGCGATCTGCGAGGCCGTGAGGGGGCCTTCCTCGGCCACCTTGTCGTGCAGCGAGGGCCCGGGGACGTACTGCGTGGCGAACCAGGGCCGCTCGGCCTCCAGGTCCGCCGCCACCAGCCGTGCCGTGCAGCCGCCGCGGATCCGCCGGGCGGCGGACACCTCGCGGGCGAACCGCGAACGGAACTCCTGGTCCTCGGCCAGATCGGGCCGGATCACCTTGAGCGCGACGCGCTGCCCCCGCCGGTCCGATCCCAGGTAGACCACACCCATGCCGCCGGCGCCGAGCCGTCGGTGCAGCCTGAACGAGCCGACGACACGCGGGTCCTCGCGCCGGAGCCGCATCATCGCCATGTCCACCCCGCTGGCCGGTCGTCCTGTTGACGTGGCACAGCTTACGGACCATCCGGCATGCGTGCTCAGAGGCCGCGCCCTCGCCGGGAGATTCGATCGTCAGTACGGCACAACACACTTGAGGGATCCTCAGGGAGTCCGCCGCGACCCGCCCGCCCGGTCCGGCGCGTCGCCAAACGGCTTGTGGACAAAGGGGATTGGGGTTGCGGACCGGCCGTCCGGGTGCATACCGCCCCATCGGAGCACACCCGCGCCACCCCCGCACCGAGTCGATCTTGTCGACGCCTGATGGGCGGACACCCGTGTGCAGGGAGTGACGGAAGTGAGCGAAGTCACTACGCTCCGGTCATCCCCTCCGGGAAGTCCCCCACTTGCGGGGGACGGTCTCCACCCAGGGGAGTACACCGGGCACGGCCCGTCATCCTCCTGGAGGCCCGCCAAAGGGTACGAGGGCATGAGGCCACGGGACCCCCGCGCGCCTAGTGTTGAGATCAAGCGGCGGGCAAGTGCTCTCGTCCCCCGAGGTCGAAGCCCGCCGCTGCCGAATCGACAGGGAGAGGATCATGGCGGACATCGCACGGCAGGGACGCAAGGCATTCGCGTTCAACAGCCATGAGTCCGGTAGGCGCCATCCTCTGGTGGCCGCGGCCATGGTCCTCCCCCTGGCCGCCCTCCTGCTCTTCCTCTTCGGAGGATTCGACCAGGTGGTGGCACAGGCGTCGTCCGTTGGCGTGATGCTGGGGCGCTGAGCGGCGCCCCGGGTCCGGGAGAGCGGCCCGGACCGGGACATCGGCCTGTCGAACCCCGTGGGGACGGGGGAGCGACGACGGACGGCAGGTGAAGGGTGCTGCCCGTACGACTGGGGAGTCGGACGGGCAGCACCCTTTTTCATGTCATCCGTCCCGCCCCGATCCGGCCGGCCCGGCGTACGATCCCCAGGAGGCCGCTGTTGCACCAGCCACCCCGGGGTTCCCATGACCGACTCGCTTCCCGAGGCACTCGCCGCCTGCACCGCCCAGCCGCTCCCGTACGCCCTCCTCGCGGACCGGGACGACGGCACCGTGGTGCGCTGCGGGGAGGTCGTGGCCAAGGCCCATGCCGGGGACGCCGACCACGAGGCCCTCGCCGTACGCCTGCGGATCGCCGGCCACCAGGCACTGGGCGGCGTGCTCCTGCCCCCGCTGCTCCCCGTGCCCGGCCGGGTGCAGGACCGGCCCGTCTCGCTGTGGCCGTACGGTGCCCCCGTCGACCCGCAGCGCCCCGACGAGGCCCCCTGGGAGGCGACCGCCGCGCTCCTCGCGGCCCTGCACCGGACGCCGCTCGCCGCCCTCCCCGGCCCGCTGCCGCCGATGCGCGGCCCCGCCAAGCTCGCCCGCGCCCTGGACCGTCTGCGAAGGGCGGAGGAACTGCCCGCGGGCCCGGACCCGGGCGAGGTGCGCTCCGTACGGGCGGCCGCGGCGACGCTGCCGGCCTGGGCGCGCGGGGAGGCGCAGGCGCCGCCCGGCGGAACGCTGTGCCACGGCGACCTGCATCTGGGGCAGCTGGTCCGCTATCCCGCCCCGCAGGGCCCCTGGTTCCTCATCGACGTGGACGACCTCGGACTCGGCACCCCCACCTGGGACCTGGGCCGCCCGGCCGCGTGGTTCGCCGCCGGGCTGCTCGACCCCGGGGCCTGGCAGCGCTTCCTGGGCGCCTACCGGGCCGCCGGGGGCCCGGCCGCGGGCCCGCCCGGATCCGATCCCTGGCCGGAACTCGACCTCGCTGCCCGCGCGCTCACCGTGCAGACCGCGGCCCTCGCACTGGCCAAGGCGGCGGAGGGGCGGCGCCGGCTCGACGAGGGGGAGCGGCTGATGGTGGACGCCTGCGGCCGAATAGCGGCGCTCCCGGCCGACTTGGAACGAGAGCCTCCGTCGTAGGGTGAGCTCCGCGCCACCGGGCATGCATCCGGTCATCCGGTGGCCACGTCCAAGCCGAGGAGTTGAACCGCCCATGCAGTGTCCGAAGTGTCACGCGATGATGCAGACCTACAACCGCAACGGTGTCCACATAGAGCAGTGCAGCGGCTGTCGCGGCATCTTCCTCGACTACGGCGAGCTGGAGGCGCTGACCCGCCTGGAGTCCCAGTACACCGCCCAGCAGTACGGCCAGGTCCCGCCGCCGGCGGCGCCGCCCGCCCCGTACCCGCCCCAGCACGTGGCCGCGGCTCCCGCCTGGGGCGCCCCGCACCACGGCGGCCACGGCCACGGTCACGGCCACCACCACCGCGGCGGATTCGGCCGGATGCTCTTCTCCTCCTGACGCCTTGCGCGACAACGCGGAAGCCCCGGCCGTCGAGACGGCCGGGGCTTCCGGATGGTGCGCGATACTGGGATTGAACCAGTGACCTCTTCCGTGTCAGGGAAGCGCTCTCCCGCTGAGCTAATCGCGCGGGCACCACGGCTCGAAAGCCGCAGGTCAAGCAGGTGTTACATGGTACTGCGTGCGCGATACTGGGATTGAACCAGTGACCTCTTCCGTGTCAGGGAAGCGCTCTCCCGCTGAGCTAATCGCGCGGGGATCCTTGCGGATCAGGTCCTTGCGGACCAGTGGACGATACTGGGATTGAACCAGTGACCTCTTCCGTGTCAGGGAAGCGCTCTCCCGCTGAGCTAATCGTCCTTGGAGGTGGAGACGGGATTTGAACCCGTGTAGACGGCTTTGCAGGCCGTTGCCTCGCCTCTCGGCCACTCCACCATGGAGCTGCGGGGGTTCTCGGGAAGAAGACCCCCACTTCGAGCGGACGACGAGACTCGAACTCGCGACATCCACCTTGGCAAGGTGGTGCTCTACCAACTGAGCTACGTCCGCAGGTCACCGTGTTCGCTCCGGGGTTTTTCCCCTTCGCTCCCTGGCGACGTGTTGAACTCTAGCGGATTCCCGGGCCAGCTCAAAAACGCGTTTCCGCAGCGTGCTGCCGCTCGATCACCAGCGGTCACGCGGCCGTCACCTCCCCGGCGCCGTCGCGTCACCGGTCATAGACTCGCAGCCGTGCACGACCTGCCTCCCATGGCCCGCTTCGGCGGCCTCCTCGCGA
The DNA here is from genome assembly GCF_042889825.1 of Streptomyces sp. NPDC002467. Classification (NCBI taxonomy): domain Bacteria; kingdom Bacillati; phylum Actinomycetota; class Actinomycetes; order Kitasatosporales; family Streptomycetaceae; genus Streptomyces; species Streptomyces sp. NPDC002467. The sequence continues at coordinate 225,343 of NZ_JBIARJ010000009.1, read as the reverse complement.
CCGACCTCCGAGACGTCACCGGCGACCCTGGTGCCCTCGACTCCACCGGCTTCTGGGCGGTGGCCGCCGACTTCGAAGGGCGGCTCGTCTGCGCGCGCTTCGGCGACATACGCCCCGATCCCGTCCCCTCGCCCGTCCCCGGCGCCTGGCACGGCCCCGACGCCGACCAGTGGACCTCCTCCCTGGACCGCGCCGCGTACGTGGCCGGCGTCCGCCGCATCCGCGAGCACATCGCGGCCGGCGAGGTCTACCAGGCCAACCTCTGCCGAGTGATGTCCGCGCCGCTGCCGGACCCCGAGGGCGCGGACGTCGACGCCCTCACGGCGCTCCTGGCGCGCGGCAACCCCGCTCCCTACGCAGGAACGATTCGGTTGCCCGCGCACGGCGTGGAGATCGCCACCGCCTCCCCGGAGCTGTTCCTGCGCCGGTCCGGCCGCCACATCGAGTCCGGCCCCATCAAGGGCACCGGCCGCACCGCCGCCGACCTGCTCCCCAAGGACCACGCCGAGAACGTGATGATCGTGGACCTCGTGCGCAACGACCTCGGCCGGGTCTGCGCCACCGGCTCGGTCACCGTCCCCGAGCTGTGCGCCGTCGAGGAGCACCCGGGCCTGGTACACCTCGTCTCCACCGTCAGCGGAGAACTCGCCGACGGCGCGGGCTGGCCCGAGCTCCTCGCGGCCACCTTCCCGCCCGGTTCCGTCACCGGCGCCCCCAAGTCCTCCGCCCTGCGCATCATCGAGGCCCTGGAGACCGCCCCCAGGGGCCCGTACTGCGGCGGCATCGGCTGGGTCGACGCCGACCGGGGCACCGCCGAGCTCGCTGTCGGCATCCGCACCTTCTGGATCGACCGCGAAGCCCCCGGCGGGCCCCGCCTGCGCTTCGGCACCGGAGCCGGCATCACCTGGGGCTCCGACCCCGACCGCGAATGGGCGGAGACCGAGCTCAAGGCCGCCCGGCTGCTCCGGGTAGCGTCGGGGGCGCATCAGGCGACAGGCCGAACGGGATCGTGAGAGGGGCCGCACGGTGAGCATCTGGCTCGACGGAGCACTTCGGGACGTGGACAGCGCGAAGGTGTCCGTCTTCGACCACGGACTGACCGTGGGGGACGGCGTCTTCGAGACGCTGAAGGCGGAGCGGGGCCGGGCCTTCGCGCTCACCCGCCACCTGGAGCGGCTGACCCGCTCGGCCCGCGGCCTCGGCCTGCCCGACCCCGACCACGACGAGGTGCGCCGCGCCTGCGCCGCCGTGCTCGAAGCCAACCCGGTGGAACACGGGCGGCTGCGCGTCACCTACACCGGCGGCGTCTCCCCGCTCGGCTCGGACCGCGGCGACGGCGGCCCCACCCTGATCGTGGCCCTCGCCGAGTCCGTGCGCCGCCCCGACACCACGGCCGTCGTCACGGTGCCCTGGGTCCGCAACGAGCGCTCCGCGGTCGCCGGCCTCAAGAGCACCTCGTACGCGGAGAACGTCGTGGCGCTGGCCGCCGCGCACCGGGCCGGTGCCTCCGAGGCCCTGCTCGCCAACACCGTCGGCCGGCTCTGCGAGGGCACCGGCTCCAACGTCTTCGTCGTCCTCGACGGGCAGCTGCACACCCCGCCCCTGGCCTCCGGCTGCCTGGCCGGCATCACCCGCGCCCTCGTCGTCGAATGGGCCGGCGCCAAGGAGACCGACCTCCCCGTCGAGGTCCTGGAGCAGGCCGAGGAGGTCTTCCTGACCTCCTCCCTGCGCGACGTCCAGGCGGTCGTACGGATCGACGCGCGCGAGCTGGGCACGGCCCCCGGCCCGGTCACGGCCGAGGCCATGCGGATCTTCGACGCGCAGGCCGGTGCGGACCTCGATCCGTGAATCCCGGTGACGCGGGCCCGCGGGGCAGGTAGAACACCAAGTGATGACCACTACCCTGCGGCCCGCGCAGCCGCTCCAGCGCAACAGTGACGGAACCCGCTCCCGGGCCTACGAGGTGCGGGTGAACAGTCGGCGCGTGGGCAGCGTCGAACTGGCCACCCGTTCGGCGGCCGAGCCCCGCACCGGGGTGATCAGGGCGCTGTGGATCGACGAGCCGGACCGGCGGCGCGGGCGCGCCACGGTCGCGGCCCTCGCCGCCGAGGAAGTGCTGCGGTCCTGGGGGTGTACGGGCATCGCCGTGTCGGTGCCCGCCGACGCGGGGCCGGCGCTGCGGATGGCGGAGACCCTCGGCTACCGGGTGACCGGCCGCGTCCAGGTCAAGGAACTGCCGGAACTCCCGCCCGCGCTCCCGCCGGGCACCGAGGGCCGCCCGATGACCGGGCCCGAGTACGACGCCTGGCAGGAACGGGCCGTCGTCGAGTACAGCCACCACCTCACCGGCCCCGGCATCACCGCCGAGCAGGCCCTTGCCGCCTCCCGCGCCGAACACGCCGAGCTGCTCCCGGCAGGCCGGGACACCCCCGGCACGGCCTTCCTCGTCCTGCGGGCACCCGACGGGACCACCCTCGGCACCCTGTGGGTGGGGGAGCGCGACCTGCCGGGCGTGGGCCCCGTCCCGTACGTGTGGGACGTGGAGGTGGCCGCCGAACACCGCGGGCACGGGCACGGCCGGACCCTCATGCTGTTGGCCGAGCACGCCGCCCTGGCCTCGGGCGCCCGCCTGCTGGGGCTGCACGTCCACGAGGACAACACTCCGGCCCGGCACCTCTACACGTCACTCGGCTACCGGGACGACATGGTGAACGCGAGAAAAGAGCTGATCTAGGTCGGCTAGGCCGACTCGGCCAGCAGGCGGTCGGCGATCTCCTCGATGCGGCCGCGCAGGCCCTCCTGGCTCTTGCCGCCGTCGAGGCGCTCGCCGTCGATCACGTACGTCGGGGTGCCGGTCACGCCGATCGCCTTGCCCTCGGCCTGGTCGGCGTCGACGATCAGGATGTGCCGGCCGTCGATCAGCGCGGTGTCGAACTCCTCCGCGTCCAGGCCCAGTTCACGCGCCACGTCCAGCAGCACCGACTCGCCGCGCTCGGCCAGCTCCGCGGTCCTGGCCAGTACGGCCTCCGCGTACGCCCAACCCTTCCCCTGTTCCAGGGCCTCCTCGGCGGCCTGCGCCGCGGCGAAGGCGTGCTTGTGCTTCTCCAGCGGGAAGTGGCGCAGCCGGATGTCCAGCCGGTCGCCGTAGCGGGCCCGCAGGGCACGCACGTCGTCCAGCGCGCTGTGGCAGTCCGGGCACTGGAGTTCGCACCAGACGTCGAGGATCACGGAATCGGTCATGCCCCCAGTCTCCCAGCCCCCGGAGGCGCCGCTTCCCCCGCATCCACTCCCCAGGGATGAGGCGCGACCCCGAGATGTCCCGGAGATCGGCCCGGCGGCGGCCCCGGGCCTGGCCGCGGGGGCGAGGGCCGGTGCAGGATGGATGGGGACAGATCGCCCAGCCGTCGAACAGCCGGAGGACCGCATGCTCGCCGAGACCATTTGTTCCGCGGTGTCCGCGGCGGGGCTGGGCATCGCCGCGGTGACCGCCTACCGCAAGCGGTTCCTGGCCGCCACGAGGATCGCCGCGTACTCGCTGGTGCCGGTCGCCCTCGTGATGACGGGCCTGGTGGAGTGGGTGTCCGGGATCGCCTTCAACCCGACCGTCTGGATCGGTTTCGGGCTGCTCGGGCTGGCCTGGCTGCTCCTGTTCACCACCCGGGCCGTCGAGCGCCGGGGTGTGGGCAAGAAGGCCGGACGCGCCCCCGAGGCCGTCGCCCCGGCCGCCTCCGCGCCCTCGCTGGGCTCCGGTCGGAGCGCCGCCGCCCAGAAGCCGCAGGCCCCGGCCGCCGCCGGTGACGACTTCTCGGACATCGAGGCCATCCTCAAGAAGCACGGCATCTGAGCCGAGGTCCCGGGAATCCGCGTCGATCCACGAGATCGGGCGAACTCCCGAACGGACATTGGCGTGTTGGAGGGTCGGCGGCGGTGGGCTGCGCCATCATCGCCCCGACATGCTCGAGACATCGCAGGGTGAGCCGACGGTTCCCGCTCCGGCCCCCGCCTCCGTTGCCGAGGAGCCGAAAGGCTGCCTCTTCGCCCTGTCCCAGCCGCCCTTGATGATCTTCCTAGCGGTGATCGGCGTCCTGCTGCTGCTGGCCGCCGTACACGATCTCTTCCTGCTCTGAGGGGCCCGCGTCGGCACCCTTGCGCCGGGCCCGGTACGCCGCCACGTGCAGCCGGTTCCCGCAGGTCCGGCTGTCGCAGTAGCGCCGGGAGCGGTTCCGGGAGAGGTCCACGAAGGCGCGCCGGCAGTCCGGGGCCTCGCAGCGGCGCAGCCGCTCCTGCTCGCCGGAGACCACGATGAAGGCCAGGGCCATGCCGCCGTCCGCCGCCAGGTGGTCGCCCAGCGAGGCGCCCGGCGCGAAGTAGTGCACGTGCCAGTCGTAGCCGTCGTGGTCGGTCAGCTGCGGGGTGGTGCCCGCCGTCGCCACCAGCTCGTTGATCAGCGCGGACGCGGCGCGCGGGTCCGGCGCGGCGAAGACCTGCGCGAATTTGCCGCGCACCGTGCGCACGCCCGCGAGGTCGCGGGAGCCGAGCTCGCCGACGTCGCTGATCGAGTACTCCTGGACGAAGGCGCGCAGCGCGCCGAGGTCCGACAGCGCGTCGGGCTGGTTCGCCTCGGCCGATGTGTTCACCAGCGCGACGACGACGTCGAGCGCGCGACGGGTGTCGTGGGGGATCTGCACGGTGGTCTCCCTCAAGGGCCGGGCCTGCGGCGACGACCTGTGCCGCCGCTGGGGGCCGACTCTAGCGGGTTCCTCCAAAAGGGGGCGCCCGGCGGACCCGGCCGGGCTCGCCGCCCCGACGCGCAGCGGCGCCGTCCACGCGGGTGGCTCCCGCGGGGACAGCGCCGATACGTCGTATGTGGTTGTCCGGCACACACCGTCGCCCCGAGTCGGACGGTGTCGCGCGGTCAGGTGCTCGTCGGAGCTGGCTCAGCTTTCGGCCAGGATGTGGGAGAGCTCCTTGTCGAGGTCGAAGTGCCGGTGTTCGGTCCCGGGCGGGACCGCGGCATCCGTCCGCTTGAGGAATGACTCCAGTGCTCGGGCGGGTGCTTCGAGCAGTGCTTCTCCCTCCGGTGAGCTCAGGGCGATGCAGACGACCCCCTGACCGTGGCTGCGGGACGGCCAGACGCGGACGTCTCCGGTTCCGGTGGGCCGGTGGAGGCCCTCTGCGAGGAGGTCACGGGCGAACACCCATTCGACCGTCTCCTCGGCGCCGGTGTGGAAGGTGGCGTGCACGGCGTAGGGGTCGGCCGTGTCATACCGCAGGCCCGCGGGAACAGGCAGTGAGGACTCGCTCGACACAACGAGGCGCAGGTGCAGCTCGCAGCTGACCGTGGTGTTCATAAGCGCCAGGGCCTTTCGCTCAGTGTGCGCTCGGGGATTCGCACGTCGGCGAAATCGACATGCCACCTACGGTGCCGTTGTAAACCCCTCTGACCGTTTTGCGGACCTCTGGGTCCCTCGGACGGCGGATCCAAAGCGCCGTTCATGTGTGCTCGGCACTCGGGTAGATTCACCCCATGAATACGGGGAGTGATCGCGGGACGAGCGAGCCCGCCGAGGCGACCGAAGCCGGCGCGGCCACCGAAGGCGCAGCCGACGGAGAGACGCCGCACGTGTCGAAGGCGCCCGCCTTCATCAAGGCCAACCGCAGCCTGCACCTGAGCTGGCAGGTCGGCGTTTTCGTCGTCGGCCTGGCCGTCATCGGCGCGGGCATCGCGATGCTCGTGCTGCCCGGCCCCGGCTGGGTGGCGATCTTCGCGGGCCTGGCGATCTGGGCCACCGAGTTCGCCTGGGCCCACCTGGTGCTGCGCTGGACCAAGCGCAAGGTGACCGAGGCCGCCCAGAAGGCGCTCGACCCGAAGGTCCGCCGCCGCAACATCATCCTGACCAGCGTCGGCCTCGTCATCGCGGGCGCGCTGGTCGGCTTCTACCTGTGGAAGTACGGGCTCGTCCTGCCGTGGAACATCAAGGACCAGTGATGGTCAAGGAGCACCGCTGACATGCGGTAATGTTTGCGGTGCGTCCGGGCGATTAGCTCAGTGGGAGAGCACTTCGTTCACACCGAAGGGGTCACTGGTTCGAACCCAGTATCGCCCACCCGGACCCGAGGCCCGGAGACTTCACAGTCTCCGGGCCTCGGGCGTTTCCCGCCCGGCCCGACGAGGTCGGTCCCGCCGATTCAGGCGAGCCGGCCGATCGCGTCCCGCAGCCGGCGCGCGTCGCGCAGCCGCCTCTCGTACGTCGCGCCCACCACCAGCAGCAGCAGGCCCGCCATCGCCGGCGGCACCCAGCGCGGCAGCGCCCCCGCGACCTGCACCACGTACGGGGCCAGCTCGTGCAGCGCCACCACCGCCAGCACCGCGCCGCCCAGCAGCAGCGGCGCCTGGAGCCGCCGCCGGGCCCCCGTGAGGGTCACCGCCAAGGCCGCCAGACCCAGCAGCAGCGGGCGCGTCCACTCCGGGTCCGCCCAGGCCGCCAAGAGGCTCGGCAGCAGCGTCGCCGACAGCCCGGGGCCGTACGCCGTCCAGGACGAGCTCGCGGGATCCCTGCGGCGCCGCAGCACGCCCACCGCCAGGGCGGGGAGCGTCACCGGCAGGCCGTAGGCCTCCGGCGCCGTGACCCCTGCCTCGGCCAGCCGGACCCAGGTCGCCGCCACGAACAGCGTGCCCGCCGCCCAGCCCAGCACGCGCCGCTCCGGTCGGACCGCCGCCCCCGCGCAGACCACCCCGAGCAGCGCCAGGACCAGTGCCAGGGTCCCGGCCCGCCCCGCGGACAGGGCCACCGCCAGGGCGCCCGCCACGCCCGCCGCGATCTCCGCGGGCAGCCGGACACCGCCCAGCCGGGGCCCGAGCGCGGCCACCGCCGCCGGGACCGCGAGGACCGGCAGGGCCCACCACACCACCGCCAGGTCCGTCAGCGCCGCCGAGGCCACCAGCAGCCCCGTGGCATGGCCGACGGCGCAGACCGCCGCCCCGGCGCGGGCCCAGCGGGGGGCGGGCCCGTACGCCGCCCCGGCCGCGCCGAACAGGCCCAGCAGCCCCCACACCGCGAAGGTCGACGTACGGCCGTCCAGCGCGCCCAGGGACACGTTCAGGGCCCCGATCAGCGCGCAGGCGCCCGCCGCGATCCCGGTCGCCCGGGCCGGGGCCCGCAGCGCGATCATCCCGGCCGCGCCCGTCACCGTCAGCTGCGCGGCGAACACCGCCGCCGGCGACAGGCCGAGCAGCACCGGGGCCGTGAACGGACCCGCCCACGCGAGCACCGCCGCCACGGCGGCCGGCTCCGGCCGGGACAGCGTCCGCGACAGCCACCAGGCGGCCCCCGCCGTCAGCAGCAGCGCCACCGCGGGCGCCGCGCCGGCCCCGTACGGACCGGCGTCCGGGGCCGTCCCGGCCCACACCTCCGCCAGGACCCGGACCCGGGATCCCAGGGTCGCGGCGACCGGAGTCGCGGACAGCAGCGCCGCCAGTGCGGCCACACCCGCCCCGGCCCGGGCGAGCCCGTGCCGGACAGGCGCCGGGAGTGCGTGGACCCGTACGGTCGCCATCAGGGCCAGTGCCACCAACAGGTACGCCACCACCGCCCAGGCGGGGGAAAGCTCCGGCCGGGCCACACCGCCCAGCGCCGCCACCGCCGCCAGACCGCCGACCAGGGCCGCCGCCCAGGCGCGCGGCTCCCGCCACGAGGCCGCCACCCCGAGGGCCGCGCCCGCCAGCAGCAGCGCGGCCGGGGCCAGGGCGTCGGCCGCCGAAGCCGCCGACCAGGACTCGGACACCCCCGTCAGCAGCGCGCCGGCGCCCAGTACGGCCGCCGGGAGCGCCGCCCACCGCAGCCGCAGCGCGAGCGCCGCGTCCAGCGCGGCCGTCGCCAGCAGCGCCCAGGCCGGCTCCAGCGGACCCGCGTCCGAGGCCAGCGCCGCCAGCGGCAGCGGGAGCTGCGCGGCCAGCACCGCCGCGGGCACCGGGATCCGCAGCCCCCGCAGGGCCGCCCCGTAACCGGCCCACGCCGCCGCCAGCACCGCCGAGGCCCCGGCCGTGTAACCCCGGGGGTCGGCGTCCGGCCCGGCGACGACGTACAGCGCGTACGCGTCCAGCACCGTCAGCAGCAGCCCCACCGCCGCCACGGACTCCGCCGTCGAGCGCAGCCCGCGGCGCAGCAGCGGCACGGGCGCCGCCAGCGCCGCGGCGGTCACCGCGCCCAGCACGGCGGAGCGACCGGCGATCCCGAGCGAGCCCCAGCTCACCAGCGTGAACGCCAGCGCGGCCACGGCCAGCAGGACGGCGCCGAGGGTGAGCAGCACGTTCTGCGCACTCGGCGCCGAGGCGTCCTTCGCGGGCCCGGCCGGCGGAGCGAACCCCGGAGCGGCGGCCGGCGAAGGCATCGGTCCGGCCGTGTTCAGCAGGCGCAGCAGCCAGTCCCGGCGGGCCAGCAAGTACTGGCGGTGGGAGTCGAGTCGGGCCAACTCGCGGTCGATGAGCGCCAGCTCCTCGGCCGGCGGCATGGGCGTGTTCATATCCGGAGTGTGGCGCCGGTCACGCGGTCAGGACATGGGCGTACGTACTCAGATGTGGCCTGAGTACGCGCGAACCGGACCCGTGCGGACCCGCCGCGCGCCACACTGGATCCATGGACCGCAGCCACTGGGACCGCTGGAACCGTTACCGCTTCCGCAGCGTGTGGGACCTCGACGCCGCGCCCGCGCGCGTGTTCGCCGTACTGGAACTTCCCGGCGAGTACCCGGACTGGTGGCCCCAGATGCGCCGGGTCGAGGGGCTCGACGAGCGCAGCGGCACCGCGACCGTCCGGTCACTGTTGCCCTACTCCCTCCACGTCACCGCGACCCAGCTGTTGCGCGACCCCCGGCGGGGAGTCCTGGAAGTGGCCCTGCGCGGCGATCTCGAAGGCTGGGCGCGGTGGACCGTACGGGCGCGCGGCGCCGCGGCGGGAGGCCCGCGCACCCGGGCGCTGTACGAGCAGGAGGTCGAGGTGCGGCAGCCGCTGATGCGTCGGCTCGCGCTGCCCGGACGGCCGGTGTTCCGGCTCAACCACGCCCTGATGATGCGGGCCGGACGGCGGGGCCTGGAAGCGCTGCTGGCCCGGCGCCCGGAGGCGGTTTGAACCGTCCCCAAGTCTTCTGTATTGTTCAGTCCGTTCCCGGGCGATTAGCTCAGCGGGAGAGCACTTCGTTCACACCGAAGGGGTCACTGGTTCGATCCCAGTATCGCCCACCGGGACAGGCCGGTCCGTCTGACGACGGACCGGCCTTCCGCATTTCCCGGGCTATGCCGCCGTCGACAGGTCCGGCCGCAGAGGCCAGTGCGGGTCCACCGGCTCGGGCGTCCCCTGACGCGCGAACCACGCCTGCAGCCCGCGCGCCTGTGCCGCGTGCCACACCGCCTGCAGCGTGTGCAGTTCCGCCGGGGTCAGCCGCTCCAGGCGGGCCGCGAACCGGCGACCCACCGCCCGCACGAGCTCCAGCGAGGCCTGGGCGTCGGCCGCCGCGTCGTGGGCGCCCTCCAGCTCTATCCCGTAGTGCTCGCACAGGTCCGTCAGGGTCCGGCGGCCCTTGCGGTACCGGTCCAGGTGCTTGTCCAGGACGCGCGGGTCCAGCACGGTCAGCGGCCGGTTGTCCAGGTACCGGGCCAGCGAGGAGGCCCGGTGCCGGCGCAACTCCCGGTCCAGCAGCGTCAGGTCGAACGGCGCGTTCATCACCACCACCGGGCGGCCCGCCACCTGCTGCTCACCGAGCGCGCGGGCTATCTCCTCCACCACCGGCGCCGGCCAGCGGCCGTTGCGCTGGAGGTGCTCGTCGGTGAGGCCGTGCACTTCCGTGGCGCCCGGGGGCACCGGAATCCCGGGATTGACCAGCCAGCGCGTGGTGCGGACCCGGCCGCCCGCACACTCCTGGACGATGAGCGCGGCGGACACGATCCGGTCCTGCTCGACGTCCACTCCGGTGGTCTCCGTGTCGAATGCGGCCAGCGGCCCCTCGTACCAGCGTGTCATGGCGAACTCCTCGTCCCCGATCGGCAGATGAGGTGCACTCGGCAGCGCTGCCTTGAAAACGTGCCACCTTCTCCCGCATCGGTGATACCCGTGCTCTTTGTCGCGTACGCCGTTTGCGGTGGTCCGGCTGCGGAGACAACATCCCTGGGGGACCGCACACATGACCGGTCGTCACCCCGACCACCACAGACGGCAGAGCCCGGAAGGCATGGGGAGCCGGCCATGGCGCTCGCGCAGCCCGAACAGGGCGGGGTGCTGCAGGGACACACCGGTCCGCCGACCGGACCGCTGCGCGGCACACTCGCCACCACCGCCTGCATGGAGACCCTCCAGGTGGGATACCTGCACGCCGTCGCGGCCGCGGCCGGCTGCTCGCTCTCACAGCCCTTTCCCGACAACGGCATCGACTGGCACGTCAGCCACGGCGCCCCGGAGCACGTCGTCGACGACGAGGTCACCATCAAGGTGCAGCTCAAGGCGACGTACCAGATACCGCCGCGGCCGGCCGGGCCCACCTTCGCCTTCACCCTCGACAACGAGCACCTGGTGAAGCTGGCCCGCTCTCCGGTCGCCGTCCACAAGATCCTCGTCGTGATGCTCGTCCCCCGGGAGCGCGACCAGTGGCTCGCCGCCGGGCACGACCGGCTCGACCTGCGGCACTGCTGCTACTGGACCAACCTCGCGGGACACCCCGTGACCGGCCGGCGCCGGACCACCGTACGGATCCCGACCACGCGGATCTTCGACGACCGCGCGCTGTGCGAGATCATGACCCGGGTCGGGTCGGGAGGGACACCCTGATGCACTGGAACCCGCCGCACCTCGAACCACTGCCGCCACCGGGCTTCGCCGACCCGGCCGTGCCCGATCCCGGGCAGGTCGACCCCGCGGTGCTGGGCGCCCTCCTGCACCGGCACGGCTGGCTGCGCCGGGGCGGGGCCGCCGGACGGTACGGGCGCTGGACGCCGCCCGCCGGCTCCGGTACGAGCCTGCTCGTACCGGAGGACAGCGGCTTCCCCGACTGCGCGGACCTGCTGGAAGAGGCGCTCACCGCCCTGTCCCGCAGCGGGCTGCCCTCGGCGCGGGAGGTGTTGTACGGGCTGAGCGTGCCCAGTGACGAGGTGCGTTGGGAGCGGGAGGGGCCGCAGGGACTCCAGGGCGAGGCCGACTGGACGGCGCAGGAGCAACTGCGCGCGGCGGCACGCCGGTTGCTGCTGGCCGGGGCGCTGGCGGACCGGGCGCGGGCCGGCTACTACGGGGCCCGCCACCGGGGCCAGGCCGAACGGGCGCTGGACGGGGTGTTGGTGGGTCCCGCGCCGGGCGGCCGCAGGCTCACCGCGTACGTCCCCGTGGACGGGGGCCGGGGCACGGTGAAGCGGCTGCACCACGCCCTGCACGCGGCCCGCGAGGCCGTGGACTATCAGCGGGCCACCGGCGGTATGGACGCCTTCGACGCGGCGGTGGAGGCGGGGGTCAGCCGGGAGCTCGCGGACGGGCTCATCGCGCTGGTCCGGGGCTCGGAGGGGGCGCGGATCACCCTCGGGTGGGCGCCGGCCGCCGGGGTCCCGGCGGGCTGCGCGGCCCGGCCGGAACCGGTGGAGTTCTCGCCGGGCGACCTCCCGGTGCTGCGGGAGGCGGCCGCCCGCTACACCCGCGACGAGCCGGCCGTGGCGGTCCGGGTCGCGGGGGCGGTGGTCCGGATGCGCCGGGCGGCGGCGGGCGGCGGCGGCACGGTCCGGGTCCGGGTCCTGGCCGGGGCGGAGGTCCCGTACGTCCGGGCCGCCCTCGACGAGGAGTCGTACCGGGTGGCGGTCCACGCGCACCTGGCCGGACTGCCGATCCGGGTCAGTGGGCGCTTGCAACGGCGCGGCGGCTTCCGACGGCTGGCCGACGCCACGGACGTGACACCGGTCCCGCTGGACGAGGTCGAGCGGGACCGGCTGATGAAGTCACTGGACGAGGCCTTCGACCCGGCGGACGTGCTGCCGTCGGACGATTAGGGCCTACTGTCCGATCGCGGCCCGCGCGAGCTCCATGGTCTTCTGCTTGGCGAGCAGGTGCTCGGCCAGAACGCCCGCATTCGATTGGATCAGGGCCTGCTGATAGGTGCTTTCGGTGCTCGACCAAACCCCGATCAGATTCACCTTCTGCTTGCAGAGCACGTCGGCGAGCGCGACTTGCCTTTCGTGGTCGCCGGGTGTCGCGGAACTGAACTCGCGGTCGTTGATCGCGGACATGGGATCGGGGTATTCGTGCCCGGATTCGGCCATGCACCGCGACCATTTTCGGCCGACTTCCGTCACGGCGGGATCCTGCTGCGATTTCCGGTAGCTCTCCATGTTGAGCCGTTGCGGGGTTTCGATGGACTGTTGCAGCTCGGCCTCGTGCAGCCCTCTCCGGGCTTCTCCCGCGCACCCGCCCTCGGGGACGGGGGCGCCGTTGAACGTGGTCGCCTCCCCGTTGACGAGCGGCACGACGGACGCCGGATATTCCGTGGCCGGCTTTTCCCCGCCGGGCAGGTGGTAGCCGTACCCCTTGGCGAGTTCCGCATCGGCCAGGCCGTAACGCCGCTCGTTGTCCTCGATTCCGATGCCTCCCGATGCCCTGGGCGCGGACTGCGCGCCCATTCTCGTGAGGCACTGCCGGACGAGGGTCTCGCGACCTCGGGTGAGCACGTCCAGATCCGCCGTCGTCAGCAGGTACTCGTCCAGGGGCAGCTTCAGCGCCTTGCTGTCGTCGAGCTGCCGCACCGCGGGCGGGCGGCCAGGGGCTTCGCCGGTCGAGCACGCGGGCAGCAGGGGGAGCAGGAGCACCGCCATGCCCGCGCGCGCCGCATGGGAGGGGGCCGTCCATTTCACGGGTTCGCCCGCTCAGCAGATGAGGGTTCGGACGGAGGCGTTGTCGTTGTACGTGTTCACCAGGTTCCTGGACGAGTAGGCCTGGACGGTGTCGTACGGGCCGCCGTAGTTCGAGTAGAAGTAGACCCGGTAGCAATAGCTCGCGTTGTTCCAGACGGACGCGGAGTTGTTCTTCACGGGTTGGCCCTCCCCGTTGGCCCACGTGCTGAAGACCTCCCCCGCGAGGTTGGGGATGTTGTGGTCCGTCATCCAGTGGGAGCCGGCCTGGTTGGAGTTGTAATAGAAGCAGAAGAACCCCTTCTGGCAGTCGTACGCGCTCGCGGGGGCGGCCATTCCGAGCGTGATGCCGGCTGCGGCGGCCAGGAGTGCCAGGGTGCGCTTCATGTGCATGATTCATCCCCTATGTCATGGTGCTTCTGCCAATGCCAACTCCCAAGGAAAAAAAGGGAGTTGGAGCCATGCCGGCGGTAACTATAGGGTGACTGTGCGGAGTTGCTCAACAAGTTGTGCGAGTGAATGACGCGATGCGCAGGCCCGGGGTGGGGGAGAAGTCCTCGCCGCGAACGAAGCCGAGGCGTTCGTAGAGGCCCACGGCGGGGGCGTTGGCGGCTCCCGTGGTGACCTTGGCCGGCCGGCCCGGGAACAGCTCGCCCAGTGCGTGGCTCAGCAGCAGGGAGGCGACGCCCCGCCGGAACCACCCCGGATCCACACAGAGCCGGGCGACGCACACGCCCCCGTCCGCCTCCTCGGCCCAGGCCAGGAACCCGGCGATCTCCCCGCCCTCGGACAGGGCCCCCACCCAGCTCAGCTCCTGCGCCCGCATCTGCGTGAGGCTCTCGCGCAGCGCGGGGATCCCGTCGAAGCCGATGATCTCCGCCTCCACCGCGTACGCGGCCCGCCCGATCCGGTACACGGCCTGCGCGACGGCGTCGTCGTCCAGGTCCAGCAGTCGTATCAGCATGCCGATCACGCTACCGACGCCCGACCTGTCGGGGCTGGGGTCGCCCTCCGCCCCCGCCCGCCGCCGCGTCCCGCCGGCGGGCCCGACCGGGGGCGGCTCGGCGCCGCTGCCACCCCGCCCCCCGTAACCGTTTAGCGGGGCAGCCGCTCCGCTCGGTACGATTCAGGCGCGCAGTGTTCGCTAGCGCACCCCCTGAGTCAGGAGAGACCGGTGTCAGACGTCCGTGTGATCATCCAACGCGATTCCGAGCGGGACGAGCGCGTGGTGGCCACGGGCACTACGGCGGCGGAGCTCTTCGCCGGCGAGCGCACCATCGTTGCCGCGCGCGTCGCCGGCGAGCTGAAGGACCTCTCGTACGAGGTGAAGGACGGCGAGACCGTCGAGCCGGTGGAGATCTCCTCCGAGGACGGCCTGAACATCCTGCGCCACTCGACCGCGCACGTCATGGCGCAGGCCGTGCAGGAGCTCTTCCCCGAGGCCAAGCTGGGCATCGGCCCGCCGGTCCGGGACGGCTTCTACTACGACTTCGACGTGGCCCGGCCCTTCACCCCGGAGGACCTGAAGGCCGTCGAGAAGAAGATGCAGGAGATCCAGAAGCGCGGTCAGCGCTTCGCCCGCCGCGTCGTCACCGACGAGGCGGCCCGCGAGGAGCTCGCCGACGAGCCGTACAAGCTGGAGCTCATCGGCATCAAGGGCTCCGCGTCGACCGACGACGGCGCGAACGTCGAGGTGGGCGGCGGCGAGCTGACCATCTACGACAACCTGGACGCGAAGACCGGCGAGCTGTGCTGGAAGGACCTCTGCCGCGGTCCCCACCTGCCCACCACCCGCAACATCCCGGCCTTCAAGCTCATGCGCAACGCGGCCGCCTACTGGCGCGGCAGCGAGAAGAACCCGATGCTCCAGCGCATCTACGGCACCGCGTGGCCGTCGAAGGAAGAGCTGAAGGCCCACCTCGACTTCCTCGCCGAGGCCGAGAAGCGCGACCACCGCAAGCTCGGCAACGAGCTGGACCTCTTCTCCATCCCGGACGAGATCGGCTCCGGCCTCGCCGTCTTCCACCCGCGCGGCGGCATCATCCGCCGCACCATGGAGGACTACTCGCGCCGCCGGCACGAGGAGGAGGGCTACGAGTTCGTCTACTCCCCGCACGCCACCAAGGGCGCCCTCTTCGAGAAGAGCGGCCACCTGGACTGGTACGCGGAGGGCATGTACCCCCCCATGCA
Source organism: Streptomyces sp. NPDC002467 (assembly GCF_042889825.1). Taxonomy (NCBI): domain Bacteria; kingdom Bacillati; phylum Actinomycetota; class Actinomycetes; order Kitasatosporales; family Streptomycetaceae; genus Streptomyces; species Streptomyces sp. NPDC002467. Next base: position 210,282 of record NZ_JBIARJ010000009.1, on the reverse strand, counting down.
GCTCGACGGTGGTACCGACTACTACCTCAAGCCCATGAACTGCCCGATGCACAACCTGATCTTCGACGCGCGCGGGCGCTCCTACCGTGAGCTGCCGCTGCGCCTGTTCGAGTTCGGCACCGTGTACCGGTACGAGAAGTCCGGCGTCGTGCACGGCCTGACCCGTGCCCGTGGCTTCACCCAGGACGACGCGCACATCTACTGCACCCGCGAGCAGATGGCGGAGGAGCTCGACCGCACGCTCACCTTCGTGCTGAACCTGCTGCGCGACTACGGTCTGACCGACTTCTACCTGGAGCTCTCCACCAAGGACCCGGAGAAGTTCGTCGGCTCGGACGAGGTCTGGGAGGAGGCGACCGCCGTCCTCCAGCAGGTCGCCGAGAAGCAGGGCCTGCCGCTGACCCCCGACCCGGGCGGCGCGGCCTTCTACGGCCCGAAGATCTCCGTGCAGGCGCGCGACGCCATCGGCCGTACCTGGCAGATGTCGACCGTGCAGCTCGACTTCAACCTGCCGGAGCGCTTCAATCTGGAGTACACCGCGCCCGACGGCACCCGTCAGCGGCCGGTCATGATCCACCGTGCGCTGTTCGGCTCCATCGAGCGGTTCTTCGCCGTGCTGCTGGAGCACTACGCGGGCGCCATGCCGCCGTGGCTGGCCCCGGTCCAGGCGGTCGGCATCCCGATCGGCGACGGGCACGTGGAGTACCTCCAGGAGTTCGCCGCCGAGGCGAAGAAGCAGGGCCTTCGGGTCGAGGTGGACGCCTCCTCCGACCGCATGCAGAAGAAGATCCGCAACCACCAGAAGCTCAAGGTCCCGTTCATGATCATCGTCGGTGACGAGGACATGGCCGCGGGCACCGTCTCCTTCCGCTACCGCGACGGTTCGCAGGAGAACGGCATCCCGAAGGACGAGGCGCTGGCCAAGCTGGCCAAGGTCGTCGCGGACCGCGTCCAGGTCTGACGGACCCGCACGACCCGAGAAGGCCCCCGGAAAGTGATCACTTTCCGGGGGCCTTCTCCGTCCGTACCGGCAAGGTCATATGCTTGCCGCCATGACGAGTGAGCCGGAGCAGCAGAACGGCGTTGGCACGCATGACGGGTTCCAGCGCCTGTGGACCCCGCATCGGATGGCCTACATCCAGGGCGAGAACAAGCCCACCGGCCCCGAGGCCGGGGACGGGTGTCCCTTCTGCGGCATTCCGGAGATGTCGGACACGGACGGGCTGATCGTCGCCCGCGGCAAGCACGTCTACGCGGTGCTCAACCTGTACCCGTACAACGGCGGGCACCTCATGGTCGTCCCCTACCGGCACGTCGCCGACTACACCGACCTGGACGCCCCGGAGACCGCCGAGCTGGCGGACCTCACCAAGCGGGCCATGGTCGCGCTGCGCAAGGCCTCCGGGGCGCACGGCTTCAACATCGGCATGAACCAGGGCAGTGCCGCAGGCGCCGGCATCGCCGCGCACCTGCACCAGCACATCGTGCCCCGCTGGGGCGGGGACACGAACTTCATGCCGATCGTCGGTCACACCCGCGTCCTGCCGCAGCTCCTCGCGGACACCCGGCAGATGCTCGCGGACGCCTGGCCCACGGACTGACCCGCGGCGGGCGGCGGGGGAGCGCTCAGCCGGCGCGCGCCGCGCGCCACTCCTCCACTACGGCCTCGACGTCGTACTCGGTCAGGTTCAGCGGCGGGCCCTGCGGCGGCATGCGCAGGGCCGCGGCGATCTTCTCGTTGATCTCGGTGAGGATCGCCCGTACCCGCCGCTCGGAGCGGGCCGCGCGGGCCGCCTCCAGCGCGTCCTCGGCCTCCTTGCGCAGCGCCAGCGCGGGCGGCAGGGCGGCGAAGCCCTCGCGGTGCATCTTCCCCTTGATCCACCACATCTCGTCGTAGGGCGCCTCCAGGGAGGCCAGCGGCTTGCCGAAGCCCGGCAGCTCCTCGAACTCGCCGCGCTCGGCGGCCTCCCTGATCTGCCGGTCCACCCAGGATTCGATGTCCACGCCAGGCGGTTTGCGCTCCGTCATGCTGCCTCCTCCGGGGATCACTTCAGCCTAACCGGGTGTCCGGGCTACGCGTCGTAGACGTCCGCCTTGCGCGGGGCCGGCTCCTGGATCAGGCCGCTCATGATCGAGGAGCGGTTGGTGAAGCGGTCGATGTCGACGCCGTTCTCCTCCAGGACCTTGAACGTCGCGGCGTGGACCGCGCGCAGCACCGGGGCCACCGTGCGCAGCGCGTCGTCGGCCATGAAGCGGTGGCGCCACATCGAGCCGGCCCACACGTGCCGGATGCCGAAGGGTTCGGGCAGGACCAGCTTCCCGCCGAGGAAGTCCAGGATCGGCGGGAACCAGGTCAGCGGCGCCCGGACGGCCAGGCGTACGACCTCGCTGGTGTCCACCAGCGGCTGCGGGCGCTCGACGGTCTCCCAGAAGCGGATGCTCTTGGGGACCTCCACCACCGGGGCCTTCGACTTCGTCGTGAAGAGTCCGTGTACGGGGCCCAGCGCGTGCGCGGTGACGTCCACGCGCAGCGTCTTGTAGAGCACGGTGACGGTGACCAGCATGTTGATGACGAGCTGGCCGTCCCAGAGCGGGTACTGGATGCCCAGGTAGTGCCGGTTGCCGGAGCTGAACTGCTGCTCGTTGCAGATCCGGGTGATCTCGTGCGACTTGATCAGGAAGTTGTCGATGTTCTCGCCGGAGGGGCGGGCCACCTCGCCGGCGCCCTCGCCGATCGGCGTGACGATCCAGTGCTGGATGGCGGCCGTCGGGAAGCCACCGGTGTGCAGGGGGCCGCGCTCCAGCTTGCGGAGCTGGGTGTCGATCGCCCGAATCACGTCCCAGCTGCGGAAGGGGTGGATCTCGGCGCCCTCGCCGGTGGGCGCGAGTTCCTCGGCCATCTGCCAGCTGCCCCAGCGGGTGCCCATGCCGAGGATGCCCTTGGGGCCCGCGTAGAAGACCTGGTTGCTCCGGTCCTCGGCGGTCAGCTTGGCGAGCTGGTGGCGCAGGTCCTCGCGGGCCTTCTCGTCGGGGTTGCCGGGCACGGCCTCGGGGATCTTGGCGCCGATCCCGTCACCCGCCAGCAGGCCGTCCCAGCGGGAGCGCAGGTCGGCGGCGGTGGACTCGCACAGCCGGCGGGCGAGCAGCCAGCCCAGGGCCGGGGCGAGCACCATGCCGCGCAGGTAGAGGCCGAGGAAGCCGGTGAGCGGCAGCCGGAACATCAGGACCGCCACCACCAGGGCGATGCCGACCAGCACCGCGGTGCCCATCCACGAGGCGCGCTTGCCCTCGTTCTTGGCGAGCGTCTTGCGGAGCTGGAAGAGCCCCAGCCACAGCAGCAGGCCCGGCAGGAACAGCACACCGCAGACGAGCATGATCAGCCTGAGCTTGCCGTCGCGCTCCTTGCGGATGCGCGTCGCGGCCAGGCAGTGCTCGACGACCGTCTGCGGGTCGGCTCCGAAGGACTGGATGAGCGGCTTGCGGGCGGAGCCGAGGGTGCGGGCTTCCACGGCCCGGCAGAAGGCCTCGCCGAGGTTCGGCTCGAAGAGCGATATCTTGCCCGCCTTGACCGTGGCGGGGTGGTTCTCGCTGTTGGCGGTGAGGATCGTTGCGAGTTTCGTGTCGCCGCCGCCGTCGCGGTACGCGGCCGAGGCCAGCGCGTTGGTCGCCGCCGTCTGCCCGCCACCGCCCTGGAGAGGAATCTGCGCTCCGGGCCTGAAGTCGAATCCGTCGTCCGCCACCGCTGCCCCCACCCCATCGCTGTGCGTTCGTGCTCTTTGGTGCGCCGACGAGCCTATCGGCGGATCCCGCCCCATGGTCATGGGACAGGGAAATGCCGCCCACCGCAAGCGGGTTGGCGGGCGGCCCTTCCCGACGCTATGTCAGTTTGCTTCCCTTCTCGGTCTGTTCGCGAACCTTGTCCGCGATCTGCGGCGGCATCGGCTCGTGCCGGGCGTAGGCCCGGGCGAAGCGGCCCGTGCCGTGCGACACGGAGCGCAGTTCGACCGCGTACCGGCCGATCTCGATCTCGGGGATCTCGGCGCGGACCCGGGTGCGCCCGGGACCTGCCTGGTCGGTGCCCACGACCCTGCCCCGGCGGCTCGCGAGATCGCTCATGACCGGGCCGACGTACTCGTCCGGGACGAGGATCGCGAGCTCGGCGACCGGTTCGAGCAGCTCGATGCGGGCCTCGGCGGCGGCTTCGCGCAGGGCCAGCGCGCCGGCCGTCTGGAACGCGGCGTCCGAGGAGTCCACCGAGTGCGCCTTGCCGTCGAGGAGGGTGACGCGCACGTCGACCAGCGGATAGCCGGCGGCCACCCCGCGCGCGGCCTGCGTCCGTACGCCCTTCTCCACGGACGGGATGAACTGGCGGGGCACCGCGCCGCCGACCACCTTGTCCACGAACTCGATGCCGCTGCCCGGCGGGAGCGGCTCGACCTCGATCTCGCAGATCGCGAACTGGCCGTGGCCGCCGGACTGCTTGACGTGCCGGCCGCGCCCGGCGGCCTTGCCGCCGAAGGTCTCGCGCAGGCTCACCTTGTGCGGTACGGCGTCGACCTGGACGCCGTAGCGGGTGCGCAGCCGTTCCAGGGCGAGGTCCTGGTGGGCCTCGCCGAGGCACCACAGGACGACCTGGTGGGTGTGCGGGTTCTGCTCCAGCCGCATGGTCGGGTCCTCGGCGACGAGCCGGGCCAGGCCCTGGGAGAGCTTGTCCTCATCGGCCTTGCTGTGCGCCTCGATGGCGAGGGGGAGCAGCGGGTCGGGCATGGTCCAGGGTTCCATCAGGAGCGGGTCGTCCTTGGCGGAGAGGGTGTCGCCGGTCTCCGCGCGCGTGAGTTTGGCCACGCAGGCCAGGTCGCCGGCGATGCAGTGGTTCAGGACGCGCTGCTGTTTGCCGAAGGGGGAGCTGAGGGCGCCGATCTTCTCGTCGACATCGTGGTCCTCGTGCCCGCGGTCCTCCAGACCGTGGCCGCTGACGTGCACGGTCGCCTCGGGGCGCAGGGTGCCGGAGAAGACGCGTACGAGGGAGACGCGGCCGACGTACGGGTCGGAGGAGGTCTTGACGACCTCGGCGACGAGCGGCCCGTCGGGATCGCAGGTGACGGCGGGGCGGGGGGCGCCGTCGGGGGCGGTGACGTTCACGGCGGGGCGTTCCGGGGGAGTGGGGAAGCCGCCGGTGACCAGTTCGAGGAGTTCCACGGTGCCCAGGCCCTGCTTGCCCCCGTCGGCGGCGGGGGCCGCCATCAGGACGGGGTGGAAGGTGCCGCGGGCGACGGCCCGCTCCAGGTCGTCCACGAGGGTCTTGAGGTCGATGTCCTCGCCGCCGAGATAGCGGTCCATGAGGCTCTCGTCCTCGCTCTCGGCGATGATCCCCTCGATCAGGCGGGAGCGTGCGCCCTCGATGAGGGCGCGCTCCTGGGGATCCGGGTCGCGTTCCACGCGGGAGCCGGAGGAGTACTCGTACACGCGCTGGGAGAGCAGGCCGAGAAGGCCGGTGACGGGGGCGTGGCCGTCGGCTCCGGCGGGGCCGTGCAGGGGCAGGTAGAGGGGGATGACTGCATCGGGGTCGTCGGCGCCGAAGATCTCGCCGCAGACGGCCGTCATCTGCGTGTAGTCCGAGCGGGCCGCCTCCAGGTGGGTGACGACGATGGCGCGCGGCATGCCCACGGCCTCGCACTCGTCCCACACCATGCGGGTGGCCCCGTCGACGCCGTCCGAGGCGGAGACGACGAAAAGGGCCGCGTCCGCGGCGCGCAGACCGGCCCTGAGTTCTCCGACGAAGTCGGCGTATCCGGGGGTGTCCAGAATGTTGATCTTGATCCCGCCCCATTCGACGGGGACGAGGGAGAGCTGGACGGAGCGTTGTCGGCGGTGCTCGATCTCGTCGTAGTCGGAGACGGTCCCGCCGTCCTCGACGCGGCCCGCCCGGTTGACCGCTCCGGCGGTCAGGGCGAGGGCTTCGACCAGCGTGGTCTTGCCGGATCCACTGTGGCCGACCAGCACGACGTTCCGTATGGAGCTCGGCCGGTCGGCCGTCAGTGCCCTGCCGGCGGCTCCGGCTTGGTGTGATGTGGCTCCCATGATTCTCGTGCCTCCCGGTGGTGACGGTGAGGAGGTGGGTGTCCTTCGAGCTTTGCACCGCTGTCACACCGCGTCCATACGTCGTACCCGGGAGGGCCCCGCGGGGGGCCCGGGGAGCGGCGGGCGGTGCAACCGGAGGTAACCGGTGGGTGCGCGGCGTCCCGGGGGCGACGTGCCGGCTACGATGGGCCAGCCGGTGGCCGTGGTGGCCGCGCGGCCCAGCGACCCTCCGGGAAGGCCATGCTGAACAAGTACGCGCGTGCATTCTTCACGCGTGTTCTCACGCCATTCGCCGCTTTTCTGCTCCGGCGGGGGGTGAGCCCGGACGCGGTGACCTTGATCGGCACGGCCGGAGTGGTGGCCGGAGCGCTGGTCTTCTTCCCCCGGGGAGAGTTCTTCTGGGGAACCATCACCATCACCGTCTTCGTCTTCTCCGACCTGGTGGACGGGAACATGGCCCGCCAGGCCGGGATCTCCAGCCGCTGGGGCGCCTTCCTCGACTCCACCCTCGACCGCGTCGCGGACGCGGCGATCTTCGGCGGCCTCGCGCTCTGGTACGCGGGCTCCGGGAACGACAACGCGCTGTGCGCGGTCGCGATCTTCTGCCTGGCCAGCGGGCAGGTGGTCTCGTACACGAAGGCCCGCGGCGAGTCGATCGGGCTGCCGGTCGCCGTCAACGGGCTGATCGAACGGGCCGAGCGCCTGGTGATCTCGCTGGTCGCGGCCGGTCTGTCCGGACTGCAGACCTTCGGTGTGCCCTCCTGGATCGGGGTGCTCCTGCCGATCGCGCTGTGGATCGTGGCGGTGGGCTCGCTCATCACGCTGATCCAGCGCATGGTCACCGTACGCCGCGAGTCGGCGGAGGCGGACGCGGCCTCTCCCGCCGAGGGAGGTGCCGCCTGATGGGCAAGGCACAGGACAAGCTGGTCGACGCGGTGTACGGGCTCGGCTGGGCCGGCGTGAAGAAGCTGCCCGAGCCGGCCGCCGTGGCCCTCGGGCGCCGCATCGCCGACTACGCGTGGAAGCGGCGCGGCAAGAGCGTGCTGCGCCTGGAGTCGAACCTGGCCCGGGTGGTGCCCGACGCCACGCCCGAGCGGCTGCGCGAGCTTTCCCAGGCGGGGATGCGCTCGTACATGCGGTACTGGATGGAGTCCTTCCGGCTGCCGACGATGGACCCGAAACGGTTCGGCGAGGACGTCCAGCTCAAGGACGACCACATCCTGCGCGAGGCCATCGCCTCCGGGCGAGGGGTCATCGCGGCCCTCCCGCACCTGGCCAACTGGGACCTCGCCGGCGCGTGGGTCACCGGCCACCTCGGGGTCCCCTTCACCACGGTCGCCGAGCGCCTCAAGCCCGAGAGCCTCTACGACCGCTTCGTCGCCTACCGGGAGAGCCTGGGCATGGAGGTGCTGCCGCACAGCGGCGGCGCCGCCTTCGGCACCCTCGCCCGCCGGCTCCGCTCCGGCGGTCTGATCTGCCTGGTCGCGGACCGGGACCTGTCGGCCTCCGGGGTCGAGGTGGACTTCTTCGGTTCGACGGCGCGCATGCCGGCCGGGCCGGCGCTGCTGGCGCAGCAGACGGGGGCGGTACTGCTCCCGGTGACCCTGTACTACGGGGACTCGCCGAAGATGTACGGCCGGTTCCACCCCGCGGTGGAGGTGCCGAAGACCGGGACCCGGGCCGAGAAGACCGACGCCATGACGCAGGCGCTCGCGGACGCCTTCGCCGAGGGCATCGCCGAGCACCCGGAGGACTGGCACATGCTGCAACGGCTGTGGCTCGACGACCTGGAGGAGCGCCCGTAGTGAAGATCGGCATCGTGTGCCCGTACTCGTGGGACGTGCCGGGCGGCGTCCAGTTCCACATCCGCGATCTCGCGGAGCACCTGATCCGCCTCGGCCACGAGGTGTCGGTCCTGGCCCCGGCCGACGACGAGACCCCGCTGCCGCCCTACGTGGTCTCGGCCGGTCGGGCCGTCCCCGTCCCGTACAACGGCTCCGTCGCCCGTCTCAACTTCGGGTTCCTCTCCGCCGCCCGGGTGCGCCGCTGGCTGCACGACGGCACCTTCGACGTGATCCACATTCACGAGCCCGCCTCCCCCTCCCTGGGGCTGCTGTCCTGCTGGGCGGCGCAGGGGCCGATCGTGGCGACCTTCCACACCTCGAACCCGCGCTCGCGGGCGATGATCGCGGCCTACCCGATCCTCCAGCCGGCGCTGGAGAAGATCAGCGCGCGGATCGCCGTGAGCGAGTACGCGCGGCGCACCCTGGTCGAGCACCTGGGCGGGGACGCGGTGGTCATCCCCAACGGCGTCGACGTGGACTTCTTCGCCAAGGCCGACCCGAACCCCGAGTGGTCCGGACAGACCCTGGGCTTCATCGGCCGCATCGACGAACCCCGCAAGGGCCTGCCCGTCCTGATGGCGGCGTTCCCGAAGATCGTGGAGGCCTGCCCGGACGTACGCCTCCTGGTGGCGGGCCGCGGTGACGAGGAGGAAGCGGTGGCGTCCCTGCCCGCGGACCTCCGCGCCCGCGTCGAGTTCCTCGGCATGGTCTCGGACGAGGACAAGGCCCGGCTGCTGCGCAGCGTGGACGTGTACGTCGCCCCGAACACCGGCGGCGAGAGCTTCGGCATCATCCTGGTCGAGGCCCTCTCGGCGGGCGCGGCGGTCCTCGCCTCCGACCTGGACGCCTTCGCGCAGGTCCTGGACCAGGGCGGCGCGGGCGACCTCTTCGCCAACGAGAACGCGGCCGCCCTCGCGGAGGGCGCCATCGCCCTCCTGCGCGACCCGGCCCGCCGCGCGGAACTGAGCGCCCGCGGCTCGGCCCACGTCCGCCGCTTCGACTGGTCCACGGTCGGGGCGGACATCCTGGCGGTCTACGAGACCGTCACGGACGGCGCGGCGGCGGTGGCCACGGACGAACGCGTCCCGCTCCGCACCAGGCTGGGCTTCTCCCGCGACTCGTCCTCCTGACGGGCGGGAGGGCTCACCAGCCGGTGGCGGCGACCCGGTCCGGGCGGCCGTCGGGGGCGACGGTCACCTCGAAGACCCGGCCCTCCCCGGTGGTCATGCGGATCCGGTCGGGGGCCGTCCACACCGCCTCGCGCAGTCGGGCGCGCCCGCGAGGAGCACCCCGCAGAGCAGGACGGGTCGTGGCGGTCACTCCCTGATCCCCGGCACGATCGCCGCCGCGAACGCGGCCAAGGCGGTCCATCCCATGGCCACGGCGTGCTCGGAGGCATCGGCGCCCCACCCCACGGTCCCCCCGCGGAGGGCGGATGAGGGGCCCGGGCCCGCCGGGCGGTAGTGTCGCCGCCCGTGATCGAAACCCTTGTCTGGATTGCCCTCGCTCTCGGAGTGGTCGGGGTCTACCTCAGTTGGACCGCAGGGCGGCTCGACCGGCTGCACTCTCGCATGGACGCCTCGCGGGCCGCGCTCGACGCCCAGCTCGTACGGAGGGCCTCCGTGGTGCTGGAGGTGGCCACCTCCGGGGCACTGGATCCCGCGTCCTCCCTGGTGCTGTACGAGGCCGCGCACGCCGCGCGACAGGCCGACCAGGAGAACCGGGAGGTCGCCGAGAGCGAGCTCAGCCAGGCCCTGCGGGCGGTGTTCTCCGACGCCGACCAGGTGGAGGAGCTGAAGGCGGCCCCGGGGGGCGTGGCGGCCGCGGAGGAGCTGGCCGAGGCCGTGCGGCGGGTGCCCATGGCGCGCCGGTTCCACAACGACGCCGTACGGGCGGCGCGCGCCCTGCGCAGGCACCGCAAGGTGCGCTGGTTCCGGCTGGCGGGGCACGCCCCGTTCCCGCTCGCCTTCGAGATGGACGACGAGCCCCCGGCCGACCTCGCCGACCGGCCCGCGTAGCGGATCCGTACCGGGCCGCGACAGGCCGCAATGGACCGCAATGGACCAGTAGAGGAGCCACCTGCTCCATATTGGCCCTTGCAGTGGACTGGTCCCCCGGGGTTTCCTCTGCCAGTAGTACCCGCCCCCTTCCGAGTTCCCTTCGAGTGAGGTCAATCCGTGAGCACGCTTCCCACCACCCCCCAGTCCGCCGAGTCGGCCATCGGCACCTCGCGCGTCAAGCGAGGCATGGCCGAGCAGCTCAAGGGCGGCGTGATCATGGACGTGGTCAACGCCGAGCAGGCGAAGATCGCCGAGGACGCCGGCGCCGTGGCCGTCATGGCCCTGGAGCGGGTTCCCGCCGACATCCGCAAGGACGGCGGCGTCGCGCGCATGTCCGACCCCAACATGATCGAAGAGATCATCGAGGCCGTGTCCATCCCCGTGATGGCCAAGTCCCGCATCGGCCACTTCGTCGAGGCCCAGGTCCTGCAGTCCCTCGGCGTCGACTACATCGACGAGTCCGAGGTCCTGACCCCGGCCGACGAGGTCAACCACTCCGACAAGTGGGCGTTCACCACCCCCTTCGTCTGCGGTGCCACCAACCTGGGCGAGGCCCTGCGCCGCATCGCCGAGGGCGCGGCCATGATCCGCTCGAAGGGCGAGGCCGGCACCGGCAACGTCGTCGAGGCCGTCCGTCACCTGCGCCAGATCAAGAACGAGATCGCCAAGCTGCGCGGCTTCGACAACAACGAGCTGTACGCCGCCGCCAAGGAGCTGCGCGCCCCGTACGAGCTCGTCAAGGAAGTCGCCGAGCTCGGCAAGCTCCCGGTCGTGCTGTTCTCCGCCGGTGGCGTCGCCACCCCCGCCGACGCCGCGCTGATGCGCCAGCTCGGTGCCGAGGGCGTCTTCGTCGGCTCCGGCATCTTCAAGTCGGGCGACCCGGCCAAGCGCGCCGCCGCCATCGTGAAGGCCACCACCTTCTACGACGACCCGAAGATCATCGCGGACGCCTCCCGCAACCTGGGCGAGGCCATGGTCGGCATCAACTGCGACACGCTGCCCGAGGCCGAGCGCTACGCCAACCGCGGCTGGTAGTCCCGACATGACGAACACCCCCGTGATCGGTGTCCTGGCACTCCAGGGCGACGTACGGGAGCACCTGATCGCCCTGGCCGCGGCGGACGCCGTGGCCAGGCCGGTCCGGCGCCCCGAGGAGCTCGCCGAGGTCGACGCCCTGGTGATCCCCGGTGGCGAGTCCACGACCATGTCGAAGCTCGCCGTGCTGTTCGGCATGCTGGAGCCGCTGCGCGAGCGCGTGGCCGCGGGCATGCCCGTGTACGGCACCTGCGCCGGCATGATCATGCTCGCGGACAAGCTCCTGGACGGCCGTGAGGACCAGGAGACCCTGGGCGGCATCGACATGATCGTCCGCCGCAACGCCTTCGGGCGGCAGAACGAGTCCTTCGAGGCGAAGATCGATTTCGCCGGCATAGAGGGCGGTCCCGTCGAGGGCGTCTTCATCCGTGCCCCCTGGGTCGAGTCCGTCGGCGCCCCGGTCGAGGTGCTCGCCACGTACGACGGCCACACGGTCGCCGTGCGCCAGGGCAACGTGCTCGCGACCTCGTTCCACCCCGAGCTGACCGGCGATGATCGCGTTCACGCGTACTTCGTCGACATGGTGCGCGCGGGGCTGTGACCCGGTCCCGGTAGGATCGGACACGAACACTGTTGGTTACGCGAAGGAGACAGGCGGATGTCCGGCCACTCTAAATGGGCTACGACGAAGCACAAGAAGGCCGTGATCGATGCCAAGCGCGGCAAGCTCTTCGCGAAGCTGATCAAGAACATCGAGGTCGCGGCCCGTATGGGCGGTGCCGACATCGACGGCAACCCGACGCTCTTCGACGCCGTTCAGAAGGCCAAGAAGCAGTCGGTCCCGAACAAGAACATCGACTCCGCGGTCAAGCGCGGCGGCGGCCTCGAGGCCGGCGGCGCCGACTACGAGACGATCATGTACGAAGGCTACGGCCCGAACGGTGTCGCGGTGCTCATCGAGTGCCTCACCGACAACCGCAACCGCGCCGCCTCCGACGTCCGCGTCGCCATGACCCGCAACGGCGGCTCCATGGCCGACCCGGGCTCGGTCTCGTACCTGTTCAACCGCAAGGGCGTCATCCTCCTGCCCAAGGCCGAGCTCGCCGAGGACGACGTCCTGGACGCGGTCCTGGAGGCCGGTGCCGAAGAGGTCAACGACAACGGCGAGACCTGGGAGATCATCAGCGAGGCCACCGACCTGGTCGCGGTCCGCACCGCGCTCCAGGAAGCCGGCATCGACTACGACTCCGCGGACTCCAGCTTCGTCCCGACCATGCAGGTCGAGCTCGACGAAGAGGGCGCCCGCAAGATCTTCAAGCTGATCGACGCGCTCGAGGACAGCGACGACGTGCAGAACGTCTTCGCCAACTTCGACGTCTCGGACGAGGTCATGGAGAAGGTCGACGCCTGAGTCGACGGACTCGCGCTGACGACGGCGGGCCGACAGGACACACCCTGTCGGCCCGCCGTCGCATTGTCAGTGGGGGCGGATAGCCTGCACGGACGGATGAAGTGACCTGAATCAGGGGGTGCGGTGCGCGTACTGGGTGTGGACCCGGGGCTGACGCGGTGCGGCGTCGGAGTCGTCGAAGGCGTCGCCGGCCGTCCCCTGACCATGCTCGGGGTCGGGGTCGTACGGACGCCCGCGGACGCGGAGTTGGGACACCGGCTCGTCGCCATCGAGCAGGGCATCGAGGAATGGCTCGATGCGCACCACCCCGAAATCGTCGCCGTGGAGCGGGTGTTCAGCCAGCACAACGTCTCCACCGTGATGGGCACCGCCCAGGCCAGCGCCGTCGCCATGTTGTGCGCGGCGCGCCGAGGGATACCGGTCGCCCTGCACACCCCCAGCGAGGTCAAGGCCGCCGTCACCGGCAGCGGCCGGGCCGACAAGGCGCAGGTCGGGGCCATGGTGACCAGGCTCCTGCGGCTCGCCGAGCCGCCCAAGCCCGCCGACGCCGCCGACGCCCTCGCCCTCGCCATCTGCCACATCTGGCGGGCCCCCGCCCAGAACCGCCTCCAGCAGGCGGTCGCCCTGCACGCCTCCGGCTCGAAAGGCCGTAAGTAGATGATCGCCTTCGTCAGCGGCCCCGTCGCCGCGCTCACCCCCACCCTGGCCGTGATCGAGGTCGGGGGAGTGGGCATGGCCGTGCAGTGCACGCCGAACACCATCGCGGGCCTGCGGACGGGCGAGCCGGCCCGGCTGGCCACCTCGCTCGTCGTCCGGGAGGACTCCCTGACCCTGTACGGCTTCGCCGACGACGACGAGCGGCAGGTCTTCGAGCTGCTCCAGACGGCGAGCGGGGTCGGGCCCCGGGTGGCCCAGGCGATGCTCGGGGTGCACAGCCCGGACGCACTGCGGGCGGCCTTCGCCTCAGGGGACGCGAAGGCCCTGACGGCGGTGCCGGGCATCGGGCCGAAGGGCGCGCAGAAGCTGCTGCTGGAGCTGAAGGGCAAGCTGGGCGCGCCCGCCGTGGTCGGCGCCCAGCGTGCGCCGGTGGCGTCCGGGCCGGCGCCGTGGACGGAGCAGCTGGCGGCGGCGCTGATCGGGCTCGGCTACGCCTCCCGCGAGGCCGAGGACGCGGTGGACGCGGTGACCCCCCAGGCGGAGGCCGCCATCGCTGCCGGTGGCTCGGCCCCCGTGCCGCAGCTCCTGCGGGCCGCCCTCCAGTCCCTGAACCGGGCCCGCTGACGGCTCGCCGCTGCGCGGGGCCGTCCCCTACCCTCCCTTCCACCGTTCCCTGGGGCTCCGCCCCAGACCCCGGTCCTCAAACGCCGGACGGGCTGAAAATCCAGCCTCGCCGGCGTTTGAGGCGCGGGGTCCGGGGCGGAGCCCCGGGAAACGGCGAAAGGGCGGGGCGGGGAGCAGCTCCGCGCAGCGGGCCGCCCCCGCACCCCGGACAGACCACCGGAACGAACCAGAAGGCAGACTGACACCGTGAACTGGGATGACGAGAGCGACCGCATTGTCGCGCCCGCGGCGGACGGCGAGGACACCGCCGTCGAGGCGGCGCTGCGGCCCAAGGACCTCGGGGAGTTCGTCGGGCAGGAGAAGGTCCGCCAGCAGCTGGACCTCGTCCTCAAGGCAGCCAGGCAGCGCGGGGCCACCGCCGACCACGTCCTGCTCTCCGGCGCGCCCGGCCTCGGCAAGACCACCCTCTCGATGATCATCGCGGCCGAGATGAACGCGCCGATCCGCATCACCTCCGGCCCCGCCATCCAGCACGCCGGCGACCTCGCCGCCATCCTCTCCTCCCTCCAGGAGGGCGAGGTCCTCTTCCTCGACGAGATCCACCGCATGTCCCGGCCCGCCGAGGAGATGCTCTACATGGCCATGGAGGACTTCCGGGTCGACGTGATCGTCGGCAAGGGGCCGGGGGCCACCGCCATCCCCCTGGAGCTGCCGCCGTTCACCCTCGTCGGGGCGACCACCCGGGCCGGCCTGCTGCCGCCGCCGCTGCGCGACCGCTTCGGGTTCACCGGGCACATGGAGTTCTACGCCCCCGAAGAGCTGGAACGCGTCATCCACCGCTCCGCCGGACTCCTCGACGTCGAGATCGACACCGCCGGCGCCGCCGAGATCGCCGGCCGCTCCCGCGGCACGCCCCGCATCGCCAACCGCCTGCTGCGCCGGGTCCGCGACTACGCCCAGGTACGGGCCGACGGGGTGATCACCCGCGAGGTCGCCGGTACCGCGCTCCAGGTGTACGAAGTGGACGGACGCGGGCTCGACCGGCTCGACCGGGCCGTGCTGGAGGCGCTCCTCAAGCTGTTCGGCGGCGGGCCCGTCGGACTGTCCACCCTCGCCGTGGCCGTCGGCGAGGAGCGGGAAACCGTGGAGGAGGTCGCCGAGCCCTTCCTCGTGCGCGAGGGGCTGCTCGCGCGCACCCCCCGCGGGCGGGTCGCAACCCCCGCCGCATGGGCCCACCTGGGGCTTGTCCCGCCGCAGCACGGCGCCAGTGGATCAATCAGTGGATCAAGCGGACAACAGGGCTTGTTCGGGGCCTGACGGCGCGGAGGTTCGCCCCCTCAGGAACTGCGGTGCCATGCTGGGCGTTGTTCCATCGGTGCGGACTCGCCTAGACTCCGCCGATGCCGACCCTTCGGGTCGGTGTGCCCACCCCCGTAGAAAAGGCCGCCGTCCGCGTGCGGTCGTGCGAAGGAACTCCGTCCCGTGAGTCTCATTTCACTCCTCCCGTTCATCGTGATCATCGGTGCGATGTTCCTGATGACCCGCAACGCCAAGAAGAAGCAGGCCGAGGCCGCGCAGATGCGCGACCACATGACGCCCGGTACCGGGGTCCGCACCATCGGCGGCATGTACGCCACGGTGAAGGAGGTCGGCGACGACACCGTCACCCTCGAGGTGGCTCCCGGCGTCCACGCGGTCTACGCGAAGAACGCCATCGGCGCCGTCCTGGACGACGCGGAGTACAACCGCATCGTCCACGGCATCGGCGACGACCTGTCGGACACGCCGGTCGTCCCGGACGACGCTTCTTCCCTCACCGAGGCCCCGGCCGAGGACGAGGCGCCCAAGCTCGACCTGGGCAAGAAGGACGAGCCCAAGAAGGACGAGCCCAAGGACGGCAAGACCGACGGCGAGGCCGACGCGAAGTAGCGCGCGGCCGGGGACCGCGAAGGCGCCTGATCGGCGGCCGTCGCGGTCCTGGTCAGTGACCCACTTCTGCGGGGGGCAGGGGTCCCCACCACACATTTCGTGGCCGTCCGCGCGCTGACCCGGCGCGGGACGGTTGGACAGGGAGAAACGACAAGGTGGCAGCACCGAAGAAGGGCCAGCGGCCCACGGGGGCGCAGGGGAGGCCGGGGCGCGCCCTGGCGATCATCCTGATCGCGATGGTGGCGCTCACCGCGGGGATGTTCGTCTCCAAGCAGACGACTCCCCGACTCGGCATCGACCTCGCCGGCGGCACGAGCATCACGCTCAAGGCCAAGAGCGAGCCCGGCAAGCCGGACGCGATCAACGAGACCAACATGAACACGGCGGTCGGCATCATCGAGCGCCGCGTCAACGGTCTCGGCGTCTCGGAGGCCGAGGTCCAGACGCAGGGCCGCGACCACATCATCGTGAACATCCCCAAGGGGATGAACGAGAAGCAGGCCCGCGAGCAGGTCGGCACCACCGCCCAGCTGTACTTCCGCCCGGTCCTCGCCTTCGCGGACGGCGCTCCCGCCGCTCCCGAGGGCACGCAGAGCCCGAGCCCGTCCGCGAGCGGTTCCGGCGCTCCCAAGGCCGAGGGCAGCAAGTCCCCGTCGGCCACCCCGTCGTCCAGCGCCACTTCCCAGGGCCGCGCGGTCAGTGAGGCCCTCAAGGCCCCGGCCGCGACCCCCTCGCCCTCGGCGAGCGAGTCGAAGAAGGCAGACGACAACAAGGCCACCCCCTCCGCGTCGCCGTCGGCGACTCCGGGCGCCACTCCTCCGGGTGACGCGGCCGCCGCCGACCTCCAGGCCAAGTTCGCGGCGCTCGACTGCACCGACGAGAAGCAGCGCGCCGCCATCAAGGGCGCCAAGCCCGGCGAGCCCACGCTCGCCTGTGGCAAGCGCGGGAACGCCTGGGGCAAGTGGGTGCTCGGTCCGGCAGCCGTCGAGGGCAAGGACGTCAAGAGCGCCAAGGGAGTCATCGACCAGCAGGCAGGCGCCTGGATCGTCACGATGAACTTCAACGACAAGGGCGCCGACGCCTTCGCCAAGGTGACCGGCGAGCTGGCGGCCAAGCAGTCCCCGCAGAACCAGTTCGCGATCGTGCTCGACGGCGACGTCGTCTCCGACCCGTCCGTCAGCGGCGCGATCCTGGGCGGCAACGCCCAGATCTCCGGTGGCTTCAACCAGCAGTCCGCGCAGGACCTGGGCAACATGCTCTCCTACGGCGCCCTGCCGCTCTCCTTCAGCGAGGACAGCGTCACCACCGTCACCGCCGCCCTCGGCGGCGAGCAGCTGAAGGCCGGTCTGATCGCCGGCGCCATCGGTCTGCTCCTCGTGGTGATCTACCTGGTGATCTACTACCGGGGCCTGGCGCTCGTCGCGATCGTCAGCCTCATGGTCTCCGCGATCCTCACCTACACGATCATGGCGCTGCTCGGGAAGGGCATCGGCTTCGCGCTGAACCTGCCCGCCGTCTGCGGTGCCATCGTGGCGATCGGCATCACGGCGGACTCGTTCATCGTGTACTTCGAACGCATCCGCGACGAGATCCGCGAGGGCCGCACCCTGCGTCCGGCCGTCGAGCGCGCCTGGCCGCGTGCCCGGCGCACCATCCTGGTCTCCGACTTCGTGTCGTTCCTGGCGGCCGCGGTGCTGTTCATCGTCACCGTCGGCAAGGTGCAGGGCTTCGCCTTCACCCTGGGTCTGACCACCCTGCTCGACGTGGTCGTGGTGTTCCTCTTCACCAAGCCGATCATGACGCTGCTGGCCCGTACGAACTTCTTCGGCAGTGGCCACCCGTGGTCCGGCCTCGACCCGAAGCGGCTCGGCGCCAAGCCCCCGCTGCGCCGGTCCCGCCGTGCCGGCTCCGCCCCCGTCCCCGTCGACGCAAAGGAGGCGTGAGAGATGTCGAAGCTGGGAGATCTCGGCGCCAAGCTGTACCGCGGTGAGGTCGGCTACGACTTCGTCGGCAAGCGCTTTCTCTGGTACGGCGTTTCCATCCTGATCACCATCACGGCGATCGTGGCCCTGGCCGTTCAGGGCCTCAACATGGGCATCGAGTTCAAGGGCGGTGCCGTTTTCACCACCCCGAAGACGGCCGTCTCCGTCGCCAAGGCGACCGAGGAGGCGGAGAAGGCCTCGGGCCACGACGCGATCGTCCAGGAACTCGGCACCGGCGGCCTGCGCATCCAGATCTCCGGTCTGGACACCAACGCCGCGGCCGACGTGAAGAAGGCCCTCGCCACCGACCTCAAGGTCAACGAGGCGGACATCAACGCGGACCTGGTCGGCCCCAGCTGGGGCGAGCAGATCGCGAACAAGGCCTGGACGGGCCTCGCGATCTTCATGGTCCTCGTGGTGATCTACCTGGCCATCGCCTTCGAGTGGCGGATGGCGGTCGCGGCGCTGATCGCGCTGATCCACGACCTCACCATCACCGTCGGCATCTACGCGCTCGTCGGCTTCGAGGTCACGCCGGGCACCGTCATCGGTCTGCTCACGATCCTCGGTTACTCCCTCTACGACACCGTCGTCGTCTTCGACGGTCTCAAGGAGGGCTCGAAGGACATCACCAAGCAGACCCGCTACACGTACAGCGAGATCGCCAACCGCAGCATCAACGGCACCCTGGTCCGTTCGATCAACACCACGGTGGTCGCGCTGCTCCCCGTCGGCGCGCTGCTGTTCATCGGCGGCGGCTTCCTGGGCGCCGGCATGCTGAACGACATCTCGCTGTCGCTGTTCGTCGGCCTCGCGGCCGGTGCCTACTCGTCGATCTTCATCGCGACCCCGCTGGTCGTGGACCTGAAGGAGCGCGAGCCGGCGATGAAGGCCCTGAAGAAGCGGGTGCTCGCGAAGCGCGCGTCCGCGGCGGCCAAGGGCGAGTCCGCGGAGGAGGGCACCGACTCCGGCGACGAGCCGCAGGTCGTGGCCCAGGGCCGGTCGGGACGGCGCCGGTGACGGCGCCCCTGTCCGAGTCGGTACGGGAGCTGCTCCTCAGCCGCATCAAGGACGTGCCGGACTATCCGAAGCCGGGCGTGATGTTCAAGGACATCACCCCGCTGCTGGCGGACCCGAAGGCGTTCGCCGCGCTGACGGACGTCCTGGTGGAGCTGGCCGCGCGGTGCGGGGCGACGAAGATCGTCGGCCTGGAGGCGCGGGGGTTCATCCTCGCGGCTCCGGTGGCGGTCCAGGCCGGGATCGGCTTCGTGCCGGTCCGCAAGGCCGGGAAGCTGCCGGGGGCGACGCTGGCCCAGGCGTACGAGCTGGAGTACGGGACCGCGGAGATCGAGGTCCACGCGGAGGACCTGGCGGCGGGTGACCGGGTCATGGTCATCGACGACGTCCTGGCCACCGGTGGCACCGCCGAGGCCTCGCTGTCCCTGATCCGGCGGGCCGGGGCCGAGGTCGCCGGCGTGGCGGTCCTGATGGAGCTGTCGTTCCTTCCGGGACGGGCCAAGATCGCCGATTCCCTGGCGGGGGCTCCGTTGGACGCGCTGATCGTGGTCTGACCACCTTGTTCGCCGAGCGGCGGGTATCCGGGTTCGCCCCGGGTGCCCGCCGCTTCCGTCTGCGGCGCCGCTGCCGGGGGCCAGCCCCCGGACCCCCGCTCCTCAAACGCCGGAGGGGCTGGAATTGGCTGAGCTGCGTTCGCAAGTGCTGCCCGACAGGGGCTGATGCCGCCCTGCGGGCACTCCAGCCGCACCTGGCGGACGGCAGCAGCCGAAATCCAGCCCCTCCGGCGTTTGAGGAGCGGGGTCCGGGGCGGACCCCCGGCAGCGGACCCGCACCGGAATGGCCGAGGGGTGGGCGCGGGGAACGGGGGAGCGGAACCCTCGCTACGATGGGTTATCCGGACCGTACACGGGCACCGGATCCCGCTGAGGAGCGCTCTTGCCAGACGAGGTCCAGCCACTTTCCGCCGCGCAGCCCGACCCGCAGGCCGAGCAGGCCACGGCGGCATCCGCCACGCCCCCGCCGGCCCCGCCGGTCAAGCCCGCGCCGGTGAAGTCGGCCGGGTCCTCCAACCGGGTGCGTGCCCGCCTCGCCCGGCTCGGCGTCCAGCGGTCGAACGCGTACAACCCGGTGCTGGAGCCGCTGCTCCGCATAGTCCGCAGCAACGACCCCAAGATCGAGACGGCGACGCTGCGCCAGCTCGAACAGGCCTACCAGGTCGCCGAGCGCTGGCACCGCGGTCAGAAGCGCAAGAGCGGCGACCCGTACATCACCCACCCGCTCGCGGTGACCACCATCCTCGCCGAGCTCGGCATGGACCCCGCCACCCTCATGGCCGGTCTCCTGCACGACACCGTCGAGGACACCGAGTACGGCCTGGAGGACCTGCGCCGCGACTTCGGCGACGCCGTGGCCCTGCTCGTCGACGGCGTCACCAAGCTCGACCGGGTGAAGTTCGGCGAGGCCGCGCAGGCCGAGACCGTCCGCAAGATGGTCGTGGCCATGGCCAAGGACCCGCGCGTCCTGGTCATCAAGCTCGCCGACCGGCTCCACAACATGCGCACCATGCGCTACCTCAAGCGGGAGAAGCAGGAGAAGAAGGCCCGCGAGACCCTTGAGATCTATGCCCCGCTGGCGCACCGCCTGGGCATGAACACGATCAAGTGGGAGCTGGAGGACCTCGCCTTCGCGATCCTCTACCCCAAGATGTACGACGAGATCGTCCGCCTCGTCGCCGAGCGCGCGCCCAAGCGGGACGAGTACCTCGCCGTCGTCACCGACGAGGTGATGGTCGACCTCCGGGCCGCCCGGATCAAGGCCACCGTCACCGGCAGGCCCAAGCACTACTACAGCGTCTACCAGAAGATGATCGTCCGCGGCCGTGACTTCGCGGAGATCTACGACCTCGTGGGCATCCGCGTGCTGGTGGACACCGTCCGGGACTGCTACGCCGCCCTCGGCACCGTGCACGCGCGATGGAACCCGGTCCCCGGCCGGTTCAAGGACTACATCGCGATGCCCAAGTTCAACATGTACCAGTCGCTCCACACGACGGTCATCGGACCCAGCGGCAAGCCCGTCGAGCTGCAGATCCGCACCTTCGACATGCACCGCCGCGCCGAGTACGGCATCGCCGCGCACTGGAAGTACAAGCAGCAGACCGTCGCCGGCACCTCGAAGGTGCGCACCGACGTGCCCCAGGCCGCCAAGGGCAGCGCAGGCCAGGACACCGTCAACGACATGGCCTGGCTGCGGCAACTCCTCGACTGGCAGAAGGAGACCGAGGACCCGGGCGAGTTCCTCGACTCGCTGCGCTTCGACCTCTCCCGCAACGAGGTCTTCGTCTTCACGCCCAAGGGCGACGTCATAGCGCTCCCCGCCGGCGCCACGCCCGTGGACTTCGCCTACGCCGTCCACACCGAGGTCGGCCACCGGACCATAGGGGCCCGGGTCAACGGCCGCCTGGTCCCGCTGGAGTCCACCCTCGACAACGGCGACCTCGTCGAGGTCTTCACCTCCAAGGCCGAGGGCGCCGGACCGTCCCGCGACTGGCTGGGCTTCGTCAAGTCCCCGCGGGCCCGCAACAAGATCCGCGCCTGGTTCTCCAAGGAGCGCCGCGACGAGGCCATCGAGCACGGCAAGGACGCCATCGCGCGGGCCATGCGCAAGCAGAACCTGCCGATCCAGCGCATCCTCACCGGCGACTCGCTCGTCACCCTCGCGCACGAGATGCGCTACCCCGACATCTCCTCCCTGTACGCGGCCATCGGCGAGGGCCACGTGGCCGCGCAGGGCGTCGTCCAGAAGCTGGTGGCGGCCCTCGGCGGCGAGGAGGCCGCCAACGAGGACATCGAGGAGTCGATCCCGCCGGCGCGCGCCCGCAGCAAGCGGCGCAGCAACGCCGACCCGGGTGTCGTGGTCAAGGGCGTCGACGACGTGTGGGTCAAGCTGGCCCGCTGCTGCACCCCGGTTCCGGGCGACCCGATCATCGGGTTCGTCACCCGCGGCAGCGGCGTATCGGTTCACCGCGCGGACTGCGTCAACGTGGACTCCCTCTCCCAGCAGCCCGAGCGGATCCTGGAAGTCGAGTGGGCGCCCACCCAGTCCTCGGTCTTCCTCGTCGCCATCCAGGTGGAGGCGCTGGACCGGTCCCGGCTGCTGTCGGACGTCACCCGCGTCCTGTCCGACCAGCACGTCAACATCCTGTCGGCCGCCGTCCAGACCTCCCGCGACCGGGTCGCCACCTCGCGCTTCACCTTCGAGATGGGCGACCCCAAGCACCTGGGCCACGTCCTGAAGGCCGTTCGGGGTGTGGAGGGCGTGTACGACGTCTACCGTGTGACATCTGCAAGGAGGCCGTGACCGAGGCCGCCTGACCGCCGCTCTCTGACGCCACCCCGGGGGGACACGTGGCCGCCGTATTCCCGCGCGGGCTCGCCCAGCGCTTCGCACCGGTACGGCTGCTCGGCCAGGGTGGCATGGGCACCGTCTTCGAGGCCGAGGACACGGACCTGCGGCGCCGCGTCGCCGTCAAGGTCCTGTCGACGTACGGAACGGTGAGCGAGCGGGCGGCCGAGCGCTTCCGGGCCGAGGCCCGTGCCCTCGCCCGGATCAGGCACCCCAACGTGGTGGGCGTGTACGAACGGGGCATCGACGAGGGCACGCCCTACCTCGTGATGGAGTTCCTCGACGGCTCGGACGTCTCCGACCTGGTCGAGGCGGACCGCGCACTGCCCGTGGGCGAGGCCTGCCGGATCGCGGCCGACACCCTGGCCGGGCTGGGCGCCGCGCACCGCGAGGGCGTGCTCCACCGCGACGTGAAGCCGGGCAACATCCGGGTCACCGCCGACGGCCGGGTCGTCCTGTACGACTTCGGACTGGCCCGACTGAGCGGCGAGGAGGCCCTCACCGCCACCGGCGAGGACCTGATCGGCACGCCCCAGTACATGGCCCCGGAACGCATCACGGGCCGGCCGCCGCAGCCGGCCTCGGACGTGTACGGGGTCGGCGCCTGCCTGTACTTCATGCTGACCGGCACCAACCCGCTGGGTGACGCGGGCGACCTGTCGGTGCTCATGTTCCGTGCCGTCCACGAGGGCATGCCCTCGCTGCGCGACGCCGGACCCTACTTCCCGCCCGGACTCGCGGACGCGGTGGAGGCCCTCAGCGCCCTCGACCCGGCCGTCCGCACCTCCCGCGCCGACGCCGCCGAGGCCCTGATCCGGCCGTGGGCCGACGACCACGCCGTCGGCCGGGAGACCACGCCCCCGGACGACGACGCCAACGGCTGGGCCCTGCCCGCCCCGGTCGGGCACCCTTCCGTGCCGTCCGCCCGCGACGCGCAACCGGCGGCCGCGCCGTGGCGCGAAGCCGACGAGGCCACGCCGGTTCCCGTCACCGAGGCCCCCGAGTACGACTGGCACCGGGTCGACGTCCGGCCCGGCCACCGGCCCGCGCCCGAGAGCGGCGGCGTCGCCCTCAGCGAGGTCACCCGCGGCCTGGTGCGCAGCCGGATGACCGAGCAGACCGCGCTGTCCCGGCAGCGCGAGGCGGTAGGCCTGATCCAACGCGGGCGCTTGAACGAGGCGATGGACCGGCTCGGCGGTCTCGGCGCGTTCTGCGCCGAGACCCTGGGACACGGCCATCCGACCACCCTTGCCTGCAATTACTGGCAGGCCGTGTGCCTGGCCAGACAGGGCAAGGCGGCACAGGCACTGGAGCTTTTCGCGCGGGTCACCGCGCATCACGGACACGGGAGGGGCACAGGGGATGAGTGAGTACGCGTTACAGGTCGACCACCGCCGACCGGGGCAGGGTTCGGAGACCGAACTGCGGTCGCTGCTGCTCTGGCTGGGCGAGGACGAGTCGCTGCGCCGCACCGTACGCGGCCGGATCCGCAGCGGCGCGCCGGCGACGGCGGCCGGCGGCACGCCCATGGGGTCGCCCGGCTTCGACCTCCTCCAACTGACCGTCGGCAGCGGCCTGTCCGTCGCATCGCTGGTCTTCTCCGTGCTCCAGTGGCAGGCCTCGCGCCGCCGCCCGCCCGCCCTCACCGTGCGCCACGGCCCGTACGAGGTCACGCTCACCGGGGACGAGGCCGACGACCCCGAAGCCCTGCGCCGCATCGTCGCGGTGCTGGAGAACGGCAGCGGGCACGCGGACGGGGACCATGACGGGACTGCCTGACCCGGCGGCCTCGCGGGCGGTCCTCATCGGCAGCGCCGGATACCGGCACCTGGCGGCGCTCCCGGCCGTCGAGTCCAACGTGAAGGACCTGGCCTCGGAGCTCTGCGACGCGACCATCTGGGGGCTGCCCGAGCAGCACTGCACGCTCGTGCTCGACCCCCAGCACCCCGCGGAGCTGCTGGACCCGGTCACCCGCGCGGGGGAGGAGGCCACCGACACGCTGTTCGTCTACTACGCCGGACACGGCATGCGCGACGCGGCCACGGCCGACCTCTACCTCGCCCTCCAGGGCTCCCGCGAACACGTCGGCTACACCGCCGTCGCCTACCAGAACCTGCGGTCCGTCCTGCGCGAGTCCCAGGCCCGGCGCAAGGTGGTGATCCTCGACTGCTGCTTCAGCGGCCGCGCCGCCCTCACCCTCGCGGGCGACGGGGACGCCCTCGCCGCGCAGGCCGCCGTGGAGGGCGCGTACGTACTGACCGCCTCCCCGCGCGACCGGGTGGCACTCGCACCCGACGGCGAACGGCACACCGCGTTCACCGGCGAACTGCTGACCATCCTGCGCGAAGGGATCCGCGAGGGACCCGAACTGATCGACCTCGACACCCTCTGCCGCACGATGGCGCACCGGCTGCGCGGCAAGAACCGCCCGCTGCCCCAGCACGCCCAGGAGATGGGCATGGGCCGGCTCCGGCTCGTCCGCAACCGGGCCCGCGCCGTGAGGGACGGCGTCCCCGCCGGCCCAGTCCTCCAGGCCGACGTCCGCTCCGCCATGGTCGTCGCCGGACTCGGACTCGCCCGCGTCCTGCGCTCCGCCGGCCGCACCCGGGACGCACTGCCCGTGCTGCGGCTCGCGCTCCAGGAACGGGCGCCCGACGGCGAGGGGGACCTGCTCGCCGTCCAGCTCGAACTCTCCGACATGCTGGAGGAGACCGGCCAGACCCGCGAGGCCATGGAAGTGCTGGAACAGGCCTTCCAGCAGGCGCACCGGTTCTACGGTCCCGAGGCCGTCCAGGTGTGCCGCCGCCTCGCCGCACTCCTCCAGGAGTCCGGCAACCACATCCAGGCCTGCGAGGTCCTCGAACACGCGCTGGACCTGCTCCAGGACGGCAGCCGGGCCCTTCCCTGACCCCGTGGACGCCGGCTGACGCGAAACGGCCCCGGCACGGAATCCGTGCCGGGGCCGTTTCGAAAGGTGCGGTGACCGGTGTCAGCCGCCGAACTCCTCCAGGCCCTTCAGCGCCTGGTCCAGCAGGGCCTGGCGGCCCTCCAGCTCACGCGCCAACTTGTCGGCCTTCGCGTTGTTGCCCGCGGCGCGCGCCGCGTCGATCTGCGTGCGCAGCTTGTCGACCGCCGCCTGGAGCTGACCCGTCAGACCGGCCGCACGGGCCCGCGCCTCCGGGTTCGTACGGCGCCACTCGCCCTCCTCGGCCTCCTGGATCGCCCGCTCCACCGCGTGCATCCGGCCCTCGACCTTCGGCCGGGCGTCCCGCGGCACGTGGCCGATGGCCTCCCAGCGCTCGTTGAGGGAGCGGAACGCGGCACGGGCCGCCTTCAGGTCCGTGATCGGAACGAGCTTCTCGGCCTCCTCGGCCAGCTCCTCCTTCAGCTTCAGGTTCTCGGTCTGCTCGGCGTCGCGCTCCGCGAACACCTCGCCGCGGGCCGCGAAGAACACGTCCTGCGCACCGCGGAAACGGTTCCACAGGTCGTCCTCGGCCTCGCGCTGCGCCCGGCCCGCCGCCTTCCAGTCCGCCATCAGCTCGCGGTAGCGGGCGGCCGTCGGACCCCAGTCGGTCGACTTCGACAGCGACTCGGCCTCCGCGACCAGCTTCTCCTTCACCTTGCGCGCGTCCTCGCGCTGCGCGTCCAGCGAGGCGAAGTGGGCCTTGCGGCGCTTGGAGAAGGCCGAGCGGGCGTGCGAGAAGCGGTGCCACAGCTCGTCGTCCGACTTGCGGTCCAGCCGCGGCAGGCCCTTCCAGATGTCCACCAGCGCGCGCAGCCGCTCGCCGGCGCTGCGCCACTGGTCGCTCTGCGCCAGCTGCTCCGCCTCGACGACCAGGGCCTCCTTGGCCGTACGGGCCTCGTCCGCCTGCTTGGCCTTCTGGACCTTGCGCTCCTCGCGCCGCGACTCCACGGTCGCGACCAGCTTGTCCAGCCGTACGCGCAGGGCGTCGAGGTCGCCCACGGCGTGGTGCTCGTCGACCTGCGTCCGCAGGTGGTCGATGGCCGTCTGAGCGTCCTTGGCGGACAGATCAGTGGTCCGCACCCGCTTTTCGAGGAGGCCGATCTCGACCACCAGGCCCTCGTACTTGCGCTCGAAATAGGCCAGGGCCTCCTCAGGGGTGCCCGCCTGCCACGAGCCGACGACCTGCTCGCCTTCGGAAGTACGCACGTACACGGTGCCCGTCTCGTCGACTCGGCCCCACGGGTCGCTGCTCACAGCGCCTCCTCCACCTGATGCCCTCGAGGGGTCACCCCCGGGCATCGTCCACAGTTTCCTGGGGCGGGCAGCGCCCGCCCTGCACAACGCCAACATAGGCGACCGCCGGGCCGGCTGTCCGCATCCCGCACGACGGAATATCGGCGTACGGGGGAAGCCGGCCGGGCCGATGCCGCGTTCCGTCAGTTCTGGGTGACGGTGCCCTTCTCGATCTTCACCTCGTTCTTCGGTGCCCCGTCCTGGCCGCCGTCGACCGTACCGGCCTTGGCGATCTCGTCGAGGACCTTCATGCCCGCGGCGTCGATCTTGCCGAAGGGGGTGTACGAAGGCGCCAGCGGGCTGTCCTTGTAGACCAGGAAGAACTGGCTGCCGCCCGAGCCGGGCCGGCCGGTGTTGGCCATGGCCACCGTGCCCGCCGGGTAGACGACCTGACCCTGGTCGTTCGGCTTGCCCAGCGAGTCCAGGTTCTCGTCCGGGATGTTGTAGCCGGGGCCGCCCATGCCGGTGCCCTGGGGGTCACCGCACTGGAGCACGAAGATCCCGCCGGACGTCAGCCGGTGGCACTTCGTGTTGTCGAAGAAGCCCTTGTCGGCGAGCGACTTGAACGAGTTCACGGTCTGCGGGGTCTTCGCCGCGTCCATCGTGAAGGCGATGTCGCCCGCGCTCGTCTTGAGGGCGAAGGTGTACTTCGCCTTCTGGTCGATCGCCATCGGCGGGGACGGGGACTGCTTGGGCGACGGCGCCGCGGACGGGGTCGCCGACGGCTCCGCCGCCGTCTTCTTCTTGTCGCCGTCGAAGACGCCGCCCACGATGAGGCCGACCAGCGTCGCCACGACCACGGCCACCGCCGCGCCGATCACCGCCATGCGCCGGCGGCTCTTCTGGCGGGCCTCGGCCCGGCGCTTCTGCTGGCGCTCGTACTTCTCCCTGGCGAGCTGTCGCCGCCGCTGATCGCTCGTGACCACCGGGTCGTCTCCTTGTGCGTCTCTGGTACCGCTGTCCGGGCTGGGATAGCCCGTACCGTATATGGGTTAGCTGTGTGATGAAGGGCGCCGGTAGGCTCTGATCAGCAGCATTCCGATCTGCAAGCTCCCGCCGGACGACGATTGAGGACGAACGTGCTGATTGCCGGGTTCCCCGCCGGGGCCTGGGGGACCAACTGTTACGTGGTCGCCCCCGCCGCCGGTGAGGAGTGCGTCATCATCGACCCGGGCCACCAGGCCACCCAGGGTGTCGAGGAGACGCTGAGGAAGCATCGGCTCAAGCCCGTCGCGGTCGTGCTGACCCATGGCCACATCGATCATGTGGCCTCGGTCGTCCCGGTGTGCGGAGCACACGACGTACCGGCCTGGATCCACCCCGAGGACCGCTACATGATGAGCGACCCGGAGAAGGCCCTGGGCCGTTCCATCGGGATGCCGCTCATGGGCGAGCTGACCGTGGGGGAGCCGGACGACGTCCGCGAGCTGACCGACGGCGCCGGCCTGAAGCTGGCCGGCATGGACTTCTCCGTGGCGCACGCGCCGGGGCATACCAAGGGGTCGGTGACCTTCCGGATGCCCGAGCTGGCCGACGTCCCGCCGGTCTTCTTCTCGGGCGACCTGCTCTTCGCCGGCTCCATCGGACGCACCGACCTGCCCGGCGGCTCCCACGCCGAGATGCTCGAGTCGCTGGCCCGCGTGTGCCTGCCGCTCGACGACTCGACCGTGGTGCTGTCCGGCCACGGTCCCCAGACCACCATCGGCCGCGAGCGCGCGACCAACCCGTACCTGCGGGAGGTCGCCGCCGGCCTGGCAGCGGACCCGACGGCCGCTCCACGACGAGGAATGTGACGAGAGTTTCGTGGCTACTTTCAAGGCCCCCAAGGGCACGTACGACCTGATCCCGCCGTACTCGGCCAAGTACCTGGCGGTCCGCGAGGCCATTTCCGCTCCGCTGCGGAAGGCCGGTTACGGCTACGTCGAGACGCCCGGCTTCGAGGACGTGAACCTCTTCGCCCGTGGTGTCGGTGAGTCCACCGACATCGTGACGAAGGAGATGTTCACCCTCACGACGAAGGGCGGCTCCGAGCTCGCCCTGCGCCCGGAAGGCACCGCCTCCGTCCTGCGCGCGGCACTGGAGGCGAGCCTGCACAAGCAGGGCAACCTGCCGGCCAAGCTCTGGTACTCCGGCTCGTACTACCGATACGAGCGCCCGCAGAAGGGCCGCTACCGCCACTTCTCGCAGGTCGGCGCCGAGGCGATCGGTGCCGAGGACCCGGCCCTGGACGCCGAGCTGATCATCCTGGCCGACCAGGCGTACCGCGCGCTCGGCCTGCGCAACTTCCGGATCCTGCTGAACTCGCTGGGCGACAAGGAGTGCCGCCCGGTGTACCGGGAGGCGCTGCAGGCGTTCCTGCGTGGGCTGGACCTGGACGAGGAGACCGTCCGCAGGGCCGAGATCAACCCGCTGCGCGTCCTCGACGACAAGCGGACCGACGTCCAGAAGCAGCTCGTGGGCGCGCCCATGCTGCGCGACTACCTGTGCGACGCCTGCAAGGCGTACCACGAGGAGGTCCGTGAGCTGATCACGGCCGCCGGGGTCGCCTTCGAGGACGACGAGAAGCTGGTGCGCGGCCTGGACTACTACACCCGCACCACCTTCGAGTTCGTCCACGACGGTCTCGGCTCCCAGTCCGCGGTCGGCGGCGGCGGCCGCTACGACGGCCTGTCCGAGATGATCGGCGGACCGGCCCTGCCGTCCGTCGGCTGGGCGCTCGGCGTCGACCGCACGGTCCTCGCCCTGGAGGCGGAAGGCGTGGAACTGGACATCCCGGCTACGACGGACGTCTTCGCCGTGGCGATCGGCGCCGAGGCGCGTCGCCTGCTGTTCGGTGCGGTCACCGAGCTGCGCAGGGCCGGGGTGGCGGCGGACTTCTCGTACGGGGGCAAGGGCCTCAAGGGTGCGATGAAGGACGCCAACCGCTCGGGCGCGCGGTTCACGGTGGTCGCCGGTGAGCGTGACCTCGCCGAGGGCGTCGTCCAGCTCAAGGACATGGAGTCCGGCGAGCAGGCGGCCGTTCCGGTCGCCGAGCTGGTCGCCACCGTCCGGGCCCGCCTGGCCTGACGTACACCGTCGGAAGGGCGGGTGCGGGGGTTCCGCTGCGCGGAGCTGTCCCCGCCCCGCCCTTTCTCCCCCAGCTACCGCTGGGAGGTGCCCCCGGTTTCCCGGGGCTCCGCCCCGGACCCCGCGCCTCAAACGCCGGCGGGGCTGAAATGGGGCGGCCTCAGCCGTCGCGCCGGTTCTTCCACCGGAAGGTCAGCAGGCACAGCACCAGACCGCCGACCACCCAGGCCCCCAGGACGAGGGCGGTCTTCCCGTACTCCCAGGCGCCCGCCTGTTCGATGACGGCGGCGGAATCCGGCAGGAACACGCCCCGCAGCCCCTGGCACATCCACTTCAGCGGGAACAGCGCGCCGATGTTCAGCAGCCAATCGGGGATCTGGTTGACCGGGATGAAGACGCCGGAGATGAACTGCAGGATCAGGAACGGCAGGACCACCACGGAACTGGCGCTCTTCCCGGACTTGGGCAGGCTGCTGATGGCGATCCCCAGCAGGGCGCAGCCGGCCAGCCCCAGGACGAAGATCCACGCGAAGGTGAGCCACTTCGAGACCGAGGTGGGAAGGTCGAGCCCGAAGAGGGTGGAGCCGACGAGCAGCAGGATCGCGGTCTCGGCCAGCCCGGTGGCGAGCACCATCCAGACCTTCCCGAGGAAGTACGCGGCCGGGGGCATCGGGGTCCCGCGCAGCCGGCGCAGCACCTTCTCGTCCCGTTCGACGGCGATGGAGATGCCGAGCGACTGGAAGCTCGTGGACATGATGCCGGCGGCGACCATGCCCGCCGCGTAGATCTGGGAGGCGGTCACCCCGGTGCCCTCGAACTCCTCGCCGAAGATCGACGCGAAGAGGGCGAGGAAGACGATGGGGAAGGCGAAGGTGAAGATCACCGCGTCCCGCTGGCGGACGAACTGCTTGATCTCCAGGGCGCCCCGGCTGAGGCCAAGGGACCAGGCGCCGGGGAGCGCGGACTTGGCGGTCGTGCTCATCGGGCTTCCTCCTGAGGGGCGGCTTCGGGCGTCCCGGCCTGCGCGGGCACGGTGAGCTGGCCCGTGAGGCGGAGGTAGACGTCCTCCAGGGTCGGGCGGGTCACCCTCAGGCCCGGGACCTCGCCGTCGAAGCGGGCCGCGAGCTCGCCGACCGTACGGGTGGGCGTCTCGGTCGACACGCTCCTCGGGGCGCCGTCGGGGTCGGTCCACTCGACGGTGGCGCCGGTGCCGAAGCGGGCGCGGAGTCCCGCGGGGTCGCCCTCGGCGACGACCTTGCCGCGCGCGACGACCGCGAGGCGGTCGGCGAGTGCCTCGGCCTCCTCCAGGTAGTGGGTGGTGAGCACGATGGTCGTGCCCCCGTCCGCCAACTGCCGGATCAGGTCCCAGAACTGGCGGCGGGCCGCCGGGTCGAAGCCCGTGGTCGGCTCGTCGAGGAGCAGCAGCTCCGGGTCGCCGATGACGCCGAGCGCCACGTCCAGGCGCCGCCGTTGGCCGCCGGAGAGGCCCTTCACCCGCTGGTCGCGCTTCTGCTCCAGGCCGACGAGGGCGATGACCTCCGCCGGGTCGCGCGGTGCCGGGTAGTAGCGGGCGAAGTGCTCCACCGTCTCCCGCACCGTGAGTTCGGCGGGAGCCGACTCGTCCTGCCAGACGATCCCGATCCGTGAACGCCAGGTCCGGCCGCCGGTCGCCGGGTCGGCGCCGAGGACGGTCACCTCCCCGCCGTCCCGCTCCCGGTGACCCTGGAGGATCTCCACCGTGGTGCTCTTTCCCGCCCCGTTGGGGCCGAGGATGCCGAAGACCTCGCCCTGCCGGATCGTCAGATCCAGCCCGTCCACCGCGGTGACTTCGCCGTACTGTTTGCGAAGCCCCCGTACTTCCACCGCGTTCTGTGTCATGTCCCACATGGTGTGGCGGAATCCGCGATGCCGGTCCCCCCGTGCACGGGTCCTTATCCCCGTCGAACGGTGGACACCCGGGGCGGTACGGCACAATGACCCGTGCTTGTTGACCTTGCAGATGTGGAGCGGGCGGTATGACGGCACGAGGCACGGACGCGGACACCTCCCCGAGGACCACCATCGGCGGCAGCCGGGCGCTCGCCCTGCTGCTGGTGATCACGGGGGCCCTGGGGCTGCTCGCCGCCTGGGTGATCACGATCGACAAGTTCAAGCTGCTGGAGGACCCGAACTTCACCCCGGGCTGCAGCCTGAACCCGATCGTCTCCTGCGGCAACATCATGAAGAGCGAGCAGGCGGCCGTCTTCGGCTTCCCGAACCCGATGCTCGGACTGGTCTGCTACGGCATCGTGATCTGCGTCGGCATGAGCATCCTGGCCGGCGCCCGGTTCAGCCGCTGGTACTGGCTGACCCTGAACGCGGGCATGCTCTTCGGCGTCGTCTTCTGCGGCTGGCTGATGTACCAGTCGCTGTACAACATCAACTCGCTCTGCCTGTGGTGCTGCCTGGCCTGGGTCGCGACGATCTTCATGTTCTGGTACGTCACCGCGCACAACGTGCGCGAGGGGATGCTGCCCGCTCCGGGCTGGCTGAGGGCCTTCCTCGACGAGTTCGCGTGGGTGCCGCCCGTACTGCACGTCGGGATCATCGGAATGCTGATCCTGACCCGCTGGTGGGACTTCTGGACCTCCTGAGGCCCGTAAGGAGTGTCGGCGGCCTCGCATAGGCTTCCTGTGTGGAACCAGACCTCTTCACCGCCGCTGCCGAAGACCGCCAGGAGAAGGACCCGTCGAGCTCTCCGCTCGCCGTCCGCATGCGCCCGCGCACCCTGGACGAGGTCGTCGGCCAGCAGCACCTCCTGAAGCCCGGCTCCCCGCTGCGGCGACTGGTGGGGGAGGGCGCCGGCGGACCGGCCGGTGCCTCGTCGGTGATCCTCTGGGGGCCGCCCGGCATCGGCAAGACCACCCTCGCGTACGTGGTCAGTCAGGCCACGCAGAAGCGCTTCGTGGAGCTGTCCGCCATCACGGCCGGCGTGAAGGAGGTCCGAGCCGTCATCGAGGGCGCGAAGCGCGCGGCCGGCGGATACGGCAAGGAGACCGTCCTCTTCCTCGACGAGATCCACCGCTTCAGCAAGGCGCAGCAGGACTCGCTCCTGCCCGCGGTGGAGAACCGCTGGGTGACGCTGATCGCCGCGACGACGGAGAACCCGTACTTCTCGATCATCTCCCCGCTGCTGTCGCGCTCGCTGCTGCTGACCCTGGAACCGCTGACGGACGGGGACCTGAGCGGGCTGATGCGGCGCGCGCTGACGGAGGAGCGGGGCCTCGGCGGAGCGGTGAGCCTGCCGGCGGACGCCGAGGCGCACCTGCTGCGGATCGCCGGTGGCGACGCGCGGCGGGCGCTGACCGCGCTGGAGGCCGCGGCCGGGTCGGCGATCGCCAAGGACGAGGCCGAGATCACCCTGCAGACGGTGGAGGAGGCCGTCGACCGGGCGGCGGTCCGCTACGACAAGGACGGCGACCAGCACTACGACGTGGCGAGCGCGCTGATCAAGTCGATCCGCGGCTCGGACGTGGACGCGGCGCTGCACTACCTAGCGCGGATGATCGAGGCGGGCGAGGACCCGCGGTTCATCGCGCGCCGCCTGATGATCTCGGCGAGCGAGGACATCGGCCTCGCGGACCCGACGGCCCTGCCGCTCGCGGTGGCCGCGGCCCAGGCGGTGGCGATGATCGGCTTCCCGGAGGCCGCGCTGACGCTGTCCCACGCCACCATCGCGCTGGCGCTGGCCCCGAAGTCGAACACCGCCACGACCGCGATCGGGGCGGCGCTGGCCGACGTCCGCGCCGGGCTGGCGGGGTCCGTGCCGACGCACCTGCGGGACGGGCACTACAAGGGCGCGGCGAAGCTGGGGCACGCGGTGGGGTACGTGTACCCCCACGACGTGCCGGGCGGGATCGCGGCGCAGCAGTACGCGCCGGACGAGGTCCACGGGAAGCGGTACTACGAGCCGACCCGTTACGGGGCCGAAGCCCGCTACGCGGACGTGGTGGAGAAGGTCCGGGAGCGGTTGCGCGGGGCGTGAGGCTGCGGCGCCGCTGCCGGGGCTCCGCCCCGGACCCCGCGCCTCAAACGCCGGCGGGGCTGGATTTCCGCTCGGCGGGGCTGGATTTCCCAGCTCCGCCGGCGATTGAGGCGGGAACGGTGGAAGGGCGGGTAGGGGACCGGCCGCGCAGCGGCAGACGTGTCGGCCGGGCCGGATCGGCGGCCCCGGCCTAGGCTCCCCGCATGGAAGCCCGGATTCCGCTGATCGTCGCCGCGGCGGGACTACTGCTCGGCGGGTGTCACCACGACGTCCCGCAGCGAGCGGCGCCATTCGCCCGGGTACCACTCGTCGGCGCCGGATTCCCCCCAAGCGCCGCCACCGCCAAGGCCCACCTGGCGAAGCTCACGGTCGAGTGGGGCAGGAACTGGGAGACGTACAAGAGGGAGGAGTTCGGCCGTACCTGGTCGGACGAGACCGACGCCGTCGGCGGCCGCAACGGGTGCGACACCCGGGTTATCTCTATGCTTCGCGCCATGGTTGAGCTGTTCTCGCAGGGTACGTGGGGGATCGTTGACTGTGCGTACTGAGAGGCACATGAGTCACAGGTCAATCTCGGCGGCTGCGACAGGGCGGACCGACAGCCGGCCCTCTTGGCCCTGAGGCGCCTCGGCATAGGATGTCGGCGAACGCGGCACACTCAACGTTTCGCCGCATCTCGGAAGAAGACCCATGGACGACGTCGTCGCCCGCATTCACACCAAGCTGTCCGCAGCGTGCTCGGAGCCGGTCCCTCGTCCGCGGACCTTCGTACGAGCACCTGGCGGCCGACGGCTCGGTCCCCCGCTCAGCGAGCAGCGCGTGGCCGCCTTCGAAGCGGTCCACGGCGCCCGCCTTCCCTCCGCGTATCGCACGTTCCTACGCGAAGTCGGCAACGGAGGCATAGGCCCCGACTACGGCCTTCTGCCGCTGACCCGCTGGAACGTCCGTGACATCCCTGATGCCCGCCAACAACTGGGGCAGCCTTTTGCCCTGGATCCGACCGGCGGTATACCCCAGCAGTGGTCGCTCTGCGCTGATCAGGTTGATCCGTACGCGGGCACCCATCCTGTTGTCCACCGGGGCTGCCTGGAGATGACATTGCTGGTCATCACCGGGCCCGCCCGAGGCAGACTCCTGGACGCCAACCTCGGAGACTTGGCCACGCCACCGACGTTCCTCCCCCAGCCGGACTTCCTCAGCTGGTACGAGCACTGGCTCGACGGTCTGCCTGAAGACGGGCTTGCCCCCGACCTCCGCGGCCAACACCAAGGCAGCTATGAGGAACTCGTCGATCAGCTGACCGGCTCGGATTCTGCCTGCGAGCGAGGTACAGCCGCCTACACACTGGGCGGTCGTCTCCCTCTTGCCAGTGGTGCCCGAGACGCGTTGCTGGCGGCCCTCGCCGGTGATCCTGACCGCGGAGTTCGTATGGAGGCAGCAAAGACACTGGCAGAGCTGTACAGCGGGTCAGCTGAGGCACTTGCGCAGGCACTGAGCGATCCGGACCACTGGGTCAGACGACGCGCCTTGGTCTATCTGCTGCAGGTCACCCACGATGAGCCTGCCTACGGCTCGGCAGCCCGGGCGCTCCTGCACGACGAGAACCCAAACGTCCGGATGGCAGCGGCCGACCTCCTCGGCCGCGCCGGATGGGCCTCGTAGGGGTCAGCGTGGGGACACAGACCGCATGGCGCGCCTGAGTCCCGCCCTGGCGGCTGTGAGATCGTCCTCGGTCTCCAGCAGACGTCCCTCCATGGCCGCCAGTTGGTCCCGGGTGCTTGTCAATTCCGCGCTCAGGGATGCGTTGTCACGCTCCAGCTGCTGGACGCGTTCCACCAGCCGATTGCGGTCGACCTCCTCGATTTCCGCTCCCAAGGACAGCCGGACACGTTCTCGGAGTCGGTCCCGTTCCTTCCTGAGGTCCCTGATCTCGTCCCGTGCCAGCGCGAGCTCCGTTTGCAGGCCAGCGGGTGACACCTGGTGCCTGCCCGGAGCAGGAGGTCTCTGCAGACCCTGTTCGCGCTGGGTGGCGATGCCGCTCTGGACGGCGTCGCGTACTTGGGGCTGGTTGTAGACGAACCATGTGGACACCGATGCGTCTCGGGCCACCTGGGCGGTGGTGATCCGTCTGCCCGCTCTGAGAAGACTGCGTACCGCGTCGAGCGCGCGCGCAGTCTTGGCCTCGCTGTCCTGGGTGCGGCTGGCGCGCAGGCGCTCGACCCGTGCGTCCCGGCCGTTGGTTTCGGCGGGGGTCGTTCGCTTCATTGGGGGCTCCGCGTCGTCAGCGCTTGCACGGGGATGAAGGCTGCGGCCGAGCGCGCCTTGCGCAGTTCCCGTGAGGCCGACTCGACGATCGCCCGTTCCTCGGCGGGCATGGCGTCGAGCCTTCGCCGCATCTCGATGGCCGACTTCGAGTAGGCGCGGATCTGGTCGTCGAGGTTGCGGACGACCCAGTCGGCGGCTTCCATGGCCGAGGCTGCCTCCTTGTCGGCCCGCAGGTCCGCGATCTGCTGTTCAAGGGCAGGAAGGTAGGAGGGATCCGGCCGGTAGAAGTCGCAGCCGGCGCACTGGAAGCGGATGCGGCAGTGCCCGCCTCCGGCTTTGACGTTGCTCGGCTCGGTGCAGCCGCCGTACGGGACACCGACGCTCTCCACTTCGTAGGCCAGGGGATCCCCGAAGCCGCGGGATTCGCCGTGCCGATCGACGGCGAGCGCCGCGACCGTTCTGACAGCCTCCTGCTTTCTGCTGAGGGAGACCTTGTAGTAGCCCATCGTGACGTCCAGCGATCGGTGGTCCATGAGTTCCCGGAGGACATCGGGACGGGTCCCGGCGTCCGCATGGCGCTGGGCGTACGCGTGGCGGAAGCCGTACGGGACGATCTGGGTGCGGTCGTAGGAGAGAGGATCACCGTCGTCGTTCAGGCGCTCGTCCACGATGTCCGGGATCAGTTCGTCCACCCAGTCGCGGAAGATCCTGTTGCAGAACTGTGCGGAGGTCAGGTGACCACGACGAGGCCGGTTGCGTTGTCCCGGAGAAGGAAACAGCCACTGGGTGCATGCCGGGACGGCCGGGAGACGGTCGAGTTGCCTTTGCCAGGCCTCGATCGCCTGGGCGGTGCTCGCGGAGACCGGGAGGCGGCGGCCGTGTCGGCGTCGCTTGTGGTTGTCGTAGATCAAGGTCGGCTTGCCGTCGATCCACTCCAGGCAGTCGCGGCGCAGGCTGGTGACCTCGCCCGGGCGGCGGCCGGTGTCCTGGAGAATCCCGTAGACCACCTGGTACATCCGCGCGAAGTCGGCGGCTGTCCAGCCGCCGCTCTCGTACGCGGTCGAGGTGCCCAGCAGGGCGATGTGCGCGTCGAGCTGGGCGATGACGTGTTCGGGAACGGCCCGTCCGATGTCGTCCTCGGAGTCTTCCACTGCGGCGATGTTGTGGAAGCGGGGGTTGAGGGCGAAGCCCCCGGGTACGTGGTCCATCATCCCGGCCTGGCGCGCGAACTCGAGGAACGTGTGCCAGGAGCGGAGAAGAGCCCTGCGGTGACTGGTGGAGTAGTCGTGACCATCCTCGGGACGCTTCGTGATGCGGAACATGTCCACGACGGAGTTCATGTCCGCCATCGACAACCGCTCGGGCACCTCGCCGTCCGGGCGGTGCGCCAAGGCAGCGGAAGCGATCGCTGCCGCGTACACGGTCTGCCTCAGGTCGAGGACGCACGGCCGAGCCGTACGGCCGTACTCCTTGAGCAGTTCACGAAGCCACTGCTGGCGGACAGGGCGGAAGTCGATGACCCCATGGACTGCAACGTACTTTCGCCCGCGCCCGGCAGTGAGCCCTACCAGAGCGCTTTCCCACACGTCACCGGTGGTGGGGTCGGTACCCTCGAACTCGACACGGGCGCGGCGCGCATGGAGCAGGATGCCGTTGAGCACGCCTGCCGTAGCAGCCGGCAGCCTTGAGACGAAGTCCTCACCCAGGTTCAGGAGTGAGTCAAGTCCTGAGGGCAGTCGGGCCACGAGATGGCGGACGCGTTGGGGAACCAGGTTGATTCCGGCGGCATCACGTTGCTGGAGGCCGTAGAGCATCTCTTGGCGCACGTCCGGGGCCACTCTGGCCAGCGAGAACTGTGACACTCCGGGCTGGACGCCGTCGGTGACGTTGGGTCGGCGCAGGGATGACACCGGGGCGTGCGTCGAAGTCCGCCGGAGTGCCCTGGAGGTGGCGGGCCTTCTTGCACGCCTCGCAACGGCTGCCGTTGCTCCCCACATGAGTGGTGCAGGCCATCACGGCACATTCGAAAACACTGGTCGCCGGATTGCTCAGGTCTGCTGTGAACAGCGCTCTACTGACATCCCACTCGCTCGTCCGCCATGCGGGAGCGAGAAGCCTGGAGAGCCAGTCGGACCACTCGGGACCGCTACGGTCGCGTGGTGCGACAACGGCGAGGGCGACGGCAGGCGTCATCGGGCGACCTCTGGGTTGAGACGGTCGACAGCGGCACGCAGATCCTCGTCCTGGGCGTGCAGATAGACGGCGGTGCTTGCCGAGGACGCATGTCCCAGCAGGGTCTGCACGACATCAGGGGCGACTCCGCCCCGGATCCACTGAGTCGCCGCCGTGTGCCGCATCATGTGCGGGCGGGCCCGGAACCCGCAGCGCTTCCCGATCCGCTCGATGACCTGCTTGGCGTTGGAGTAGGTCATCGGGCGGCCCGCATAGCCGCCGGCGAGATTGACGAACACGTAGTCGCAGTCGGCGGCTTCGCTCACCCCCTCTCGCTCGGCGAGGTGTTCGCGATACCGGTGAACCGCCCCCTGTGCCAGCGGCACCATCCGATGGCGGCCGGCTTTCGCGCGGGCTCCGTTCTCGTTGTCCTGGCGTGGTCGCACGTGCAGGTGGGCGCCACGAGTCCGGCACCCGAGGTGCGTGGAGTCCGGGAGCAGATGCATATCCTCCCGCCGCAGTCCGAGCGCCTCTCCGATCCGGAGGCCGCCTGTCACGAGAACGGTCAGCAGCAGCCGGTCGCGGGCGGTGTGTGCGGATTGGAGGATCTGACCCACCTGAGGTTCGGTGAGAGTGGCAGGTGCCAGCTCGATTTCTGGCGCTTTCAGGACGCGGGCCTTCACCATCAGGTGCTGGCCACCCTCGCCCGGGTCGAAGCCGCTCGGGGCGTGGGCGAGGAAGCGAGGTTCGCTGAGCCGGGCGGCCACCTCATGGGCCACGTGGCCCTGCACGGCGCAGAAGCGCAGGAACTCGCACACCGCCGTGAGCGTGGCGTTGACCGTCTTGCCGGACGGCAGCTGCCCCCGTCGGGTCGGCGTCTGCTCGACATGGAACTTGAACAAGGCCATGTCCCCGAGCCGAGCGGTCTTCCAGTCGATACCCCGCTCCGCACACCATGTGAGGAATCGACCGACCCGGGGGACGTACGCGCGCTGGGTCTGTGGCGAGCGGCCCGCCCCGCGCAGGTACAGGGCGAACTCCCGAGCCTCGGGATGGAGGCGGTACGTCTGCTGGTCCACCAGGAGCCAGGTCACCTCGCCGGTGGTGGGAGAGACGGCCTTCTCCGTACGTAACGTCATGGCAACTGTGCTCTTCCGTCGATGTCGCTCATGTGCCTCATGGTGTGACTGATAACGGCGAGCCACAGGTGAGGGTTACGCCTGTCCCTCATGTGCATCGAGAGCAGGAAGGAAGTGCAGATAACCCGGGACGACGTGCTGCGGCGGGACCTGAGCGAGCTGCGCGAGGGCGACCGCAACCCCTGCGTGGTGCTCTCCGGGCTGCTGCGCGACCCGTACACCGGCAAGGAGCTCCCCTACACCTACCGCCGCGCCTCGCAGATCCAGACCGACCACGTCGTCGCGCTCGGCGCGGCCTGGCGGGCCGGGGCGTACGGATGGACCCCGCAGCGCAGGCTGGAGTACGCCAACGACCTCGACGTACTGCTCGCCGTCGACAAGCAGACCAACCAGGACAAGGGCAGCAGGACCGCCGACAAGTGGAAGCCGCCGCGCCGCGCGTACTGGTGCGAGTACGGGCGCCGCTACACCGGCGTCAAGGCCAGGTACGGCCTGTCCGTGACCCCGCCCGAGAAGCTCGCGCTGGAGGAGTTGCTCGCCGACTGCCCCCCGTGAGGACGGCTCAGTGAGAGGCCGCCGAGAACAGCGTGCGCATCGCCCGGCGCAGGCCGCAGACGTCCGCCACGGGCTCCGGGAAGTCGAAGCGGGCGTCGAAGGAGCCGGCCGGGGAGTCCGTGAAGCGGACGCGCAGGCCCAGCCGGTCCAGGGCGAGCGGGACGGCCCTCATGCCGTCCGCCTCCCGAGGGCCCAGCAGGCCGGACAGTCCGCCGAGCCGGTCGCCGTGGGCGGCGTGCAGGTGCTGGAGGAGCTCCGCCTCGTGGCCGACCAGGGGGTCCGGCTCGGCCGCGGCGAGGTCGTCGGGGTCCACGTGCTCGGCGCCCCACAGGTCGTCCACCGAGATCTCGCCGACCTCCAGACGGAGCAGCATCCACGCCGGGCGTCCGGAGTGCGGCGCGTCCTGGGACTCCACGAGGCCGAGCAGTTCGCCGACCGGCTGCCGTTCCGCCAGCAGCGCCGCGCACACCGCGCGGTCGTCCCCGCGCACCGGGGTCAGCCACCCGGCCAGCCAGGCACGGCCTCGGATACGATGTGGCACGGACACCGGCGCCACATCCGTGATCTCGATCACGGCGGTGAGGTCGTCGTCCTGGGCGTGAGCGGCAGCCCTGGCAGCCGCGGATTCCCCGGATACAAGGAGAATCACGTCCCCGTCCGGGGTGACGGTCCGTGCGACCGGCATCCCTGTCCCAAACTCCTCGGAAGCGTGCGCGTCACGAGCACCGATCAGCGTGAGGGATACTGAGGCGTTGGACTCTACGAGGGTTCGTACGCGTTCGGCTCCGGTGAGCTGCCGAACGCCTTCCCTGGGACGCGGCTGACCTTGCCTATCGTCGGCGCAAGCGGATTCTGTTTCGTTGGAATCCGAACTGCGGCGCGCACTGGGCAGGGGGATCCCATGTGGTCGAGACATTACGTCCTCCTCGCTAAGGTAAGCCTCACCTAACTTACATGGAGGTAGGTTCCCCGTGAACCAGAAGCGACCCAAGGTCAAGAAGTCGCGTGCCCTCGGCATTGCGCTGACCCCGAAGGCCGTCAAGTACTTCGAGGCTCGCCCCTACCCGCCGGGCGAGCACGGCCGTGGCCGCAAGCAGAACTCGGACTACAAGGTCCGTCTGCTCGAGAAGCAGCGTCTGCGCGCTCAGTACGACATCTCTGAGCGTCAGATGGCCCGCGCGTACGACCGCGCCAAGAAGGCCGAGGGCAAGACGGGCGAGGCGCTGGTCGTCGAGCTCGAGCGTCGCCTCGACGCCCTGGTCCTGCGTTCGGGCATCGCCCGCACCATCTACCAGGCCCGCCAGATGGTCGTTCACGGCCACATCGAGGTCAACGGTGGCAAGGTCGACAAGCCGTCGTTCCGTGTCCGCCCGGACGACGTCGTGACCGTGCGCGAGCGCAGCCGCGAGAAGGTTCCGTTCCAGGTCGCCCGTGAGGGTGGCTACGCAGGCGAGGGCGAGACCCCCCGTTACCTGCAGGTCAACCTGAAGGCCCTGGCCTTCCGCCTGGACCGCGACCCGAACCGCAAGGAAATCCCGGTCATCTGCGACGAGCAGCTCGTCGTCGAGTACTACGCCCGCTGATCTTCCGGCAGGCGTAGCCCTCACAGGCTGGTGGAAACCCGCCGTCCCCTCCGGGGGGCGGCGGGTTTTCCGCTTTCCCGGCCGGAGCCCGTCTCCCCGGTCAGCCCGTCCAGCGCGCGCCCCACCAGCGCCTCTCGGCTCAGCATCCGGCCGTCGGCCGCGTGCGCCGCGTAGCGCTCGGCCCCCAGCGCCTCGCCGGCCCGCTCCTGGCACATCAGCCGCGGTGCGTTGAAGTACCCCGAGCCGAAGAGCCGCAGCCCCACCCCGTCCCACAGCGGCTCGGCCGCCCCCTGGAGCACCGCGGCCTCGGCCGCGTCGCCCTCCGAGACGGTCACCAGGGCCAGCAGTTCCAGCGCCAGCACCAGCCCCACCAGATCGTGGAAGGCGTGGTTGATCTCCACGCACTCGGTGAGCAGCCGCCGCGCCTCCGCCGTCGCCCCCGTGTCCAGGGCCGCGTACGCGAGCACGTACAGGGCGTACGCCTTCGTCCAGCGCTCCCCGCGTTCCTCGCAGATCTCCCGGACCTCCTCGCACAGGGACAGCGCGCCCGCCGGCTCCCCCTGGAACGCCAGCGCCATGCCCAGCTCCACCTGGCACATCAGTACGTTGCTGTTCAGCTCGCCCGCGTCCCGGTAGCGCTCCAGCGCCGAGCCCAGCAGTTCCCCGGCCCGCTCCATGTCGTCCGACACCAGCGCCAGGCAGCCGAGCCGGTGCACCGCGTAGGCCGAGGCCAGGGCGTTGCCGCTGCGGGCCGCGCCGTCCCGGCACTCGTACAGGGCGCTCGTGGCGGCCACCGCGTCCCCCTGGAGGGCGCACACGTAGCCCAATACCCACAGCGCCTTCAGCCGCGAGGGCTCGTACCCGTCCGCGGTCCCGCCCCGGCCCTCCAGGCTCCGGTCCAGCCAGTGCCTGCCCTCGGTCAGCCGGCCGCAGCCCGCCCAGTAGAACCACAGGGTGCCCGCCAGGTACTGGCCCAAGTGCGCCTCGTCCGGCTCGTCCAGGCAGCACTCCAGGGCGAGCCGCAGGTTCGGCAGCTCCGCCTCCACCAGGGCGGCCACCTCCTCCTGGCGGGGGCTGAACCAGTCCGTCTCGCACCAGGTCGCCAGACCCATGTACCAGTCCCGGTGCCGCCGCCGCAGCCGCCCGGTGTCACCCGTCGACTCCAGCCACCCCGCTCCGTACGCCCGTACGGTCTCCAGCATCCGGTAGCGGACCCCGGTCGGGCACTCCTCCCGGACCAGGAGGGACTGCGCCAGGAGCTCCCCGACCAGATCGAGCACGCTGTCCACCGGCAGGTCGGGGCCCGCGCACACGTACTCGGCGGCATCGAGGTCGAACTGCCCGGCGAAGACCGAGAGCCGCGCCCACAGCAGCCGCTCCGCGGGCGTGCACAGCTCGTGGCTCCAGCCGATGGCGGTGCGCAGTGTCCGGTGCCGGGGGAGCACCCCGCGCGCGCCGCCCGTCAGCAGCACGAACCGGTCCTCCAGGCGGGCCAGGACCTGCGCGGGGGACAGCGCGCGCAACCGGGCCGCCGCCAGCTCCAGGGCGAGCGGGATCCCGTCGAGGCGGGCGCAGAGCTCGGCCAGCGCCGCCCGGTCCGCCCCGGTCACCCGGAACGCGGGGTCCGCCGCCGAGGCCCGCGCGGTCAGCAGGGCCAGCGCCGCCTCCCCGTCGAGCGGGGCCAGCGGGAACGCCAGCTCCCCGTCCAGGGCCAGCGGGCGCCGCCCGGCCGCGAGCACCCGCAGACCGGGGGAGCGGCGCAGCAGCTCCCGTACCAGCTCGGCCGTCTCGTCGACGAGCTGCTCGAAGCCGTCCAGGACCAGGAGCAGCCGCCGTCCGGCCAGGTGCTCGGCCAGCACGGTCCGGGGCGGCCGGGTGGTGTGGTCGGTCAGCCCGAGCGCCTCGGACAGGGCGATCTCCAGCAGCGCGGGATCCCGTACGGCCGCCAGCTCGGCCAGCCAGACCCCGTCGCAGTAGCGTTCCTGCGGCGCTCCGCCGTCCGGCCCGGCGGCGGCCCGGGCCGCGGCGATCACCAGCCGGGACTTGCCCACCCCGCCCACCCCGGTCACGGTCACGAGCCGGGAGGAGTCCAGAAGCCGCCCCAGTGCGTCGAGTTCGGCACCCCTGCCGATGAACCCGCCCAGCTCCGAGGGAAGATTGCCCCACGTCTTCTGTCGCATGGGACACGGAGGGTACTGGCCCGGATGCGCTGCGTACAAGATGATCACGCCAGTCCCCGAATTCCGGTACTGCCGGGGATCTCGGGCGCGATAGGGTCGGAGGGCGAATCTTTTTGCAGTTCAAGTCCAGACGAGAGTGCGGTGTGACGTGTCCGGTGGAGAGGTGGCCGGGATCCTCGTGGCCGTCTTCTGGGCGATCCTGGTCTCCTTCCTGGCCGTGGTGCTGGTGAGACTGGCCCAGGTGCTCAAGGCGACCACCAAGCTGGTGGCCGAGGTCACCGACCAGGCCGTCCCGCTGCTGGCGGACGCCTCCACCACCGTCCGCTCCGCGCGCACCCAGCTCGACCGGGTGGACGCCATCGCGAGCGACGTCCAGGAGGTCACCTCCAACGCCTCCGCGCTCTCCTCCACCGTGGCGACCGCCTTCGGCGGGCCGCTGGTCAAGGTCGCGGCCTTCGGTTACGGCGTCCGCAAGGCGCTGGGCAAGACCCCGCAGGACGCGCCGCAGAAGACGTCCCGACGTAACGTGATCGTTGGCCGTACCGTGCCGGCGCCGCGCCGCCGGAAGCAGAAGGGCTGAGACCTCCGATGTTCCGCCGAGCCTTCTGGTTCACCGCCGGCGCGGCCGCCGGCGTGTGGGCCACCACCAAGGTCAACCGCAAGCTGAAGAAGCTGACGCCGGAGAGCCTCGCCGCCCAGGCCGCCGACAAGGCAGTGGAGGCGGGACACCGCCTCAAGGACTTCGCCCTCGACGTCAAGTCGGGAATGACGCAGCGCGAGGACGAGCTGAACGACGCGCTGGGACTGCACCAGGATCCCGACCGGCCCGACAACGTCACCGCCCTGCCCGGGCCGCGGCGGATGCGGGCCATCCAGAACGACAAGACCACCCCCCTGAAGTTTTCGTACAACCGGAATGAGGACCACTGATGGAGTCGGCTGAAATCCGCCGCCGCTGGCTGAGCTTCTTCGAGGAGCGCGGTCACGCCGTTGTCCCTTCGGCGTCGCTCATCGCGGACGACCCGACTCTGCTGCTGGTCAACGCGGGCATGGTCCCCTTCAAGCCGTACTTCCTCGGTGAGACCAAGCCCCCGGCCCCCCGTGCCACCAGCGTGCAGAAGTGCGTCCGCACGCCGGACATCGAAGAGGTCGGCAAGACCACCCGCCACGGCACGTTCTTCCAGA
Source organism: Streptomyces sp. NPDC002467 (assembly GCF_042889825.1). Lineage (NCBI taxonomy): Bacteria > Bacillati > Actinomycetota > Actinomycetes > Kitasatosporales > Streptomycetaceae > Streptomyces > Streptomyces sp. NPDC002467. The sequence continues at coordinate 165,810 of NZ_JBIARJ010000009.1, read as the reverse complement.
TGTGCGGCAACTTCTCCTTCGGCGACTACTTCAAGGAAGGCGCCATCAAGTACGCCTGGGAGCTGCTCACCAGCTCCGTGGCGGACGGCGGCTACGGCCTGGAGCCGGAGAAGCTCTGGATCACCGTCTACCTCGACGACGACGAGGCCGAGACGATCTGGCGCGACGTGATCGGCGTCCCCGCCGAGCGCATCCAGCGCCTGGGCAAGAAGGACAACTTCTGGTCCATGGGCGTCCCGGGTCCCTGCGGCCCGTGCTCCGAGATCAACTACGACCGCGGCCCGGAGTTCGGCGTCGAGGGCGGCCCGGCCGTCAACGACGAGCGCTACGTGGAGATCTGGAACCTGGTCTTCATGCAGTACGAGCGCGGCGCCGGCGACGGCAAGGAAGACTTCCCGATCCTCGGCGACCTGCCGTCGAAGAACATCGACACCGGTCTCGGCCTCGAACGCCTCGCGATGATCCTGCAGGGCGTGCAGAACATGTACGAGACCGACACCCTGCGCGTGGTCATGGACAAGGCCACCGAGCTGACCGGTGTGCAGTACGGCGCGGCCAAGGACACCGACGTGTCCATGCGCGTGGTCGCAGACCACATCCGCACCTCCGTCATGCTCATCGGCGACGGCGTCACCCCCGGCAACGAGGGCCGCGGCTACGTGCTGCGCCGCATCATGCGCCGCGCCATCCGCAACATGCGCCTCATGGGCGCCACCGGCCCGGTGGTCCAGGAACTCGTCGACGTCGTGATCAACACGATGGGGCAGCAGTACCCGGAGCTCGTCACCGACCGCAAGCGCATCGAGACCGTCGCGCTCGCCGAAGAGGCCGCCTTCCTGAAGGCCCTCAAGGGCGGCACGAACATCCTCGACACCGCCGTCACCGAGACCAAGGCCGTCGGCGGCAAGGTCCTCTCCGGCGAGAAGGCGTTCCTGCTCCACGACACCTGGGGCTTCCCGATCGACCTCACCCTGGAGATGGCCTCCGAGCAGGGCCTGTCCGTGGACGAGGCCGGCTTCCGCCGCCTGATGCAGGAGCAGCGCGACCGCGCCAAGGCCGACGCCAAGGCCAAGAAGACCGGCCACGCCGACGTCTCCTCCTACCGCGAGATCGCCGACAACGCCGGCGCCACCGAGTTCACCGGCTACGCCACCACCCAGGGCGAGTCCACCATCGTCGGCCTCCTGGTCAACGGCGTCTCCGCGCCCGCCGCCTCCGAGGGCGACGAGGTCGAGGTCGTCCTCGACCGCACCCCCTTCTACGCCGAGGGCGGCGGCCAGCTCGCCGACCAGGGCCGCATCAAGCTCGACTCCGGCGCGATCATCAACGTCCGCGACGTCCAGCAGCCGGTCCCCGGCGTCTCCGTGCACAAGGGCTCCGTCCAGGTCGGCGAGGTGACGGTGGGCGCCTCCGCGTACGCCGCCATCGACATCAACCGCCGCCGGGCCATCGCCCGCGCCCACTCGGCCACCCACCTGACCCACCAGGCGCTGCGCGACGCCCTCGGCCCGACGGCCGCCCAGGCCGGTTCCGAGAACTCGCCCGGCCGCTTCCGCTTCGACTTCGGTTCCCCGAACGCCGTCCCCGGCTCGGTCCTGACCGACGTCGAGCAGAAGATCAACGACGTGCTCTCCCGCGAGCTGGACGTCACCGCCGAGGTCATGAGCATCGACGAGGCGAAGAAGCAGGGCGCCATCGCCGAGTTCGGCGAGAAGTACGGCGAGCGCGTGCGCGTCGTCACCATCGGCGACTTCTCCAAGGAGCTGTGCGGCGGCACGCACGTCGGCAACACCAGCCAGCTCGGCCTGGTGAAGCTGCTCGGCGAGTCCTCCATCGGCTCCGGCGTGCGCCGCGTCGAGGCCCTCGTCGGCGTGGACGCGTACAACTTCCTCGCCAAGGAGCACACGGTCGTCGCCCAGCTCCAGGAGCTGGTCAAGGGCCGTCCGGAGGAGCTGCCGGAGAAGATCGCCTCCATGCTCGGCAAGCTGAAGGACGCCGAGAAGGAGATCGAGAAGTTCCGCGCGGAGAAGGTCCTCCAGGCCGCCGCCGGTCTCGCCCAGAACGCGCAGGACATCCACGGCGTCGCCCTCGTCGTCGGCCAGGTGCCGGACGGCACGGGCGCCGACGACCTGCGCAAGCTGGTCCTCGACGTCCGCGGCCGCATCCCGGGCGACCGTCCGGCCGTGGTCGCCCTCTTCACCGTGGCGAACGACCGCCCGCTGACGGTCATCGCCACCAACGAGGCGGCCCGCGAGCGCGGCCTCAAGGCCGGTGACCTGGTGCGCACGGCCGCCAAGACCCTCGGTGGCGGCGGTGGCGGCAAGCCGGACGTCGCCCAGGGCGGCGGCCAGAACCCGGCCGCCGTGCCCGAGGCCATCGCCGCGGTCGAGCGTCTCGTCGTAGAGACGGTCTGACGATGACACTGCGCCGCGGCCGCCGGCTCGCCATCGACGTCGGGGACGCCCGGATCGGGGTCGCCTCGTGCGACCCCGACGGGGTGCTCGCCACACCGGTGGAAACCGTCCCGGGCCGGGACATCCCCTTCGCCCACCGGCGGCTGCGGCAGCTCGTCGAGGAGTACGAGCCCCTCGAAGTCGTGGTCGGCCTCCCCCGCTCGCTCAGCGGGCGGGAGGGGCCGGCCGCGGCCAAGGTTCGGGCCTTCGCGAACGAACTCGCCAAGGGCATCAAGCCGGTGACGGTCCGTCTGGTGGACGAGCGGATGACCACGGTCACCGCCGCCCAGGGGCTGCGGGCTTCCGGGAAGAACGCCAAGAAGGGCCGGTCGGTCATCGACCAGGCGGCCGCTGTGGTGATCCTCCAGAACGCTCTTGAGACCGAACGGGTATCAGGTAATCCGCCTGGTGAGTGCGTCGAAGTGGTTGTCTGATCGCGGTACGGTAACGTTCCGCGCGATGAGACGGCATTCGAACAGCCGTCGCTTTCGTCTCGCGGCTCTAGGGGACCGATGACTGAGTATGGACGGGGCCACGGCTCCGAACCGTGGCATCCCGAGGACCCCCTGTACGGGGACCAGGGATGGACCGGGCACCAGACCCAGCAGGGACAGGTGCCCTACGGCGGCGAGCAGCAGCAGTACGCGCAGGACCCGCAGTACCAGCAGCAGTACCCGCAGCAGCAGTACCCCGCGCAGCAGCAGGGCTATGCCCCGCAGTACCCGCAGCAGGCCCAGCAGCCGCAGCACGTCCAGCACCCGCAGCAGGCCCAGCACCCCCAGTACCCGCAGCAGCCCCAGCAGCCCCAGCAGCCGGTGTACGACGCCCAGGGCTGGGACACCGGCCAACAGCAGTACGTCGCCACGGCCCCGGCCGATCCCTACGCCGGCGTGGACCCGTACGCTCAGCAGGCCGCCGCCGGCTACCCGGGTGAGAACCCGGACCTCTACACGACGGCCGACGCCTACCCGCCGCCGCAGCCCCCGAACCTGCGCCACCTCGAACCGCAGCTCCCCGAGCAGCAGGACGAGGAGCCGGAGGACACGTTCTTCGCCGGTGGGGGCGACGCCGAGGACGGCGACGACACCGGTGGCGGCGGCGGGCGCCGCGGCGGCCGCTCCAAGGGCGGCAAGGGCGGCAAGCCCAAGAAGCGCAGCGGCGCGGCCTGCCTGATCGCCTCTCTCGTCATCGTGGGCGTGCTCGGCGGCGGCGGGTACTACGGCTACACCTTCATCAAGGACAAGTTCGGCGCCGCGGAGGACTTCGTTGGCGAAGGCACCAGCGAGATCGTCGACGTCGACATCCCCAAGGGCGCCGGCCTCGGACAGATGGGCCGGATCCTCAAGGAAGCGGGCGTGGTCGCCAGCGCCCAGGCCTTCGTCGACGCCGCGGGTGCCAACCCCAGGGGCAAGTCCATCCAACCCGGTCAATACCCGATGCAGAAGAAGATGTCGGGTGCGGCCGCCGTCGCGCTGATGCTCGACCCCAGCAAGCTGAAAGTCATCACCGTCACCGAGGGCATGCGCAACACCAAGGTGTACGAGGCGATCGACAAGAAACTGGAAAAGCCCGCGGGCACCACCGAGGGCATCGCCCAGCGAGAGGCCAAGAACCTCGGACTGCCGGCCTGGGCCGCCAACAACCCGAAGATCAAGGACCCGCTCGAAGGCTTCCTGTACCCGACGCGCTACGACCTCAGCAAGGACAGCACCCCCGAGTCCCTGCTCAAGCAGATGGTCAAGAACGCGTCCGACAAGTACACGGAGCTGGGCGTCGAGGGCAAGGCCAAGGAGCTGGGCCTGGAGAACCCGCTCCAGGTGATCACGGTCGCCAGCCTCGTCAACGCCGAGGGCAAGAACCACGACGACTTCCGGAAGATGTCCGAGGTGGTCTACAACCGCCTCAAGAAGACCAACGACGTCACGAACCAGAAGATCGAGTTCGACTCGACGTACAACTACGCCAAGGGCCAGAGCGAGATCAACTTCAACCTCAAGGAAGCCCAGGCGTTCAACAACCCCTACAACACGCACTTCATCAAGGGACTGCCCGTCGGCCCGATCGGCAACCCGGGCATGGACGCGCTGACCGCTACGCTCAACCCGGATCATGGCGGCTGGATGTTCTTCGTGTCGGTCGACGGCAACACGACGACCTTCACCAAGACGTACGACGAGCACCTCAAGCTCGTCGCCGAGTTCCAGGAACGGCAGAAGCAGAAGAACGGCGGATAGCAGGACATGTCTCACATAAGGGCCGCGGTGCTGGGTTCGCCCATCGAGCACTCCCTCTCACCGGTGCTGCACCGCGCCGCCTACCAGGAGCTCGGCCTCGACGACTGGTCCTACGACCGCTTCGAGATCGACGAGGCCGCGCTCCCCGGGTTCGTCTCCGGACTCGGCCCCGAGTGGGCCGGGCTGTCGCTGACCATGCCGCTGAAGCGGGCGATCATCCCGCTGCTCGACGGGATCAGCGACACCGCCGCCTCCGTCGAGGCGGTCAACACGGTCGTCCTCACGAAGGACGGCCGCCGCCTCGGCGACAACACCGACATCCCCGGGATCGTCGCCGCGCTCCACGAGCGCGGCGTCGAGAAGGTCCCCTCGGCCGCCATCCTCGGTGCCGGGGCTACCGCTTCTTCGGCGCTCGCCGCCCTCTCCCGGATCTGCACGGGCGAGGTCACGGCGTACGTCCGCTCCGACGCCCGGGCCGACGAGATGCGCGGCTGGGGCGAGCGGCTCGGCGTGACCGTCCGCACGGCCGACTGGTCCGACGCCGCCGAGGCGTTGTCGGCGCCGCTGGTGATCGCGACCACCCCGGCCGGTACGACGGACGCCTTGGCCGCCTCCGTACCCGAAGGGGCGGGCACCCTCTTCGACGTCCTGTACGACCCCTGGCCGACCGCCCTCGCGGCCGCCTGGGACCGCCGGGGCGGCAAGGTCGTCGGCGGACTGGACCTGCTCGTCCACCAGGCCGTGCTCCAGGTCGAGCAGATGACCGGCCGCGCCCCGGGCCCGCTCGCCGCGATGAGGGCCGCCGGAGAACGGGCACTGGCCGCCCGTTAGGCTGCCCGCCTGCGTATTCGATCACGGGGGCGGCTTTGGAAGAGATGGGTGCCGGGCAGATGCTGGCGTCGAAGTGGGACATCGTCCCCAGCCTGCTCGGCGGCATGCTCAGAGTGCTGCTCGGCAACGTCCTCCCGGGCTGGGCCAAGGCGATCATCCTCGGAATCATCGGTTCCGTCGCCCTGTGGACGGCGATCACGTGGCTCCGCCGCCGCTCCACCCGGGCCACCTGACGGACAAGGCGTCCGATTGCTGGACCGGGGCCCGTAAAACCCCCTCGGACGTGGGAGGATCGGGTACGGCGGGTCAGGGCCGCGCACCCGATCGCGCCATCGCTGTACCAGGCGCGAGCATGAGGAGCATCGTTGAGCAGGTTGCGTTGGCTGACCGCCGGGGAGTCGCACGGACCGGCGCTGGTAGCGACGCTGGAGGGGCTTCCCGCCGGCGTTCCGGTCACCACTGAGCTGGTGGCCGACCACCTGGCCCGTCGCCGGCTCGGTTATGGGCGTGGCGCCCGCATGAAGTTCGAGCAGGACGAGATCACCTTCCTGGGCGGTGTCCGGCACGGGCTTTCGCTGGGTTCCCCCGTCGCCGTCATGGTCGGCAACAGCGAGTGGCCCAAGTGGGAGACGGTCATGTCGGCCGACCCGGTCGACCCCTCGCTGCTGAAGGACACCGGCCGCAACGCGGCGCTGACGCGTCCGCGGCCCGGTCACGCCGACCTCGCCGGAATGCAGAAGTACGGCTTCGACGAGGCCCGGCCGATCCTGGAGCGCGCGAGCGCCCGTGAGACGGCCGCCCGCGTCGCCCTCGGCGCGATCGCCCGGTCCTTCCTCAAGGAGGTCGCGGGCATCGAGATCGTGTCGCACGTGGTGGAGCTGGCCGCGGCCAAGGCGCCGTACGGCGTCTACCCGACCCCCGCCGACGTGGAGAAGCTCGACGCCGACCCGGTGCGCTGCCTCGACGCCGACGCGAGCAAGGCGATGGTCGCCGAGATCGACCAGGCCCACAAGGACGGCGACACCCTCGGTGGCGTGGTCGAGGTCCTGGCCTACGGCGTGCCCGTCGGCCTCGGCTCGCACGTCCACTGGGACCGCCGCCTCGACGCCCGCCTCGCCGGCGCGCTCATGGGCATCCAGGCCATCAAGGGCGTCGAGGTCGGCGACGGCTTCGAGCTCGCCCGCGTGCCCGGCTCCAAGGCCCACGACGAGATCGTCTCCACCCCCGAGGGCCTCAAGCGGACCTCCGGTCGCGCCGGCGGCACCGAGGGCGGTCTGACCACCGGCGAGCTGCTGCGCGTCCGCGCCGCGATGAAGCCCATCGCGACCGTGCCGCGCGCCCTGGCCACCGTGGACGTCGCCACCGGTGAGGCGACGGTGGCCCACCACCAGCGCTCCGACGTGTGTGCCGTCCCGGCCGCCGGCATCGTCGCCGAGGCGATGGTCGCCCTCGTGCTGGCCGACGCCGTCGTCGAGAAGTTCGGCGGCGACTCGGTCCCCGAGACCCGGCGCAACGTGCAGTCGTACCTCGACAACCTGCAGATCCGGTGACGGGCGGACCGCTCGTCGTTCTCGTCGGCCCCATGGGCTCCGGCAAGTCCACCGTCGGAGGCCTGCTCGCCGACCGGCTCGGCGTCCCCTACCGGGACACCGACGCGGACATCGTCGCCGCCCAGGGCCGCGAGATCTCCGACATCTTCGTCGACGAGGGCGAGCCGTACTTCCGTGAGCTGGAGAGGGAGGCGGTCGCCGCCGCCCTCGCCGGCCACACGGGGGTCCTCGCCCTCGGCGGCGGCGCCGTCCTCGACGAGGGCACCCGCGCGCTGCTGACGGGCCTGCCCGTCGTCTATCTCTCGATGGACGTCGAGGAGGCCGTGCGGCGCGTGGGCCTCGGCGCCGCGCGCCCGCTGCTCGCCGTCAACCCGCGCCGCCAGTGGCGCGAGCTGATGGAGGCCAGACGCCACCTGTACACCGAAGTCGCGCGCGTCGTGGTGGCCACCGACGACCGCACCCCCGAAGAGGTCGCCCAGGCGGTCCTCGACGCTCTGGAGTTGAAGGACGTATGACGGACCAGGTGACGCGGATCCAGGTCGGCGCGAGCGCCGGCCACGACGCGTACGAGGTGCTGGTCGGACACCAGCTCCTCGGTGAGCTCGGCGCCCTCGTGGGCACGAAGGCCCAGCGGGTCGCCGTGATCCACCCCGAGGCGCTGGCCTCGACCGGTGAGGCACTGCGCGACGACCTCGCCGAGCAGGGCTACGAGGCCATCGCCATCCAGGTGCCGAACGCCGAGGAGGCCAAGACCGCCGAGGTGGCCGCGTACTGCTGGAAGGCGCTCGGCCAGTCCGGCTTCACCCGCACCGACGTCATCGTCGGCGTCGGCGGGGGAGCCACCACCGACCTCGCGGGCTTCGTCGCGGCCACCTGGCTGCGCGGGGTGCGCTGGATCGCCGTACCGACCACCGTCCTCGCGATGGTGGACGCGGCGGTCGGCGGCAAGACCGGCATCAACACGGCCGAGGGCAAGAACCTGGTGGGCTCCTTCCACCCGCCGGCCGGTGTGCTGTGCGACCTGGCGGCGCTGGAATCCCTTCCGGTCAACGACTACGTCAGCGGTCTCGCCGAGATCATCAAGGCCGGATTCATCTCCGACCCGAAGATCCTCGAACTGATCGAGGAGGACCCGCAGGCGGCCCGTACGCCGGCCGGCCCGCACACCTCCGAGCTGATCGTGCGGTCGATCCAGGTCAAGGCCGACGTGGTCTCCAGCGACCTCAAGGAGTCGGGGCTCCGCGAGATCCTCAACTACGGCCACACCCTCGCGCACGCCATCGAGAAGAACGAGCGCTACAAGTGGCGGCACGGCGCGGCCGTGTCCGTCGGCATGGTCTTCGCCGCCGAGCTGGGCCGCCTCGCGGGCCGTCTCGACGACGCGACGGCGGACCGGCACAAGGCGGTCCTCGCCTCGGTCGGCCTGCCGCTGACCTACCGCGGCGACCAGTGGCCCAAGCTGCTCCAGACCATGCAGGTCGACAAGAAGTCGCGGGGCAACCTACTGCGCTTCATCGTCCTGGACGGGCTGGGCAAGCCGACCGTCCTGGAGGGCCCCGACCCGGCGCACCTGATCGCCGCGTACGGAGAGGTGTCGGCGTGAGCCGCCGCGTGTTCGTCCTGAACGGGCCGAACCTGGGCCGGCTCGGCTCCCGCGAGCCCGACGTGTACGGGGCCACCTCGTACACGGGGCTGGTCGAGAGCTGCCGCTCGCTGGGCGAGGAACTCGGCTTCGACGTCGAGGTCCGCGAGACCAACGACGAGGGCGAGATCGTACGGTGGCTCCACGAGGCGGCGGACGGCAAGATCCCGGTCGTGATCAACCCGGGTGCCTTCACGCACTACTCGTACGCCATGCGGGACGCGGCGGCGCAGCGCACCGCGCCGCTGATCGAGGTGCACATCTCGAACCCGTACGCGCGTGAGGCGTTCCGGCACACCTCGGTGATCGCGGCGGTGGCGACCGGTACGGTGGCGGGCTTCGGCCTCGGTTCGTACCGGCTGGCACTGCGCGCGCTGGCGGAGGAAGTCTCGCTCTGACGGTACGCGTGGGAGGCCGGGCCTCCGCCGTCATATAACGTTCTCGCATCAGTCGCCTGAACGAGACGGAGTGGCAGCGGATGCACCAGGGAACGGGCGGCGGCGCGGGCTGGGGGCAGGCGGGGCACCCCCCGCCGACGCCCCCGCAGCCTCCGATACCTCCGGCGCACGGCTGGCCCGGCTCGGCGCCCCCGCAGCCGGGCCTCCCCCCGCACCCCGCGCACCCGGGCCAGCACCCGCCGGTCCCGGGCGCGCACGCGCAGGTCCCGCCGCCGCCCGTGCCGGAGGCGACCGGGCACATCCCGCTCCCGCCGGCCGCGCCGCGCACCGGCGGGGCCGTGCTCGCCGTGCTGCTGATCGGCCCGGCAGGGGCGGGCAAGACCACCGTGGCCCGGCACTGGGCGAGCACCCGGCCCGTGCCGACCGCGCACGTCAGCCTCGACGACGTCCGCGAGTGGGTCCGCTCGGGCTTCGCCGATCCGCAGGCGGGCTGGAACGAGCACTCCGAGGCCCAGTACCGCCTCGCCCGCCGCACCTGCGGCTTCGCCGCCCGCAACTACCTGGCCAACGGGATCTCCTGCATCCTCGACGACGCCGTGTTCCCCGACCGGCCCGTGGTCGGCCTCGGCGGCTGGAAGCGGCACGTGGGCCCGGCCCTGCTCCCGGTGGTGCTGCTGCCGGGGCTGGAGATCGTCCTGGAACGCAACGCGGCCCGCTCCGGCAACCGGCGGCTCTCCGACGAGGAGGTCGCACGGATCCACGGGCGCATGGCGGGCTGGTACGGCTCCGGCCTGCCGATCATCGACAACTCGCACCTGGACGTCGAGGGCACGGCCCGTGCGTTGGACGAGGCCTTGGCGCGCGCGCTGGCCTAGCCGTTGTCCATGGGTGCGGCGCCGCGTCCTGGGGCGCTGCCCCAGCCCCGCGCCTCAATCGCCGGCGAGGCTGGTTTGCCTCCGGCGGCGCCTCAAACGCCGGCGGGGCTGGATTCGGCCGGCGCCGGCTTGCAGGTGCGCGCGGCGCAGCCTTTGCCGGGCGGGCCGGATTGCCCGCAGGGCAATTCCAGCCCCGCCGGCGTTTGAGGCGCGGGGGCTCGGGGGCGGAGCCCAGCGGCGGCGCACCGGCACGACCGCGGAGCCCAGCGGCGGCGCACCGGCGCATACGGACGCGCTCACCAGGCCGGAGGCGCCCGGCGCTCGTACGCTCGAAGACATGTCAGACGTGTACGCCGCACGCCGCGGCCTGCTCCGTGACCGCTGCGCCGCCGCGGGAAACGCCGCCGCGCTGATCACGCGTCCGGCGAACGTCCGCTACCTCTCCGGGGCGTCCCCGCACGGCGCCGTGCTCTTCGTCGGGCCGGTCGAGGACGTGCTGTTCTGCGCCGCCCCGCCCACAGGTGAGGTCGACGAGGGCCGCGTCGACGAGGGCCTCAGGCTCTCCGTCCTGGCGAGCCCCGGCGGGGACCCGGCCGTCGCCGCCGCGGACATGGCCGCGGCCGTCCGCGCCGACTCCCTCGCGGTGGAGGAACACCACCTCACCGTCGGCCGGCACCGCGCCCTGCGCTCCGTGGCGCCGAAACTGCGCCTGGCCGACCTCGGGACGGCCGTGGAGCAGCAGCGCCTCGTCAAGGACGAGGAGGAGATCACCTGCCTGCGGATCGCCGCCGAGATCGCCGACCAAGCCCTCGGGGAGCTGCTGGAGTCCATCCTCGTCGGCCGCACCGAACGGCATCTCGCCCTGGAGTTGGAGCGGCGCCTCGTCGACCACGGTGCCGACGGCCCCGCCTTCCCGACCTCCGTGGGCACCGGCCCGCACTCCGGCCGCTCCCGGCACCGCCCCTCCGACCGCAGGGTCGAGGAGGGCGACTTCCTCTCCGTCTGCCTGGGCGCCAACTACCGCGGCTACCGGTGCGAGATCGGCCGTACCTTCGTGATCGGCACCACGCCCGCCGACTGGCAGATCGAGCTGTACGACCTCGTCTTCCGGGCCCAGCGGGCCGGACGGGAGGCCCTGCTGCCCGGTGCCGCGTACCGGGAGGTGGACCACGCGGCGCGTTCCGTACTGGACTCCGCGGGCCACGGGGAAGCCCTCGCTCCGTGGACCGGACACGGGGTCGGTCTCGAAATCGACGAGGACCCGCAGCTTGCACCTACGGCAATGGGTAAACTGGACGCTTGCGTGCCGGTCACCGTCGAACCGGGGGTTCACCTCCCGGGCCGGGGAGGTGTCCGGATCGATGACACGCTCGTCGTACGCCCCGAGGCGGACGGCGGTCCCGAGCTACTCACCATTACGACCAAGGAGCTGCTCGCGCTCTAGCCCGCACCGCCGGGTAGTGCGCGCCTCCCTGGTCTTCCAGTGCAGGAGATTCCGCAACCGTGGCTTCCACGAACGACCTCAAGAACGGCATGGTGCTCAAGCTCGACGGTGACCAGCTCTGGTCCGTCGTCGAGTTCCAGCACGTCAAGCCCGGCAAGGGCCCGGCCTTCGTGCGCACCAAGCTCAAGCACGTGCTCTCCGGCAAGGTCGTCGACAAGACGTTCAACGCCGGCACGAAGGTCGAGACGGCCACCATCGACCGCCGTGACATGCAGTTCTCGTACATGGACGGCGACTACTTCGTCTTCATGGACATGCAGACCTACGACCAGCTGATGGTCGACCGCAAGGCCGTCGGCGACGCCGCCAACTTCCTCATCGAGGGCTTCACCGCCTCCGTGGCCCAGCACGAGGGCGAGGTGCTCTACGTCGAGCTCCCGGCCGCCGTCGAGCTGACCATCGAGCACACCGACCCGGGCGTCCAGGGCGACCGCTCCACCGGCGGCACCAAGCCCGCCAAGCTGGAGACCGGCCACGAGATCCAGGTCCCGCTCTTCGTCACCACCGGCGAGAAGATCAAGGTCGACACCCGCACCAGCGCCTACCTCGGCCGGGTGAACGGCTAACCGTGGCTGCCCGGAGCAACGCGCGCAAGCGCGCTTTCCAGATCCTGTTCGAGGCCGACCAGCGCGGTGTGCCCGTGCGCGAGGTCCTCGCGGACTGGATCCGCCACTCGCGGTCGGACGACCGGCAGCCGCCGGTCAGCGCCTTCACGATGGATCTCGTCGAGGGTTACGCCGACAAGGTGAACCGCATCGACGACCTGATCGTCACGTACGCCGTGGACTGGGAGCTCGACCGCATGCCGGTCGCGGACCGGAACATCCTGCGGCTCGGTGCCTACGAGCTGATCTGGGTGGACGACACCCCGGACGCCGTGGCCATCGACGAGGCCGTCCAGCTGGCCAAGGAATTCTCGACGGACGACTCGCCCGCGTTCGTCAACGGGCTGCTGGCCCGGTTCAAGGACCTGAAGCCGAGCCTGCGCCGGGGCGAATAGCCCCCGGCGGGTTCGGTCGGATCGAGCGGAGGGGGCCGCCTGGCAAAGCCCGACCCACCCACCGAATGGAACGCCGACCAGGCACCGTGGTCGCTGGGCGACCAGG
>NZ_JBIARJ010000009.1:0-153207 GCF_042889825.1 Streptomyces sp. NPDC002467 | reverse complement strand
CCGCGGGGCCCCCGGGGGGGGGGGCCGCCCCGCCCCCCCCCGCCCCGCGGGGGGGGGGGGGGCCCCCCCCCCCGGGGGGGGGGGGGGGGGCGCCGGGGGGGGGGCCGGCCCCCCCCCCCCCCCCCCCTCCGCTTTTCGCCGCTCGGGACGTGCCTCGTGGCGGCGGGGACGCGAAACGGCGGGTGCCGGGAGCCTCTCGGACTCCCGGCACCCGCCGGTAAACGTTTCTTCTGGGGCCTGACGGACTAGATGTCCTCGTGGGCCACCGCACGACGGGCATCCGCGTCCAGGACGCCCCAGCTGATCAGCTGCTCGGTCAGGACCGAGGGGGACTGGTCGTAGATGACGGCCAGGGTGCGAAGGTCGTCCTGGCGGATCGACAGCACCTTGCCGTTGTAGTCGCCGCGCTGGCTCTGGATGGTGGCCGCGTAACGCTGGAGCGGGCCGGCCTTCTCGGCGGGCACGCCCGCCAGGCGCTCCAGGTCCAGACGCAGCTTCGGCGGCGGCTCGGCGGCCCCGCCGGGAGTGGTGCCAGGCAGCAGTTCCTGCACCGGAACCCCGTAGAAGTCCGCCAGCTCGGCAAGGCGCTGGACGGTCACGGCGCGGTCCCCGCGCTCGTAGGAACCGACCACCACGGCCTTCCACCGGCCCTGCGACTTCTCCTCGACACCATGGAGGGAGAGGCCCTGCTGGGTGCGGATGGCGCGGAGCTTGGCCCCGAGCTGTTTGGCGTATTCGCTGGACATAACGCTCCCGGACGCTGTGACGCTGTGACGATATGGACAACGCGACCAATTGCGGCTCCGCCGCGCGGTTGGTAACTCACTGTGAGGTTACGCAGCGTTACTTGGGTGCGTCAAGCCGAATGGTCTCCATCGCCCCCTTAAGAGGAGCCCCAGGAGCCCCGTGCGCGCTCCCGCGCACCAGCCCGGTGCCCGTTCACCGCCGAGCCCCTGGTACCGTGTGAGACGTACATCAGACGTCCTTTAAGGTCCGTCCCGTGAGGCGGAGAAGGAGGTCCTTTTCATGGACGCTCAGAACGATGACGTCATGCGCCCCGTGCTGGACGCGCAGGACATCGCCCGGGTCCTGACCCGCATCGCCCACGAGATCGTCGAACGCGCCAAGGGCGCCGGCGACGTGGTGCTCCTCGGCATTCCCACCCGCGGTGTCTTCCTCGCCCGCCGGCTGGCCGCCAAGCTCGAAGAGATCACCGGCACGAAGATCCCGGTCGGATCGCTCGACATCACCATGTACCGCGACGACCTGCGGATGAAGCCCGCCCGCGCGATCGGTCGCACCGAGATCCCCGGCGACGACATCGACGGACGCCTCGTCGTCCTCGTCGACGACGTCCTCTTCTCCGGCCGCACCATCCGCGCCGCCCTCGACGCGCTCGGCGACCTCGGCCGCCCCCGCGCCGTGCAGCTCGCCGTCCTCGTCGACCGCGGCCACCGCGAACTTCCGATCCGCGCCGACTACGTCGGCAAGAACCTCCCCACGTCGCTGCGGGAGATCGTCAAGGTCCAGCTCCAGGAGGAGGACGGCCGTGACGCCGTGCTGCTCGGCCAGCGGACCGCCCAGGCAGCCGGGCACTAGCCCGTACGAGCGGACGGGCCCCGGACGGGGCCCGCGCCGCAGCCTGCCCTGCTCGAACCCCAGCCTGCCCTCCTGACCTACGGAGCCATCCAGATGAAGCGCCATCTCATCTCGGCCGCCGATCTCACGCGCGACGACGCCGTCCTGATCCTCGACACCGCCGAGGAGATGGCACGCGTCGCGGACCGGCCGATAAAGAAGCTGCCCACCCTGCGCGGCCTGACCGTCGTCAACCTCTTCTTCGAGGACTCGACGCGCACGCGGATCTCCTTCGAGGCCGCCGCCAAGCGGCTGTCCGCCGACGTCATCAACTTCTCCGCGAAGGGTTCCTCGGTTTCCAAGGGCGAATCCCTGAAGGACACCGCGCTGACCCTGGAGGCCATGGGCGCCGACGCGGTCGTCATCCGCCACCACGCCTCCGGCGCGCCCTACCGCCTCGCGACCTCCGGCTGGATCGACTCCGCCGTGATCAACGCGGGCGACGGCACCCACGAGCACCCCACCCAGGCCCTGCTGGACGCCTTCACCATGCGCCGCCGCCTCGTCGGCCGCGACGCGGGCCTCGGCAAGGACCTGAACGGCCGCCGGATCACCATCGTCGGCGACGTCCTGCACAGCCGCGTGGCCCGCTCCAACGTCCAGCTGCTGCACACCCTCGGCGCCGAGGTCACCGTCGTGGCCCCGCCGACCCTGGTCCCCATCGGCGTCGAGAGCTGGCCCTGCGAGGTCTCGTACAGCCTCGACGACGTGCTGCCGAAGTCCGACGCTGTGATGATGCTGCGTGTGCAGCGCGAACGCATGAACGCCGCCTTCTTCCCGACCGAGCGCGAGTACTCCCGCCGGTACGGGCTCGACGGCGACCGCATGGCGAAGATGCCCGAGCATGCCATCGTGATGCACCCCGGCCCGATGAACCGCGGCATGGAGATCACCGCCGAGGTCGCCGACTCCGACCGCTGCACGGCCGTCGAGCAGGTCGCGAACGGCGTCTCCACGCGGATGGCCGTCCTGTACCTGCTGCTCGGAGGCTCCGAGCCCGCCGTCACCACCACCGCCGCCCGTACCGAGGAGACCAAGTAACCATGAGCAAGATCCTTATCCGCGGCGCGAAGGTACTCGGTGGCGAGGCGCAGGACGTCCTGATCGACGGCGAGACCATCGCGGAGGTCGGCACCGGGCTGTCCGCCGAGGGCGCGACCGTCATCCAGGCCGAGGGCCAGGTCCTCCTCCCGGGCCTCGTCGACCTGCACACCCACCTGCGCGAGCCCGGCCGCGAGGACTCCGAGACCGTCCTCACCGGCACCCGTGCCGCCGCGAGCGGCGGCTACACCGCCGTCTTCGCCATGGCGAACACCTTCCCCGTCGCCGACACCGCCGGCGTCGTCGAGCAGGTCTGGCGCCTGGGCAAGGAGTCCGGCTACTGCGACGTGCAGCCCATCGGCGCCGTCACCGTCGGCCTGGAGGGCAAGCAGCTCTCCGAGCTGGGCGCCATGCACGACTCCGCCGCCCGCGTCACCGTCTTCTCCGACGACGGCAAGTGCGTGGACGACGCCGTCATCATGCGCCGCGCCCTGGAGTACGTGAAGGCCTTCGGCGGCGTCGTCGCCCAGCACGCCCAGGAGCCCCGCCTCACCGAGGGCGCCCAGATGAACGAGGGCGTCGTCTCCGCCGAGCTGGGTCTGGGCGGCTGGCCGGCCGTCGCCGAGGAGTCGATCATCGCCCGCGACGTCCTCCTCGCCGAGCACGTCGGCTCCCGCGTCCACATCTGCCACCTCTCCACCGCCGGCTCCGTCGAGATCGTCCGCTGGGCCAAGTCCCGCGGCATCGACGTGACCGCCGAGGTCACCCCGCACCACCTCCTCCTCACCGACGAGCTCGTGCGCTCGTACAACGCGGTCTACAAGGTCAACCCGCCGCTGCGCACCGAGAAGGACGTCCTGGCCCTGCGCGAGGCGCTCGCCGACGGCACGATCGACATCGTCGCCACCGACCACGCCCCGCACCCGCACGAGGACAAGGACTGCGAGTGGGCCGCCGCCGCCATGGGCATGGTGGGCCTGGAGACCGCGCTCTCCGTCGTCCAGCAGACGATGGTGGAGACCGGGCTGCTCGACTGGGAGGGGGTCGCCGACCGCATGTCCTTCGCCCCGGCCCGGATCGGCGGCCTGGAGAACCACGGCCGTCCCGTCTCGGCAGGTGAACCCGCGAACCTGACCTTGGTCGATACCTCGTACCGTGGTGTCGTGGACCCCGCACACTTCGCCTCCCGCAGCCGCAACACGCCTTACAAGGGCCGTGAGCTGCCGGGTCGCGTCACTCACACCTTCCTGCGGGGCCGGGCAACGGTCGTGGACGGGACGCTGGCGTGACACCTGCAGTAATCCAACTGGCCGCCGAGGCCGCAGAACGGCAGTCGGCGGAGGTGACCAGCTTCGGTGCCCGCATGGCGTGGGTCGTCGGTCTGGCCGTCTTCGTCGCCTTCGTGTACTGGCTGATGCGGCAAGGCTGGAAATGGCGAGGAGCCCTGCAGAACGACCTGCCGGAGCTCCCCGCCGCCCCCGACGGTCTCCCCGAGCACCGGCTGGCCCTGACCGGCCGGTACCACGGGTCCACCACCGCCGGACAGTGGCTCGACCGGATCGTCGCCCACGGCCTGGGCGTCCGCAGCCGGGTGGAGCTCACGCTCACCGACGCGGGCCTCGACGTGGTCCGACCGGGTGCCAACGACTTCTTCGTACCGGCCGCGCAACTGCGCGGCGCCCGCCTCGACAAGGGAATCGCGGGCAAGGTACTCACCGAGGGCGGCCTGCTCGTCGTCACATGGGCGCACGGCGACAAGCTGATCGACTCCGGATTCCGCTCCGACCGTGCGGCCGAACACGCCGCCTGGGTCGAAGCCATCAATGACATGAACCAATCCATCACGACGGAAGGCGCCGAACGATGACGACCTCCACCAGGGGAGCAGACAAAACTCCCGCCGTACTCGTCCTGGAGGACGGTCGGATCTTCCGGGGCCGCGCCTACGGCGCCCACGGGGAGACCTTCGGTGAGGCCGTGTTCTCCACCGGCATGACCGGCTACCAGGAGACCCTCACCGACCCGTCGTACCACCGACAGGTCGTCGTGATGACCGCCCCGCACGTGGGCAACACCGGCGTCAACGACGAAGACCCCGAGTCCTCCCGCATCTGGGTGTCCGGCTACGTCGTGCGCGACCCCGCGCGCGTGCCCTCCAACTGGCGCTCCCGGCGCTCGCTGGACGAGGAGCTCGTCCACCAGGGCGTCGTCGGCATCAGCGGCGTCGACACCCGCGCGCTCACCCGCCACCTGCGCGAGCGCGGCGCCATGCGCGTCGGCATCTTCTCCGGCAACGCGGTCGCCGACGACGGCACCCTCCTCGCGAAGGTCCGCCAGGCCCCCGAGATGAAGGGCGCGAACCTCTCCGCCGAGGTCGCCACCAAGGAGACCTACGTCGTCCCCGCCATCGGTGAGAAGAAGTTCACCGTGGCCGCCGTCGACCTGGGCATCAAGGGCATGACCCCGCACCGGATGGCCGAGCGCGGCATCGAGGTCCACGTGCTGCCCGCCACCGCCACCGTCGAGGACGTGTACGCGGTCAACCCGGACGGCGTCTTCTTCTCCAACGGCCCGGGCGACCCGGCCACCGCCGAGCACGCGGTCTCCGTCATGCAGGGCGTCCTCGCCCGCAAGACCCCGCTCTTCGGCATCTGCTTCGGCAACCAGATCCTGGGCCGCGCCCTCGGCTTCGGCACCTACAAGCTGAAGTACGGCCACCGCGGCATCAACCAGCCCGTCCAGGACCGCACCACGGGCAAGGTCGAGATCACCGCGCACAACCACGGCTTCGCCGTCGACGCGCCCCTCGACAAGGTCTCCGAGACCGCCTACGGCCGCGCAGAGGTCTCCCACGTCTGCCTGAACGACAACGTCGTGGAAGGCCTCCAGCTGCTCGACCAGCCGGCCTTCTCCGTCCAGTACCACCCCGAGGCTGCCGCCGGCCCGCACGACGCCGCGTACCTCTTCGACCGCTTCACCGCCCTGATGGAGGCCGATCGTGCCTAAGCGCACCGATATCCAGTCCGTCCTGGTCATCGGCTCCGGCCCGATCGTCATCGGACAGGCCGCCGAGTTCGACTACTCCGGCACCCAGGCCTGCCGCGTCCTCAAGGCCGAGGGCCTGCGCGTCATCCTGGTGAACTCCAACCCGGCGACGATCATGACCGACCCGGAGATCGCCGACGCCACGTACGTCGAGCCGATCACCCCCGAGTTCGTCGAGAAGATCATCGCCAAGGAGCGCCCCGACGCGCTGCTCCCGACCCTCGGCGGCCAGACCGCGCTCAACACCGCCATCTCCATGCACGAGCAGGGTGTGCTGGAGAAGTACAACGTCGAGCTCATCGGCGCCAACGTCGAGGCCATCAACAAGGGCGAGGACCGCGACCTCTTCAAGGGCGTCGTCGAGGCCGTCAACGCCAAGATCGGCCACGGCGAGTCCGCCCGCTCGGTCATCTGCCACTCGATGGACGACGTCATCGCCGGCGTCGACACCCTCGGCGGCTACCCGGTCGTCGTGCGCCCCTCCTTCACCATGGGCGGCGCCGGCTCCGGCTTCGCACACGACGAGGAAGAGCTGCGCCGCATCGCCGGCCAGGGCCTCACGCTCTCCCCGACCACCGAGGTGCTCCTGGAGGAGTCCATCCTCGGCTGGAAGGAGTACGAGCTGGAGCTGATGCGCGACACCAAGGACAACGTGGTCGTCGTCTGCTCCATCGAGAACTTCGACCCGATGGGCGTCCACACCGGTGACTCGATCACCGTCGCCCCGGCGATGACGCTCACCGACCGCGAGTACCAGCGGCTGCGCGACATCGGCATCGCGATCATCCGCGAGGTCGGCGTCGACACCGGCGGCTGCAACATCCAGTTCGCGATCGACCCGGTCGACGGCCGCGTCATCGTCATCGAGATGAACCCGCGCGTCTCCCGCTCCTCGGCGCTCGCGTCGAAGGCCACCGGCTTCCCGATCGCCAAGATCGCCGCCAAGCTGGCCATCGGCTACACGCTCGACGAGGTCCCCAACGACATCACCGAGAAGACGCCGGCCTCCTTCGAGCCGACCCTCGACTACGTCGTCGTCAAGGCCCCGCGCTTCGCCTTCGAGAAGTTCCCGGCCGCCGACGCCACCCTCACCACCACCATGAAGTCGGTGGGCGAGGCCATGGCCATCGGCCGCAACTTCACCGAGGCCCTCCAGAAGGCCCTGCGCTCCCTGGAGAAGAAGGGCTCGCAGTTCACCTTCGTCGGCCCCGTCGGCGACAAGGCGGAGCTCCTCGCCACCGCGGTCCGCCCGACCGACGGCCGCATCAACACCGTCATGCAGGCCATCCGCGCCGGCGCCACCCAGGAAGAGGTCTTCGAGTCCACGAAGATCGACCCCTGGTTCGTCGACCAGCTCTTCCTGATCAAGGAGATCGCCGACGAGCTGGCCGCCGCCGAGAAGCTCTACCCCGAGCTGCTCGCCGACGCCAAGCGCCACGGCTTCTCCGACGCCCAGATCGCCGAGATCCGCGGCCTGCGCGAGGACGTCGTCCGCGAGGTCCGCCACGCGCTGGGCATCCGCCCGGTCTACAAGACGGTCGACACCTGCGCCGCCGAGTTCGCCGCGAAGACCCCGTACTTCTACTCGTCCTACGACGAGGAGTCCGAGGTCGCCCCGCGCGAGAAGCCCGCGGTGATCATCCTGGGCTCCGGCCCGAACCGCATCGGCCAGGGCATCGAGTTCGACTACTCCTGCGTCCACGCCTCCTTCGCGCTCAGCGACGCGGGCTACGAGACCGTGATGGTCAACTGCAACCCGGAGACCGTCTCCACCGACTACGACACCTCCGACCGCCTGTACTTCGAGCCGCTCACGCTCGAAGACGTGCTGGAGATCGTCCACGCCGAGTCCCTCGCGGGCCCGATCGCGGGCGTCGTCGTACAGCTCGGCGGCCAGACCCCGCTGGGTCTCGCCCAGGCCCTCAAGGACAACGGCGTCCCCGTCGTCGGCACCTCCCCGGAGGCCATCCACGCCGCCGAGGACCGCGGCGCCTTCGGCCAGGTCCTCGCCGACGCCGGCCTGCCCGCCCCCAAGCACGGCACCGCGACCACCTTCGCGGGCGCCAAGGCGATCGCCGACGAGATCGGCTACCCGGTCCTCGTCCGCCCGTCCTACGTGCTCGGCGGCCGCGGCATGGAGATCGTCTACGACGAGGCCCGCCTGGAGTCGTACATCGCCGAGTCCACCGAGATCAGCCCCACCCGGCCGGTCCTGGTCGACCGCTTCCTCGACGACGCCATCGAGATCGACGTCGACGCCCTCTACGACGGCCACGAGCTCTACCTCGGCGGCGTCATGGAGCACATCGAGGAAGCCGGCATCCACTCCGGCGACTCGGCCTGCGCCCTGCCCCCGATCACCCTCGGCGGCCACGACATCAAGCGCCTGCGCGCCTCCACCGAGGCCATCGCCAAGGGTGTCGGCGTGCGCGGCCTGATCAACATCCAGTTCGCGATGGCCGGTGACATCCTCTACGTCCTGGAGGCCAACCCGCGCGCTTCCCGGACCGTCCCCTTCACCTCGAAGGCGACCGCCGTCCCGCTCGCGAAGGCCGCCGCCCGCATCTCGCTCGGCACCACCATCGCCGAGCTGCGCGCCGAAGGCCTGCTGCCGAAGACCGGCGACGGCGGCACCCTGCCGATCGACGCGCCGATCTCCGTCAAGGAGGCCGTCATGCCGTGGTCGCGCTTCCGCGACATCCACGGCCGCGGCGTGGACACCGTCCTCGGCCCGGAGATGCGCTCCACCGGCGAGGTCATGGGCATCGACGCCGTCTTCGGCACCGCCTACGCCAAGTCCCAGGCCGGCGCCTACGGCCCGCTGCCCACCAAGGGCCGCGCGTTCATCTCCGTCGCCAACCGCGACAAGCGCTCGATGATCTTCCCGGCGCGCGAGCTCGTCGCCCACGGCTTCGAGCTGCTCGCCACCTCCGGCACCGCCGAGGTGCTGCGCCGCAACGGCATCAACGCCACCGTGGTGCGCAAGCTCAGCGAGGGCGAGGGCCCGAACGGCGAGAAGACCATCGTCCAGCTCATCCACGACGGCCAGGTCGACCTGATCGTCAACACCCCGTACGGCACCGGCGGCCGCCTCGACGGCTACGAGATCCGCACGGCGGCCGTGGCGCGCAGCGTCCCGTGCCTGACCACGGTCCAGGCGCTCGCCGCGGCCGTCCAGGGCATCGACGCGCTGAACCACGGTGACGTGGGCGTCCGCTCGCTCCAGGAGCACGCGGAACACCTGACCGCGGCCCGCGACTAGCAGCCCGTACCAGGGAGGGGGACACCGGATTCGCGAGAGCGAGGGGTGTCCCCCTTCCCATGAGCGCAGAGGGATTTCTCGGACGATGTACAAACTGTTCTTCAACCTGGTCTTCAAGCGGATGGACCCCGAGCAGGCCCACTACATGGCCTTCCGCTGGATCCGCCTCGCCGCCCGCACCCCGGTGCTGCGCACCTTCGTCGCGGCCGCCCTCGCACCGCGATACGAGGAACTGCGCACCGAGGCCCTCGGCCTGCGGATGCACGGTCCCTTCGGGCTCGCGGCCGGCTTCGACAAGAACGCCGTCGCCATCGACGGCATGTCGATGCTCGGCTTCGACCACATCGAGATCGGCACCGTCACCGCCCAGGCCCAGCCCGGCAACCCCAAGAAGCGCCTCTTCCGGCTCGTGCCGGACCGCGCGCTGATCAACCGGATGGGCTTCAACAACGAGGGCTCGGCGGCCGTGGCGGAGCGCCTGGCGGCCCGCAACCCCGTCTTCAAGACGGTGGTCGGCGTCAACATCGGCAAGACCAAGGTCGTGCCCGAGGAGGAGGCGGTCGGCGACTACGTGACCTCCACCGAGCGCCTGGCCCGCCACGCCGACTACCTCGTGGTGAACGTCTCCTCGCCGAACACGCCCGGCCTGCGCAACCTCCAGGCGACCGAGTCGCTGCGCCCGCTGCTGACCGCCGTACGGGAAGCCGCCGACCGGGTCGTCACCGACCGTCGGGTCCCGCTGCTGGTCAAGATCGCCCCGGACCTCGCGGACGAGGACGTCGACGCCGTCGCCGACCTCGCCCTGGAGCTGGGCCTGGACGGCATCATCGCGACCAACACCACGATCGCCCGCGAGGGCCTCGGGCTGAAGTCCTCGCCGTCCCTGGTGAAGGAGACCGGCGGCCTGTCCGGCGCACCCGTCAAGGAGCGCTCCCTGGAGGTCCTGAGGCGCCTGTACGCCCGCGTGGGCGACCGGATCGTGCTGGTGGGCGTCGGGGGCATCGAGAACGCCGAGGACGCCTGGCAGCGGATCCTGGCGGGCGCGACCCTGATCCAGGGCTACAGCGCCTTCATCTACGAGGGCCCCTTCTACGCCCGCGCCATCCACAAGGGCCTGGCCGCGCGCCTGGCCACCAGCCCGTACGCGACGCTCGCCGAAGCGGTGGGCGCGGAGACCCGAAAGGCCGCGAAGTGAGCCCTGTGACCCCCTTCGGCACCCGCCTCCGCGAGGCGATGGACACCCGCGGCCCGCTGTGCGTGGGCATCGACCCGCACGCCGAGCTGCTGGAGCAGTGGGGCCTGTCGGACGACATCGCGGGCCTGGAGCGGTTCTCGCGCACCGTCGTCGAGGCGCTGGCCGACTCGGTGGCGGTCTTCAAGCCGCAGGCGGCCTTCTTCGAGCGGTTCGGCTCGCGGGGCGTCGCGGTGCTGGAGCGGACCGTGGCCGACGCCCGCGCGGCCGGCACGCTGGTCGTCATGGACGCCAAGCGGGGCGACATCGGCTCGACCATGGCGGCCTACGCCTCGGCCTTCCTGGACCCCGCCTCGCCGCTCTTCTCCGACGCGCTGACGGTCTCCCCGTACCTGGGCTACGGCTCGCTCCGGCCGGCGGTCTCGCTGGCGCGGGAGTCCGGCGCGGGCCTGTTCGTCCTGGCCCTGACCTCGAACCCGGAGGGAGCCGAGGTCCAGCGCGCGGTCCGCGAGGACGGCCGCTCGATCGGCGCGACGATGCTGGCGCACCTGGCGGCGGAGAACGAGGGCGCCGAGCCGATGGGCTCCTTCGGAGCGGTCGTGGGCGCCACGTTGGGGGACCTGTCCTCCTTCGACCTGGACATCAACGGGCCGCTGCTGGCGCCCGGCCTGGGCGCGCAGGGCGCGACCGCGGCGGACCTGCGACACGTCTTCGGCGCGGCCGTGCGCAACGTCGTGCCGAACGTGTCGCGGGGCGTGCTGAAGCACGGACCCGACGTGACGGCCCTGCGCGCGAGCGCGGCCGCCTTCGCGGACGAGATCCGCGAGGCCGTCGCCGGGTCCTGAGGCCCCGGCGAGGGCCCGCCGGCCGGGCTCGTCGCACGTCTTGACGAAAATCGAACGGTCTTCATCGGACAAAACCGGGGTGTTATGTCCTTGATGTACGGTTCAGTGGAGGCTGACCAGGACTTTTCGTCCGTTCTCGCTGACTCAGGCGGCCTTGGCCGCTAGTCTCCGAGCAGAGTGAACGTGCAGCGAACGAGCAAGACCGCTGTTCGGGAGCTCGCCTGGTGTGGTGCCCTCGGGTTACCCACTGGTCCGTATCCGACAGTTCGACATCCGAGGTGACGTAGGCGTGGCTCTTCCGCCCCTTACCCCTGAACAGCGCGCAGCCGCGCTCGAAAAGGCCGCCGCGGCTCGCCGGGAGCGGGCCGAGGTCAAGAATCGACTCAAGCACTCCGGCGCCTCCCTCCAGGAGGTCATCAAGACGGGGCAGGAGAACGACGTCATCGGCAAGATGAAGGTCTCCGCCCTGCTGGAGTCCCTTCCCGGCGTGGGCAAGGTCCGCGCCAAGCAGATCATGGAGCGCCTCGGCATCTCCGAGTCGCGACGTGTCCGAGGTCTCGGCTCCAACCAGATCGCCTCTCTGGAGCGCGAGTTCGGCAGCACCGGCGCCTGAGGCGTCGCCTGAAGTTCTCCCGGCGTTCTCAGGCAGTCCCGAGAACCTGGATAATCGCTCTATGGCAGCAGAGGTTCGTCCGCGGCTGACCGTGCTCTCCGGCCCTTCGGGGGTCGGCAAGAGCACGGTCGTCGCGCATATGCGCAAGGTCCACCCCGAGGTCTGGCTCTCGGTGTCGGCCACCACCCGCAAGCCGCGGCCCGGTGAGCGACACGGAGTCCAGTACTTCTTCGTCAACGACGACGAGTTCGACAAGCTGATCGCCAACGGCGAGCTGCTGGAGTGGGCCGAGTTCGCGGGCAACCGCTACGGCACACCCCGCGGCGCGGTGCTGGAACGCCTGGACAACGGCGAGCCGGTACTGCTGGAGATCGATCTCCAGGGCGCACGACTCGTCCGCGAGTCGATGCCCGAGGCCCAGCTGGTCTTCCTGGCCCCGCCGAGCTGGGACGAGCTGGTGCGCCGGCTCACCGGTCGGGGCACCGAATCGCCCGAGGTGATCGAGCGCAGGCTCGACACCGCCAAGATCGAACTGGCTGCCGAGTCCGAGTTCGACACCACCCTGGTCAACACCTCCGTCGAGGACGTGGCGCGTGAGCTGCTAGCCTTGATGGAAGTTGTCTGATCGTTGGTCGATTTTTCACAATCGATCAATGTTTGATCTTTCACCCATTCTTCGGAAGGTAGAGCGTGTCCTCTTCCATCACCGCGCCCGAGGGCATCATCAACCCGCCGATCGACGAGTTGCTCGAGGCCACGGACTCGAAGTACAGCCTCGTGATCTACGCGGCCAAGCGCGCGCGTCAGATCAACGCGTACTACTCGCAGCTCGGTGAGGGCCTGCTGGAGTACGTCGGCCCGCTGGTGGACACCCACGTCCACGAGAAGCCGCTCTCGATCGCACTGCGCGAGATCAACGCGGGTCTGCTGACCTCCGAGGCCATCGAGGCCCCGGCCCAGTAAGGCACGACATCATCACCACAGGCCCGGCAGCACGGCTGCCGGGCCTGTGGTGTGTCATAGGTACGACTGTGTCGTGGGTACAGACGCAACCGATCACGGGAGAAGCAGTGGACAAGCCGAAGGTCGTGCTGGGGGTCAGCGGCGGGATCGCCGCCTACAAGGCGTGCGAGCTGCTCCGCCGGCTGACCGAGTCCGGGCACGACGTGCGCGTGGTGCCCACGGCGGCGTCGCTGAACTTCGTCGGCGAGGCCACCTGGGCCGCCCTGTCCGGGAACCCGGCCTCCACCGAGGTGTGGGAATCCGTCCACGAGGTCCCGCACGTGCGCATCGGGCAGGGCGCCGACCTCGTCGTCGTCGCTCCGGCCACCGCCGACATGCTGGCCAAGGCCGCCCACGGGCTCGCGGACGACCTGCTCACCAACACCCTGCTCACCGCCCGCTGCCCGGTGGTCTTCGCCCCCGCCATGCACACCGAGATGTGGGAGCACCCGGCCACGCAGGAGAACGTGGCCGCGCTGCGCCGGCGCGGAGCGGTCGTCATCGAGCCCGCCGTCGGCCGGCTCACCGGCAAGGACACCGGCAAGGGGCGGCTGCCCGACCCCGAGGAGATCTTCGAGGTGTGCCGCCAGGTCCTGCGCAGGGGCGCCACGGCCGAGCGGGATCTCGCCGGCCGCCACGTGGTCGTCAGCGCGGGCGGCACGCGGGAGCCGCTCGACCCGGTGCGCTTCCTCGGCAACCGCTCCTCCGGCAAGCAGGGGTACGCCCTCGCCCGCACCGCCGTCGCCCGCGGGGCCCGGGTCACCCTGGTCGCCGCGAACACCGCCCTCGCCGACCCGGCCGGGGTGGACGTCGTACGCGTCGGGACCGCCGTCCAGCTCCGGGAGGCGGTGCTCAAGGCCGCCGCGGAGGCCGACGCGGTGGTGATGGCCGCGGCGGTGGCCGACTTCCGGCCCGCCGAGTACGCCGGCGGCAAGATCAAGAAGAAGGACGGGGAGGACCCCGCGCCCGTGGCCCTCGTACGGAACCCCGACGTCCTCGCGGAGGTCTCGGCGGACCGGGCCCGCGAGGGACAGGTCGTGGTGGGCTTCGCCGCCGAGACCGACGACGTCCTGGCCAACGGGCGCGCCAAGCTCCGGCGCAAGGGATGTGATCTTCTCGTCGTCAACGAGGTCGGCGAGGCGAAGACCTTTGGTTCGGAGGAGAACGAAGCCGTGGTCCTGGGTTCCGACGGATCAGAGCTCCAGGTCCCCTACGGTCCCAAGGAAGTGCTGGCCGACGTCATTTGGGATCAGGTCGCGGGCCGACTCCCGGCCCGGCGCGCCCTGGGTTGATCCCTTCTCCTCGCTCCGCCGGTGGGTCAGAATGGAGTGCCGCAGCTCACACGGCTCCCATAAGGCGAGACGGGTGGACTGACAGACCGTGGCAACCGATAAACTGCATTCGGAACGTGATCGGGCGCAGCCCCTGGTGTGGTTCCGCCAAATGAGTCAGACAGCAGCCGCTGCAAACCCAGGGAGCGTTGTGTCCCGTCGTCTGTTCACCTCGGAGTCTGTGACCGAGGGCCACCCCGACAAGATCGCTGACCAGATCAGCGACACGATCCTCGACGCGCTCCTCACCGAGGACCCGACCTCGCGCGTCGCCGTCGAGACCCTCATCACCACCGGTCTCGTACACATCGCGGGAGAGGTGACGACGAAGGCCTATGCCCCGATCGCGCAGCTCGTCCGCGAGAAGATCCTGGAGATCGGCTACGACTCCTCGAAGAAGGGCTTCGACGGCGCCTCCTGCGGCGTGTCCGTCTCCATCGGCGCGCAGTCCCCGGACATCGCGCAGGGCGTCGACACCTCGCACGAGACCCGCGTCGAGGGCGACGAGGACGAGCTCGACAAGCAGGGCGCCGGCGACCAGGGCCTGATGTTCGGCTACGCCTGCGACGAGACCCCCGAGCTGATGCCGCTGCCGATCCACCTGGCGCACCGGCTCTCCCGCCGCCTGTCCGAGGTCCGCAAGAACGGGACCATCCCGTACCTGCGTCCCGACGGCAAGACCCAGGTCACCATCGAGTACGACGGCGACAAGGCCGTCCGCCTCGACACCGTGGTCGTCTCCTCGCAGCACGCCTCGGACATCGACCTGGACTCGCTGCTCGCTCCCGACATCCGCGAGTTCGTCGTCGAGCACGTGCTGGCCCAGCTGATCGAGGACGGCATCAAGCTCGACACCGAGGGCTACCGCCTGCTGGTCAACCCGACCGGTCGCTTCGAGATCGGCGGCCCGATGGGCGACGCCGGCCTCACCGGTCGCAAGATCATCATCGACACCTACGGCGGCATGGCCCGCCACGGT
This sequence comes from Streptomyces sp. NPDC002467, assembly GCF_042889825.1. Lineage (NCBI taxonomy): Bacteria > Bacillati > Actinomycetota > Actinomycetes > Kitasatosporales > Streptomycetaceae > Streptomyces > Streptomyces sp. NPDC002467. The sequence goes on along the minus strand of NZ_JBIARJ010000009.1, from coordinate 138,259 downwards.
GGCGGCGCGTTCTCCGGCAAGGACCCGTCGAAGGTCGACCGTTCCGCCGCCTACGCGATGCGCTGGGTCGCCAAGAACGTGGTCGCCGCCGGTCTCGCCTCGCGCTGCGAGGTCCAGGTCGCGTACGCCATCGGCAAGGCCGAGCCCGTCGGTCTCTTCGTCGAGACCTTCGGCACCGCCAAGGTCGAGGTCCAGAAGATCGAGGACGCGATCAGCGAGGTCTTCGACCTGCGCCCGGCCGCGATCATCCGCGACCTGGACCTGCTCCGCCCGATCTACGCCCAGACCGCCGCGTACGGCCACTTCGGCCGTGAGCTGCCGGACTTCACCTGGGAGCGCACCGACCGCGTCGAGGCGCTGCGCGCCGCCGCCGGTCTGTAAGCACCACCGCTCACGCCGTACGGCCCCGGACCTCCTGGTCCGGGGCCGTACGCGTGCCGCGTACCCGGCCCCGCCCGCGGAAACGCCGGTGCGCCGGGCAGCGGCGGGCACGATCCTGGCGCAGGCCTCCCGGTGCGAAGGCGACGGATACATCTGGAGCGGGTGGGTCGTCCCCGCGTCGAAGGACCCCCACCGCCGCCGATGAAGATCTCGGGAGCGCCACCGACCCCGCCGCTGTCAGCGCGGTTTGGTAAGAATGCTGGTGTGAGCAGCTCGAACGATTCCCCGCCGGAGCAGCTCGCGCTGATCCGGGAGATGGTCGCCGAGGCGAAGGCCAAGGCACCCAAGGCGAAACCGCGCACCTGGCGGGGGGCCGCCCTCGCCCGGGAACTTCCGGTCGCCCGGATCCTCGTCAACAAGGGCGTGCTCCACCTCGACCAGCTCTGGGACTACGCCGTCCCCGAGGAGCTCTCCGAAGCCGCACAGCCCGGCGTCCGCGTCCGCGTCCGCTTCGGGGCCGGCTCCCACCAGGTCCACGGCGGCCGCCGCGAGGGCGGCGGCCTCATCGACGGCTTCATCGTCGAGCGCCGCGCCGACTCCGACTACAACGGGGCACTGGCCGCCCTCGCCCACGTCGTCTCGCCCGAGGTCGTACTCGGCCCGCGCATGCTCGCGCTCGCCCGGGCCGTCGCCGACCGGTACGCGGGCAGCCTCGCCGACGTCCTCCAGCTCGCGCTGCCCGCGCGCAGCGCCCGCGCCGAGGCCAAGCCCTCGCCGGAGCCGCTGCCCCCGCCCGCCGCGCCCGAGCCCGGCGGCTGGCAGAGCTACGGATCGGGCCCCGCCTTCCTGCGCGCCCTCGCCACCGGCGGCGCCCCCCGCGCCGTGTGGACCGCGCTGCCCGGCCCCGGCTGGGCCGACGAGCTCGCCCGGGCCATGGCCGCCACGCTCGCCTCCGGCCGCGGGGCCCTCGCCGTGGTCCCCGACGGCCGGACCGCCGCACGGGTGGACGCCGCCCTGACCGCGCTGCTCGGCGAGGGCCGGCACGCGCTGCTGACCGCCGAGTCCGGGCCCGAGAAGCGCTACCGCCAGTGGCTGGCGGTCAGCCGGGGCTCGGTACGGGCCGTCGTCGGCACCCGCGCCGCGATGTTCGCCCCCGTGCGCGACCTCGGCCTCGTGGCGATCTGGGACGACGGGGACTCCAGCCACAGCGACGACCGCGCCCCGTTCCCACACGTACGGGAGGTGCTCGAACTGCGCGCGGTCAGCGACGGCTGCGGCTTCCTCGTCGGCGGTACGAGCTGCACGGTGGAGGCCGCCCAGCTCGTCGAGTCCGGCTGGGCCCGGCCGCTGGCCGCCGACCGCGAGACGGTACGCGCCCGCGCGCCCCGGATCCGGACCGTGGGCGACGAACTGCTCGCCCGCGACGAGGCCGCCCGGGCCGCGCGACTGCCCAGCCTGGCGTGGGAGACCGTGCGGGAGGGGCTCAAGACCGGGCCCGTACTGGTCCAGGTCCCACGGCGGGGCTACGTGCCCCGGCTGGCCTGCGAACGGTGCCGGACACCGGCCCGCTGCACGGTCTGCGCCGGGCCGCTGGAAGCCCCCGACGAGCGCGAGCTGCACTGCGGGTGGTGCGGGCGGGGCGAACCGTCCTGGCACTGCGAGGAGTGCGGTTCGTTCCGGCTGCGGGCGCAGGTGGTGGGCGCGCGGCGTACGGCGGAGGAACTGGGGCGGGCCTTCCCGGCCGTCGCCGTACGGACCTCCGGGCGCGACCACGTCCTGGACGAGGTGCCGGACCGGCCCGCGCTGGTGGTGTCCACACCGGGGGCCGAGCCGGTGGCGGCGGGCGCCGGGTACGCGGCGGCGCTGCTGCTGGACGGCTGGGCCATGCTGACCCGGCCCGACCTGCGGGCCGGGGAGGACGCGCTGCGGCGCTGGATCGCGGCAGCCTCGCTGGTACGGGGGGACGGGCAGGTCGTGGTGGTCGCCGAGCCGACGCTGCGGCCGGTGCAGGCGCTGGTGCGGTGGGATCCCGTGGGGCACGCGGTGCGGGAGCTCGCGGAGCGGGCGCAGCTCGGGTTCCCGCCGGTGTCGCGGATGGCGGCGGTCGCCGGGCGCGGGGAGGCCGTGGAGGCCTTCCTCGCCGGGGCGGGGCTGCCGGCGGACGCGGAGATCCTGGGTCCGGTGCCGGTGCCGGGGCGGCGGGGGGAGCGGTCGCCGGGGGAGCGGGCGCTGGTCCGCGTGCCGCCGGGCAGTGGCGCGGCGCTCGCGGCGGCGCTGAAGGCTGCGCAGGCGGGGCGGATGGCTCGGGGGGTGCCGGTGGGGGAGGCGGTGCGGGTCCGCATCGACCCACCGGACATCGGCTGACCCGCCCGCCGGCTCGGCCGCGTCCTGAGCCCGCGGCCCGGGCCGGCTGACCCGGGCCTTGCGGCCCCGGTCCTGCTGTCCGCAGCCCCGGCCCTGCGGCGCGCCGCCCCGGCCCTGCGGCCCGGCTTTGCCTGCCGAGGCTGCCTGCCGGGGCCCGCTGGCCTGGGTCCGCTGCCGCGGCCTTGGCGGCCCGGCCGTGGCGGCCGGGGGCCGCTGCCCGGGCCTTGCGGCCCGGCTTCGCCTGCCGGGGCCCGCCGGCCGGTGTCGGCCGGTGCCGGTGCCTGGTGTGGTGGTCGGTGCGGTGTGTGGGTGCCGCTGCGCGGGGCTGGGTCCCCTACCCGCCCTTCCACCGTTCCCCGGGGCTCCGCCCCGGACCCCGGTCCTCAAACGCCGGACGGGCTGGAAGTGCCCGCAGCGGCGGATGTATCCAGCCTCGCCGGCGTTTGAGCCCCGGGTCTGTTCAGCCCGTCCGGCGTTTGAGGACCGGGTCCGGGCAGCGCCCGGGGAACGGTGGAAGGGCGGGTAGGGGAGAGGCCCCGCAGGGCACGACCCCGGCGGAGCGGCCCTTGGGGGCGCTCCGCCGGGGTCGGAGGGGGCGGCTGCGGCCGTCGGGGGTCGGCGTCCCGGCGGTCGGCCGTCGCGGGGCTCGGCGAGCGGTGCGCCGCTGCCGGGGCCCGGGAAGGGGCAGCCGTTGCGGGGGCCCGGGAGGGGGCAGCCGTCGCGGGGCCCGGGCGGGTTAGCCGTTGCGGGGGCCCGGGAAGGCCGGGGAGCCCTCGCGGAGGGGCTGCGGGGGGACCGAACGGGCGGCCGGGATCGTGGGGAGCGGCCCCAGGGTCCGGGTCGTCGTCCCCTCGGTCGGCGGCTCCGCGGCGGCGGCCTCCGCGCTCTGCGCCCGCCGCGCGCCATAGCGCCGGTGCACGGCCTGCTTGGTGACGCCGAGCGCCGAACCGACCGCGTCCCACGAGAAGCCGAGCGAGCGGTCGAAGTCCACCGCGGCGGTGACCAGCGTCTCGACACTGTCCCGCAGCTCCTGTGCGAGGCGGACGGTGGGCGCGGGCGCCCGGCCGTAGACGACGAATCCCGTGGAGGGGCCGGAGCGGCGCGGGCGGTACACATTGCCGAGCTGGGCGGTGAGCGTACGCAGAGCATCCACCTGGCGGCGAACCCGCTCGATGTCCCGCACCAGCAGGTGCAGGCTGGCCCGGGCTTGGGCGTCGTGGGTGGCGTGGTCGGCCATGAAGAAGCCTCTCGAACCGGTGCTGAAGGGCGGATCGGGCCGCAGACGCCGTTCGCGGGGCGGCCCGTACTGGTCAATCTCCTTTGACCAACGCGCCACCCGTCGACCAGGTCACGCTGTGGGGGCGTGTCGGCATATGCGAGAGGCGCGCGCGTGTACGTACGCCCCCTCCACGGCCCCATAGACTGGTGCGCTGCTGACAGCCGAGATAGCGAGGTAGGACCCCAGTGAAGCTCGTCTTCGCAGGCACCCCCGAGGTCGCCGTACCCGCCCTGGACGCCCTGATCGCCTCCGGGCGGCACGAGGTCGCCGCCGTCATCACCCGGCCCGACGCCCCCGCCGGGCGCGGACGGCGACTCGTCGCCAGCCCGGTCGCCGAGCGGGCCGAAGAGGCCGGGATCGAGGTCCTCAAGCCCGTACGCCCCCGCGACCCCGAGTTCCAGGCCCGGCTGCGCGAGATCGACCCGGACTGCTGCCCCGTCGTCGCCTACGGCGCCCTGATCCCCAAGAGCGCGCTGGAGATCCCCAAGCGCGGCTGGGTCAACCTGCACTTCTCCCTGCTGCCGGCCTGGCGCGGCGCCGCGCCCGTGCAGCACTCGATCATGGCGGGGGACCAGGTCACCGGTGCCTCCACCTTCCTGATCGAGGAGGGCCTGGACTCCGGCCCGGTCTACGGGATCCTCACCGAGGAGATCCGCCCGACCGACACCAGCGGCGACCTGCTGACCCGCCTGGCCTTCGCCGGCTCCGGTCTGCTGGCCGCCACCATGGACGGCATCGAGGACGGCACCCTGCGCGCCGTCGACCAGCCCGCCGACGGGATCTCCCTCGCCCCGAAGATCACCGTGGAGGACGCCCGGATCGACTGGACGGCCCCCGCGATGCGCGCCGACCGCGTGGTGCGCGGCTGCACCCCGGCGCCGGGCGCGTGGACCGTGTTCCGCGGCGAGCGCCTCAAGGTGATCTCCCTGGGCCTGGTGCCCGACCGCACCGACCTGGAGCCCGGCGTGCTCGCCCCGGCCAAGAACAACGTCCACGTCGGCACCGGCTCGCACGCCGTGGAGCTGCTGTGGGTGCAGCCCCAGGGCAAGAAGCCGATGCGCGGCGCCGACTGGGCCCGCGGGGTGCGGATCGCGCCCGGCGAGCGCGTCGGCGGCACCGACGTAGGCTGATTTCCGAACCACTCGGCAACTCGTAAATCCGGAGCACCTTTCACGTGAGCGAACAGCCCCGTCGTCGTCCCGCCGCAGGCGCGGGCGGCAAGCAGAACAAGTCGGCCAAGCCCTACCGGCGGCCCCAGAAGGACCCGGTCCGGATGCTGGCCTTCGAGGTGCTGCGGGCGGTGGACGAGCGTGACGCGTACGCGAACCTCGTGCTGCCGCCGCTGCTCCGCAAGGCCCGCCAGGACGAGAACTTCCAGGCGCGGGACGCGGCGCTGGCCACCGAGCTCGTGTACGGGACGCTGCGCCGGCAGGGCACGTACGACGCCGTGATCAAGGCCTGCATCGACCGTCCGCTGCGGGAGGTCGACCCGCCGGTGCTCGACGTGCTCTCGCTCGGCGCGCACCAGCTGCTGGGCACCCGGATCCCGACGCACGCGGCCGTCTCGGCCAGTGTCGAACTGGCCCGCGTGGTGCTCGGCGACGGCCGGGCGAAGTTCGTCAACGCGGTGCTGAGGAAGATCGCCGCGCACGACCTGGAGGGGTGGCTGGAGATCGTCGCCCCGCCGTACGACGACGACGCCGAGGAGCACCTCGCGATCTACCACTCGCACCCGCGCTGGGTCGTCAGCGCGCTGTGGGACTCCCTGGGCGGCGGCCGGGCCGGCATCGAGGACCTCCTCGAAGCCGACAACGAGCGGCCCGAGGTGACGCTGGTCGCGCGCCCCGGCCGGTCCACGCCGGAGGAGCTGCTGGAGGCCCTCGGCGAGGACTCGGCGCTGCCGGGGCGCTGGTCCCCGTACGCGGTGCGGATGGCCGAGGGCGGTGAGCCGGGCGCGCTCGACGCCGTGCGCGACGGGCGCGCCGGCGTCCAGGACGAGGGCAGCCAGCTCGTGGCGATGGCCCTGGCGGCCGTGCCGGTCGAGGGCCGTGACGAGCGCTGGCTCGACGGCTGCGCGGGCCCCGGCGGCAAGGCCGCGCTGCTCGCGGCGCTGGCCGCGCAGCGCGGGGCGTTCCTGCTGGCCTCCGAGAAGCAGCCGCACCGGGCGCGACTGGTCGAGAAGGCCCTCGCGGGCAATCCGGGGCCGTACCAGGTGATCGCGGCCGACGGCACCCGGCCGGCGTGGCTGCCGGGCTCCTTCGACCGGGTGCTGATGGACGTGCCGTGCAGCGGCCTGGGCGCGCTGCGCCGCCGCCCGGAGGCCCGCTGGCGCCGCCGCCCGGAGGATCTGGAGGGCTTCGCGCCGCTCCAGCGGTCGCTGCTGCGCGAGGCACTGTCCGCGGTGCGGGTCGGCGGCGTGGTCGGCTACGCGACCTGCTCCCCGCACCTGGCGGAGACCCGGATCGTGGTGGACGACGTACTGAAGGGCCGGGGCGCGGGCGCCTCGCCGATCGCCGCCGAATTCATCGACGCCCGCCCGTACATGGAGGGCGTCCCGGGCCTGGGCGACGGCCCGGACGTCCAGTTGTGGCCGCACCTGCACGGCACGGACGCGATGTACCTGGCGCTGCTGCGACGCACGGCGTAGGGGCCGCCGCCCCTGTGGAATCTCAGAACGGGTGACGGGGCCGGTTTGCCCGTGTCACCTTCGGATCGAGGGCTCACAGCGTCACCTTCGGATCGAGGGCTCACAGCAGCAGCTGTGAGCCCTCGATCCGTATCGGTACGGGCTGAAGACCATGCTGTGCCGGCTGCGCGGAGGGCGCCGGGACCTGAGCGCTCCGCCCCACTTCGAAAGCCCGCCGATGCCGTACGCGTTCGTGCAGGGCCCCGAGGAGGTCCGGGAGGCGGGGCGCGACACCGTGAGCAGGACGCCGCTGGAGGAGCGGCCGGTGCGGCTGGGCCCGAGCGCCCGGCCGGGCTTCTACTACCCGCTCGGCGACGGCGAGGGCGCCGAGAGCTGGACCGCCCTCGAACGGCTCGCGCGTCATCTGTGCGGGGCGCCGCCCGGCTGACGTCCTTGAGCTCGAAGCCGGCGGCCACGTAGTGGGTGTCGGCATCGATGGCCGGCATGGACACAGCCGCACCCCGGGCGATCTTGCAGGGTGAATGAAATGTTCTCCATGATCACTTAAGTGTTGCTACGCCGCGTTCGACTTCCGGGGTCGTGGCCGGAACCGCGCGGTGGCATGGCACGCTTGGGGCATGGCCGCCCAGATTTTTCCCAGCATCCTGTCCGCCGACTTCGCCCGCCTCGCCGAAGAGGCGAAGGCCGTCGAGGGAGCCGACTGGCTGCATGTCGACGTCATGGACAACCACTTCGTCCCCAACCTCACCCTCGGCGTCCCGGTCGTCGAATCCCTGAGCCGGGCCACGGACACCCCGCTCGACCTCCACCTGATGATCGAGAACCCGGACCGCTGGGCCCCGCAGTACGTGGAGGCCGGCGCGGGCTCGGTGACCTTCCACGCCGAGGCCGCCGCCGCGCCGGTGCGGCTCGCGCGGGAGATCCGGGCCAAGGGCGCGCGCGCCTCGATGGCGCTCAAGCCCGCGACGCCGATCGAGCAGTACGAGGACATCCTCCCCGAGCTCGACATGCTGTTGATCATGACGGTCGAGCCGGGCTTCGGCGGCCAGCCCTTTCTGGACATCATGCTGCCCAAGATCCGCCGCACCCGTGAGCTGATCTCCAAGCACGGCCTGGAGATCTGGCTCCAGGTCGACGGCGGGGTCTCGGCCTCGACCATCGAGCGCTGCGCCGAGGCCGGCGCGGACGTCTTCGTCGCGGGCAGCGCGGTGTACGGAGCGGTCGACCCGGCGGCCGCCGTGCGCACGCTGCGTGAGCAGGCGGGTGCGGCCATCGCGGCGGCGCCGTGGGCTTGCGACCACTGAGGAGGAGGGTTGGTGGACGGCTCGGTGAACGGGAGCTGTCCAGGCTGATCAACGGCCGTCGGATCTGACAGGATGAACGACGAGTCGAGAGTGTGAACAGCAGTGAGGAGAACGCGGTGTCTGCAACTTCGGCGGGACGGTCAGCCCTGCGGATGGGACCCGCGGAGCTGGTGCAGGCTGCGGCCATGGCGCGCCGCTTCTACCTGGAGGGCAAGTCCAAGATCCAGATCGCCGAGGAGTTCGGCGTGAGCCGCTTCAAGGTGGCCCGGGTCCTGGAGACCGCCCTCGAACGCGATCTCGTACGCATCGAGATCCGTGTTCCCGCCGAACTGGACGCGGAGCGCTCGGACGCGCTCCGCGCCCGGTACGGACTGCGGCACGCGGTGGTCGTGGAGTCCCCGGCCGACGCGACCGAGGACGCGCCCGACCCGGAGAACCTGGGTGCGGTCGCCGCGGACCTGCTCGGCGAGCTCGTCAACGAGGGCGACGTGCTCGGCCTGGCCTGGGGGCGCTCGACGATCCACATGGCCGCCTCCCTGCACCGGCTGCCCCCGTGCACCGTGGTCCAGCTGACCGGTGTGTACGACGCCGGGACCGCCGAGCGCGGTTCGGTGGAGGCCGTACGACGGGCCGCGCAGGTCTCCGGCGGGGACGCGCACCCGATCTACGCGCCGATGCTGCTGCCCGATCCGGCGACCGCGGCGGCGCTGCGCAGCCAGACCGGCATCGCGCGCGCCTTCGAGTACTTCGACAAGGTGACGGTCGCGGCCGTCTCCATCGGCTCCTGGGAGCCCGGCATCTCGACCGTCCACGACATGCTCACGGACGAGGAGCGGGCGCACTACGCCTCGCTCGGCGTCGCGGCGGAGATGTCCGCGCACCTGTTCGACTCCGAAGGGCGGCGGGTCGGCCGGGACCTCGGCGAGCGGTGCATCACCGTGGAGGCCGACCGGCTGCGGCGGATCCCCGAGGTCGTGGCGATCGCGGGCGGGCTGCGCAAGGCCTCCGCGATCGGGGCGGTGCTGCGCTCGGGCCTGGTGACCAGCCTGGTCACGGACACGGCCGTCGCCGACTACCTGCTGACCGAATCGGCGCCGGGGCTGCGGCCGGCGCTGGACCGGGCCGACCCGGACGACTGACCGGTGGGGGCGTCGGGACGGATGGTGCCTCAATCGAGATCCGAGCGACGGGCCGTGGCACGGGTCACTGGGGCCATACTGGTTCCGATGACCAAATCAGCAGTACCTCGCCGTCATTTGCCGTCCAGCCCGTTCAAGGCCCCGGAGGAACAGCCGATCCGGCAGTTCTCCGTAGGCGACCGGGTATCCCACGATGAGCACGGCCTCGGCCGTGTCGTCGGAATCGAGGAGGGGATCGCTGTTCTCGTCGACTTCGGATCGGTCCAGAAGCGCGTTCTGAGCCCGTACACCAAGATGTCCGCTCTCTGAGGGCATCGGACGATTCGCGAGCGAATCGGATGTTTGACACGATCGGCGCATGATCCTTCGGACCGCGCCCCGATCGTTCCTGCGGCTGCTGGGGGCCTTGTTCCTCGGCGCCGCGCTGGTCGGCGGCACGATGGGCTGCGGTGGTCCGAACGCCGCGCCCGCCGCCGTCACCGGCAGTGCCGCTCCCGCTCCTTCGTGGGCGAAGGGGCTGGCCACCGTGCGGGCCGACGCGCTGCCGCAGCAGGCCCGGGACGTGCTCGTGCTCATCGACAAGGGCGGGCCGTACCCCTACCGCCAGGACGGCACGGTCTTCGGCAACTTCGAGAAGGCACTGCCGAAGCAGAAGCGCGGCTACTACCACGAGTTCACGGTCAAGACGCCGGGGGAGCCGGACAGGGGCGCCCGGCGGATCGTGACGGGGCAGGGCGGCGAGTTCTACTACACAGACGATCACTACGACACATTCAAGGCGGTTCTCCGATGAGCCCGATCTCACCCCTGTCCCCCTCCACCTCCCTGGAGCCGTTGCCGCTGACCCCGGCGCTCGACGCCGCGGAGAAGGCCGGCTGGACGGTCATGGAGCTGGACCTGGACGGGGTACGCGGCAAGGCCGCGCTGATGCGGCGCTGCCAGGAGGCCCTGGAGCTGCCGGAGTGGTTCGGCGGGAACTGGGACGCGCTGGCCGACGTGCTGCGCGACTTCTCCTGGCTGCCGCAGGCGCCGGGTCGGCTGGTGACGCTGACCTCCTGGCGGGGCTGCGCGGAGGCGGGGCCCGACGAATGGGCGAAGTTCGTGGAGATCCTGGAGGGGGCGGTGGAGTTCTGGCAGCACGCCGAGCCGCAGGACGGAGCCGCCGCCGTGCCGCTCACCGTGCTCCTCGCCGAGGGCATGCCGCCCCGGACCCCGCGGCTGCCCCCTCGGCGCTACAAGTTCATGCGCTGAGGCGGTCGGCCGGCGGGGCCCGGGGCGGAGGGGAGCGGGATCAGGCCCTTCAGCCCTTGGGGATCCACGGCGGGGTCTGGCCCCAGGACCAGACCGGGATCTTGGCCGCGTCCACCGGGGGCGGGTTGGGTCCCGAGTAGATCAGGGCCATCCGGGTGCCCCACTCGATGTAGTACGCGAACACCCCGCGGAACTCCGGGTCCGTGGGGAGCCCGACCTCGTCGGCCGTGTCCATCAGCAGGTCCACCCAGCGGCGGCGCTGCTTCTCGGTGATGGCGCGGCCCAGGTGCTTGGTGGCCATGTGCTGGTGGCCGCCGTGGTGGGCGGTGTACTCCGCGGGGCCGCCGAAGACCTCCGACAGCCAGACGGCGACGTGCCGGGGGTGCTCGGAGTCCATGCCCGCGAAGACCGGGGCCAGGACCTCGTCCTGCAGGGCGTGCGCGTAGAAGGCGTCCGTGAGGCGTTTCATCGCCTCCGCTCCGCCCATCCACTCGTAGATGGTGGGTGTCGAAGGTGTGGTGCTCATGACTGTCCGGCGGCCTTTCCGGTGCCCGCGACATCGGTCACCGTGTAGTGCTGCATTTCCTCGATCGCCGTCACGTACGGCCGGATCGCGCTGAAGAAGGCCGGGAAGTGCTCGCCCTTGCGGAAGCCGTTCAGGTGGGCGTCGACCGAGGTCCAGCGGATGCGCAGGATGTAGCGCTCCTTCTCCTCCTCGCAGCGGGCGAGTTCGTAGTCGATGCACTCGGGTGAGGCGGCCAGTGCCTCGGCCGCCCTCGCGTACGAGGTTTCGAAGGCCTGCTGATCGTCCAAGGCGATCCGGTAGCGGATGTATTCGACGGTCGTGGTCATGGTGCGTGCCTCTCCCTCGTTGTCGGTCCGGGCCAGCCTTACGCGATCATGGGCGGTTGTGGGGTGATTCCGTCATTCCGAGCCGGACTTCCTGGAGTCCGTGTCGTCCGTACCGGTGACGTCCGGGCCCTGGGCGCGGACCCGCTGCACCTCGTCCAGCGACTCCCGCAGCCCGGAGAGCCATTCGTCGGTGTTGCGCCCGACCAGACGGACGCACCAGGCCAGCGCGTCGGCCCGGCTGCGGGCCACGCCGCCCGCGACCAGGGTGTCGAGGACCTGGCGTTCGGACTGGCGCAGCCGGGTCATGACGGGTACGGCCAGGTGCGTGAAGAGGGCCGTCTCCTCACCGGACCGCACACCCCAGGCCACCTTGCGGCGGTAGAGCTCCTCGGCCTCGCGCGCCACCTCGATGCGCTGCTCGCGGGTGCGCTCGCGGAACTCCTTGATCGATTCGTTCGCCGGGACGGTGCCGACGACCGTGATCTCCTCGCGGTCGACCGTGACCGACACGAGGGATTCGTACACGTCCACCGGCAGCCGCTCGGCGAACCACGCGCGGAGCTTTTCGCTCTGTTCGGCTGTAATCATGTAATCAACGCTGCGTCGGATACCTCCTTGATCGCAAGGGTCGCGGCCCGTGTTCGCTCTCAGCCCATCGAGCGGTAGCGGTGGATGAGGGAGACGGCCATCGCGCCCTCGCCCACGCCCGAGGCGACCCGCTTCACCGAGTGGGCCCGCACGTCGCCGGCCGCGAAGACGCCCGGGACGCTCGTCTCCAGGGGGTAGGGGGCCCGCTCCAGGCTCCATTCGGCCGGGAGCTCGCCGCCGTTCGCGATCAGGTCCGAGCCGGTCAGGACGAAGCCGTACTCGTCCCGTTCGACGACCCCCGAGAGCCACTCCGTGTGCGGGCGGGCGCCGATGAAGGTGAACATGAAGCGGGCCGGGACCTCGGTGTCCGTGCCCGCGTCCGCGTCGTGGAGGGTGATGCTCTCCAGGTGCTCCCCGCCGTCCAGGCGGACCACCGTGGTGCGGACCCTGACCTCGATGTTCGGGATGCGGTCGATCTCGTCGACGAGGTAGCGCGACATGCTCGCGTCCAGTGAGGCCGCGCGCACCAGGATCGTCACCCGCGCCGCGTACTTGGCGAAGTGCACGGCCGCCTGGCCCGCGGAGTTGGCCCCGCCCACGATGAACACGTGCTGCGAGATGCACGCCGAGCTCTCGGTGGTGGCGGCGCCGTAGTAGAGGCCGGCCCCCTCGAAGCGGTCCGCGCCCGGCGCCTCCAGCCGGTTGTACGAGACGCCGGTCGCGAGGAGCACCGTCTCCGCGCTGATCTCCGTGCCGTCCGCCAGGGTGAGGATCTTCGCCGGGTCGTCCCGGGTCAGCGAGACCACCTCCACCGGGTGCAGGATCTCCGCGCCGAAACGGGAGGCCTGGATGGTGGCGCGGCGGGTCAGGTCCCCGCCGGAGAGGCCCGAGGGGAAGCCGAGGTAGTTCTCGATCAGGCTGGAGGTGCCGGCCTGGCCGCCCGGGGCGCGGGAGTCCAGCATCAGGGTCGACAGGCCCTCCGAGGCGGAGTAGACCCCGGCCGCCAGGCCCGCCGGACCCGCGCCGACGATGACGCACTCGTAGTGCGGGCGGGAGGCGGTGGTGGCCAGACCGAGGCGCTGGGCGAGCTCCGTGTCACCGGGGGCCGAGAGCACCGACCCGTCCGGGAAGCGGACCAGGGGCAGCGCCCCGCCCGGCTGGGCCGCGATCAGGGTCAGCGCCTCGGGGTCCCGCTCGACGTTGAGGAAGCGGAACGGCTGGCCGTTGCGGGTGAAGAAGTCCCGCACCGCGTGGGTGCCGGGGGAGACCAGGTGGCCGGCGACGATGATCCCGTCGTACGCCGGGCGGTAGGTGGCCAGCCAGTCCGACAGCAGGTCGTCCAGGACCGGGAACAGCCGCTCGTGCGGCGGGTCCCACGGCTTGAGCAGGTAGTAGTCCAGCCGGACCCGGTTGATGGCGGTGATCGCCGCATCGGTCTCCGCGTACGCGGTCAGCAGCACCCGGCGCGCGTCCGGGAAGCGGCTGACGGCCTCCAGCAGGAACTCCACCCCGGTGACGTCGGGCATCCGCTGGTCGACGAGGAACAGGGCCGGGTCGTGGCCCCGCTCGTCCAGCGAGTCCAGGATCTTCAGGGCGTCGGCGGCCGAGGAGGCGCCGAGCACCCGGTAGCGGTCTCCGTAGGCGCTGCGCAGGTCGCGGCGGACGGCCCGCAGCACCTGCGGATCGTCGTCCACGGCCAGGATGACCGGCTTCCTGTTCTCGGCGCGCTCGGCCGGGGCGGCGGCGCCGGACGTGACCGCCGTGTCGGAGGTGACGGCCGCGGGGCTCTCCGGGGCCGCGCTCACGCCGGGTCCAGCATCAGCTTGTCGGCGTAGCACCAGGCCCAGTCCTCGCCGGGCTCGTGCGAGGCGGCGATGGGGTGCTCGGTGACCCGGTAGTGGCGGGTGGCGTGACGGTTCTTCGAGGAGTCGCAGCAGCCGACGTGCCCGCAACTCAGGCACATCCGCAGGTGAACCCAGCCGTCACCGGAGGCGAGGCACTCCTCGCAGCCCTCGGTGCCCGGTTTCACCGGACGTATCCGGTCGAGGTGTGTGCACAACAGGTCCATCGCCATCGTCCCCGTCCCTCTCTTCGCGTCCTCGCGCCGGTGCCCCGTGCATTCCGTGATGGACGGCGCGTCCAGACCATAGGTCGCGACCCTCGCGATGGTTCAGCGATTCGGCCGAAGTCAGGTAGTCCTGCAGCGACTTCATGACCTCCCGGAGCGACTTCCTGAAGTGCCGCGATGACCATGGCCGCTACCTCACCAAGTCGCACACCGACGCTTTGACGCATGCCCCGGGCGCGGCCAGTGTGGGGGACGCCAACGACAACAGGCGGCGCCTGGAGGAATTCGTGAGCAGAAAGATTCTGGTCATTGTCTCCGAACACGGTTACTGGGCCGAGGAACTGATAGGCCCCGTGTCGAAGTTCGACGAGCGGGGCTACGAGGTCGTATTCGCCACGCCGACCGGAAAGCGTGCGCACGCTCTTCCGCCGAGCCTCGACGCGAACTACATCGACCCCCCGCTGGGCCGCTCGGTCACCACCGAGGAGAACGCCCGGCTGGGCCGCGAGTTCGAGCAGTCCAGCCGGCTGGACTCCCCGCTCGACATCGAGGCGTGGGTCCCCGAGCGCCCGTACACGAGCGACGAGGGCTACCTGCGGAAGCTGGAGCAGTACCACCGCGATCTGGACAGGCTCGACGCCGACGTCGCCGGATACGACGCGATCCTCATCGTCGGCGGCAGCGGACCCATCGCCGACCTCGCCAACAACGAGCGCGTGCACGCCCTGATCCTGGCCTTCGAGAAGGCCGCCAAGGTCGTCGCCGCCGAGTGCTACGGCGTCGCCTGCCTGGCCTTCGCCCGGGACTGGAGCGACCGCAAGAGCATCATCTGGGGCAAGCACGTGACCGGCCACTGCAAGGAGTACGACTACAAGGACGGCACCGGATTCCTCGGTACCGACTTCAACATGGGCCCGCCGCCGTACCCGCTGGAGTACATCCTGCGCGATGCCACCGGCCCGCGCGGCGCGTACCACGGAAATTTCGGAAAGCCGGTCTCCGTGATCGTCGACTTCCCGTTCGTCACCGGCCGCTCGACCCCCGATTCGTATCTCACGGGGCAGAAGATCGTGGAAGTCCTGGAGGACGGTCTCATCCGGTACGGCTGGTGATTTCAGGGGGAATCCGATGAATGCCGAAGCCACTCCGGCGAGTCCGGGACGGGAAAGGCTGATCGAGCAGTTCAAGGCCGACGGCCTGAATGTGATGTTCGGAAATCCGGGAACGGTGGAACAGGGATTCCTCGACGCGGTCGACGCGGCGGAGGACTTCACCTACGTCCTCGCCCTCCAGGAGACCGTGGCCGCCGGCATCGCCGACGGGTACGCCCGGGCCACCGGCGGCGCGGCCCTGCTCCAGCTGCACTCCGGGGTCGGGCTGGGCAACGGCATCGGCATGCTCTACCAGTCGCTGCGCGGCCACACCCCGCTCGTCGTGGTCGCCGGCGACGCCGGGGTCCGCTACGACGCCATGGACGCGCAGATGGCCTCCGACCTGGTGGCCATGGCGAAGCCGGTGACGAAGTACGCGACCCGGGTCACCGACCCCCGGTCCGTACTGCGCACCATCCGGCGGGCCGTGAAGATCGCGCTCACCCCGCCCCGCGGGCCCGTGTTCGTGGCGCTGCCGATGGACGTGCTGGACGAGCTCAACTCCGAGCCCGTGCTGCCCACCACGGTGCCGCTCACGGACGTGGCACCCTCGCCGGCCTCGGTGGGGCGGGCGGTCGAGCTGCTCGCCCCCGCCGAGCGGCCGGTCCTCCTCGTCGGCGACGGGGTGGCGCTCTCCGGGGCCCAGCGCGAACTCGCGGCCGTCGCCGAACTGCTGGGCGCCGACGTCTACGAGGTCGACTCCTCCGAGGTCAACATCGCGGCATCGCACCCGCTGCGCCGCGGCCAGACGGGCCACATGTTCGGCCCGCACAGCAAGGAGCTGATCGGGGACGCCGACGGCGTCCTGATCGTCGGCACCTACGTCTTCCCGGAGGTGTTCCCCGAGTTGGAGAGCCCCTTCCGGCCGGGCGCGAGGATCGTCCACATCGACCTCAACGCCTACGAGATCGCCAAGAACCACCCGGTCGACCTGGGCCTGGCCGCCGACCCCCGGCAGGCGCTGCGCGCGCTGGCCGGCGTACTGGAGCGGCGACTCACCCCGCAGCAGCGGGCCGCCGCGGCCGCCCGGCTCGACGTACGGACCAGGGAACGGGTGCGGGCAGCACGGGCACATGGGGAGGCGGACGACGGCACGCCGATGACCGTCTTCCTGAAGACCCTCGCCGAACGCACCGGCGGGGACCTGATCGTCTTCGACGAGGCGCTGACCACCTCCCCGCTGGTCACCCGCCACCTGCCCGCGGAACGCCCGGGCGACTACCACCTCACCCGGGGCGGCTCGCTGGGCGTGGGCTTCCCGGGCGCGGTCGGCGCGAAGCTGGCCCGGCCCGAGCGGCTCGTCGTCGGCTTCGCCGGCGACGGCGGGTCGATGTACACGTACCAGGCGCTGTGGACGGCGGTCCGGCACGGCATCGACGCCAAGTTCGTGGTCTGCAACAACCGCAAGTACCGGCTGCTGGACGACAACATCGCCCAGTACTGGCGGGAGCGGGAGATCCCGGAGCACGCGTTCCCAGGCTCCTTCGACCTCTCCCACCCCGAGATCGACTTCGCCGGGCTGGCCCGGTCCCTCGGCGCCGGCGGGATGCGGGTGGAGAAGCCGGACGAGGCGGCGGCCGCCGTGCACCGGATGCTCACCCACCCCGGACCGTTCCTCGTCGACATCCAGATCTGACACACCCGACCGGACAGGAGGAGACCGCATGCCCGCCGAGCGGCAGTTGACCGAGGACGCGATCCGCAGGTTCGCCGAGGACTGGTACGTGGCGCTGGACCGGCACGTGCCGGCGGACCAGGTGCTCGCCCTGATCACCGAGGACCTGGAGTTCAAGGTCCCCGAGGACACCTTCCTGGGCCACCAGGGCTTCGGCCGCTGGTACGAGGCCGTGACCAACCGGTTCTTCGACGAGGTGCACACGGTCACCAAGGTGGAGCCGGTCATCGAGGGCGACCGGGCCATCGTCCGGGTCCTCGTGAACTGGCAGGCCAAGATCTGGGACCCGCCGGCCGCCCGCAGCGAATGGCTCGGCTTCGACGCCGACCAGACCTGGACGGTGGTGGCCGGTCCGAACGGGCCGCTGATCAAGCAGTACACCGTCAACGACCTGGCCCCGATGCCCGGTTCCGGCTCCCTCTGACCGCCGGCGAAGGAGAAGCGACGATGACCGAAGTGACGCGGGAGCGGGTCCGCGAGGCCTACGCCGCCCTCGGCTCCGGCGACCGGGCGCGCATCCTGGAGTACTACTCCGAGGACCTGCGCTGGCTGGTGCCGGGCAACCACCCGCTGGCCGGGTGGTACGAGAGCCTCGACGCCTTCCTGGAACTGATGGGGCAGACCCACAAGCTCACGGGCGGCACCTTCCGGATGGACCTGGAGGCGATCCTCGTCGGCGAGGACTGCAGCGCGGACGTGTGCCGCAACGTCGCCCTGCGCGACGGCGCCGACCCCGCGAGCGAGTCGCCGTACGAGCGGATGGACTACCCGGTCTTCCACTTCATGAAGTGGCGGGACGGCCGGATCGTCGAGGGCCGCGACGGGCTCTTCGGCGACACGGCGGCCGCCTTCAGCCGGTTCTGGGCGCCCTTCGCGCCGGACGGCACCCGACGCGACCGATAGAGGGGTGAGCGAGGCCATGGAACCGCGAGAGATCCTCACGAAGTACTACCAGTACGCCAACGCCGGTGACTGGGACAGCTGGTGCGACCTGTTCGCCGACGACCAGGTCATGGACGAGCAGCTCGCCGGCCACATCGAGGGCCTGGAGGTGCTGCGCTCGATGATGAAGGGCATGGGCGCCATGTACCGGGTCTTCCGGAACGAGCCCGTGCACTTCGTCGTCGACGGCGACGGGGAGAAGGCCGCGGCCGTCTCGCACCTGACTGCGGTCAGCGCCTCCGGCGAGGCCATCGAGGCCGAGGTCATGAACTTCTTCCGGATCGTGGACGGAAAGATCGCCTACATGGCGAACTACCACGACACGGCCCCCTTCCAGGTCCTGAGCCAGGGCTGAGGGGGACCCGTGAGCGCCGAAGAGTACGACTACGTCGTCGTGGGATCCGGCACCGCCGGCAGCGTGCTGGCGAACCGGCTCTCCGAGGACCCGGACGTCTCCGTCCTCGTCCTGGAGGCGGGCGGCTCCCGGATCCCGCCCGAGGTGGACGACCCGTCGTCCTGGTACAAGCTGCTCGGCGGGCCCGTCGACTGGGGCTACACCAGCACCCCGCAGCCCGGCCTCGACGGCCGCCGCACCTACGAACCGCGCGGCAAGGCCCCCGGCGGCAGCAGCAACCTCTACATCATGATGCACATCCGGGGCCACGCCTCGGACTTCGACAACTGGGCCTATCAGGGCGCGGCCGGCTGGGCGTACGAGGACGTGCTCCCGTACTTCGCCCTCCTGGAGGGCCAGGAGGACGCCACCGCCGCCACCACCGGCACCCGGGGCCCGCAGCGCATCACCAACGCCGGCCGGCACGCCCCCAACCCGGTCTCCCGCGCCTTCATCGACGCGGCCGTCGAGCTGGGCCACCAGGAGATCGCCGACTTCAACACCGACGGTCCCCGGCGCGGCCTCTTCGGCACCGGCTGGCACCACATCGACGTGGCCGACGGCCGCCGCCAGGGCACCCTCGCCGCGTACCTGGAGCCCGCGCTCGACCGCTCCAACCTGACCCTGCGCACCAGTGCGCAGAGCACCCGGCTGCTCTTCGACGGGGACACCTGCACGGGCGTGGAGTACGTCCAGCTCCAGGCCCCCGCGGAGTTCGCCGGGCGAACCGTCCGCGACGGCCACAGCGCCGCGGCCGAGCCGGGCCCGCACACCGCGCGGGCCCGCCGCGAGGTGATCGTGGCCGCCGGGGCGATCGAGTCGCCGAAGCTGCTGCTGCTCTCCGGCATCGGGCACCCGCGCCAGCTGCGCGAGCACGGCATCGGGGTCACCGCGGAGCTTCCCGGTGTCGGCGAGAACTTCCACAACCACGTGCTGACCGGGCTGATGGCCGAGGTCACCCAGGAACTGCCGCCGCCGACGCAGAACCTTTCGGAGAGCGCTCTGTTCCTGTCCTCCCGGCCCGGACTGCCCGCGCCGGACCTGCAGATCGCCTTCGTCCACGTCCCGTTCGACGTGATCGTCGGCCAGGACCACCCGAACACCGTGTCCATCCTGCCGGGGGTCGTACGCCCGGTCTCGCGCGGCTGGATCAGGCTGGCGAGCGCCGACCCGCTGGCCCACCCGCTGATCAATCCGAACTACCTGGGCGACCGCTGGGACCTGGAGCGGATGGTGCAGGGCGTCAAGATCGCCCGGGAGCTCTTCGCGACCTCCGCCTTCTCGCCCTGGTACAAGCAGGAGCTCCAGCCCGGCCCGGCCTACCTGAGCGACTCCGAGCTGCGCACCTTCGTGAAGCAGAAGTCGGAGAGCTACCACCACCAGGCCGGCTCCTGCCGCATGGGTGTCGACGACCTCTCCGTGGTCGACCCCGAGCTGCGGGTGCACGGCGTACGCAATCTGCGCGTCGTCGACGCGAGCGTGATGCCCGCCGTCCCGTCGGGCAACTGCCACACCGCCATCGCGATGATCGCCGAGCGCGCGGCGGACTTCCTGAAGGGGGCCTCCCGTGCCTGACGCGGTCCTGCGCGAGGGCGCGCTGACCGGGACCCGGATCGCGGTCCTGGTCGAGAGCGACTTCTACGAGCCGGAGATCTTCTACTACCGGCACCGGTTCGCGGAGGAGGGTGCCGAGGTCGACTTCCTGACCCGGCTGTGGGGCAACGACTCCATCACCTTCTCCGGGCACGAGTACCGGGCGCCGTTCACCGCCGACAAGTCCCTGGAGGGGCTGAGCGACGACGACCTGCGCCGGTACGCGGCGATCATCGTGCCCTCGGGCATGGTGGCCGACCGGCTGCGCTACACCGAGGACGTGGACGTGCTCGCGCCCGCCACGGAGCTGCTGCGCCGGGCCTTCGAGGAGCCCACGGTCCTCAAGGGGATCATCTGCCACGGCATGTGGCTGGCCTCCTCGATCCCCGGGAAGATCCGCGGCCGCAAGGTGGTCTGCCACAACAACCTCATCGGTGACGTCCGCAACATGGGCGGCGAGTACGTCGACGAGGACGTGGTCGTCGACGGCGACCTCGTCACCGGCCGCACCGGCGCCCACCACCACCTCTTCGCCCGCCGGATCATCGAGCTGATCTCGGCCGGGCGGGGCCGGGGCGCCGCCTGATGGCGCCGACCGGACTGCGCTGGTCGCACGTGGGCCTGAACTGCACGGACCAGAAGACCACCGAGGAGTTCTACACCCGGTACTTCGGATTTTCCCGGGCCCGGGTGGTGAACCTGGGCGACTCCGAGATCGTGTTCCTGCGCAGGGGGGACGCGTACCTGGAGCTCTTCGCGGCCGGCGGTACCGAACCGGCCCGCCCGGCGCACGACGACGGGCCGCAGGCCCCGGGCCGGATGCGCCACCTGGCCTTCCAGATCGACGACGTGGACGCGTTCCTGGCGGGGCTGGGGGACGCGGCCGAAGTGACCCTGGGGCCCCTGGACTTCGACGACTTCATCTGCGGCTGGCGGACCGTGTGGCTGCGCGACCCCGACGGGGTGATCGTCGAGGTCAGCCAGGGCTACGAGGACGACCGCTCTCACGACGGATCTCACGACAAGGACGGTGCATGACATGGCGGACGCCGTGAGCTTCTCCTTCTCCGACACCATCGCGGGCTACGTCGTCCGCTTCGACTCCGGATCGCGCCTCCTGCGGCTGAGGACCTCCGACGGCCGCGAGTTCGACGTCTCGCTGGCCGGCGGCCCGAGCGCCGAGCTCGTCCGCAACCTGGAGGAGCCGTACATCGACGCCTCCGGCCACATCGACGAGATGCTCTCGCCCGGCCGGTTCCTCTTCGCGTACGGCATCCACTACCCCGAGCACGGCGGGCGCTTCGACGCCAAGCGCCTGGTGTTCCTGGGCCGCGGCGCCGAGGACTACCGCTTCGAGGAACCCAGCTGGTGGATCAAGCAGATCGAGTCGCTGGCCGACTTCTACAAGCGGGCCCAGTTCGGCGACGGGCCGGTGGACTTCACCGAGTACCGCACCGAGATCCGGCTCGGCGGCGACAAGACCGCCAGCCACGTCCAGGAGACCGACACGATCTCCCGCCTGGTCTACGGCATGGCCTCGGCCTACCTGCTGACCGGCAAGGACGAGTACCTGGAGGTCGCCGAGCGCGGCACCGAGTACCTGCGCAAGCACATGCGGGTCGTGGACAGCGAGGAGGACGTGGTCTTCTGGTACCACGGCATCAGCGTCGACGGGGACACCGAACGCAAGCTGTTCACCTCGGAGTTCTCCGACGACTACGACGCGATCCCGATGTACGAGCAGATCTACGCGCTGGCCGGCCCCATCCAGACGTACCGGGTCACCGGCGACGTCCGGATCAAGAACGACGCGGACGCCACCATCCGGCTGTTCGACAAGTTCTTCTTCGACCCGGAGCAGGGCGGCTACTACTCGCACATCGACCCGATCCTCTTCAGCGCCGACCACGAGTCCCTCGGCGAGAACGCCGAGCGCAAGAACTGGAACTCGGTCGGCGACCACGCGCCCGCGTACCTGATCAACCTGTACCTGGCGACCGGCGACCAGAAGTACGCCGACTTCCTGGAGTACACCTTCGACACCATCGCGGACCGCTTCCCGGACTACAAGAACAGCCCGTTCGTCCAGGAGCGCTTCAACCGCGACTGGTCGCACGACAAGGCGCACAGCTGGCAGCAGGATCGGGCCGTCGTCGGCCACAACCTGAAGATCGCCTGGAACCTGATGCGGATGAACTCGCTGAAGGCCAAGCCGGCCTACGAGGAACTCGCCCGGAAGATCGGCGAGATCATGCCGGCGGTCGGCAGTGACGTGCAGCGCGGCGGCTGGTACGACGTCGTCGAGCGGGTCAAGTCCGGCGACGAGGAGGCGTATCGATTCGCCTGGCACGACCGCAAGGCCTGGTGGCAGCAGGAGCAGGCGATCCTCGCCTACCTCATCCTGAACGGCACGGTCGGCGGGGACGCCAACCTGCGCGAGGCCCGGCAGGCGCAGTCCTTCTACAACACCTTCTTCCTCGACCACGACGAGGGAGCCGTCTACTTCAACGTGCTCGCCAGCGGCACGCCGTACCTGCTCGGCACCGAGCGGCTCAAGGGCAGCCACTCGATGTCCATGTACCACTCGGCGGAGCTGTGCTACCTCGCCGCCGTCTACAACAACCTCCTCGTCAACGGGCGGGAGATGGACTTCCACTTCCAGCCCGACCCGACCGGCCTCCCGAACCGCGTCCTGCGCGTCTCGCCCGACCTGCTCCCGGCGGGCTCCGTGCGGATCGCGTCCGTGGAGATCGACGAGAAGCCGTACGAGGAGTTCGACGCGGACGAACTGACCGTCCACCTCCCCGACGTCCAGGGGCGGGTCAAGGTCAAGGTCCGCCTCCGGCCCGTGGCCAAGTAGTTCCACGGGGGCTCACCGCGCGCTCAACGGGGGGCGCCCCAACCAGAGGGGAATGCAAGCAATGAGTCTCAACGTCAAGGAACGCCGCAACAAGACGGGCACCGTGCTCGTCGCCACCGGTGAGATCAACAGCGAGACCTCCGGTTCGCTGCTCCAGTCGCTGCTGCCGCTGGTCCGCGAGGGCCGGCCGCTGCGGATCGACCTCACGGCGGTCACCTACGTCTCCAGCGCCGGCCTGCGCACCCTGCTCGTCGTCTACCGCGAGGCCCAGCACGCCGGCGTGGCCGTCACCCTGTACGGGGTGAGCGAGGAAGTCCGGTTCGTCATGTCGGCCACCGGCTTCCTCGACTTCTTCCAGACCGGCGAGGCGGCGGCCGCGGAAGCCAAGGCCAAGGCCAAGTCCAGGGCTGCGCGATGAGCGAGACCCGGTCCGAGCAGGTCCTGCGCGTCGACGCGTACCCGACCCACGAAGTGGGCGGGTACCGCGTCCGCGCCGGCAAACCGTTCCCCTTCGGGGCCAACGTGGTCCCCGGCGGGGTCAGCTTCTCCGTCTTCTCCGACCAGGCCACCTCCATGACCCTGGTCATCTACAAGCGCGGAGAGCCCGAGCCGATGGCCGAACTGGAGTTCCCCCAGGAATTCCGCACCGGCAGCGTCTTCGCCATGACGGTCTTCGGCCTCGACCACGAGAACATCGAGTACGGGTACCGGGCCGACGGGCCCTACGACCCGGTCACCGGCCACCGCTTCGACGCCCGGCAGGTCCTCTCCGACCCCTACGCCCGGCTGATCGCCGGCCGCGACGTGTGGGGCGTGGAGCCGGACCGCGGCCGCGGCTACCAGTACCGTTCCCGCGTCTGCCTCCAGGACTTCGACTGGGGAGACGACACCCCGCTGGGCATCCCCGCCGAGGACCTCGTCGTCTACGAGACCCACGTGCGCGGCTTCACCCGGCACCCCAACTCGCAGGTCACCGCGCCCGGCACCTTCGCCGGGCTGCGCGAGAAGATCCCGTACCTCAAGGAACTCGGCGTGAACTGCATCGAGCTCCTGCCCGTGTTCGAGTTCGACGAGAGCGACAACCCGCGCAGCAACCCGGAGACGGGCGAGCGGCTCTTCGACTACTGGGGCTACAACACCGTCTCGTTCTTCGCACCCAAGGCCGGCTACGCCGCCACCGGCCGCTACGGGATGCAGGGCGACGAGTTCCGCACCCTGATCAAGGACCTGCACGCGGCCGGCATCGAAGTCATCCTCGACGTCGTCTTCAACCACACCGCCGAGGGCAACGAGCAGGGCCCGACGATCTCCTTCAAGGGCCTCGACAACGCCACGTACTACATGCTCACGCCCGAGGGGTACTACTTCAACTTCAGCGGCACCGGCAACACCGTCAACTGCAACCACCCCGTCGTGCGCAACTACGTGCTCGACTGCCTGCGCCACTGGGTCGCCGATTACCACATCGACGGCTTCCGCTTCGACCTCGCGGCCATCCTCGGCCGGGACCTGGACGGCACCCCGCTGCCCAACCCGCCGCTGCTGGAGCTGCTCGCCTACGACCCCGTCCTGCGGCACACCAAGCTCATCGCCGAGGCCTGGGACGCGGGCGGCCTCTACGAGGTGGGCAACTTCCCGGCGTACGGCCGCTGGGCCGAGTGGAACGGGAAGTACCGCGACACGGTGCGCAGCTTCCTCAAGGGGGACCCGGGCGTCACCGGGGAGCTCGCCACCCGGATCGCCGGTTCGCCCGACCTCTACTCCAGCCGCGGGACCGCCGCCTCGGTCAACTTCCTGACCGCGCACGACGGTTTCACCCTCGCCGACCTGGTCTCCTACAACGACAAGCACAACGAGGCCAACGGCGAGAACAACAACGACGGCGCCAACGACAACAACAGCTGGAACTGCGGAGCCGAGGGCCCCACCGACGACCCCGAGGTCAACGCCCTGCGCACACGGCAGATGAAGAACGCCCTCGCCATCCTCTTCACCAGCCAGGGCATCCCGATGCTGCTGGCCGGCGACGAGGTCGCGCGGACCCAGGGCGGCAACAACAACACGTACTGCCAGGACAACGAACTGTCCTGGTTCGACTGGGACCAGGTCGACGACAACGCCGAACTGCTCCGGTTCACCCGGCAGATGATCGCCTTCCGGGGGCACCACCGGGAACTGCGCGCGACCACCCACCCCACCGGCCGGATCCGGGAGAACCTGGGTCTGCCCGACATCAGCTGGCACGGGGAGCGGGCCTGGCAGCCCGACTGGTCGGCGGAGAGCCGACTGCTGGCGGTGGCCCGCTGCGGCACCGGCGACGACGACGTGGTGTACGTGGCCATGAACTCGCACTGGGAGTCCCACGACCTGGAACTGCCCGCCCTGCCCGGCGGACGCAGCTGGCACCTCTTCGCCGACACCGGGGCCGAGGCGCCGCACGACATCCGCACCCCGGGCACCGAGCAGGAACTCGACAACGCCGGGAAGTACCTGATCGGCCCGCGCTCGGTCGTGATCCTGGTCGGCCGCACGAACGATCCCGACGAGTAGAAGGAGACCTGAGATGCCCCTTTCCGTGTCCCTGAGCATCGACGGCGACACCACCGTGATCGAACTGGCGGGCGAACTGGACGCCAAGACCGCGCCGGACTTCCACCAGACCATCGAGAAGGCCGCCGGGCACGGCACCAGCACCGTCGAGATCCGGATGGCCGGCGTCGGCTACATGGCCAGCGCCGGACTGCGCTCGCTGGTCTTCGCCCAGCAGAAGGTCGCCGACCACGTCACCATCAAGGTCGTGGGAGCCATCGAGCCCGTCTCCCGGACCATCCGGACGGCCGGCCTCGACCGGAGCATCGTCCTCGCCGACGAGTGACCACCGTGACCGACATGGCCGAACTGGCGAGGGAGCCCGTCGTACTGGAGGTGCCCGCGACGGTGGGGGCACTGGGCGAGATCGCCGCCTTCGTCCTGCGGCTGGCCGGACGGGCGGACCTGGACAAGGGCGCCGCCTACCGGATCCGGCTGGCCGTGGACGAACTGGCCACGAACATCGTGATGCACGGGTACCGGGGCGGCGACGGACGGATCACCGTCCGCGGCCGCTCCGGCCCGGGCGAGGTGCGCATCGTCATCGAGGACGGCGCACCCGCCTTCGACCCCGTCGAAGGCCGCCTCCCGCCCGCCCCCGGGGTCCGCCCCGAGGAACGGCGGATCGGCGGCCTCGGCATCCACCTGGCGCTGACCAGCGTGGACGGGTTCGCGTACCGACGCACGGACGGCCGCAACATCAGCACGCTGACCGTGAGAGCCGAGGGGACGGACCCATGCCCTCCACGACCGTGATCATCCTCGACGTGTACCCGCCGCCGCCGCCCGAACTGCGGGGCGCGCTGCGGACGATGGACGCGCACCTCGTCACCCGCTCCCTCGCGGAGCTCCGCGAAGGCCCGTTGGAACGGCTGCCCATCGCGGACGTACTGCTCGCCCCGGCCGAGGCCGACGGGGAGTCCGTACGGTTGGCCGTGCGCCGGCTGCGCCGCTGGGCCGGAGAACCCATCGTGGTCGTCTGGACCGTATCGGAGTTCGCCGCACTGGAGGAACACGTACGGCTCGGGCACGACTACCTCGTCCCGCCCTTCCTGCCCGCCCTCGTCGGGGCCCGCCTGCACAGCTGCTCGGAGCGCGCCGGACTCGGCCGCACCCTGCGCGAGGCCGACGCCCGCGCCGAACTCATGGGCTACGAGAAGGAACTGGAGATCGGCCGGGAGATCCAGGCCGGCTTCCTGCCCGAACGGCTGCCCGTCCCGGACGGCTGGGAGATCGACGTACGGTTCCGGCCGGCCCGCCAGGTCGCCGGGGACTTCTACGACGTCTTCGAGATATCCCGCGGCCGCCGGCTCGCCTTCGTCGTCGCCGACGTCTGCGACAAGGGGGTCGGCGCCGCGCTCTTCATGGCACTCATCCGGTCCCTGCTGCGGCACACCGCCGAGAACAGCGGACTCCAGCACCTGGTCGCCGCCGGACGCACCGGCGGCAGCCGCCGCATCCCGGTGGTCGGCGCCACCCCGCTGCTCAACGCGGTCACCGCCACCAACGGCTACCTCACCCGCAACCACCTGCGGCAGGGCTACTTCGCCACCCTGTTCTTCGGGGTGCTGGACCCGCTCACCGGCAGCCTCGTCTACATCAACGGTGGCCACAACCCGCCCCTGATGCTGCCGGCCGACGGCAGCCCGCCCGTCGCGCTGGAGATCACCGGACCGGCCGTCGGGGTCCTGCCCGACTGCGTCTACACCCTCGGCTACGCCCAGCTGGACCCGGGCGACACCCTCTTCGTCTTCACCGACGGAGTCCCCGAGGCACGCTGTCCCCAAGGCCGCTTCCTCGGAGACGAACGCGTGCTGGAACTGCTCACCGGCCCCCCGGTCAGCGGCCGGGAGGTCGTCGACCGCATGGACTGGGCGGTCCGCGAGCACACCGGCACCGCCGAACAGCACGACGACGTCACCATGCTGGCCCTGCACCGGCCACGTGCGGCGCGGGGGCCGCACGCGGACGGCACCGGCTACCGGGTGGTGGCCTGATGACCCGGACCATCGTGGTGCACTCGCACCGAGGTGGCACCGGCAAGTCCTCGGTACTGGCGAACCTCGCGCTGCTCCTGGCGGCCGAGGGGCGCCGCGTCGGGGTGGTGGACACCGACATCCAGTCGCCCACCCTCGACCTGCTCTTCCGGCTCGGTCCGGGTTTCTCCCTGGCCGACTACCTGCTCGGCCGCTGCGAGATCGAGGCCGCGGCCCAGCAGGTGGGCACCGACCGCGGCCCGGGCGGGGCGGGCGGGCTGTACGTCGTACCGGCCCGGACCGGAACGGCGGCCCTGCGCGAGATCATGACCAGCGGGTACGACGTGGGGATGCTCCCGGAGGGCTTCGACCGACTGGCCCGCCACCTCGCCCTCGACGTGCTGCTCCTCGACACCCACGCCGGGCTCAACAACGAGTCGGTGACGGCCATGGCCAGCGCCGACGTACTGATGATCATGGCGAGGGCCGACCGGATCGACCTCTCCGGCGTCGAGGAGACCATCGCCCTCGCCGGACGCCTGCCCTGCCGGCGGACCCTGGTGCTGAGCATGGCCCCCGCCGGCGTCGACCGGGAAGCGGCCCGGCAACGGGCGCGGGAGGTCTACGGGGCACCCCTGGCCGGAATCCTTCCGTACTCGCCGGAAATGGCGGCGCTGTACGGGGAGCGCATATTTGCAGAAGCCCATCCCGACCACCCCCTGGTCGGTGAATTCCGCACCATCATCTCGGCGTTGGACGCACGTGACGAAGTATCGCGGGCCTGACGTCGTCCCCTTACGCCCCCTGCGAGGGGCGTGTTGAATCGGCAGCGAATCCAGAACAAGGAGAGAATCATGAAGATTCTCGTCGTCATGACGGCCAAGGCCACCCTCCACCTGCTGGACGGCGAACAGCACCCCTCGGGATTCTGGGCCGAGGAATTCGTCGTCCCCTATCAGCTGTTCAAGGCCGCCGGGCACGCCGTGGACGTCGCGACCATCGGCGGTCAGGCGCCCACGGTCGACCAGACGAGCATCGACCCCCAGTTCCTGCAGTGGGTCCGCCCCCAGGGTTCGCCCGACGAGGACGCGGCCAACGCCGCCGAGTACGTCCGGGTCATCGGGAACACCCCCGGGCTGAAGGCCCCGATCGCCCTGGAGTCCCTCACCGAGAAGGACATCGCCGACTACGACGGCGTCTACGTCAGCGGCGGCCACGGTGCCATCGGCGACCTGCCCAAGTCCGACGAACTCGCCCAGATCCTGCGCTGGGTCATCGCCCAGGACAAGCCGCTGGCCACCGTCTGCCACGGTCACACCTCGCTGCTCGCCCTGCGCGACGGCGAAGGCCGCTGGCCCTTCGAGGGCTACCGGATGACGGCCTTCTCGCACAGCGAGGAACTGGTCACCAACATGGCCGGCCGGCTCCCGCTGATCCTCGAGGTCGAGCTCACCAGGCTCGGCGCCCGCTACGAGAAGGCCGAGGCGATCTGGGACTCGCACGTGGTCGTGGACCGAAAGTTGACGACAGGTCAGAACCCGTACTCCTCAAAGGCCCTCGCCGAGACGTTCCTGACACAGCTCGCGAAGGGCTGACAGCAGCCCCCGCACCCGAATCCGGAAGGCAGCCATGACACAGCGCGCGCTCAGCGACCAGCCCCTGGCCAACCCCGGGAAGTTGTTCATCGGCGGCAAATGGGTCCCGGCCCGGGACGGCCGGACCGAGCCGGACATCAGCCCCGTGGACGGCCAGGAGATCGTGCCGGTGGCCCAGGCCGCCGCCACCGACGCGGACGCGGCCGTGGCCGCTGCCCGCCGGGCGTACGAGGAAGGTCCGTGGAGCAGACTGTCGGCCCAGGAGCGCGCGCTGCGGCTGAACCGGGTCGGAGAGCTCATCGAGCGCGACCTGGAGGAGATCGCCCTGCTGGAGACCGTGGACATGGGCAAGCCGTTCGCCTTCTCCAGCACGGTCGACGCCCCCATGGCCGCCCAGCTCATGCACTACTACGCCGGCGCCGTGACCCGCGTCGACGGCTCCTCGCGGGCCCCGGCCGGCGGGCAGCTCGCCTACACCCTGCGCGAACCGCTGGGCGTGGTCTGCGCCATCACCCCGTTCAACTTCCCGCTGCTGCTGTCGATGACGAAGATCGCGCCGGCCCTCGCGGCCGGGAACACGGTCGTCCACAAGCCCTCCCCGGCCACCCCGCTCACCGCCCTGAAGATCGCGGAGCTCTTCCAGGAGGCGGAAATTCCCGACGGCGTGTTGAACGTCATCACCGGACCGGGCGTGGAACTGGGAGAGACCCTCACCGGCCACCCGGGCATCGACAAGATCGCGTTCACCGGCTCCACCGCCGTCGGCCAGTCCATCATCCGCAAGTCGGCCGGCACCCTGAAGAAGGTCACGATGGAGCTCGGCGGGAAGTCCGCCAACATCGTCTTCGCCGACGCGGACCTCGACGCCGCCGAGGAGCTCGCCTTCTTCGGCATCTACTACAACAAGGGCGAGATCTGCACCGCCGGCTCCCGCCTGCTGCTCCAGCGCCCCATCCACGACGAACTGGTCGAACGCCTCGTCCGCAGGGCCGCCGCACTCAAGCCCGGAGACCCGCGCGACCCGGCCACCCTGTTCGGCCCCCTGGCCCACCGCGGACAGTTCGACAAGGTCAGCTCGTACATCGAGGTGGGCGAGAAGGAAGGTGCGGTCCTGCGCACCGGCGGCGCCGGCTGGACCCCCGAGGGCGCCTCCAGCCAGGGCCTCTACTTCCTGCCGACCGTCTTCACCGGGGTCGACAACGGAATGCGGATCGCGCAGGAGGAGATCTTCGGCCCGGTCCTGTCGATCATCCCCTTCGACACCGAGGAGGACGCCGTGCGCATCGCCAACGACAGCGCGTACGGCCTCGCCGCCGGGGTCCACACCAAGGACCTGCGCCGGGCCCACCGGGTCGCCTCGCAGATCAAGGCCGGCACGGTCTGGGTGAATTGCTACAACCAGTACGACCCCTCCGTGCCCTACGGCGGCTACAAGGCCTCCGGTTACGGCCGCGAGTGCGGCCCGGAATCCCTGGAGAGCTACACCCAGACCAAGTCGGTCTGGATCGGCATGGACTGACACCGGCGTCGGCCCGGTCATCCCCTTCGAGGAGCGTCATGCGGACAGGCATCATCGGCACCGGCCGGATCGGCTCGACCCTCGCCAGGATCCTCGTGGCGGCGGGCCACGAGATCGTGGTCTCCAACGCCCGCGGCCCCGAGAGCCTCGGCCCGCTCCTGGCCGAACTGGGCCCGGCGGCCTCGGCGGCGCACCCCGCCGAGGCCGCCGCCCGGGCCGACCTCGTGGTGCTGATGGTGCCCTTCGACCGCGTACGGGGACTGCTCCCGCCGCACGCCGTCCAGGACAAGGTGCTCGTGGACGCCACCAACGCCTTCGGCGGCCCCGGAACCCCGGCCGACCTCGGCGGCCGCGGCTCCAGCGACCTCGTCGCCGAGTGGTACCCCGGCGCGCAGATCGTGAAATCCCTCAACACCATGCATTTCGAAACGCTCGCCGTCGCCGGCACCGCACCCGGAGAACGCCTGGCGCATTTCACCGCGGGCGACGACGTGAAAGCGAAGGAAATCGTCGCGGGAATCATCTCGGACCTGGGATTCGCACCCGTCGACACCGGCCCGCTGCACTCCGGAGGAATTCTCCAGCAGCCCGGCGGGCCCCTCTTCAACCGGCCGCTCACGGAAGCGCAGGCGCTGGCATGGACATCACACTGAATGTGAACGGCAGATCGGAGCAGTTCCCGGCACAGCCGAACGAACTCCTCGTGGAACGGCTCCGCGAAGGCCTCGGCCTCACCGGGACCAAGGTCGGCTGCGACACCGGCCAGTGCGGCACCTGCGTGGTCCGGCTCGACGGGAAGTCCGTCAAGAGCTGCCTGATCCTCACCGCCTCGGCCACCGGCTCCGAGGTCACCACCATCGAGGGCGTCACCACCCCCGGCGGCGAACTGAACGGCCTCCAGGAGGCGCTGCGCCAGGAGCACGGAACCCAGTGCGGGTTCTGCACCCCCGGCATGGTCATGGCACTCGGCGAACTCGTCGACTCCACCGCCGGCGGCGAGGCCCCGACCGAGCCCGAGATCCGCGAATGGCTGACCGGCAACCTCTGCCGGTGCACCGGCTACCACAGCGTCGTCCGCGGCGTACAGCGCGCCTGTGCCGCCGCCGGCGGCGAACAGCACGAGCAAGCCGTCGCCGCCGCGGCCGGCCAGGAGGTGTGAGGACATGACCGCAGAGACGGGGGAGCGGACTCAGGAGTCCGTCTCCACCGACAGACACGAGGTCCCGCCGGACCCGGGACACACCGTGCTCGGCAAGCCTCTGGACATCCGTGAGGATCCGCAGCTGCTGCGCGGCGAAGCGAAGTACGTGGCCGACATCGACCTGCCGGGGACCGCCCACATGGCGATCCTGGGCAGCACGGTCGCCCACGCGAAGATCCTGTCCATCGCGACCAAGGCGGCCGAGCAGATGCCCGGCGTCCTGAAGGTGGCCACGGCCGCGGACTTCACCGACGTGATGCCGCTGCCCTGCATCTGGATCCCCGGCGGCGTCGAGAGCCACTTCCCGCCCCACCCCTACGGACTTCCGGGTGCCCGCCCGGTGCTCACCGGCGACGCCGTGCGCCACGTCGGCGACCCCATCGCCGTGGTCGTCGCCGAGACCCCGCGCCAGGCCGCCGCCGCGCTCGCCGCCATCTCCGTCGAGTACGAGCCGCTGCCCGTGGTCACCCGCGCCGACGAGGCCCTCGCCGAGGGCGCGCCCCAGCTCCACGAGGCCGTCCCGGGCAATCTGAACGCGTACTGGACCTGCGGCGACAAGGACCGCACCGACGCGGCCATCGCCGGGGCCGAGGTCACCGTCGAGCTCGACCTGGTGAACCAGCGGACCATCAACAGCCCCATCGAGCCCCGCGGCGCGGTCGGCGACTACGACGCTGCCACCGGCGAGTACACGCTGTACGCCTCCACCCAGGGCCCGCACAACCACCGGTTCCTGCTCTCCGCGCTGGTCCTCGGCATCCCCTTCAACAAACTCCGGGTGATCGCCCCGACCGTCGGCGGCAGCTTCGGCACCAAGGGCTACCTCTACCCCGACATGGCACTGGTCCTGCTGCTCTCCAAGGCGCTCGGCCGGCCCGTGAAATGGGTCGACACCCGCACCGGCCTGATGAACTCCACCGTCCAGGGCCGCGACCACCGCCAGCACGTCACCCTCGCCGGCACCCGCGACGGCCGCATCACCGCCGTGCGCGCCACCAGCTACGCCAACCTCGGCGCGTACCCCTCCACCATCGGCCCCGGCGTCGCCACCGCCCTGATGGGACGCTCCATCAGCGGCATGTACGACATCCCCGCCGCCTTCTGCGAGGTCTACGCCGCCTTCACCAACACCGTCTCGCTCGGCGCCCAGCGCGGCAGCGGGCGAGCCGAGGCCGCCTTCCTGATGGAACGGCTCGTCGACCGGTACGCCTCCGAGATCGGCATGGACCCGGCGGAGGTCCGCCGCAGGAACCTGGTGCCGCAGGAGAAGTTCCCGTACGACAACGGCCTCGGTTGGACCTACGACTCCGGGAACTACCGGCCGAACTTCGACAAGGCCCTCGAACTAGCCGGCTACGCCGACATGCCCGCCCGCAAGGCGGAGGCCCGCACCCGCGGCAAGCGCCTCGGCGTCGGCCTCGCCACCTACGTCGCGATCTGCGGGGTCGGCCCCTCCACCCGGATGTCCCAGGAGGGCATGCTCGGCGGCACCTGGGAGAGCGCGAACATCCGCGTCCACCCCACCGGCGAGGTCACCGTCACCGTCGGCTCGGCCTCCACCGGCCAGAGCCACGCCACCGTCTTCGCCCAGGTCGCCGCCGACGAGCTCGGCATCGACCCCGAGAGCGTCCAGGTCTTCGAAGGCGACACCCAGAAGGCCCCGTACGGGCAGGGCACCTACGGCTCCCGCTCCTACAGCATGGCCGCGCCCGCCGTCGCCCTCACCGCCCGCAAGATCAAGGCCAAACTGGTCCGGGCCGGGGCCGTCTTCCTGGGCATCCCCGAGGAGAAGGTCGTCTACGAGGGCGGCGGCGTCCACGAAGAGGGCAACCCGGAGAACGCCAAGACCTTCGCCGAGCTCGCGATGGCCATGTGGTACGGCTGGGGGCTGCCCCCCGAGATCGAACCGGCCCTCGACGAGACCACCCACTTCGACCCGCCGGACTTCAACTACCCCTTCGGTACGCACGTCGCGGTCGTCGAGATCGACGAACTCACCGGCGAGACCGAGGTGGTGGCCTACACCGCCGTCGACGACGCCGGCCACATCGGCAACCCGAGGATCGTGCACGGCCAGATCGAGGGAAGCATCGTGCACGGCCTCGGCCAGGCCCTCATGGAGGCCGCCGAGTACGGCGAGGACGGGCGGTTGGTCAGCTCCGACCTGAACCACTACGCCCTGCCCCGCGCCGCCGACGTGCCGTTCTTCGCCATCGACAAGACCGTCACGCCCACCCCGCACAACCCGCTCGGCGCCAAGGGCGCCGGCGAGATCGCCACCGTCCCGCCCGCCGCGGCCGTCGTCAACGCGGTCGTCGACGCACTCGGCGACCTCGGCGTCCTCCACATCGACATGCCGCTCACCCCCGAGAAGGTCTGGCGCGCCCTGAGAGGAGAAGCCCGGTGATCCTCACCGCGTTCGACTACGTCCGGCCCGTCGGCCTCGACGAGGCGCTCACCCTGCTCTCCGGGAGCCGCGGCGCCCGGGTGCTCGCCGGCGGCCAGAGCCTCCTGCCCGACCTGCGCTCCGGCACGGAGCGGGCCCGGCTGCTGGTCGACGTACGGCACCTGGAGGAGCTGCGCGGCATCGACGGCGGCTCCGACGGCCGGCGGTTGCGGATCGGCGCGCTCACCACGCTCGCCGAACTCGCCGCGGACCCCCTCGTGCTCGCCGGGGCGCCCGAACTGGCCGCCGCGGCCCGCGCCAACGGCGACCCGCAGGTCCGCAACCTCGGCACCGTCGGCGGGAACCTCGCCGCCGGCGGACGGGCCACCGACCTCCCGGTCGCCGCCATCGCCGCCGACGCGGCCGTGGAACTGGCCGGGCGCGGCGGGCGCAGGACGGTGACCGCCGAGGAGTTCGCCGCCACCGGAGCGCCCGCCGCCACCGTCGTCACCGCGCTGCTGGTGCCCGCCGCCGGACGGGCCGCGGCCTTCGAGAAGACCGCCGACCGGGCCACCCGCTACCCGATCGCCGCCACCGCCGTACGGATCACCCCCGACGGGCCGCGCATCGCGGTCACCGGGGCCACCCCGCGCGCGCTGCGGCTGCGACGGGTCGAGGACCGGCTGCGCGGCGGCCCGTACACCACGGACGCGGTGCTCGCGGCCTTCCGCGCCGAGCCCCGGGAGCTCTTCGTCCCCGGACGCGGCACCTCGGCCGAGTACCTCGGCCATCTCGCGGGGGTCCTGACGGCCCGCGCCTTGCAGAGGGCGGAACAGGCCACCGCCTGACCGTCCGTCACGGGGGAGTTGAAGCAGTGGAACCGTACCGGACGACCACGGGGACGGCCGTGCAACCGGCCGCGCACGCGGCCGGAGCGCAGCCCGGGGGCTCGGGCTTCTGGGTGGTGGGGGCCGTCCTCGTCCTGCTCATGCTCTCCTCCTCCGTGCCCTCCGCCCTCTACGTGCTCTACCAGCAGAGATGGGGGCTGTCCTCCGGCACGATCACTGTGGTCTTCGCCCTGTACGCCGTCACCGTGCTCGCCGGACTCCTGCTGTTCGGGTCCCTGTCCGACACCCTCGGCCGGCGCCCCGTCCTCGGCGCCGGCCTGGTCCTGGCGATCGTCTCGATGGGACTGTTCGCCGGGGCGCAGGGGCTCGGGCTGCTGCTCGCCGCACGCGCCGTGCAGGGGCTCGCCGTGGGCCTCGCCACCGGGGCCATGGGCGCGGCCCTGCTGGAACTCACCCCGCGCACCCGGCCCGCGCTCGGCGCCCAGGTCAACAGCGCCGGGCCGACCGTGGGCATCGGGCTCGGCGGGATCGGGGCCGGACTCCTCGTCCAGTACGCGCCCGCGCCGACCGTCCTGAGCTACCTGCTGCTCGTGGTGGCCTTCGCCGTCACCCTGGTGGGCGTGGTCCGGATGCGTGAGAGCGCTCCCGGGACCGGCGGCCGGCCGCGGGTGGTCCCGCACCGCATACGAGTGCCGGCCGGAGCCCGCCGCCGGTTCGGCATCCTCGTCCTGACCATCGTCGCGGTGTGGTCCGTGGGCGGCTTCTACCTCTCCCTCGGCCCGCACCTGGCCCTCTCCCTGCTCCGCTCCACCAACTACCTCGTCGGCGGGGCCACCGTCGCCCTGCTCGCGGGCGCCGCCACCGTCGCCCAGCTGGTGCTCGGGCGCACCGAGGCGCTGCGCACCGCCGTCCTCGGACTGCTCGGGCTGCTCGCCGGGCTGGCCCTGGTCCTGTTGGCCCTCGGCACCGGCTCGGCCCCCGTCTTCCTGGTGGCCACCGCGGTGCTCGGCAGCGGGTGGGGCGCCGCGTTCCTCGGCTCCTTCCGGGCGCTGTCCGCGCTCGCCGACCCGGCGCACCGCGGCGAACTGACAGCCGCCGTATACGTCTTCGCGTACCTGGCCATGAGCGTGCCGGCGGTGCTCGCCGGGATGCTCACCAACATCCACGGGCTGCACCGCACCTCCGTCGGCTTCATGGCCGCCGTCGCCGCGGTGTGCGCACTGGCCCTGCTGGCCACCTCGCGGCTGGCCGCCCGCACCAGGTCCGAGGGGAGCACCGCATGAACGGCGCGGACGTCGGAGTGGCCGGCCTGAGGTCGGCCCTGCACGGACTGGAGATCTTCGCCGGACTCACCGGGGAGCAGCTGGACTGGCTCGTCTCGGTCTCCGAGCCGCGGGTCCTCGCCGACGGGGAGGTGCTCTTCCGGGACGGCGAGGCGGCGGACCGCTTCCACGTGCTGCTCGCGGGCGGGCTCGTCGTCACCAAGGTCGTCGACGGCCGGGAGGAGGTGCTGACCCGGCACTCCACCGAGGAGGAGAGCGCCGCGGCCGAGGACCACGACGGCAAACCCTCCGCCGCACACCGGTTCACCGGGGACCTGCCCCTGCTCACCGAGGGCTCCTACGTGGCCACCGCGGCCGCGAGCGGACCGTCGACCACCGTCGTGGCGTACGACAAACCCGTCTTCTTCGAGATGCTCTCCCGCTGCCACGGGGTCGCCGCCGTCCTGCTGCCCGTGCTGGCCTGGCGGATCAAGTCCTCCGAGGTCCAGGCCCGCAAGCGGGCCACCGTCGAGGCGCTCGGGACCCTCGCCGCCGGGCTCGCGCACGAGCTGAACAACCCGGCGGCCGCCGTGGCCCGCGCCGCCCAGGAACTGGCCCCCGCCCTGGACCGGCTCACCCGCACCGCCCACGCCTGGGGCGCCGCCGCCTCGGGCGCGGAGCGCTCGGTATTCGACCGGCTCGCCGAGGAACTGGACAAGTTGCCGCCGCCGGTGACCACCGACCCGCTCGCACAGGCCGACGCCGAGGAGGAGATCGCCGACTGGGCCGAGGAGGCCGGCACCGAACGGCCCGGCCTGCTCGGCTCGGGGGTCTCGGACCTCGGGCTCGAACTGGACTGGCTGCGGGAACGGCTGGAGGGGATCGGCGAACAGGCCCTCGCCCCGGCCCTGGACCACCTGGCCGCGCTGCTGGAGATCCGCTCCCTCGCCGCGGAGCTGCGGGCAGCCGGTCCGCGCATCTCCCAACTCGTCTCCGCCACCCGGGATTACGCCAATCTCGACCGGGCCCCCGAGCAGCGGTTCAAGGTGACCGACGGACTGGAGAACACCCTGGTCGTGCTGCGTGCGAAGCTCGCCGGCATCACCATCGTGCGCGCGTACGAAGAGGGCCTGCCCGAACTGACGGGCTACCCGAGCGAGTTGAACCAGGTGTGGACCAACCTGGTCGCGAACTCGGCCGAGGCCATGGAGGGCGCCGGGGTCCTCACCCTGCGCGCACGGGCCGAGGGCGTGTGCATGGTCGTGGAGATAGCCGACACCGGCGGCGGCATCCCCGAGGAATCCCTCCCGAGGATCTTCGAACCCTTCTACACCACCAAGGACGTGGGCAAGGGCACGGGCCTGGGACTGCACCTCAGCTACCGCATCGTGACCCAGCGCCACCACGGGTCCATCACCGCCCGCTCGCGCCCCGGCGAGACCCGCATGGTCGTCCGGCTGCCCTTCGCCGGCAGCGCGCAGGCCTGCGCCCCGGACACCGACGGCCCCGCAGACGGCCCCTGAGACGGCCCCTGAGACGGCCCCGAAGACGCACCACCCGCCGCCACAAGTCCCACCACCACCCGTTGAAGGAATGGAGTCGACATGGCCACGTACGACATCTCCAAGCTCCACCCGGTGTTCGTCCGCCAGATGGAAGCCCTCGCCGCCCTCGACATCGAGGCGGTGATGAAGAACTACACCGACGACGCCGTGCTGCTCCGCTTCGAGGGGGTCTCGGTCGGCATCGAAGCGGTTCGCGAGACGTTCACCGGCTATCTCACGGTGAAGCCCACCCTCGTCGAACTCCAGGAGTACATCGAGACCGAAGACACCATCTTCTACCGGGCGATCATGAACCTCAACGGTGAACCGGAGCACGCGTTCGGGACACTTGTGGTCCGCGATGGCCGAATCTGGCGGCAGACAGCCGGATTCGGCGGCTGAACTCCGAAATCTGGGTAGCGTGTGCGGGGAGGGCGGGGATGTGCGCGCCCTCCCCGTATGCGTAGGCAGCGTAGATATATGCACGGAGCGGAAATGGGGAGGTCATGGAACGCGAAACCGGGCGGGTCGAGGCTTTCAGCGACGGCGTATTCGCCATCATCATCACCATCCTCGTCCTGGAGCTGGAGGCTCCGGAAGAAAAGGGTTGGTCGGGATTCTGGCACGGTGTCCGGGAACAGTGGCCGCATTACGCCGCCTATGTCGTGAGTTTCCTCATCATCGGTGTGATGTGGGTGAACCACCACACCATCTTCAGCCACCTCAAGCGGGTCGACCGCCCCCTGCTCTTCCTGAATCTCCTGGTGCTGATGGTGGTGTCGGTGATCCCGTACACCACCAACGTCCTCGCCGAGCACCTCATGGACGACGGCGGGTCCGCCAGTGCCGCAGCGGTGCTGTACAGCGCCATCACCGTGGCCTATGCCCTCGCCTTCCTGCTCTTCTGGTGGTACGTCACCCGCGTCGGCCACCTCTTCCACGACCACGTGGACAAGGACGGCGCGCGCGCCACCCGGGTGCGATTCGGCCTCGGCGCCATCGCCTACCCGCTCACCGTGGCACTGGCCTTCTTCTCTGCGCCGCTCACACTCGTCGCCCACTTCCTGATCGCGCTCTACTATGCGGCGAACCAGATCCCCATCCCCCTCGTGGTAGAGGAAGAGCGGCTCGAAACCGCCGGCGACCTCAGGAAGTAGACGCCGGGGCCTACGGCCGTTCTGCACGGTCAAGTAGGGTATTGGATCTAGCTGGTCGCGGGGGAGGCCCGGATGGCTCGCGTAGTCCTGCCGGAGGAATCCACGAAGGAAATCTCCGAATTGATCGACGTACTGATCTCTCAGCTCTTCGAGTCCTTACCCCGGCGGGACCAGCGAAACTGGGCCCGCGTTTATCTGAACGGCCTCGTGCAGACCAGCGGGAAGAAAACAATCCGTAACATCGCCGGAACAGGGGCCAGTTCCGTCGAGCAGAGCCTCCAGCAGTTCATCAGCAAGTCCCCCTGGGACTGGACCCCGGTCCGCCGCTCCCTCGCCCAGCACCTCGAACGCACCGCACAGCGCCCCCTGGCCTGGGTGCTCCAGCCCATGGTCGTGGAGAAGGCCGGAGACCGCTCGGTCGGCGTCGGCCGGCAGTTCGTCCCCCAGTTGGGCCGCACCGCCAACTGCCAGCAGGCCGGCGGGATCTGGCTCGCCTCCAGCGAAGCCAGCTTCCCGGTCGAATGGACCCTCACCCTCCCCGGGCCCTGGACGACCGAACTCCTGCGCCGCCGCGCCGGCATCCCCGACACCGCCCGCTCCCTCACCCCCGCCCAGGACGCCGTGCACGCCGTCCAGCGGATGGCCGCCGGCTGGCAACTCCAGCGCCGGCCCGTGGTGATGGAGGTCGCCAACTCCGACCTGGCCCAGAGCGTCGAGTCCTTCGTCCTCCAGGACATCCCCTTCGTCTTCAAGGTCGACGGCTCCCTGCCCGTCTCCTTCGGCGGCGCCGGCCGGCACAAACCCGGACCGCACACCGCGCCCGCCCGCGAACTCATCGACTCCCTGCGCTCCCAGCGCCGCGTCGTCGAATGGACCAGGCACGGCGGCGCCGAGGGAGCGGTCACCCTGCTCACCTCCGCCTCCATCCTCGCCGCCCCCGCCGAGGACCGCCTCCTGCCCGCCCCGACGACCCCGCTGCTGCTCGTCGGCGCCTGGAGCGAAGCCGCCCTGCTGCCCACCGAGTTCTGGATCACCAACATCGGCGACCGGCCGCTCGCCCAGCTCTTCCTCCTCGCCAAACTCACCGACCGGGTCTCCCTCGACTTCACGGAGACCTGCGAGGCCGTGGGCATCCGCGACTTCGAAGGCCGCTCCTTCCGGGGCTGGCACCACCACGCCACCCTCGCCAGCGTCGCCCACGCCGCGAGACTCCTCGCCTCCCGGAGCCAGGAACCCGCTCCCCGCCCCACGGCCCCGCGGCCCGCCGCCGGCCGGGCACCCGCACCCCTCGCGGCCCGGCCCCCCGCCATCCGCCCGGGGCCCCCACCCGCACTGCCCGCACGCGCGTACACCCCCGGCCAGACCCCCCGCCGCGAATACATCCGCTGATGCTCGACATCGCCGACGAGCTACGCGCGTGGTACGCCGCGCAGCGGGAATTCGCCCTCGCCACCGTCGTCTCCGTCACCGGGAGCGCCCCGCGCGGCCCCGGCGCCTCGCTCGCCGTCGACGACCGCGGCACCGCACTCGGCTCGCTCTCCGGAGGCTGCGTCGAGTCCGCCGTCCACGAGCTCTGCCTCGACGCCATCGCCTCCGGCGAAGGCGGCCTGCACCGCTTCGGCTACAGCGACGACGACGCCTTCGCCGTCGGCCTGACCTGCGGAGGAGTCCTCGACGTACTGATCACCCCCGTCCGCGGGGCCGACCCCGTGCGGCCCGTCATCCACCGCGTGCTCGACGCCACCGCCGGCGGCGCCAGAGCGGCCCTCGCCCGGGTCGTCTCCGGCCCCCCGGCCCAGCTCGGCGGGGCACTGGCCGTCCACGCCGACGGCTCCTACGAGGGCGCGCTCGGCGCGGGCCCCGCACTGGACCGGGCCGCGGCCCTGCGCGTACGGGGACTGCTGGCCGCCGGGCGCACCGGCACCGCCGAGCTCGGCACGGCCGGCGGACTGTGCGGGGAGCCGCTGACCCTGCTCGTCGAGTCGGCCGCCGAACCGCCCCGGCTCCTCGTCTACGGGGCCATCGACTTCGCCGCCGCCCTGGCCCGGATCGGCACATTCCTCGGCCACCGGGTCACCGTGTGCGACGCCCGACCCGTCTTCGCGACCCCCGCCCGCTTCCCCGACGCCGACGAGGTCGTCGTCGACTGGCCGCACCGCCACCTGGCCGCGGAATGGGACGCCGGACGGCTGGATTCCCGCACCGCCGTCTGCG
This sequence comes from Streptomyces sp. NPDC002467, assembly GCF_042889825.1. Classification (NCBI taxonomy): domain Bacteria; kingdom Bacillati; phylum Actinomycetota; class Actinomycetes; order Kitasatosporales; family Streptomycetaceae; genus Streptomyces; species Streptomyces sp. NPDC002467. Next base: position 97,480 of record NZ_JBIARJ010000009.1, on the reverse strand, counting down.
TCCTGACCCACGACGCCAAATTCGACGTACCGCTGCTGGAACTGGCGCTGCGGCTGCCCCTCTCCTACGTGGGCGCCATGGGGTCACGGCGCACCCACACCGAGCGGACCCGGCGGCTGCGGGAGGAGGGCGTCCCGGACCGGGCACTGGCCCGGCTGCGCTCGCCCATCGGCCTCGACCTGGGCGGCGCCACGCCCGAGGAGACGGCCCTGTCCATCGCCGCCGAACTCACCGCCGTCCGGCACGGCGGATCCGTCCGCCCACTGGCCCGGAGCGCCGGTCCGGTGCACCGGAGGACCAAAGTCCCGTAGGAAAGAACCACCCGGCCCGGAATGTCCTGGACGATCTACCCGGGCGGCATAAACGCCCGGCCATGGGAGAATGAAGTACGTGCGTTTCCTCGGCTGACAGGGTCGGGGCACCTCCGATCGACTGGGATGTTCAGCACGTGCGTTTCCTCAATGACTCGAAGCCGCCGTACGACCTGACGTACGACGATGTGTTCATGGTGCCGAGCCGCTCCGCGGTGGGTTCCCGCCAGGGCGTGGACCTCTCCTCGCCCGACGGCACCGGCACCACCATTCCGCTGGTCGTGGCGAACATGACCGCCATCGCGGGCCGCCGGATGGCCGAGACGGTCGCGCGCCGCGGCGGCATCGTCGTCATCCCGCAGGACATCCCGATCGAGGTCGTCACCGACGTCATCTCCTGGGTGAAGACCCGCCACCACGTGCTCGACACCCCGATCACGCTGGCGCCCACCCAGACCGTCGCCGACGCGCTGTCCCTGCTGCCCAAGCGCGCCCACGGCGCCGGCGTCGTCGTCGACGGCGAGGGCCGCCCGATCGGCGTCGTCACCGAGCACGACCTGACCGGCGTGGACCGCTTCACCCAGCTCTCCGAGGTCATGTCGAAGGAGCTGCTGCTCATCGACGCCGACATCGACCCCCGCGAGGCCTTCAACCAGCTCGACGCCGGCCACCGCAAGCTGGCCCCGGCCGTCGACAAGGACGGCAAGCTCGTCGGCATCCTCACCCGCAAGGGAGCCCTGCGCGCGACCCTCTACACCCCGGCGACCGACGCCAACGGCAAGCTGCGCATCGCGGCCGCCGTCGGCATCAACGGCGACTTCGTGCAGAAGGCCAAGCAGCTGCTCGACGCGGGCGTGGACACGCTCGTCATCGACACGGCCCACGGCCACCAGGAGTCGATGATCAACGCGATCAAGGCCGTCCGCGCGCTGGACCCGAAGGTCCCGATCGTCGCGGGCAACATCGTCGCCGCCGAGGGCGTGCGCGACCTGATCGAGGCCGGCGCGGACATCATCAAGGTCGGTGTGGGCCCCGGCGCCATGTGCACCACCCGCATGATGACCGGCGTGGGCCGCCCGCAGTTCTCCGCGGTGCTGGAGTGCGCGGCCGAGGCCAAGAAGTTCGGCAAGCACGTGTGGGCCGACGGCGGCGTCCGTCACCCGCGTGACGTGGCGATGGCGCTGGCCGCCGGCGCCTCGAACGTGATGATCGGCTCCTGGTTCGCCGGCACGTACGAGTCCCCGGGCGACCTGCAGCAGTCCGCCGAGGGCCGCCTGTACAAGGAGTCCTTCGGCATGGCGTCCGCGCGCGCGGTGCAGAACCGCACGTCGGACGAGGGCGCGTACGACCGGGCCCGCAAGGGCCTGTTCGAGGAGGGCATCTCCACCTCGCGCATGTTCCTCGACCCGGCCCGCCCGGGCGTCGAGGACCTGATCGACTCGATCATCGCGGGCGTGCGGTCCTCTTGCACGTACGCCGGTGCCGGCTCCCTCGCGGAGTTCGAGGAGAAGGCCGTGGTCGGCATCCAGTCCGCGGCGGGCTACGCCGAGGGCAAGCCGCTGCACGCCAGCTGGAGCTAGTTCCTTTTCCGTGGCCCCGGCCCGCCCCTTCCCGGGCGGGCCGGGGCCACGGTCGTATCCGGGTGCGGCGCAGTTGCCGGGGGCTCTGCCCCCGGACCCCCGGTCCTCACACGCCGGACGGGCTGGACGTGCCTCCGGCGGCGCCTCAAACGCCGGCGGGGCTGGATCTTCCGGCCTCGCCGGCGTTTGAGGCGCGGGGTCTGGGGCGGAGCCCCGGGGAACGGTGGAAGGGCGGGTGGGGGACCGGCTCCGCGCAGCGGCGGTGGGTGCGGGTCGGGGGACCGTTCGGCGTGCGAGGGGACCGTTCGGCGCAGGGGCCACGGGGATCGGCCAGGCGGCGGATAACTCGCGGAGCGGGCCGCGGGACGCTCGGGGGACCCGACCCCGAAGGGACACCCCGTGGAACGGACCGACGCGCACGCCCTCGCCCGGCTGCACAGCGAACACGGCAAGGCCCTCTACACCTTCCTCCTCGGCCTCACCTTCGGGGACCGGCACCGCGCCGAGGACCTCCTCCAGGAGACCCTCTTCCGGGCCTGGACCCACCCCGAGGCCCTGGAGAGCACGCACGCGTCCGTGCGGCCCTGGCTCTACACCGTCGCTCGGCGGATCGCCATCGACGCCCGGCGGGCCCGCATGGTGCGGCCCGCCGAGGTCGGGCCGGACGCCCTGGAGCACTCCCCGGCCGCCGACGACCGCACGGAGCAGGCCGTCGCCGCCCTCGACGTCCGCCACGCCCTGCGATTACTGAGCCCGGAGCACCGTGCCGTGCTCCACCAGATCTACTTCCGGGGGGCCTCCGTCGGCGAGGCCGCCGAGGCGCTCGGGGTGCCCGCCGGGACCGTGAAGTCCCGTACCCACTACGCGCTCCGGGCGCTGCGGGCGGCCATGCCGGGCTACGGACCCGGCGGCTCCCCGGGACCAGGCCCCCGCATCGCGGCCTGAGCGGCCACCGCCGCCCGGGAGCGGACCTGGAGCTTGGCCAGGATGTGCGAGACGTGCGTCTGCACCGTCCGGCGGGAGAGGAACAGCGCGCTCGCGATCTCCGGGTTGGAGCGGCCCTGCGCCACCAGCAGGGCCACCTTCAGCTCAGCCGGGGTCAGCGCCTCCCAGCCGTTCGACGCCCGCCGCCGCGCCGACCGGCTGCCCCGCCGCACGCCCAGGCTCCGCAGTCGGGCATCGGCCCGGGCGACGTCCCACCGGGCGCCCAGGTCCTCGTACACCTCCACCGCCCGGGTCAGCGCGGACCGCGAGCCGGCCAGGTCGCCCCGCCAGGCCCGGGCCACCGCCAGGTCCTCCAGGGTGTGGCCCAGCGGCAACGGCCACCCGGCGCGCTCGCCGCGGGCCACGGCCTCCGCCAGGGGCTCCGGATCCTGCGCGAACAGGCCCCGGCAGCGCAGCAGTGCCAGCGCCGGGCCCGGGTACTCCGCGAGCGCCGCGGCCGCGCGTTCGCACGCCGCGACCGCCGCCCGCGCCGTACCGGCCTCCCCGCTCTCCAGGGCGAGGCGGACGATCTCCGACAGCAACCAGGGCCGCTCGTACGCCACCGCCTCGTCCGCACCGTCCTCCAGTACGGGCAACAGCGCCCGCAGCGCGTCCCCGGGGCGGCCGTCCCGCTCCGCGAGCAGCGCCCGGGCCAGCAGCACGTGCGCGGCGTAGCGGCGCGCGGTCGGCCTCTCGAAGACATCGGTCGGCAGCGCGGCCAGCTCGGCGCCCGCCGCGGCGGGCTCGTCGCGGTGGCCCAGTACCAGCGCCCGCAGCCCGTGCACCACCACCGGCAGCCAGCCGTCCGACACGGGCATCGCGCACGCCCGGGCCGCTTCGGCGAGGGTCCGGTCCCAGTCGCCCAGCCGGTAGTGGAACTCGGCGAGCCGGGCCCGCGTCACCACCAGCCGCCCCGTCGAACCGGTCCGGGCCGCCAACTCCCGCGCCTCCCGCAGCGCGGCTTCCACGATCCCCGGCTCGTCGAACCGCAGGTGGCCCTCCGCCTGGTTCGCGAGCAGCAGCAGCCGCATGTCGTTCGCCTCCGGGCCGCGCCGCGCGCAGGCGATCCCCCGTGCGACGTGGCCCATCGCATCCCGCCCCCGGCCCAGGTGGAACAGGGCGTAGGACATGGCGTGATGGGCCTCCGCCCCGCACAACGGGTCTCCCAGCGCCCGCGCCGCCCGCACCACCGGCCCGGCCAGCGCGTACGCCTCTGCGGCCCGGCCCAGGTCGGCGAGGGCCAGCACCCGGCAGGCCTCCAGCCGCAGCCGCAGCACCGCCGAGGGGAACTCCTCCGCCAGCGCCCGCTCGGTCACCTCCAGGGAACGCGCCATGTCCCCCTGGATCATCAGCGCGGACACCAGCCTGAAGTCCACCGACGCCCGCCGGTCCGGGTCCGTGGTCCGGGCGCGCAGCGCGGCCAGCAACTCCACCGACTCGGGGCGGCGCAGCATCAGCGCCGCGTCCGCCAGCAGTTCCTCCAACGCGTCCCGCGTGTCCGGCTCCCACGCGTCGCCCTGCGCGATGGCCCGCTCCAGCAGTTCCGCCGCCGTCGCCGGCGCCCCGGAGATCAACGCGGGCGCCGACCGTGCCAGCCATCGCACCGCCCACGGGGTGAGGCGACCGCCGTCGAGCAGCCGGCCGGCGGTCCGCGCCGGGTCCAGCCCGGCCTCCGCGAAGGCCCGGGCGGCGTCCTGGTGCAGGGCCGCGCGCACGGCCCCCGGGGTCTCGTCGTGCAGGGCCCGGCGCAGCGCCGGATGGCGGAAGCGCAGGTTCTCCCCGGTGTCCTCCAGCAGCCCGGCCAACACCGGCTCCTCCAGCTCCGCGAGCAACTCCCTTACGGACCGCGACCGTACGAGGGCCAGTTCGCGCGCCGTGAACACCGGATCCAGCAGCGCCGCGTGCCGCGTGAGGGCCCGGGCCGGCCCGGAGAGCGCCGCCAGGGCCTGCGCGGCCGTGCCGGTCGGGGCCGACAACTCCGACTCCGGCACCACGAGTTCGGCCGCCGCGGGGGTGGCCTCCAGGGCCCCCGAGCGGGACCAGTGGTCGATCAGCCGCCGCAGGAGGGCGGGATTGCCGCCCGCCAGCGCGGTCGCCACCCGCAGTCGGGGTCCCGGCGCGGCCCCCAGCACCCCGCGCGCCAGCTCGGCCGCCTCCGCCGCCGACAACGGGCCCGGCCGGACCGTCCGCCCGCCCGCCGTCACGTACAGCGGATCCAGTTCCGGCCGCCGGGGCAGCGGCCGCCGGGTCACGGCCAGCCGCAACGGCAGCCCCCCGGCTACCGCCCGCCCGGCGAGGCGCTGCCACAGCAACAGGGTGGCCGGATCGGCCCAGTGCGCGTCGTCCAGGACGAGGAGCAGCGGCCGCTCGGCGCACCGGCGCTCGACCCCGGCGGTCAGCAGGTCCATCGCGGCGAGCAGCGCGCCGCCCGGTCGCGCCGCCTCCTCGGCCTCCCGCAGCAGGTCGACCACGGCCGCCCGGCCGGGGCCGCGGGGATGCAGGCAGTCCAGGGCCGAGTGCAGCGGAAGCCGTACCGCGAGCGCGTCGGCCGCCGCGTACCGCACGTCGAAGCCCAGGGCCACCGCATCGGCCAGCGCCCCCCGCACCAGGGTGGTCCGGCCGCAGCCGGGCTCTCCCTCCACCATCAACAGGGCGCTGTCGGCGTCGCCGCCCTCCGCGCCCGCGCGCACCCATTCCCGCAACTCGCCACGAAGCTGCTCTCGCCCGACCGTCACGTCGGCGATCCCTCCGGTCATTCGCGCCGGTCACAGGATGGCACGGAAGGGGCCGGTCGGAGAATGCCGCCTCAGGGCCGGGGCGGCTGCGGATCCGTCGGTGAACTGTGCACGCCCGCACGGAACTTGGGGATGCGGAGGGTGACCTTCATGCCCGCGCCGAGACCCGTCTCCATCACCGGACCGTACGCGTCCCCGTACACCTGGCGGATCCGCTCGTCGACATTGGGCAGCCCGATCCCCGAGGAGGAGCCGGCCCGCTCCCCGGCCAGGATCCGGCGCAGCCGGGCCGGATCCATCCCGATGCCGTTGTCCTCCACGGTGATCACCGCGTCGGGGCCCGCGTCCTGCGCCGTGATCGTGATCCGGCACTCCTGCGTGGAGTCCTCCACCCCGTGCTTGACGGCGTTCTCCACCAGCGGCTGCAGGCACAGGAACGGCAGCGCCACCGGCAGCACCTCCGGAGCCACCTGCAAGGTCACCTTCAGCCGGTCTCCGAACCGGGCGCCGGCCAGAGCCAAGTACTGCTCCACGGAACGCAGTTCATCGGCCAGGGTGGTGAAGTCGCCGTGTCGCCGGAAGGAGTAGCGGGTGAAGTCCGCGAACTCCAGCAGCAGGTCCCGGGCCCGCTCCGGATCGGTCCGTACGAACGACGCGATCGCCGCAAGGGAGTTGAAGATGAAGTGCGGGGATATCTGCGCGCGCAGCGCCTTGATCTCCGCCTCCATCAGCCGGGTCCGCGACCGGTCCAGCTCGGACAGCTCCAGCTGCACCGACACCCACCGCGCGACCTCCGTCGCCGCCCGGACCAGCACCGCCGACTCCCGCGAACCGTAGGCCACCAGCGCGCCCAGCATCCCGTCCTCACCGGTCAGCGGCGCCACCACCGCCCACTTCAGCGGGCAGCCGGGCCGCTGGCACTCCGTCCGCACGCTCTGGCTGCGCCCCGACTCCAGCAGCACCGCCACCCGGGCCATCGCCCGCCGCTCGTGGTGGTCGGCGCCCGGGCCGTCCCAGGCCAGCACCGACTCCCGGTCGGTCAGGCACAGTGCCTCCGTGCCCAGCAGGGAACGCAGTCGCTTGGCCGCCTTGCGGGCGGCGTCCTCCGTCAGCCCGGCCCGCAGCGGGGGAGCGGCCAGCGAAGCCGTGTGCAGGGTGTGGAACGTTGCCCGCTCCACCGGAGTGCCGAGATCCAGCCCCGCCGCGCGCTCCCCGCGCAGGGCGTGCAGACGGCCCGCCGCCCAGCCCGCCCCCATCAGCAGCGCCGCGCCGGCCACCGCGAGGACGGCGAGCGCCGTCGGGGTCACCGGGCACCCCCCGCCCGGTCGACGGCCAGGTTCTCGGGCAGGTGCAGCCGGGCCAGCGTGGCCGCCGTCCCGGCCGGTATCCGCGAGCGGGTGGCCAGCGACACCGCCACCATCGTCAGGAACCCGAGCGGCACCGACCACACCGCCGGCCAGGCCAACAGCGCGTGCGTCCAGCCGGCCGGGGCCAACCCGGTCCGCGTCGCCAGCACCGCGCTCAGCGCCGCCCCGCCCCCGGTGACCAGCCCCGCCACCGCACCCGGAGGGGTCAGACCACGCCACCAGATGCCGAGCACCAGCAACGGGCAGAAGGACGAGGCCGACACCGCGAAGGCCAGCCCCACCGCGTCCGCGACCGGCACGTCCCGGGCCGCCACGCTGCCCGCCAGCGGCACCAGGATCGCCACGAGCACCGCGACGCGGAAGCTGCGCACCCCGCGCGACGGCAGCAGGTCCTGGTGCAGCACCCCCGCCACCGCCATCGTCAGCCCCGAAGCCGTCGACAGGAACGCCGCGAACGCGCCCCCGGCCAGCAGCGCCCCCAGCAGGTCCCCGAGGAACCCGCCCAGCATCCGCTCCGGGAGCACCAGCACGACCGCGTCCGCGTCACCGGTCAGGGCGAGCTCGGGAGCGTAGATCCGGCCCAGCGCCCCGTACAGCGGCGGCAGCAGGTAGAAGGCCCCGACCAGCCCCAGCACCACCAGCGTGGTGCGGCGCGCGGCCCGCCCGTTGGGGCTCGTGTAGAAGCGCACCGCCACGTGCGGCAGGCCCATCGTCCCGAGGAACGTCGCCAGGATCAGCCCGTAGGTCGCGTACAGCCGGTACCCCTCGTGGTCCCCGGACAGCGGCTGCGACCAGCTGGACACGCCCATGCCCGCCTCCGCCCGGGTGTCGGGCACGGGCGTGTCCGGGGCGAACTCCAGCCGCGCGTGGGCCCGTACGGAATGCGGACCGGAGGCCAGGGTCACCGGCTCCCCGTCGTACGCGCGCCCGTCCACCTGCCCCGTCACCGACACGGTGAGCGGCGCCTCCAGCGACAGCCGTACGTCCTCGGCGACGGTGACGGCGGTGTGCTCGCGGAACACGGCCGGGGCGTCGAAGGAGACGCGCGGCGCGCCGTCCCCGACCCAGGCGGCGACCAGGAAGAAGGCCGGGACGAGCAGGGCGGTGAGCTTCAGCCAGTACTGGAAGGCCTGCACGAAGGTGATGCTCCGCATCCCGCCCGCCGCCACCGCCGCGGTCACCACGACGGCGACGACCACCCCGCCGACCCAGTGCGGGGCGCCGGTCAGGATCTCCAGCGTCAGCCCGGCGCCCTGCAACTGCGGCAGCAGGTACAGCCAGCCGACCCCGGCGACGAGGAGCACCGCGGTCCGGCGCACCGCCTGCGACTCCAGCCGGTCCTCGGCGAAGTCGGGCAGCGTGTACGCCCCGGAGCGGCGCAGCGGGGCCGCGACGAGGGCGAGGAGGACGACGTAGCCGGCCGTGTAGCCGACCGGGTACCAGAGCATCTCGGGCCCCTGCAAGAGCACCAGCCCTGCCACCCCGAGGAAGGACGCCGCGGACAGGTACTCCCCGCTGATGGCCGCGGCGTTCAGGCGGGGGCCGACGGTGCGGGAAGCCACGTAGAAGTCGGAGGTGGTCCGAGATATCCGCAGTCCGAGCGCGCCGAGCGTGACCGTGACCAGGACGACCGCGGTGACCGCGGTCAGCGCGTACGTCTGGTTCACGGGCGGATCCTTCGGCCGGGGGGTGGGGTGACCGGAGTCTATTTGCGGCCGTCGGTCGGGCAACAGGCGCGATCCGGCCCGTGCGGGTGGGTGGGCGTGGATGCCGCTGCGCGGCAATCCAGCCCGCGCCTGGCGGACTGCATCGGCCAAATCCAGCCCCGCCGGCGATTGAGGCGCGGGGTCCGGGGCGGAGCCCCGTGCCGCGGAGCCGGACCTTTCCATCGGCGGTGCGGACCGCAGGTCAGACGGCCGGGTCGTGGTGGTCGGCGCAGTCCCGCAGGGCGATCTCCAGTTCCACGTACGACTCCTCCGCCCGCCGGAACGCCAGCGTCAGAGCGGCCTCCGCCCGCGGCGGCACCTGCTCGCGCACGCCCTCGCGGGCCTCGTAGAGGACGTCGGCCCAACGGGCGGCCGCACTGCGCAGCCCGGCCAGCAGGCTCTCGGCCTCGGCGGGTCCGGCGGGCCTGGTGGGGGACAGTCCGGTCAGCGCGTCCAGCAGCGCCTGGATTTCGGACATCTCGCTCCTCCCGCGTCCCGCGCCGGAATATGCACGATACGCAGGGCCGGTGGCATCGGCGGGCCGTTCACTCCGCCCGATCGCCGTACGCCACTCGCCTTGCGACGAACGGCGGGTGCGGGCCGCCGGACGGTCGGACGGCTCAGCCCGTCGCCTGACGCATCAGCAGGTCCCGGAGCGCCCGCGCGTGCCTGCGGCTGACCTGGAGCTCCGCCGAGCCGACCCGGACGCTCGTGGCGCCCGCGTCCAGCCGCAGCTCGTCGATGCGGGCCAGCGCCACCAGGTGGCGGCGGTGGATGCGGACGAACCCGCGCGCCGCCCAGCGTTCCTCCAACGTGGACAGTGGGATCCGGACCAGGTGGCTGCCCTCGGCGGTGTGCAGGCGGGCGTAATCGCCCTGGGCCTCGACGTGCGCGATGTCGGCGATGGCCACGAACCGGGTGACCCCGCCCAGTTCGACGGCGATCTGGTCCGCGCCGCGTTCGGAGGAAGCCGGCGAGGCGGGCTCGGGCACCGACGGCCGCTGCGGCGCGGCCGCAGGAACCACCGGCGGTTGCGCCGCGGCGGCCGCCGGGGCCGACGGCGCGGGCTGCCGGTCCCGGTCCAACTGCGCGCAGGCCCGCCGGACGGCCTCGGCGAGCCGCTCCGGGCGCACGGGCTTCAGTACGTAGTCCACGGCCTTGAGGTCGAAGGCCTGTACGGCGAACCCCTCGTGCGCCGTGACGAACACGATCAGCGGCGGCCGCGCGAACCCGGCCAGCAGCCGTGCGATGTCCAGCCCGGTCAGCCCGGCCATGTGGATGTCGAGGAACACCACGTCGATGCCGTCGGCCCCGTCGGGCCCGGCCTCCAGCGCCCGGGTGATCCGGCGCAGGGCCTCGGTGGCGTCCGAGGCGCCCTCCGCGCTGCGCACCCGGGGATCGGAGCGCAGCAGGTAGAGGAGCTCCTCCAGGAGCGGCTTCTCGTCGTCGACGGCCAGTACGCGCAGCATGCGGCCGAGTGTAGAGAGCGGCCCGCCGGGGCGGAACGGTGCGCGGCCCCCGCCCCTGGGGAGGGGTGGGGGCGGAGGACCGCGCGGATCAGGCGGAGCGGAGGGCGGCTACTGGACGGTGATGAGCTTGCCCTCGGGCGAGACGGCGTACCAGGTGCCGCCGACGCCCTGGCCGTTGACGTCGCCGGGCTTCTTGTCACCGGTGAAGGTGTAGACGGGCCAGCAGTCGACGGCCTGCTGCTTCTTGCCGTCGGGGCGGTCCAGGACGGAGTAGCCCTTCTCCACGATGCCCTTGGCGTTCGCCTTGTCGACCGGCGGAACCACCGGCCACTTGGCGACGCAGTCGCCGGTGCACTTGGATTCCATCGGCCACGCGGTGTCCGGCTTGAACCGGTAGACCGTCATGCCCTTGCCGTCGACGATGTGGTCGCCCAGCTTCGGGTCCTTCGCCACCGACAGCCCCGCGTTCGCGTCGGCCTGGGACGGAGCACCCGCACCCGGCGCCGCCTTCGCGGCCTTCTTGCCGTCCGGTGCGAAGGCGAACCACACCCCGCCGACGCCCTGGCCGTTCACATCGCCGGCCTTGGCGTCCTTGTTGAACCGGTACGCGGGCCAGCCGGCCACCGTCAGCTGCTTCGTGCCGTCGCCGCGCACGACCTCGCCGAGCAGCGACGGGTCCATGCCCGCGGCCGCGGTGACGTCGCCCGCGGCGACCACCGGCCACGTCTTCGCGCAGTCCCCTTCGCAGTTCGACTTCGGCGGCTTCGCCGTGTCCTTGTCGAAGCGGTAGAGGGTCAGACCGGCGGCGTCGGTCAGCACCGGACCGAGCTGCGCGTTGTCGCCGATGGCCAGCTGCCCGGCCGACTTGGCGGCCGGCGCGCCTTCCGCCGCAGGGGCCGCGTAGGAATCGGCGCCGGCCGGCTTGACGTAGTCCGCGGCCTTGTCGTCGTTCGGGCCGCAGGCCGTCGCCGCGAGGGCGACGGCGATCACGGCCGCGGCCAGGGTGGTTCCGCGCTTGATGCCCATTTTGATCTCTCCCACATCGTGTCCGTCGTGTCCGCCGCCCGCGTTCTTTCCGAAGCGGCGGCAACTTGCCCAGGACACGCCCCGGAGGCGGCGAACCGTTCACCGGGACCGGTGTGGGCTGTTTCACCTACCCGGCGGCGAACCCGGCCCGCCGCAGAGCCGTGACCACAGCGAGGCCGAGGACCCGGTGTCCGGCGTCGTTGGGGTGCAGACCGTCCTCCAGGTGCTCCGGACCGAGCACGTCCCGCCCCGGGAGCACGGCCAGCCGCTCGTCCCCGGCGGCGATCCGGTCCCGCGCGGCCCGCTCCATCGCGTCGCGCAACGCGCCCAGGGTGGCGCCCAGCCGGTTCGGGGTGCGTTCGGCGTCGGGCCGCAGCACGGGGGAGACCAGCAGCAGCGGGGTCCTGGGGTGGCCCTGGCGGACCAGTTCGAGGAACGCCCGCGTGGTCTCGTACAACATCGGCGCCGAGAACGGCACCCGGGACCAGCAGTTGGTGCCGAAGGCGAGGGTCAGGACGTCGGCGGGCAGGCCCGCGAGCTGCTCGGCGGTGGCGAGCTCACCGCGCGCGGCGCCCGCATAGCCGAGGTTGACGGTGTCCCAGCCCAGCGCCCGGCCGGTGACCGCCGGCCAGCCGTGCGCGGGGCGGGTCGACCACCAGCCCTCGGTGATGGAGTCGCCGTGCACCACCCAGCGGGGGGCGGGCGGCGCCGGGTCCAGGTCGCCGCCGATCCCGCGCAGGCCGAGTACCAGGGGCGATTGGGCCTCGGGCGGGTGGATGGTGAACGGGCCGTGGCCGCCGCCCAGTTCGATCCGTACGACGGACTCCGCGGCCGGTTCGGTGAAGACTTCGGTCACCACCCCGTGCCGGTCCCACAGGGAGAAGAGGTGCGAGAGGTCGCGCAGCGAGTCGGTGGGGCCGGGCACCGTCGCCCGGTAGCGGATCTCGACCGCCGTCGCGGCCGCCGTGGTGAACTCCAGCCGGACCCCGATGGGCAGGGTGGCCCGCTCCCCGGTGTCCCAGGGCAGCCGCATGGTGTCCGCCGGGTCGGCGCGGACCGGACGCCCCTTGTCCAGCCAGGCCACCCCGCGCAGGAACGGCTGCGGGTCCTGCCACCGACCGTGGGTGCCGTCGTAGGTGCTCTCGGTGCTGCCGGCGCTGTGGGCGTTCACTGTTCGCCTCCGATCGTCGGGTACGGGAACTTCACACCGACCCCGCCGTCCACCACGAGCGTCTGGCCCGTCACGTACGAGGACAGCGGCGAGGCCAGGAAGTACAGGGCGGCCGCGATGTCCGAGGTCTCGGCCACCCGGCCCAGCGGGGCGTTCTCCGCGTTGCGCCGCCGCCCCTCGGCGCCCAGCAGGGCGGCGACCCGCGGGGTCCACACCACGCCCGGCGCCACCGCGTTCACCCGTACCCCGCGCGGGCCCAGTTCCACCGCCGCCGAGCGCACCAATGCCATCAGGCCGGCCTTGGCGGCCCCGTACGCGGCGTGCAGCGGGGCGGCCGTGAGCCCGGAGACGGAGGCGACGAAGACCAGCGGGCCGCCGCCGGCCGCCGCGACGGCCTCGCCGCCGTACTGCACGGCCAGCCAGGCGTGCCGCAGGACCAGGTCGAAGTGCCAGTCCCAGCCGGCGTCGTCCAGCTCGGGCAGCGCCGCGTACCGGGCCATGCCGACGATGTCGACCACCCCGCCGACCGGGCCGCCGAGCAGCTCCGGCGCCCGCGCGAACAAGGTGCGTACGGCCTCCCGGCGGGTCACGTCGCAGGCGTACGGGACGCCCCCGGTCTCGCGGGCGACGGCCGCGGCCCGCCCCTCGTCCACGTCCGCGCACAGCACCCGGGCGCCGGCGGCGGCCAGGGCGTGGGCGCTCTGCCGGCCGATGCCGTTGCCCGCGCCGAGCAGGACCAGGCGGCGGCCGTCGAGGCGGTGCAGGGCGGCGTAGTCGGGCACGGGGGAGGAGTCGAGGGGCTCGGCCGCAGCCGGGTCGAGGGGCTCGAACGCAGGCGGGTCGAGGGGCTCGGACGCGGTCACGAGGAGGCCCCGCGGGGCTCGTACCGGGCCAGTTCCGGGATGACTTCCTTCCCCAGGACCTCCAGGGTGCGCAGGATCTCCCGGTGCTCCAGGTACCCCCACTGCACGTAGCAGATCAACTGGTCCACCCCGAGGTCCGCGTACCGCTTGGCCTTGGCGACGATGGTCTCCGCGTCCCCGATGAGGATCATGTCCCCGTCGCTGAACTCCCGTACGGGCACCTCTCCTTCGAGGATCGGGTTCAGCAGGGGGAAGGCCCGTTCGCGCTCCTCCGGGGCCAGGTGCGGCAGCTCCCACTCCAGGGTGAAGCGGGCCAGGTTCGAGTACCACCAGGCCACCGAGTCCCACACCCGGGCGTCGGGCCGCGCGCGCGGGGCGGTCGCGTGGACGAGGGTGTAGGCGCTGACCCGGTTCGTGGTGACGTCGGTGAGCGGGCGGGGGTCGAGGGCGGCCGCCCGGTAGGCCGCCACCTGCCGGGCCATCGCCTCCAGCGGCTGCATGATCGAGAAGGAGAGCAGCCCGAGCCCGGCGGCCCCGGCCACCTCGGCCGAGCCGGGGGAGGTGGCCGCCATCCAGGCAATGGGGTCTCCCCTGCTCGAGCGAAGCCGAGAGCTTGGGGAAGGGTGGGGGTCCTGCACGGGCTTGGGCGTGACCATGCGGCGGGGGAAGCGGAACCGCTCGGACTCGTGGGCGAAGTACTCCTCGCGCCACATCCCGGTCACGATGCCGACAGCCTCGCGCCAGTCGTCGCGCGACCGCTCCCGGTCCACCCCGAAGGCGGCCTGCTCCATGGGGGTGGAGCGCCCGGTGCCCCACTCCACCCGGCCGCCGGACAGCACGTCCACGGTGGCCACCTTCTCCGCGATGCGCTGCGGCGGGGTGAAGCCGAAGGGGGTCAGGGTCACCCCGAAGCCGAGCCGGATCCTCCCCCAGACTTCGTCCGGGGGGACCCCCTTGGTCAGCCCCGCCAGGTGCCCGAGGAGGACCTCGGGGGCCGGGCAGTGCGAGCGGCCCTCGCGGAAGTGGTGCTCGACCGCCCACACGGTCCGGAACCCCATCCGGTCGGCGAGCCTGATCTGCTCGACGGCCTCCCGGTAGGCGCGCTGCTCGGCGGCCCGCTGGCCGTGCGGGTGGGTCCCCGGCCAGGGCTTGCGTACGTCGATCTCGTAGAGCACGTCCAGATCCATGGCGGCACGCTGCGGCAGATCTGACGAAGTGTCAAGAAAGGGGGTTCGGGTGGATTGCGCAGTGATCGATCGTCCGCGCGCAACAAAGGACCATTCCGGACGGATCCGCGCAACGATCGTTCGCCAATGTGCAAGGAAGGTGCATTACGGGCGGTATCGCTCAGCTCGTAGGCTCACCCCCTGTACGTGGAGTGGCGCGACCGCCTGCTCGGCGGTCCGCATGCCCGGGCAGAGTTCTGCCTGATCCTTGCTCCGGAACCGCTGCGGTCGACGCCGACAGTCCCCATCCGCAGTGAGAAGGAGTTCCCGAGTGCTCGACACCGGCCAGGCGCCCCCCGCCACGACCGAGCCCCGTAGGACCGTGAACCCGCTGATGCGGCGCAAGCCGGTCGAGCGGCTCGTCTCCGAGGGCGGGCAGGGCGAGGGCGGCACGCTGCGCCGCTCGCTCACCATGTGGCAGCTGACCATGATCAGCATCGGTGCCACCCTGGGTACCGGCATCTTCGTCGTCCTCGGCACCGCCGCCCCCAAGGCCGGCCCCGCCGTGACGATCTCCTTCATCCTCGCGGGCCTGACCGCCCTGTTCTCGGCCCTCTCCTACGCCGAGCTGGCCGGCTCCGTCCCCGTCTCCGGCTCCTCGTACTCCTACGCGTACGCCACCATGGGCGAGCTCATCGCCTGGATCTGCGGCTGGTGCCTGGTCCTGGAGTACGCCGTCTCCGTCGCGGCGGTCGCCGTCGGCTGGGGCCAGTACCTCAACGAGTTCCTCGACGGGACCATCGGCGTCACCATCCCCGAAGCCGTCTCCGCGCCCCTGGGCGAGGGCGGGTTCATCAACCTGCCGGCGCTGGTCGTCGTCCTGCTCTCCATGGTCTTCCTGATGCGCGGCGCCAAGGAGAGCGCCACCGTCAACTCGATCATGGTCGGCGTCAAGATCGTCACCCTGCTGCTCTTCATCGGCATCGGCGTCATGGGCATCAAGGCCGGCAACTACACCCCGCTCGCCCCGCTGGGCATGACCGGCATCGCCGCCGGCGCCTCGACCCTCTTCTTCTCCTACATCGGCTTCGACGCCGCCTCCACCGCCGGTGAAGAGGCCAAGAACCCGAAGAAGGACCTGCCGCGCGCGATCATGCTGTCGCTGGCCATCGTCACCGTCCTCTACGTGCTCGTCGCCTTCGTCGCCGTCGGCGCCATGCCGTGGCAGGACTTCGAGGGCACCGAGGCCGCGCTCGCCCAGATCATGACCGACGTGACCGGCAACAGCATCTGGGGCGTCGTCCTCGCCGCCGGCGCCATCGTCGCGATCTTCTCGGTCGTCTTCGCCGTCCTCTACGGCCAGACCCGCATCCTCTTCGCGATGTCCCGCGACGGCCTCGTCCCCAAGGTCTTCGCCAAGGTCGACGAGAAGACCGGCGCCCCCCGCGCCAACGTGGTGATCGTCTCCCTCTTCTGCGGCGTCCTCGCGGCCTTCATCCCGCTGGGCAAGCTCGCCGACGCCACCAGCATCGGCACCCTCTTCGCCTTCGGCCTGGTCAACGTCGCCGTGATCATCCTGCGCCGCACCAAGCCCGACATGCCGCGCACCTTCAAGGTGGCGCTCTTCCCCGTCACCCCGATCCTCGGCGCCATCGCCTGCGCCTACATGATGTTCGAGCTCGACAGCGCCACCTGGATGGTCTTCGGTGGCTGGATGGCCGTCGGCCTCGTGGTCTACTTCCTGTACGGCATCCGCCGCTCCCGCCTCGCCACGGAAGCAGAAGTGGCCACAGCAGAGAAGTGATCCACCCGCAGTGCGACTGAACGATCTCGACGAACGCATCGTGCACGCCCTCGCCGAGGACGCCCGCCGCTCCTACGCGGACATCGGCTCCGAGGTCGGGCTCTCCGCCCCCGCCGTGAAGCGGCGCGTGGACCGGTTGCGTGCGGAGGGGGCCATCACCGGCTTCACCGTCCGCGTCGACCCCGCCGCCATGGGCTGGGAGACCGAGGGCTTCATCGAGATCTACTGTCGCCACAACACCTCGCCGGACGACATCCGGCGAGGGTTGGAGCGGTACCCCGAGGTGGTGTCCGCGTCGACCGTCACCGGCGACGCGGACGCCCTCGTCCAGATCTTCGCCTCCGACATGCGCCACTTCGAGCGCGTACTGGAGCGCATCGCGGGAGAGCCCTTCGTGGAGCGCACGAAGTCCGTCCTGGTCCTCTCCCCGCTGCTGCGCCGCTTCACCTCGGGCGCCCCGGCGTAACGCGCCGCGGGCGCACCAGCGCGGCGCACCCGGGTGGCCGGAATGCCGACGCGTATCCCCCGTGCCACGCTGGGACGGGGGATCACGCGCCGGTCCGGCAAGGTCGACCGGCCGGACGGGCCCGTCGCCCGAGGAGGCCTGCATGGCCAGTGACACCACCCGCCCCAACGCGGCCGGGACCCAACCATGGCGAGTGCCGGTCTCCGGCACCACCGCCTTCGCCGCAGCACTGATGATCTTCGGTGGCGCGATGGCGGCCTTCGAAGGCATCGCGGCCATCGCCAAGGACGACATCTTCCTCAGGACCCGCCACTACGTTTTCGAGTTCAGCCTCACGGGCTGGGGCTGGGTCCACCTCATCCTGGGCGTCCTCATCGTCATCGCCGGCTGCGCCGTCCTCAGCGGAACCCTGTGGGCGCGGTACTTCGGCGTGGTCGTCGCAGGGCTGGGCGCCCTCGCCAACTTCCTGTCGATCCCGTACTACCCCTTCTGGGCGATGACGCTGGTCGTCGTCAACATCTTCATCATCTGGGCGCTGCTCCACGGCGCGCACCGCGAGATCGACATGACCTGACCCGCCTGTAACCGGCCCGGGGCGCACCCGACGCACGCCGCCGGGTGCGCCCCGGCACGTCCCGCACGAGCGGGCGCTGGTCAGGGAGGGTCCGGAAGAGACGGCCTAGCGGCCCGCCGATGCGCGAACCGCGGCCCCCGGGCGGACGAGGGGGCGGCGCTCCTCCTCCGTCAGCCCGCCCCAGACCCCGTACGGCTCCCGGGTCCGCAGCGCATGCTCCAGACAGGCCGCCCGGACGGGGCACCCTCCGCAGACCCGCTTGGCGGCCGCGTCCCGCTCCTCCCGGTCCTCGCCCCGCTCCCCGGCGGGATGGTAGAAGCGACCCGGGCCCAGATTCCGGCAGGCGGCGCGCAGCTGCCACTGCCAGTGATGGTGCGCGGATCCGGGCAGGCGCGAGACGTCGGTCATGGCTGTTCCTTTCCGTGGGTGTGCCACGCGTCTGACCGCGCAGCGCCCCGCGAAACCCCGCCGTGGCCGACGGATCCCGGATCAGGCCTCCTTGGCGGGCGTGCGCAGCCCCACGAAGTCCGGCCGGCGCCGCACCGTGAACCCCATCGACTCGTACAGCCGCACCGCCCCCGTGTTCTCCGCCGCCGCGTGCAGGAACGGGACGTCCCCGCGCTCCCGCACCGCCGCCGCGACCGCCCGGATCAGGGCGGCGGCCAGGCCGCGGCCCCGGAACTCCGGGTGCGTGCACACCGCGCTGATCTCCGACCAGCCCGTCGGCCGCATCCGCTCCCCGGCCATCGCCACGAGCCGGCCCTCCTCCCGGATCCCCAGGTACGTGCCCAGCTCGACGGTCCGGTCCATGAACGGGCCCGGCCGGGTCAGCTCCACCAACTCCAGCATCTCCGGCACGTCACCGTGGCCCAGCGGGACCGCCCCGGGCGCGGCCTCGGCCCGTACCGCCCGGCCGTCCATCTGTACGCCGGGAATGGTCATCACGGTCTCCCAGCCCGGCGGCGGGGTCAGCAGTCCGGTCACCCAGACGCCCTCGTCCGGCCCGACCAGCGCCGCCAGGTCCGCCCACGCGCGGGGGTCCGCCGGGTCGGCGAGGGCCGCGAACGGGCTCGCGTCCTGCGCGTACCGGGCGGCCAGACCCGAGGGCCCGTGCTCGGCGAAGGCGCGGTGCGGTCCGGTCAGCGCCGCCCAGACCGGATTGTCGAGCACTTCGTCGCCGGGTACGGGCCCGGTCTCGGGGGACATGGGTGCCGGATTCCTTCCGTAGGTGGCCGCGAACCGACCGTGACCGCCTTCTTGACGGCCCCGGGCGCCGCCACGAGACTGCGGGAGACGGGCGCATGGAGCGTGCCCGCCGCGGGAAGCCTAACCACCGCGAGACCGGCCGCCGCCGAAGAGACGACGAGTTCGGGACCGGTACGGCACGAGCGCGCGACGAGTACGGGACGGGGGGCGGGACCGTGGACACGGCCGGATCGGCGTACTCGCAGGACCGGACCCTCCGCCGCTGGTGGCTCACCCGGCGCCTCCACATCGACCTCCTGCGGGTCTGCAGCGCCTTCGGCCGCTGACTCCGCAGGGGAGGCCCCGACCGGCACCCCCTGGAAACGACCGGGCGTGCACCGCGCGACCCGGCAGCACGCCGTGCCCTCTTCCGCCCAGGGAGCGTCATGCCCTCCATCGCCGTGCCCGCCCCGCCCAACGCCGCCGCCGTACCGGCCGAGCTGGCCGTCGCCACCGCGCCCGCCCTGCCGCCCGTCGTCGCCGTACCGGCCCCGGCCGCCGGATCGCCCCATGCCGAGCTGCGCGGCCGCATCGGGACCGGCTTCTCGCCCGTCCCGCACCGCTACCACCTCTATCTCGGTCCTGACTGTCCCCGCTCCCTGCGGGTGGCCGGCGCCCTGGCCGCGCTCGGTCTGGAGGGCCGGGTCGCCGCCACCGTCCTCCCCGCGGCCCCCGGGCACACCGCGGGCGCCCACACCGCCCTGCGCCTGGCCTACGAGGCCACCGGCCACCACTTCGACGGCACGCTGACCGTTCCCGCCCTCGTCGACACCTGGAGCGGCCGCGTCGTCTCCAACCACACCCCCGGAATCCTCGACGACCTGCGCTTCCTCGGGGCCCACCCGGCCTTCCGGACGGCCCCGTAGGGCGGGCGCACGGTCTCGCTCAGGGGGGCGCCGAGGCAGCCGTACGGGGGGGTGCGCAACGAATCGCCGCCCACCCGGCGGAACGCGCAACGAATCGATGCTCCGAGCGCAACGGTCACGGCTTGTCCGGGTCGAACGTCCGAACGTACCGTTTTACGACCCCCACCCCTCCTGCCACAGAGGATATCCATGGCCCCGCTGCGCACCGCCCTCCTCCAGAGCTCCGGACGGCTCGGCGACACCGCCGAGAACCTGAAGGCGCTCGACGAGGCCGCGGCGCGCGCCGCACAGAGCGGGGCCGGGCTCCTCGTGACCTCGGAGATGTTCCTCACCGGCTACGCCCTGGACCCCCAGGACATCGCCGACCGCGCCGAACCGGCCGACGGCGAGTCCGCCCACGCCATCGGCGGCATCGCCCGCCGCCACGGGATCGCCGTCCTGTACGGCTACCCCGAGCGCTCGGGCGACGCCGTGTACAACTCGGCGCAGCTCATCGGCCCCGACGGCGCCCCGCTCGCGAACTACCGCAAGACCCACCTCTTCGGCTGCTTCGAGCAGGAGGCCTTCACCCCCGGCGACACCCCCGTCGTCCAGGCCGACCTCGGCGACCTCCGCATCGGCATCATGATCTGCTACGACGTGGAGTTCCCCGAGAACGTCAGGGCCCACGCGCTCGCCGGCACCGACCTCCTCCTGGTGCCGACCGCGCAGATGCACCCGTTCCAGTTCGTCGCCGAACAGCTCGTGCCCGTACGGGCCTTCGAGAACCAGATGTACATCGCGTACGTCAACCGCACCGGTCCGGAAGGCGAGTTCGAGTTCGTCGGACTCAGCTGCCTGGCGAGCCCCGACGGGGTCACCCGCACCCGGGCCGGCCGCGGCGAGGAGCTGGTGTTCGGCGAGGCCGATCCCGAGCTGCTCAGCGCGTCGCGCACGACCAACCCCTACCTGCGCGACCGCCGCCCCGGGCTCTACGCCTCGCTCGTCTGAGTCCCGCCCGCACCGCCCTCCCCCCTGCCCCACCCCCGCAAGGAGTCGTACCCCATGACGTCCACGGTGCCCACCACCGCCGTCCCGCACGGCGACGGACAGCCGCCGATCACCATGTTCGGCCCGGACTTCCCCTACGCGTACGACGACTTCCTGGCCCACCCGGCGGGGCTCGGCCAGATACCGGCGACCGAGTTCGGCACCGAGGTCGCCGTCATCGGCGGCGGGCTGTCCGGCATCATCTCGGCCTACGAGCTCATGAAGATGGGCCTCAAGCCCGTCGTCTACGAGGCCGACCAGATCGGCGGCCGGCTGCGCACCGTCGGCTTCGAGGGCGCCGAGACCGAGGGCCTCACCGCCGAGATGGGCGCCATGCGCTTCCCGCCCTCCTCCACGGCCCTCCAGCACTACATCGACCTGGTCGGCCTGGTCACCGAGCCGTTCCCGAACCCGCTCGCCGAGGCCACCCCCTCCACGGTCGTCGACCTCAAGGGCGAGACGCACTACGCCGAGACCATCGCCGACCTCCCGCAGATCTACCGCGACGTCGCCGACGCGTGGAACGCCTGCCTCGACGAGGGCGCCGACTTCTCCGACATGAACACCGCGATGCGCGAGCGGGACGTCCCGCGCATCCGCGAGATCTGGGCCAAGCTCGTCGAGAAGCTCGACGACGAGACCTTCTACGGGTTCCTCTGCAAGTCGGAGGCGTTCAAGTCCTTCCGCAAGCGCGAGATCTTCGGCCAGGTCGGTTTCGGCACGGGCGGCTGGGACACCGACTTCCCGAACTCCATCCTGGAGATCCTGCGCGTCGTCTACACCGAGGCCGACGACCACCACCGCGGCATCGTGGGCGGCTCGCAGCAGCTGCCGCTGCGCCTGTGGGAGCGCGAGCCCGAGAAGATCGTCCACTGGGCCCAGGGCACCTCCCTGTCCTCCCTGCACGACGGGACCCCGCGCCCGGCCGTCACCCGCCTGCACCGCACGGCCGGCAACCGCATCACGGTCACCGACTCCTCGGGCGACATCCGCACGTACCGCGCCGCGATCTTCACCGCGCAGTCCTGGATGCTCCTGTCCAAGATCGCGTGTGACGACACCCTCTTCCCGATCGACCACTGGACGGCGATCGAGCGCACCCACTACATGGAGAGCTCGAAGCTCTTCGTCCCCGTCGACCGCCCCTTCTGGCTGGACAAGGACGAGGAGACGGGCCGCGACGTCATGTCGATGACCCTGACCGACCGCATGACCCGCGGCACCTACCTGCTGGACAACGGCCCGGACAAGCCCGCCGTCATCTGCCTCTCGTACACGTGGTGCGACGACAGCCTGAAGTGGCTGCCGCTGTCCGCGAACGAGCGGATGGAGGTCATGCTGAAGTCCCTCGGCGAGATCTACCCGAAGGTCGACATCCGCCGTCACATCATCGGCAACCCGGTGACCGTGTCCTGGGAGGACGAGCCCTACTTCATGGGCGCGTTCAAGGCCAACCTGCCGGGCCACTACCGCTACCAGCGGCGCCTGTTCACCCACTTCATGCAGGACCGCCTCCCCGAGGACAAGCGCGGCATCTTCCTCGCGGGCGACGACATCTCCTGGACGGCCGGCTGGGCCGAGGGCGCCGTCCAGACCGCCCTCAACGCGGTCTGGGGCGTCATGCACCACCTCGGCGGCTCCACGGACGCCGTCAACCCGGGCCCGGGCGACGTGTACGACGAGATCGCCCCGGTCGAACTCCCGGAGGACTGACCTCCCCCGGCCACCAGGGACCCCCATCCGGGACCCCCGTGACCACGGGCCGCCCCCGCGCCACGAGCGCGGCGGCGGCCCGTTCTCATGCCGTCCCCTTCACACCGTCCGGCTCCACACGAGCTTCCAACGGGCCTTCTGTGCGTCCTGCACGGCCCGGGCATGGCCTTGCTCGCGCCGCCCCAGGCTCACCCCGCAGCCCGCGCACAGCCGATGGAGCCAGTACCCGTCGCGCAGTGGCGTCGTGCCCCGGTCCGTCTCGCACAGCGGGCAGACCGCGAGGTCACCGGCCCGCGGGGCGGACATCAGGCGGGGCATCACGGCGGGCAGCGGTGCGGCCGGGTGGAACTCGGGATCGGGGCACCACAGCCGGACCGTGGGCGCGGGTGGATCGGGAACACGGACACCGGCACCCTTCTGGGCACGGCGGCGCGACTCCCACCCGGCCTGCTCGGTCAGCCACAGCGCCCGGGCGGCGTGCAGTTCTTCCACCGCCCACACCAACGCTCCCGGATCCCGCTCCAGGTCCCGGGGGATCCCCGCGCTGCGGCACAGGTGGTGATAGGTCGCCCGGAACCCGTACGGGGCGAACTCGGTCAGGCAGGTGCGCAGCGCCGACAGCCGCCGGTACGGCGGGAGCCCGGTGTCGTGCACCCGTCGGCGGTGCGTGGCGAAGCTGGTCACGGCGTCAGGCTAGGGGGCGAAGGCCCAGGCCGCACGGGGTTTCGGCCCCGTCGGCGTGAGCAGGCAGCGGCCCACCAGGCCGACGCCCGAGTCCAGGGACTCGGCGAACTCCTCCGCCAGATCGGGGGAGCGGCGCAGGGTCCACAACAGGCGGGCCGCCGCCCAGGCGCCCGAACGGGCTCGCTCCAGGCTCCACGAGCCGAGCAAGTGGGTCAGCGGATCGGCGATCTCCAGCAGGTCCGGCCCCGGCATCAGGTCCTCGCGGATGCGCTCCTCCAGGGCGACGAGGGTGTCGCCGACCCGGTCGAAGTCCGCTTCCAAGGCCCGCGGTTCGCAGTCCAGCGCGTGGCAGGTGGCCACCACCGCCAGCGCCAGGTCGTGGCCGATGTGCGCGTTGATGCCGGCCAGCGCGTGCTGGAGCGGACGTACGCCCGGGTGGCGGCGGTACTGGAGCAGCGGCCGCCAGCAGGCCGGCGGCCGGTCCGCCTCCACCGCCGTCAGGTAGCGCTCCGCGAAGCGCGTGCTCAGCACGGCTGCCCTGCGAGGTGCGGGGAAACCCCCGTGGGAGATCCGCTCGTACAGGGTCTCCGTCACGGTCAGGTACACCCGGTTGAAGACGGCGACACCGTCCTGCGCGGGGAGCCGCTCGTCCAGGGCGCGCATCCGCGCCAGCACCGCTTCCATGTCAGGCAGCGTCGCAGCCGCCGCCCCGGATCCGGGGAACTTGGCCGTGCGCTTCCCCGGTTCGGGCGAAGAGGCGTCAACTCCGCTTGTCGTCGCCGTCGGTCGGGTCCTCGTCGTACGTCGAGGTGCCCTCGTCCAGCAGGGGCTCCTCGACCTTCATGTGCGCCGGGGCGAAGTACCGCAGCGTGTGGTAGCCCGTGATCACCACGATGGTGCCCAGCGCGATGCCGCCGAGCTCGAAGCTGTCGGTGATCTGCAGCTTCACTCCGCCGATGCCGATGATGATGCCCGCCGCGGCCGGCACCAGGTTCAGCGGATTGCGCAGGTCCACCCGGCCGTTGATCCAGATCTGCGCGCCGAGCAGGCCGATCATGCCGTACAGGATGACGGTGATGCCGCCGAGGACGCCGCCCGGGATCGCGGCCACGATCGCCCCGAACTTGGGGCACAGCCCGAAGAGCAGCGCGAAGAACGCCGCCGCCCAGTACGCCGCCGTGGAGTAGACCCGGGTGGCCGCCATCACGCCGATGTTCTCGGAGTACGTGGTGTTCGGCGGGCCGCCGACCCCCGTGGACAGCATCGACGCCGCGCCGTCGGCCGCGATGGCGGTGCCGAGCTTGTCGTCCAGCCGGTCGCCGGTCATCTCGGCGACGGCCTTGATGTGCCCGGCGTTCTCGGCGATCAGCGCGATCACCACGGGCAGCGCGATCAGGATCGCCGACCACTCGAAGACCGGGGCGTGGAAGGACGGCAGCCCGATCCAGTCGGCCTTCGAGACCCCGGAGAGGTCCAGGCGCCAGTGGTCCACGGCCTCGGCCCCGCCCGTCGTGGAGTGGATCTGCCCGAAGATCCGGTCCAGGACCCAGGAGAGCCCGTAGCCGAAGAGCAGCCCGAGGAAGATCGCGATGCGCGACCAGAAGCCGCGCAGGCACACCACCGCCAGGCCGGTGAACAGCATGGTCAGCAGCGCGGTCCACTGGTCCTGCGGCCAGTACGTCGAGGCCGTCACGGGCGCCAGGTTGAAGCCGATCAGCATCACGACCGCGCCCGTCACCACCGGCGGCATCGTGGCGTGGATGATGTGGGCGCCGAAGCGGTGCACGGCGAGACCCGCCAGGAACAGCGCCGCGCCGACGACGAAGACGGCGCCGGTGACCACCGCGCTGTCCCCGCCGCCCGCCCGGATCGCCGCCGCCACGCCCACGAACGAGAGCGAGCAGCCCAGGTAGGAGGGGACCCGGCCGCGGGTCGCGAGGAGGAAGATCATCGTCGCGATGCCGGACATCATGATGGCCAGGTTCGGATCCAGCCCCATCAGGACCGGGGCGACGAAACTCGCGCCGAACATCGCCACGACGTGCTGGGCGCCGAGCCCGGCGGTCCGCGGCCACGACAGCCGCTCGTCCGGCCGTACCACCGCGCCGGGGGCGGGCGTCCGCCCGTCACCGTGCAGGGTCCAGCGCACGCCGAGGCCCATGTTCCACTCCACTTCTCCGGCCGGCCGGAGGTCGCGCCCGACGCCGGTCACACATCGAGGCCGCAGCGCGAGGGGTGCCGCTGCGGCCGGTTGATCGATATGTTACGGCTGTATACGGGCTGGTTCGTCCCGATTGGGCCCGGGGGCCTTCTCGGCGGGTGTGGCCCCAGAGTGCCCCACCGTAGACCTCTGGCGCAGTACCGCGGCCCCGGCGATCAGCGCGAAGGCCAGTACGGTGACCAGCCCGAAGGACCACACCAGCGAGGTCGCGTCGGCCACCGCGCCGATCGCCGACGGCGCGATCAGGCCCGAGGTGTACGTGATCGTCGCCACGCCCGCGATGGCCTGCGCGGGGGCCGGCCCGCTGCGCCCCGCGGCCGCGAACGCGAGCGGGACCACCACCGCGATGCCGAGCCCGATCATCCCGAAACCGGCCAGGGCCGCCGCGGGGTGCTGGGCGAGGACCACCAACAGCCCGCCCGCCGTGGCCACGACACCACCCGCGCGGACCGTGCGCACCGGACCGAACCGGTCGACCACCCGGTCCCCGACGAGCCGGGCGACGGCCATGGTCAACGTGAAGGCCGTGGTGGAGGCCGCCGCGAGCCCGGCGTCCGTGTTCAAGGTGTCCTGGAGGTATACGGCCGACCAGTCCAGACTCGCCCCCTCCGCGAACACCGCGCAGAAGCCGATGGCGCCGATGAGCAGCGCGGACTTCGGAGGCAGCGCGAAATGCGGCGGCGCGTCCCCGTCCGGTTCGGCCCTCAGGTCCAGGACGCCCCGTACGGCGACCAAGCCGCCCGCGGTCAGCGCGAGCGCCGCGACCAGGTGGTGAAGCCGCGCGTCGGCGCCTGCGTGCGCGGCGAGCGTGCCGGCGGCGGAACCGATCAGGGCGCCCACGCTCCACATCCCGTGCAGCGAGGACATGATCGAGCGGCCCAGCCGGTTCTCGGTCTCCACGCCCAGCGCGTTCATCGCCACGTCCGACATGCCGGCCGCGACCCCGTAGAAGAAGAGCGCGAGGCACAGCGTCAACAGGTTCGGGGCGAGGCTCGGCAGGATGAGCGCCAGGGTCCACATCGCCAGCAGCCCGCGCAGCGCGGTACGCGCGCCGAACCGGTGGTTGACCCGCCCGGCCAGGGGCATCGCCAGCGCCGCGCCCACGGCTGGGAAGGCCAGGGCCAGCCCCAGGGTGCCGGCGCTCAGCTGGGCGTGCTCCTGGATCCAGGGGATGCGGGTGGCGAAGGAGCCGGTCACGGCGCCGTGCGTGCAGAAGACGGCGGCGATCGCGAAGCGGGCATGGCGCAGGCGCGCCGGGCTGAGGTCTGGTTCCCCGGTCATGGGCGTTAAACTATCAGGAACCCTGCCTGATAGATATCTCTCCCGATTGCCTAGGATGGGGGCCGTGACTTCTGCCATCGCCGCGACCCGGTCGCCCGTGCCCGCCTCGCCCAGCACGGCGCGGGCCATCAACGACCGCCTCGCGCTGCAACTCCTGCAGGACTCCGGGCCGCTGACGGCCACCCAGCTCAAGACCATGACCGGGCTCTCCCGCCCCTCGGTCGCCGACCTCGTCGACCGCCTCACCGGGGCCGGCCTCATCGAGGTCGTGGGGGAGTCCGGCGAACAGCGGCGCGGCCCCAACGCGAAGCTGTACGGGATCGTCGCCCACCGCGCCTACCTGGCCGCCCTGGACGTACGGACCGACAGCGTCACCGCCGTCGTCACCGACCTGCTCGGCACCCCGATCGCCCGGGCCGCCCTGCCCGTGGGCGCCCCCGAGGACGCGGTCGCGGCCCTGCTGCGCACGGCCCGCGAGGCCGGGGCCGAGGAGCTGCACACCGTCGTGATCGGCGCCCCCGGCCTGGTCGCCCCCGCGACGGGCGAACTCCGCGACACCTCGGGCCTGCCGGCCTGGCACCGGGAACTGGTCGCGGCCCTCCAGCGGAGCCTGCCGGCCGTGGTGCTGGTCGAGAACGAGACCAACCTGGCCGCCCTCGCCGAGCAGAGCCAGGGCGCGGCCCGCGACCTGGACTCCTTCGTCCTGCTGTGGCTCGGCGCGGGCGTGGGCGCCGCGGTCGTCCTGGACGGCCGGCTCCGCCGGGGCGCCTCGGGCGGGGCCGGGGAGATCGGCTTCCTCCCGGTCCCGGGCACCGGCGGCCTGCCGTCGGCCACGGGCTGCGCGGGCGGCTTCCACGCCTTGGTCGGCCGGGACGCCGTCGAGGCACTGGCGCGCGAACACGGCTTCGAGGGCCCGGTCGAGCAGGCGGTGGCGGGCGCCGCGGGCGAAGCCTTCCTCGACGCCTACGCGGAACGCCTGGCCCTGGGCGCGGCAGCCGCCGCGGCACTGCTGGACCCGGGCTGCGTGGTCCTGGCCGGCGAACTCGGCCGCGCCGGCGGCCCGCCCCTGGCAGCCCGAGTGTCCCACCGCCTGGCCACCCTGACCCCGGTCCCCACGGAAGTCCGAGCCACAACCCTGGGCGACCCGGCGGTCCTGGCGGGCGCCCAACTGGCGGCCAGGGAGGCGGCGCAGGAGGTGCTGTTCGGGGGGTGAGGGGGGGGCTCGTCCTGTCGGCCGGGGCACCGACCTCGCCCGGTGCCCCGTGCTGGGCTGCTCCCACCCGCCCCCACCCCCGTGAGGGGCGGGTGGGCAGCCACCGTTCCGGGGTGGGGGCCGAGGGGGTGGTGGGCCCGCAAGCGCGTGACCCCGTACCCCACCCCACCCCACCCCACCCCATCCCCGCCTACCGCCCCCGCCCCGCCGCGTATTCGGCGAACGTGGTGTGGCCCACCGCGTGGGACGGGGCCAGGTTGCCGCCGCGCTTGAAGGCCGCGTACGTCTTTCCCGCCAGCGGCACGGGGAGGACGCGGCGTCGGCGGTGCGTCGCCGCGAGGTAGGTGCGGGCCAGGTCGGGCAGGGTGTGGATCTCCGGGCCGCCCATGTCCGGGACCCGGCCGCCGGGGGTCGGGACCGCCAGGTCCGCCAGGCGGGCCGCTACCTCCTCGACCGCGATCGGCTGGACCCGTACCCCGCTCGGCACCGGCACCGGGACGGCCGGAAGCTTGGACGCGGTGTCCACGACCTGCGCCACCAGGTCGTGGAACTGGGTCGTGCGCAGGATCGTCACGCCCAGCCCGGACGCCTCCAGCATCCGCTCCACCTTCAGTTTCGTCTTGTAGTAGCCGAGGGGGACCACGTCCACACCGACGATGGAGATGTACACGAGGTTCCGCACGGTCCCCGCCCGGCGTGCGGCCTCGATCAGGTGGCCGGCGGCCACGTCGTCCCCTCCCCCCGGCGAGCTCGCGCAGTGCACCACCACCTCCACGCCCGCCATCGCCGCGTCGAGGCCGTCGCCGGTGCGCAGGTCGACGGGGAAGTCGGCCGAGCTCCGGCTCAGGACGCGGACCTCGTGGCCCGCCTCCCGGAGCCGGGCGACGAGCGGCTTGCCGAGGGTTCCGGTGCCTCCGGTGACGAGGACGGTGTTCGTGTTGTGCGTGTTGTGCGTGGGGTGCTTGGTGCTCATGGGGGACTGCCCTTCGCTGGAACGTCCATTGCCCAGCTTGGACCGGACAGGGCTCAGGAATGTGACAGCTGCCGGTGGAGGAATTCGAGCTTCTCCGGGTTCGTCACCGTGCGCAGGCCGCTGACCAGGCCGTCTTCGATCTCCACCTGGAAGATTCCCAGATCGCCGAAGAGCAGCGTGGGTGATCCGTTGACCTCCGCGAAGCGGATCGTGAGGTCGTCCCCGTACTTCGCCATGATGCCCACCGCGAAGCGGGCCACCTTGTCGCGGCCCAGGATCGGCCGCAGGGCCGCGCTGACCACTCCGCCGCCGTCCCCGACGTACTTCGCGTCCGCGGTCAGCATGGTCTCCAGTCGGGTCACGTCCCCGCCGCGCGCGGCCTCCAGGAAGGTCTCCACCAGGCTCTGCCACCGCGCGGGGTCCGGCTCGAAGCGCGGCTTCGGCGCGGCGACCCGGGTCGCCGCCCGGCGGTAGAGCTGCCGGCAGTTCGCCTCGGAGAGGTCCAGCAGCCCGGCGATCTCCCGGTGGGAGTACGCGAAGGCCTCGCGCAGGACGTACACGGCCCGCTCCACCGGCGTGAGCTGCTCCAGCAGCACCAGCACGGCCATGGACACGCTGTCCCGCTGCTCCGCCGACTCCAGGGGGCCGAGCGCCCCGCCCCCGGTGAGCACCGGCTCCGGGAGCCAGGGGCCGACGTACTCCTCGCGCCGGGCGCGCGCCGAGGTGAGGGCGTTGAGGCACAGGTTCGTGACGGCCTTGGCGAGCCAGGCACCCGGGTGCTCGACGTCCCCGCGGTCGGCCGCGGTCCAGCGCAGGTAGGCGTCCTGCACGATGTCCTCGGCCTCGGTGGCGGAACCGAGCATGCGGTAGGCGATGCCGAACATCCGGGGGCGGTGTTCCTCGAAGTCCGCGACCGACGCGGTGACATGGGTGGGCATCCGGCCAGCCTAACGAGCGAGGACCCGGTGGCCGCCGGGCCACCGGGTCCTCACGATCTACGGGGTGTCAGGGTGTCGGCGAGCCAGGGAGTCAGCAGGCGCCCTGGTCCTTCCAGACGCCCCATTCGCCCGTGGTACCGGGCTCCTCGTTCTGGGTCCACCACTGGGCCTTCCAGTTGTGGCCCTTGTGGGAGACGACGTTGCCGCTGTTGTAGACGGTGCCCGCGACGTACGCCGGGTTGGCGCACGTACCGCCCGTCGGCGGAGTCGTCGGAGGAGTCGTCGGCGGGGTGGTGGGAGGAGTGGTCGGCGGGGTCGTCGGAGGCGTGGTCGGGGGCGTCGAGCCGCCGCCCGGCTGGACCACCGTCGTGCCGCGGGCCAGGTCGCCGGCGAGGGCGTAGGTGGTGCCGGAGATGTTCACCGTCCAGTTGGAGGGCGTGGACACCGGCAGGTAGTAGTTGAACGCCAGGTCGACCGAGGCGCCCGGGGCCAGCGTCTGCCAGGCCGGGAGCTTCAGGGAGACCCGCTGGAAGTCGCCCTTGAGGCCGCCGACGTTGTTGCCGGTGTGGCCGCTGCTGATCACCGTCGTGCCGAAGCCGGACTGGTCCGAGGCGTTGTTCGGGGCCGAGGTGCCGTAGTCGAACTGGAACTCGGTGCCGCCGGGCAGCGTGGCGTTCGTGTTGTTGGTGATCTTGAGCTTCGGGGTGATCGGGTAGTTGGAGTCGCCCAGCTTGAACTCGGTGAACTCCGTCTTGATGTCCACGGCCTGGGTGGGCAGCGTGGCGCCCGCCTTCTTCGCCCCGTACGGGGAGGCGGCCTTGAACTTGTCGTACATCAGGGAGGTGAGCGTGTCGCCCATCTCGTACTGGCCCTTGGCCGAGTTGTACGCGTAGTCGCCCGCGAGCTCCCAGACCATCGTGCCGCCGATGCCCTTGTTCACCACGTAGTCGGCCTTGGCGGCCACCGACTGCTCGTCCTCGGTGGAGAGGAACACCTTCTTCTGGCTGTTCCACAGCCACGGCGCCACCAGGGTGGAGTCGTACTTGCGGGCGTAGGTGCCGGTCAGCGTGGTGTTCGCGGGGAAGCCGTACTTGGTGACGTAGTCGCCGACGACGCCCTTCTCCAGGTTCTTGGCGTGCCACATCGGGTTGGAGCCCGCCGGGGACTCGGCCCCGTTGGTGTCCTTGTCGTGCCACAGGTTGTCGATGCCGACCGCGCCGTCACCGCACTTGGTCAGGCCCGCGCCGGCCGGGCAGGTGGTCGCGGGGGCCTTGCCCCACAGACCGTCCGTGCCGCCCTGCACGTTCTTGAAGCCGCGGGTGTAGTACGGCAGGCCGATGTTGATGCGGCCCCCCGGCATCGAGCCGCGGAAGTAGTGGTAGGCCCAGTCGGTGTTGAGGTAGCCGACGCCGCCGTACTGGGAGGTGGAGTAGACGCTCGCGGCGGCGAGTTCGCCGTCCTTGCCGTCGTCGAAGAGCGAGGCGTTCGGGCCGACGAACTCGTTCCAGGCGCCGTGCAGGTCGTAGGACATGATGTTGACGTAGTCCAGGTACTTCTGCATCTGGAACGTCTCCATGCCCCGCAGCAGGTAGCCGGAGGAGGGGGCGGCGACGGAGAGCAGGTAGTGCTTGCCGTCGGCGGCGCCCGCGCGGTCGAGCTTCTCGCGCAGCGACTTCATCAGGGCCGCGTAGCCCTGGACCAGGCCGGCGCGGCGGGCGTTGGAGAGCTGCCAGTCCAGCGGGTTGCCGGAGTCCTTCATCGTGGTCGGGTACTCGTAGTCGATGTCGACGCCGTTGAACCCGTACTTGCGGATGAACTCGACGGAGGAGTCCGCGAAGGTGTCGATGCCGGCCTGGTTGACCGAGCCGTCGGCGTTGGTGGCCATCGAGTAGAAGCCGCCCGAGGCGACCCGGTTGCCGTCGTCGCCGAAGTAGCCGCCGGTCTCCGCCCAGCCGCCGACGGAGATCAGCGTCTTGACGTTCGGGTACTGCTTCTTGAATTTCGTCAGCTGGTTGAAGTGGCCCTTGTACGGGAGGGCCGGGTCCATCTCGGCGCCCGCGACGCCCGGCCAGGTCATGCCGGTGGCGGCGTTGTTCGCGTTGTCCGTGCCGACCGAGATCTTGTTGTCGGCGCCGACGTGGGCGAAGGCGTAGTTCAGGTGGGTGACCTTGGACCACGGGATGTTGTTGGCGAGGTAGGCGGGGGTGCCGTCCTTGCCGGTGCGCCAACCGGTGAAGTATCCGATGACGCGGCGCTGGTGGTCGGCGCCCATCTTCTCGCGGCCTTCGGAGTCGTAGACCGAGCAGTACGGGACGTCGACCCCGGCGGTCTTGTACAGCCCGTCGGGGCGACAGCTCTCGTTGTCGGCGGCGTGCGAGACGCCCGTCGAGAGGCCCGCGACCAGCAGTCCGGCGATTGCGGCGCCGGATGCCAGGAGCATCGCTCTCGTACGTGTGGGGGACAGCATGGTGCCTCCTGGGGAGGGGAGGATGGCAGGACACAACAGGCATGCGGGTACTGCGTGTTGGCCCGTGACGTGCGCACATCTGACGGGCTGTTCCCGGGTGAAGTTGAGGGGAACGTTAAGAGGACTAGACCAAACCGTCAATAGGTCTGGACCAACCTCGGGTCCGGTTCGTCCGCCGTGCCGGATCCGGTCCGTGCGTCATGCCGGATCCGGTCCGTTCGTCGCGCCGGAGTGGGAGCGGACGCGTGGCGGAGGGCGGCTCAGGGGGGTGTGGAGGTATGGTCGGAGTGAGATCCAGATCACTCTCCGTGTGACCCAGGCCACACCGCATCACCCGCATGGCCGCCGATCACCCGTGGCAGACTGGGCTGCAGTACCAGTAAGCAGCGCACTCCGGGGTCGGTGTAATTCCGAACCGGCGGTTATAGTCCGCGACCCGTCCGCAGCCAGCGGCCGGTTGACCAGGTGAGATTCCTGGACCGACGGTTAAAGTCCGGATGGGAGGCAGTGCGCGGCGGGCCAGTTTCCGGTACGCCGCCGTCGGCGGTTCGTCGGCGCATCCCTGTGGATGTGCCCGAGCGGACCGTTTTTCCGGCCTCGGCGTCCCCGTGTGAGCTGTTCCGCTCCATCTGTCGTATCCCGACAGGCCCCGGAGTCCGTGCCCGATGTGGCAGGAGGACCCGGTGGCGACACACGCCGCGCACGAAGCACCCGACACGGGCACCCGTGCCATGCGCCGAGCCGTCGAGCTCGCGTCCCGCGGCCTCGGCTCCACCAGCCCCAACCCCGTCGTCGGCTGCGTCATCACGGACGCCGCGGGCACGATCGTGGGCGAAGGCTGGCACCAGCGGGCCGGCGGACCCCACGCCGAGGTCCACGCCCTGCGCGAGGCGGGCGAGGCCGCCCGCGGCGGCACCGCCTACGTCACCCTCGAACCCTGCAACCACACCGGCCGCACGGGCCCCTGTGCCCAAGCGCTCGTCGACGCCGGGATCACCCGTGTGGTCTACGCCGTCTCCGACCCGAACCCGCAGGCCAGCGGTGGTGGCGCCACCCTGCGCGCCGCCGGGGTCGCCACAGAGTCCGGGCTGCTCGCCGAGGAAGCGGAGGCGGGCAACGCCGCCTGGCTGACCTCCGTGCGCCTGGGCCGCCCGTACGTCCTGTGGAAGTACGCAGCCACGCTCGACGGCCGCATCGCCGCCGCCGACGGCACCAGCCGGTGGATCAGCTCGGCCGAGTCCCGCGCCGACGTACACCGGCTGCGCGCCGAGGCCGACGCCGTGGTCGTCGGCTCCGGCACCCTGCGCGCCGACGACCCGCACCTCGCCGTCCGGGGAGTCGAGGGCGCCGTCCAGCCCCTGCGCGTCGTCCTGGACACCCACGCCACGATCCGGCCCACCGCCCGCGTCCTGGACGGGGCCGGCCCCACCCTCGTCGCCGTCGCCGAAGACGCCGAGGCCGGCCACCTCGCCGGGGTGGAGCTGGCCAGGCTCCCGTACGACGAGCACGGGATCTCCGTGGACGCCCTGCTCGGCGAGCTGTACGGGCGCGGCGTCCGCTCCGTCCTCCTCGAAGGCGGCCCGACCCTGGCCGGCGCCTTCGTCGCCGCCGGGGCCGTCGACAAGGTCGTCGGCTACCTCGCCCCGGTCCTCCTCGGCGCCGGCCCCGCCGCCCTCGGCGAAGCCGGCATCACCACGATCACCGACGCGCTGCGGCTCCGGATCACGGACACCGCCCGCATCGGCACCGACATCCGCATCACCGCAGAACCCGAAGTCGTCCCCGCCGCCCCCACTGCCCCCAAGGAGCACTGAAGTGTTCACCGGAATCGTCGAAGAACTGGGCGAGGTCGTCGCCGTCGAGGAGCTCCAGGAAGCCTCCCGCTTCCGCCTGCGCGGCCCCGTCGTCACCGAGGACGCCAAGCACGGCGACTCCATCGCCGTCAACGGCGTCTGCCTGACGGTCGTGGAGACGGGCGACGGCGAGTTCACCGCCGACGTCATGCAGGAGACCCTCAACCGCTCCAGCCTCGGCGCCCTGACCAAGGGCTCCCGGGTCAACCTGGAGCGCCCGATGGCACTCGGCGGACGGCTCGGCGGCCACCTGGTCCAGGGGCACGTGGACGGCACCGGCGAGATCCTCTCCCGGACGCCCTCGGAGCACTGGGAGATCGTCAAGGTCGCCCTCCCGGCGAACCTCTCGCGCTACGTCGTCGAGAAGGGCTCCATCACGGTCGACGGCGTCAGCCTCACCGTGGTCGAGGCCGCCGCCGACTGGTTCACCATCAGCCTCATCCCCACCACCCTCGCGCTGACCACCCTGGGCATCAAGCAGCCCGGTGACCCGGTCAACCTCGAGGTCGACGTCCTGGCGAAGTACGTCGAGCGCCTGCTCGGCAAGGACAAGGACCAGGAGGCGGGTCTGTGAACGCCGTGGACTGGCTGAACTCCGAGGCCTTCACCGCCTTCGACCAGCACATCAAGTGGTCCGACATGATCGGCAACACGATCGGTCTGATCGCCCTCGCCCTCGGCTGGCGGCGCTCCATATGGACCTGGCCCGCCCAGTTCCTCTCGGGCGTCATCCTCTTCGTCGCCTTCGCCGCCGGTCACCTGTCCGGCAGCGCCGGCAAGCAGGTCGTGGTCATGCTCGTCGCCGCCTGGGGCTGGATGCAGTGGAGCCGGGGCCGGCAGCAGGCGCAGGACGGCACGATCGCCGTCCGCTTCGCCACCTGGCGCGAGCGCGGCGTCCTCGTCGGCGCCGCTGCCGTCGGCACCGTCGCCGTCGCCCTGCTCTTCACCGCCTACCCGGCACTGTCCTGGGACCCCTGGCCCGACGCGTACATCTTCGTCGGCACCGTCGTCGCGATGTACGCCCAGTCCCGCGGCATGGTCGAGTTCTGGTTCGCCTGGCTCCTCGTCGACCTGGTCGGCGTGCCCCTGAACTTCGCCAACGGATACGCCTTCTCCGGCTTCGTCTACGTCATCTACGGCGCGCTCGTCCTGTGGGGCATGCGCGACTGGTGGCTCCGCTCTCGTACCGCCCCCGCCCCGGCCCTGGAAGGAGCAACGGCATGACCAGCCTCAAGCCCGTGCCCGACATCCCCGAAGAGACCTTCCGCCTCGACCCCGTCGAGCAGGCCATCCGCGACATCGCGGCGGGCCGCCCGGTCGTCGTCGTCGACGACGAGGACCGCGAGAACGAGGGCGACCTCGTCATCGCCGCCGAGAAGGCCACCCCCGAGATCATCGCCTTCATGATGAGCGAGTGCCGCGGCCTGATCTGCGCCCCCATGGAGGGCGACGAGCTGGAGCGCCTCGAACTCCCGCAGATGGTCCAGAACAACACCGAGTCGATGAAGACCGCCTTCACCGTCTCCGTCGACGCGAGCGCCGCCCACGGCGTCACCACCGGCATCTCGGCCGCCGACCGCGCCACCACCCTGCGGCTCCTCGCCGACGGCGTCTCCGGCCCCGGCGACTTCGTCCGCCCCGGCCACGTCTTCCCGCTGCGCGCCAAGCCCGGCGGTGTCCTGGTCCGCAACGGCCACACCGAGGCCGCCGTCGACCTCGCCCGCCTCGCGGGGCTGCGCCCGGCCGGCGCCATCGTGGAGATCGCCGGCGAGGACGGCGTCATGCTGCGCCTGCCCGAGCTGATCCCCTTCGCCCGCAAGCACGGCCTGACGATCATCTCCATCGAGGACCTGATCGCCTACCGCCGCTCCGCCGAGCCGACCGTGCGCCGCGAGGCCGAGGTCAGCCTGCCGACCTCCTTCGGCGAGTTCACCGCCTACGGCTACCGCTCCACCGTCGACGGGGTCGAGCACGTCGCCCTCGTCCACGGCGCGATCAGAGACGGCGAGGACGTCCTGGTCCGCATGCACTCCGAGTGCCTGACCGGCGACATCTTCTCCTCCCAGCGCTGCGACTGCGGCCCGCAGCTGCACGCCTCCATGCAACGGATCCAGGCCGAGGGCCGCGGGATCGTCGTCTACCTGCGGGGCCACGAGGGCCGCGGCATCGGACTGCTGTCCAAGCTGCGCGCGTACGAGCTCCAGGAGCGCGGCCGCGACACCCTCGACGCCAACCTGGAGCTCGGCCTGCCCGCCGACGCCCGCGACTACGGCTCCGGCGCGCAGATCCTCGCCGACCTCGGCGTCCACAGCGTCCGCCTGCTGACGAACAACCCCGACAAGGCCGACGCCCTCGTCCGGCACGGCATCACGGTCACCGACCGGGAGTCCATGCCGGTGGAGGCGGGCGAGCACAACCTGCGGTACCTGCGCACCAAGCGGGACCGGATGGGTCACGACCTGCCCTGGCTGGACGCGGCAGTGCCCGTGTCCACCTGCGGCAACCAGTAAGAACGCACCACCACCCGTACGTACATCCACGAACCACCGAGGAGCAGAGCTGTGAGCGGCAAGGGCGCACCCGAACTGAGCGTGAAGAACTGCGGAGACCTCCGAGTCGCCGTGATCGCGGCCCAGTGGCACGAGAAGGTCATGGACGGACTGGTCGACGGCGCCCTGCGGGCCCTGCACGAACTGGGCATCGACGAGCCCACCCTGCTGCGCGTCCCCGGCAGCTTCGAGCTCCCGGTCGTCGCCAAGGTGCTCGCGGGCCGCGGCTACGATGCCATCGTCGCCCTCGGCGTGGTCATCCGCGGCGGCACCCCGCACTTCGACTACGTCTGCCAGGGCGTCACCCAGGGCCTGGTGCAGGTGTCGATCGACACCGGAGTCCCCGTCGGCTTCGGCGTACTGACCTGCGACAACGACGAGCAGGCGCTGGACCGCGCCGGCCTCGAAGGGTCGAACGAGGACAAGGGGCACGAAGCGGTCACCGCCGCCGTCTCCACCGCCATGACCCTGCGGACCGTCAGCGAACCCTGGCGGTAGTCCACGGAGTGAACCCTGGCGCCGGGGGCGCCAGGTGAACCCGTACTCTAAGGGCATCATGGCGAACAAACCCCCTAAGAGCTTCGAAGAGCTCTTCACCGAGCTCCAGCTCAAGGCCGCCAACGGCGACCCCAGCACCTCCCGTACCGCCGAGCTCGTCGGCAAGGGCGTCCATGCCATCGGCAAGAAGGTCGTCGAAGAGGCCGCCGAGGTCTGGATGGCCGCGGAGTACGAGAGCAAGGACGCCGCCGCCGAGGAGATCTCCCAGCTGCTCTACCACGTCCAGGTGATGATGGTGGCGCGCGGGATCTCCCTCGACGACGTCTACGCGCACCTCTGAGCCAGGCACGCTCACCCCGCCCGCACCCACGTATCCCACGCACCAAAGGAAGCCCCATGCTGCGCATCGCCGTCCCCAACAAGGGTTCACTCTCCGGACCGGCGTCGGCGATGCTCCATGAGGCCGGCTACCGCCAGCGCAAGGAGTCCAAGGAGCTCGTGGTCGTCGACCCCGAGAACGGCGTGGAGTTCTTCTACCTCCGCCCCAAGGACATCGCGATCTACGTCTCCTCGGGCAAGCTCGACATCGGCATCACCGGCCGCGACCTGCTGCTCGACTCCGGCGCCAGCGCCGAGGAGATCCTGCCGCTGAACTTCGGCCGGTCCACCTTCCGCTACGCCACCAAGCCCGGCACCGCGAAGGGCCCCGAGGACTTCCACGGGATGACGATCGCGACCTCGTACGAGGGAATCGTCGCCAAGCACCTCGCCGAGAAGGGCATCGACGCCTCCGTCGTCCACCTCGACGGCGCGGTCGAGACCGCCATCCAGCTCGGCGTCGCCCAGATCATCGCGGACGTCGTCGAGACCGGCACCAGCCTGCGCAACGCCGGCCTGGAGGTCATCGGCGAGCCGATCATGACCTCCGAGGCCGTCGTGATCCGCGGCAACGGCACCGACCCGGAGAACCCGCAGGCCCAGCAGTTCCTGCGCCGCCTCCAGGGCGTCCTGGTGGCCCGCAGCTACGTGATGATGGACTACGACTGCCGCGCCGAGCACCTGGAGCGCGCGGTCGCCCTCACCCCGGGTCTGGAGTCGCCGACCGTCTCCCCGCTGCACAACGAGGGCTGGGTCGCGGTCCGTGCCATGGTCCCCGCCAAGGAAGCCCAGCGGATCATGGACGACCTGTACGAGCTCGGCGCGCGCGCGATCCTCACCACCTCGATCCACGCCTGCCGGCTCTGACGGCACGGCACCGCACCGCACCGCACCGCGATCCCGTAATTCCAGAAGGCGCTGAAGCACACATGAGCGAGCCCGCCGCCCAGCCCGTACCGCCCGTCCTGCCGGTCACCTTTCGGCCCAACCGCACCCGGGCGGTGCTGCTGAGCGTCGGGCTCGTCATGTTCACCACCATCTCGGCCATCGCCGTCCTGCTGGAGAAGCTCGGCCCGGGGGAGCGGATCAGCTTCGTCTTCACCGCCGCGCTGCTGAGTTCCGTACTCCTCCTGCTCAGCCGCCCCAAGGTGGTCGCCGACGAAGCCGGCGTCACCGTCGTCAACCTGACGACCAAGCGCCGCCTGGAGTGGGCGCAGATCCTGCGCGTCAACCTCCGCCCCGGCGACCCGTGGGTGTTCCTCGACCTCAGCGACGGCACCAGTCTGCCCGTCCTCGGCATCCAGCCCGGAGTGGCCAAGGCCAAGGCGATCGGCGACGCCCGCGCCCTGCGCGCCCTCGCCGAGACGCACGGAACCGGTACAAACGACCACTGAGCACACGAAGGCTCGTCGCTGCGTCCCATTGCGGCCAGGATCTCAATGACTACCCTGGTGGCGGGGCGCAGCCGTGCGCCCCGCCACCGGCCCCGGGACCCCGGGCCCGCCGGTCACCTGCGACTTGAGGAGTGACTCCCTCCAGCAATGGACGGATCGTCCGGTAGTACCCGCGCCGCCCTCCCCGCGGAGGCGGCGGCATGACCATCCCGCTACTCCTGCTCGTGGCGGCATTCGCCCTGATCCTCGCCAACGGTTTCTTCGTGGCGGCCGAGTTCGGCCTCGTCACCGTCGAGAAGCCCGAGGCCGAGCGCGCCGCAGCCGAAGGCGACCGCCGTGCCCGCACGGTGGTCGAGTCCCTGCGGGAGCTGTCCTTCCAGCTCTCCGGCACCCAGCTCGGCATCACCATCACCTCCCTCGTGGTCGGCATGCTCGCCGAGCCCGCCCTCGCCGCACTGCTGTCGGGGCCGCTCGGAGCGACCGGCCTGCCGCGGGGAGCCGTCTCCGGCGTCGCCGTCGTCATCGGCATGCTGCTCGCCTCCGCCGTCCAGATGGTCGTCGGCGAGCTCGTCCCGAAGAACTGGGCGGTCTCCCGGCCGCTCCAGGTCGCACGGTTCGTCGCCGGCCCCCAGAACACCTTCTCCCGCGCCTTCCGGCCGGTCATCGCAGGCCTCAACGCCGTCGCCAACCGGCTCGTACGGGCGCTGGGCGTGGAGCCCGCCGAGGAGATGGCCTCCGCCCGCACCCCGGGCGAACTGGTCTCCCTGGTACGCCATTCGGCCCAGGCCGGCGCCCTCGAACAGGACACCGCGGACCTCTTCGTACGGACCCTGTCGCTGGGCGAGCTCACGGCCCAGCACGTCATGACCCCCCGGGTGAAGGTCAGTGCCCTCCAGCACACCGCCACCGCGGCCGACGTGCTCAACCTGACCCGGGCCACGGGCCTGTCCCGCTTCCCGGTCTACCGCGAGCGCATCGACGAGATCACCGGCGTGGTCCACCTCAAGGACGCCCTCGCCGTGCCCGAGGCCGACCGCGCCCGCACCGTCGTCGCGCGGATCTGCGTCGCGCCGCTCCTGGTGCCGGGCTCCCTGCCCGTAGAGCCGCTGCTGGAAAGGCTGCGCAGCGAGCAGCCCATGGCCGTGGTCGTCGACGAGTACGGCGGCACGGCCGGCGTGGTCACCCTGGAGGACATCGTCGAGGAACTCGTCGGCGAGGTCCGCGACGAGCACGACCTCGCCGAGGACGACAGCCCCGAACTGGCCGCGGTACCCGCCGAGGACGGCCGCCCCTCCTGGGAGGCCGACGGCAGCTGCCGGGTCCACACCCTGCGCCGCATAGGCCTGGAGGTGCCCGAAGGCCCGTACGAGACCGTCGCCGGACTCGTCGCCGACCTCCTCGGCCGGATCCCCGCCCCCGGGGACCGTGCCGAGCTCCCCGGCTGGAAGCTGTCCGTCCGTCAGGTCGGCCGCAACCGCGCCGAGCGCGTGCGGATGGTCCGCGTCCTGCCGGCGCCCGTGCCCGCGGGTCGACCCAATCCGGCCGGAACCGGACCGGCGGCCCTCGCCGACCGGACCGTGGGAGTCGGGGCCGGACGCTCCGAGCTGGCCGCCGCCTACGCGGGCGGGCAGCCCGCCGAGGCAGAGGCGGCCGCCCGGTGAACGCGCTCCAACTCCTCTTCGCGCTGCTCCTGGTCCTCGCCAACGGCTTCTTCGTCGGCGCGGAGTTCGCACTCGTCTCCGTACGGCGCAGCCAGATCGAGCCGCTCGCTGCCGGCTCCAAGCGGGCCCGTCAGGTCCTCCACGGGCTGGAGAACCTGCCCCGCATGATGGCCGCCGCGCAGTTCGGCATCACGGTGTGCTCGCTCACCCTCGGCGCGGTCGCCGAGCCCACCGTGGCCCGGCTGCTGGAGCCCGTCTTCCACGCCGTCCACGTCCCGCAGGGCCTGATCCACCCCCTCGGCTACGCGTTCGCGCTCGCCGCGGTGGTCTTCCTGCACCTGGTCATCGGCGAGATGGTGCCGAAGAACCTGGCGATGGCCGCCCCGGAGAAGACCGCGCTCTGGTTCAGCCCCGGTCTGGTCGCCTTCGCGCGGCTGTGCGGCCCGGTCACGACCGCGCTGGGGGCCTGCGCGGCGCTCGTCCTGCGGTGGTTCGGCGTCGAACCGAAGGACGAGGTCGAGGCCGTCTACACCAGCGCCCAGCTCGGCCGGCTCGTCGAGGACTCCCGGCAGGCCGGGC
Source organism: Streptomyces sp. NPDC002467 (assembly GCF_042889825.1). Classification (NCBI taxonomy): domain Bacteria; kingdom Bacillati; phylum Actinomycetota; class Actinomycetes; order Kitasatosporales; family Streptomycetaceae; genus Streptomyces; species Streptomyces sp. NPDC002467. The sequence continues at coordinate 56,716 of NZ_JBIARJ010000009.1, read as the reverse complement.
TCCTCGAACCGGGCGAGCAGGAACGTCTGGAGGACGCCCTCGAACTGGGAAGCCGTCAGGTCACCGACGTCCTCCTGCCCCCGGGCAGACTCGTCACGGTCGGCCCGTCGGCCACCCCGCGCCAGATCGAGCAGCTGACGGTGCGCACCGGCTACTCCCGTTTCCCCGTCCGAGCGGACAGCGGCGCCTTCATGGGCTACCTGCACGTCAAGGACGTACTGGACCTGGAGGAACGGGAACGGGCCGTGCCGCAGCGGGTCTGGCGCCGGATGACCACCCTGTGCGCGACGCTCCCGCTGGACGACGCGCTCAGCGTCATGCGCCGCGACGCCACCCACCTGGCCCAGGTGGCCGACCCGTCCGGCCGCGTCCTGGGCCTGGTCGCCCTGGAGGACGTCCTGGAAATGTTGGTGGGCGAGGTCCGCGACCCGGCCCACCGCGTCCCGGCGGGCCGGGTCTGACCCCGCCGCGCGGGGCTTCCCGGGGCTTCCCGGGGCTCCGCGCGGAGGACCCACCGACCGGCCGGCCATCCGACGAACCCGCCGCCCCCCCCCCCAGTGGGGTCGGCGGGTTCGTCGTACCGGTGCCGGGGTACTGACCGTACGCGGGAGGGGGGTGGTCGGATGCCTGCGGAGCACGACGAGACCGCGGCCAGGATGGTGGCCCTGCTGAGCGAGGACGCGGCCGTGGCCTCACCGGTGGCGCGCCGGCTCCGCGCGCTGCTGCGCGACCGGCTGACGGAACAGGGCCTCGCGTTCCTGACCGACTTCGAGCGCGCTCCCTCCGCACCGGAAGCGGCCGACCGGCTCACGGCGGCGCTCGTCAACCTCGCCGAGGCCGATCCGGCGTTCGCGGAGGAGGCCGGCGCCCTGCTGCGGGGCAGCCTCGGCAGCCAAGCGGACGAGGTGTGGGCCACCGGCAGGGTAGGGCGCCCGCTCTCCGTCCTCTGGTTCGTGATCCCCCTGGCCGTCCTCTGGCTGGTCATCAGCGCCATCGCGGCGTTCTCCGGAGCACCCCCGGACATACCGTAGTGCTGCCGATCCCGGCCCCGCCGGGTGTCCGGGGCGCGGGGTCCGGGGCGGAGCCCCGCGCAGCGGCATGGCCCCGCCCCGCCCCCTACAGCGCCTCCGGCCGGTCCTGCGGCCCGCGCCCCGACAGGACCTCCCCGTACGCCTGCATCAGGTCCGGCAGCCGCAGCGTCGCCAGGTCGTCCCGCGACGGCTCCCCCGAGAAGCCCGCCAGCCGCAGGTCGCGGTAGGCGCAGCTCTTCTCGTACAGCGTCCGCAGGAACCGGCCGTTGCCGAGTTCGTCGATCCACCCCTGCTCCACCACGTGGCCGCTGATGCTGCTCAGCTCCTCCAGCGCCTCCTCGTCCCAGCGGTCCCCGTTGGCCTCCGCCAGCACCCCGCCGATCGCGGTCAGCTCCAGCGGCCGGTAGCTCGGGAAGTCCACCCGCGTCGTGAACCGCGACGACAGCCCCGGATTGGCCGCGAGCAGCCGGTCCATCCCGGCCGGATAGCCCGCGAGGATCACCACCAGGTGGTCCCGGTTGTCCTCGGCCCGCTTCAGCAGCACCTGGAGGGCCTCGTCGCCGTACGCGTCGCCCTTGCTGTAACCCGAATTGGACAGCGAGTACGCCTCGTCCACGAACAGCACCCCGCCGATCGCCGAATCGATCAGCTCGTTCGCCTTCACGGCCGTCTGCCCGAGGAACTCGCCCACCAGGTCCGCCCGTTGTGCCTCCACCAGATGGTCGCCGCCCAGCAGCCCCAGCGCGTAGAAGACCCGGCCCAGGATCCGGGCCACCGTCGTCTTGCCCGTGCCCGAGGGGCCGGAGAAGACGAAGTGCCGCTTCGGCGGCTGCACCGGCAGCCCCTGCCCCGCCCGCAGCCGTGCCATGTGCAACTGCGCCGAGAGTGCCTTCACCTGCCGCTTCACCGGCTCCAGGCCCACCATCCGCTCCAGCTCCGCCAGAGCCTGCGCGAGCGCCTCCGGGTCGGCCGGCCCCGCCGGAAGCCCCACGGGCGCGCCCTGGGCGGGGAACGAGACCTTGCGCCGGGAGCCCTCCACCCGGCTCCCCGGCGGCACCGGCGGAGCCGGCGGTTCCGGGGCGGCGGCCTGGCCGTCCGGAGCGACGTCCTGAATGGGCCCGCCGCCCAGCGCCACCTTCGCGAAGCCCCCGCCCGCCGGGGACGGGCCGTGCCCTCCGGAGCCGCCGTACGAGGCGTACCCGGCCGTGCCCGCCAGATCGGCCATGCCGTCGGTGTCGTCGCCGTCCTCGATCGCCGTCAGCCGCGCCGCGGTGTCCATGAAGGCCGGGTCCACCCGGTGCACGGCCCGGTACAGCGGCAGCGCGGCCGCGCTGCGCCCGGTGCCCTCGTGCGCCCGCGCCAGCCAGTACCGCAACTCCTTGCGCTGCGGCTGCTCGCTGCGACATCGCATCAGCGCCGCCGACAGCAGCGGTTCCGCCTGCCCGTACATCTCCAACCGGACCCGCGCCATCCCGCCGAACAGCCCCGCCTCGATGCCGAGCAGCGGATCGTCCACCAGCGGCTCGGTGTTGCGTACGAGCAACTCCCAGTCCTTGACCAGGTACGCCCGGCACGCGTGCAGGAAGCGCACCTGCGGATCGGTGTCGACCGGGGGCAGTGCGGCCAGCGCCTGGTCGAGTTCCGGCACGTGGCGGCCGTCCAGCCAGTGCGAGGCGTGGGCGAGCAGCAGGTCCCGCCGGCTCTCCAGCACCGGCTGCACCCACCAGCCCAGCCAGTACCAGGAGTTCAGTGTCCGCCGGTGACGGGCCCGCTGCTCGCCGAAGCGGTCCCGGTGCGCGTACATGCGCAATAACGCGTTCGTGGTGTCGACCCTCAACGCATGCAGCCCCAGCCAGGCGTCGGCCATCGTGGGATCGAGCCGTACGGCCGTCCGGAACTCCTCCTCGGCCTGCGGATAGGCGCCCATGGTGCAGGCGTCGACCCCGCGCAGCCAGGCGAGTTCGGCCGGGGCGTGCGCGCTGCCCGGCGTGCCGAAATCCATCACGTCCCCCACAAGCCTGCCCTCGTGGTGCGCGGCAACCCCCGCTTCGAGCGCGCGAGTTGTGCCGGTGCCCCGACTGGCGTCGCTGAAATCAGGGCTGCATCGTACCTGCGGTTTCGCACCTTACGTAGGGTGCGACGGGCCCTGGTCGTGTGTGCGCCCCCGGTGCGCCCGGTGACTCAGGGTGAAGGATCGGCGCCGATGCGTCCCGGCCGGAGGCAGAACGAAGCCCCCGATCACGGGGGAACGATCGGGGGCTTCGTGTCCGCGTCGGCCGGTGAAGGCCTCGCATTGAGAACGTAAGGCCGCCGCGGGCCCCAGGTCAAGCAGGTCGGAAGAGGCCCGCCGGAGCTGATTTCCAGGGCCGCTCAGGCCCGGGGGAGTCCGTCACCGTCGGTGACGAAAGCAGCCGTTCGCGGGGTCGCAGAGGTCCCGGAAGACCACTCGTATCCCGTACCGCTCTGGCGTACCAGGGTGTCGGCGAAGGGGCGCGAAGGGTCGTCCGAGAAGTGCGCGAGCTCGGCGCGCTCCCATCCGTCCCAGAAATCGGAGAGTTCACGCCCGTCCCTGTTCCGCCCGCGCCCCCAGGACGTGGCACGCGGGGTCTCCATCCACAGCAGCCGCGCCAGATGCGGGCGCAGCGCCCGCCGCCCGGCCCCGACCCCCTCGACGAGGAGCACCGGCCCGGGCTCCAGCACCCGCTGCGGCCCGAAGCGCCGCTCCACCCAGTCGTACGGGGCCCAGTGCGCGGGCCGGCCGGCGGCCAGCGGCTCCAGCACCTGGGTCCGCAGCCGCTCCTGCCAGCCGAAGAGCTCCTCGTGCGTGGCCACGTCGTCCAGGTGCAGTACGGGAGCCCCCAGCGCCTCCGCGAGCAGTCCCGCGAAGGTGCTCTTGCCGGACCCGGCGTGCCCGTCGATCCCGATCAGCCGCACCGGGCCGAGGGAGGGAGGCAGCGCGGCGAGCTCCCGCGCGAGCGATTCGAGGGACTGATGCGACTGCCGGTGCTGGTGCGACTCCACCCGACCAGCCTAGGTGCCGACCCGGGACCGCCGACACGGCCCGCCGCTTCGGCCCGCCGGCGCCGGGAACTGGAAGGGTGAAGCCCAGCCACGCACCGACCACCCCTGGGGGAGCCCGCGATGCCCGCATCCACACCGCGCAGGGCCGTACTCGTCGCCGCACTCGCGGTCGCCACCGCGGCCACCGCCGCCACCGTCCCCGGCGGCAGCGCCGAGGCCGCGGCGGCCCCTTCGGCCCCGCCCGCCCCGCGCGCCTCGGGCCGTACCGTCGACAACCACTTCTGGTACTCGTACGCGCACTGGCTGGCCGGCACCCACCAAGGCACCACAGCCGTCGGCGGAGCCCGGCCCGGACTGGAGATCGCGACGCCGGTCGGCCGCACCGAGTACGCCGACCCGCACACCGGCAGGAAGAGCACCTGGGAGTACGCGGCCTGGACCTCCCCGGTGCACCGCTCCGCCGTGCCCGCCACCGAGGCCATCGCCTCCTGGAACGCCCGCACCCCCGCGGGCACCTGGATCCAGGCCGAGCTGCGCGGCACCTACGGCGACGGCAGGTCCACCCCCTGGTACGTCATGGCCCGCTGGGCCTCCGGCGACCGGGACATCCGCCGCACCTCCGTCGACGGCCAGACCGACGGCCGCTCCACCGTCTGGACCGACACCCTGGCCGTGGACGCCCCCGCCGGCGGCCTGCGCATCACCGACTGGCGGCTGCGCCTGACCCTGTACCGCAAGCCCGGCGCCGACCGGGGGCCGACGGTGTGGCTGGCCGGAGCGATGCTCTCCGACGTCCCGGACCGCTTCACCGTGCCCGCCTCCACCCCCTCGGGGAAGGGCCACGAACTGAAGGTCCCGCGCTACTCGCAGGAGATCCACGCCGGTCAGTACCCCGAGTACGACAACGGCGGCGAGGCCTGGTGCAGCCCCACCTCCTCCCAGATGATCATCGAGTACTGGGGCCGCAAGGCGAGTGCCACCGCCCTGACCTGGGTCAACCCGAAGTACGCCGACCCGCAGGTCTGCCACGCCGCCCGTTCCACCTACGACGCCGCCTACAAGGGCTGCGGGAACTGGCCCTTCAATGCGGCCTACGCGGCCACCTACCGCGGCCTCGCCGGCGTCGTCACCCGCCTGACCTCGCTGACCGAGCTGGAAACCCTGGTCCGGGCCGGCATCCCGGTCATCACCTCCCAGTCGTTCACCGCCGACGAGCTCACGGGCGCCGGCTACGGCACCGCGGGGCACCTGATGACCGTCATCGGCTTCACAGCCGCCGGGGACGTGATCGCCAACGACCCCAACTCGCGCGACAACGCCGCCGTCCGCCGCGTCTACAAGCGCCGCCAGTGGGAGAACATCTGGCTGCGCACCAAGCGCCACAACGCCGCGGGCAAGGTCGCCTCGGGCAGCGGAGGCGTCTGCTACCTCTACGCCCCGGCCGCCCCGGACGCGGCGCAGCTGGGGGCCCTGCGGGCGGTCGGAGTGCTGTGAGTTCCCCCGTTTGAGCAGGTCGCACAAGCGGAACATAATGGAGTAAATGGCACATAAAGGCTTCTCAATAGGAGGCGGCCGGCCATGACCACCCATCCGAGCATCGAACACCACCCCGACCTCGCCGAGATGCGCTCTCGGTTCGAGCGGGTGACCAGCACCCCCGCGGCGCAGGCCGTCGAGGCGCTCGCCCTGATCACGGGCCTGTACCTGGCCGCGTCCCCGTGGATCGCCGGGTTCAGCATCCTGACCCCGCTGGCCGTCAACAACCTGATCGCCGGCCTGGCCTTCTGCCTGTGCATGGGCGGTCTGGGCTCCGCGTACGAGCGCACCCACGCGATGGCGTGGACGGCGGTCGTCCTCGGAGCGTGGACGATCATCGCCCCGTGGGCCATCAGAGGCGACATGGCCTTCACCCGTACGATCGTCAACAACGTGATCGTCGGAGGCGTCGCCCTGTGCCTCGGCCTCGCGATGGCCGGTATGGCCGGCCGCAACGAGACCCGCACCCGAAGCTGACCGCGACTACCGGCTGACCGCGATACCGAAGGAAGGCGACCCGCGCCGGACCGATGGACGCGCCGGGCCCCGACCGAACAGGCCGGGGCCCGGTGGCACGTCCACTGCCCGCGACGCCCGTGTGACCTGTGCCTCCAGTGACCGTCGTCTCTACCGCGAAAGCCGCGAACGCCGGCACATTGGACGGCATGACCACAGAAGCCGCCACCCTCACCGCCCGCGCCCGGAGCCTCGTCCGCACCGGAGGTCCCAAGGACGGACCCGCCTGGCTGGAGCACGTCCTCGGCTGGACCCTCGTGGTCGTCGTCGCCATGTTCGTCACCCAGGTCGGCTGGCTGTAACCGCCCGCACCGGGCTCACGACGCCTCCAGTCGGAGCCCGTCGGTGACGATCACGTCCGAGGTGACCAGGGCCTGCTCGGCCGTCACCTGGGTCATGAAGACGAACGGGGGGATCACCGGCGGCGCCGGCAGCCCCTGGGGGCTGAAGGTCACGCACAGCAGTCCCTCGATGCAGCCGCTGAACTTCGTGAGGTACAGGGTCACGTTGCCGCGCAGGTCGAGGGAGTCGGCAGCCAGCCCGTACTCCTGCCCGCCGTCGCGGGTCCGCAGCCGGTAGTCCCGCAGCGAGGCCCCGCGCATCCGCAGCACCAGCACCTTGAGCGGCCCGTCCACCGTGGGCACCTCGGTGACCCCCGCCAGCGCGAAACCCTGCGGAGCGAACCGCGACGTCGTCACCGTCGGGGGAGTCCGAGCGGCCATCGGAGCCCCGCCCGCCGGGGCAGCCTCCGCGTGCGGAGCGCCCGTGGCCAAGGCCGCGAGCAACACCACGGGCAGGGCGGCGGCCAGCGCCCGCGGCCCGCCGCCGGTCGGCCCGGGGACGTACGCACCTTCCTCGTCCGGCCCTTCCTCGTCCGGCCCCTCTCCGTCCCCCTCGCCCTCCTCCTCGTCGGGCAGCTGCGTCCAGCCGAACGCCAGCGCGCTCCCCGCGATGCCGAGCAGCATCCCGACCAGGAACCCGCCCAGGTTCGTGGCGACGAAGGACAGCACCGACAGCAGCAGGGCGTGCAGGGAGACGTACGCCTTGGCCCCCGGCAGGAACCACAGGAACAGCGCCGCCAGGATCAGCGCGACGCCGATCCCGATGGCCGCGATCCCGCCCAGCCCCAGGCTGACCAGCACCGTCAGCGGGGAGAGCGGGACGAGCAGCAGCTCGGCCCCGCCCAGCAGCACCAGCAGCCCGCCCCAGAACGGCCGGGTCCGGCGCCAGGTGCGCAGCCGCCGCCGCTGCTCCGGCAGCGGCAGCCGCAGGGCCGGCCACCCGCGCGGCGGGCTCAGAAGCACTTCTTGCCGTCCAGGCCGACGCTCAGGCTCAGGCCCCTGAGCCTGAAGTTCCCGCCGGTCGCCGACCAGGCGTGCGACTTCACGCCGACGACCTCGATGTTCCCGGCCTGCAGGCCGAACTTCCCCGCCGGTCCCCGGACCCCGTCCACCTGGTCGAGGGTCGAGGCGTCCCGGCCGATCTGCGCCGTGCCGAAGGTGGCGTCGCCGTTCAGGTCCTCGCCGTCGATCACCAGACTGGTGGCCGTGACGTCCCCGGCCGGGCCGCCCGCCGTCAGCTTGAAGACCACCTTGCCGACGGGAGTGTCGACCTCGGCGGACTGGCAGATGTCGGAGAGCGTGGCCTCGCCGATGCCGAGCAGCGCCACCGGATGCCCCTTGCCGTCGACGGAACGGTCCGTCTGCACGTACGAGGCCAGGCCCTTGCTGCTGAGTTTCGACGAGGCGACCTGGAAACTCGTCCCCGAGACGGCGAAGGAGGCGGCGAGCGCGCCCTGCGCCATGATCATGCCCACCGCGCCCACGGCCGCGACCGCGGGGACGGCGACGACCGCCGACTTCTTCCAGTGGACCCGGCCCTCGCGGAGCGGTCTTCCGCCCGCGCCTTTGCCCTTGCCGCCCTTGCCGCCCTTGCTCATGATCGTTCCTCCCGTACGTCGTCCGGTGCGCAGGGGAAGTGCTGCCATACTTCAGGCATCTTGTGGCAGTTCGAGGCTAGGGCTGAATTTGAATAATAGTCAACAGCGCGGAACGACCGAGCGTTCGCAGGTACGCAGGGCCGAACTCATGGCCATCGGACGGAAGTTGTTCGCCGGTACCTCGTACGACGCGCTCTCCATGGACGACATCGCCAAGCACGCGGGCGTCGCCAAGGGGCTGATCTACTACTACTTCAAGAGCAAGCGCGGCTACTACCTGGCCATCGTCGAGGACTCCGTCGCCGAACTGGTCGCCCGCGCGAGCGGCGAGACCGACCTGCCCAACGCCGAACGCGTCCGCCGCACCATCGACGGCTACCTGCACTACGCCGAACACCACCACGCCGCCTACCGCACCATCGTCACCGGCGGCGTCGGCTCCGACGCCGAGGTCCTCGCCATCCGCGACGCCGTCCGCGAGGAGCTCGTCGCCACCATCGCCGAAGGCGCCTACGGGCACCGCGCGCTCCCGCCGATCGCCCGGCTCGCCCTCGTCGGCTGGCTCTCCGGCGTCGAGGGCATCACCCTGGAATGGATCGGCGGGCCGGGCGTCGGCACGCCGGCGACCGACGCCCCCGCACGGCCCGGCCGGGACGAACTGGGAGCGCTGCTGGCGCGCCAGCTGCGCGCGACGCTGACGGTGATCGAGGAGTTCGTCCCGGAGTGTCCGGCACCTCCCGCCCCCGAAGTGCCGTAAGCGCAGCCCGGTGATCTTGCCCCGGTGACGGGAAGCCCCTGATCGGGCATACTCAAGCCGCCACAGCCGCTGAACAGCCCATTCCGTGATCCGGGACGGGCGGCATCGGCTGTAAGAGCACCGAGACCCGGTGGCGCGCACCACACCTTGCGCGTCGCCGCCGTGCCCGACGAGGGAGGAGAGCGCCGCCATGACCGACCGCGCCCCGCAGCCGGTGGACCGTCAGCTGCCCACCGAGGAGTCCCGGGACCTCCTCGCGCTCGTACGAGAGATCGCGCAGCGGGAGATCCGTCCCAAGGCCGCCGAGGAGGAGGACTCCGGGCGGTTCCCCCGGGAGGTCTTCACCCTCCTGTCCGACGCGGGCCTGCTCGGCCTCCCGTACGACGGTGAGTACGGCGGCGGCGAGCAGCCGTACGAGGTCTACCTCCAGGTGCTGGAGGAGCTGGCCGCGGCCCGCCTGACCGTCGGCCTCGGCGTCAGCGTGCACTCCCTGGCCTGCCACGGCCTCGCCGGCTACGGCACCAAGGAGCAGCGGGGCGCCCACCTGCCCGCGATGCTCGGCGGCGGCCTGCTCGGCGCCTACTGCCTCTCCGAGCCCGCCGCGGGCTCCGACGCCGCCTCGCTGAGCACCAAGGCGGTGCGCGACGGCGACGACTGGATCATCACCGGCACCAAGGCGTGGATCACCCACGGCGGCGTCGCAGACTTCTACACCGTCCTCGCCCGCACCGGCGTCGAGGGCCCCAAGGGCATCACCGCCTTCCTGGTGCCGGGCGACGCGGAGGGCCTGACGGCCGCCGTCCCCGAGAAGAAGATGGGCATGAAGGGCTCGCCCACCGCCCAGCTGCACTTCGACGGCGTACGGGTCCCGGACGCGCGCCGCATCGGCGAGGAGGGGCAGGGCTTCTCCATCGCCCTGGCAGCCCTGGACGCCGGCCGCCTCGGCATCGCGGCATGCGCCATAGGCGTCGCCCAGGCGGCGCTCGACGAGGCCCTGGCCTACGCCCTCGACCGCAAGCAGTTCGGGCACCCGATCGCGGACTTCCAGGGGCTGCGCTTCATGCTGGCCGACATGGCCACCAAGATAGAGGCGGGCCGGGCCCTCTACCTCGCGGCGGCGCGCCTCCGCGACGCGGGCAAGCCGTTCTCCCGGCAGGCGGCGATGGCCAAGCTGTTCTGCACCGACGCCGCGATGGCCGTCACCACGGACGCGGTCCAGATCCTGGGCGGCTACGGCTACACGGCGGACTTCCCCGTCGAGCGGCTGATGCGCGAGGCGAAGGTGCTCCAGATCGTGGAGGGCACGAACCAGATCCAGCGCATGGTCATCGCCCGCCACCTGGCGGGTCCGGAGACCCGGTAGACAGGGGTGGGGGAGCCCGCGGGGCCTGGGTCGGTGGCGCCTGGGTCGGCAGCGCCTGAGCTGGCAGCGCCTGAGCCGGCAGCGCCTGAGCCGGCGGTGCCCGAGCCGGCGGTGCCCGCACTGGCGGTGAGGCCCGTCCTCGCCGACACCGAGCTCAACGCCCTGTTCGCCGCGGCGTGGCCGGGGCACGCGGAGGTCTCCTTCGCCCCGGTCCTCAAGCGCAGCCTGGCCTGGGTCACCGCCCGCCGCGAGGGCCGTCTCGTGGGCTACGTCAACGTGGCCTGGGACGGCGGCGTGCACGCCTTCGTCCTGGACACCACCGTGCATCCGGACGAGCGGCGGGGCGGGCTCGGGGTGCGGCTCGTCCGGGCCGCGGCCGAGGCGGCGCGGGAGCGCGGGGCGCGGTGGCTGCACGTGGACTACGAGTCCCACCTGGAGCCCTTCTACGAGCAGTGCGGCTTCCGCCCGACGGCGGCCGGGCTGCTCGCGCTCTGAGCCGGCCGTCGAGCCGGTCCCCTCAGCCGCCGAAGAGCGGGCCGTTCGGCCAGATCGGCGCGGACGCGACGCGTGACCACTCGGGATCCCGCCGCCCGGGCACGGTCCGGCCGTCCGCCGTCCAGTGGGCGATGAGGGCGCTGTAGATGGGCGGATCGGGGTAGCGCTGACGGGGCCCGAGCCGAACCGATTCTTCGTAACCGGGCGGCGTCGGCCGCCGACGGCGTCCCGCCCGGGGCATGGAAGTCTCAACCGTGGTCATGCCGGGGCAACGCGACACCGAGCCCACGGGTAATCCCCTGCACACCCCGGGTATCCGTTCGAGGGTTCCCCGGGGTGGTATGAGGGGGCGGGGGCGGGGGCGGAGAGGGGGCGAGGGCGAGGGACGGGAACCCTTGTCCGACTGGCCGGGGCGCCGACCACCCCCGCTCCGGGCCTCGTGCCGCCCGGTCCTCCGTCTGCCTCCGTCGGCCCCTGCCCCACCCTTCGCCGACGCCGCTCGCCGACGCCGCTCGCCGACGCCGCTCGCCGGCGCCGTTCGCCGGCGCCGTTCGCTGACACCGCCCGCTGGCGCCGTTCGCTGACACCGCCCGCTGACACCGCCCGCCGACGCCTCCCGCCGGCGCCGCCCTGCGTCAACACCCTGCGGCGTGTAGTGCCGACATGTCAGAGCGTGCCAGAACTCTGGCCCACGGCGCACTTTCTGACGTACCGTCATATCCGCTTGAGGTGCACTCCCCGCACCGCACCGCACCACTCCACACCGCACCACTCCACACCGCATCACTCCACCGCACCCACACCACCGCAAGTCCCACCCCCGCGCAGGAGGTTCGCCATGCCCGCCGACCGGCCCATCGGACTGGACGAGTACCCGATCCACCAGGCTCCGCTGTCGATGAAGCACGTCGTCAGCGGTGACCGGAACGCCTACGACCGTTGCATCTTCCACGTCTTCGACCACGCCGGCCGCGCCGTTCTGATCCTCGGCCTCGGGGTGTACCCCAACACCGGGGTCATCGACGCCTACGCCACCCTCCGCATCGGCGACGAACTGCTCGCCGTCCGGGCCTCCGACGCGCTCACCGACGATCGGATGAACCTCGCCGTCGGGCCCCTCTCCATCACGGTCGACGTTCCGCTCAAGCAGCTCACGCTGCGCTGCGCCGCCGATCCGGACGACCCGGACGGGCTCTCGTACGACCTCACCTGGACCGCCGAGTTCCCCGCCGTCTGGGAGCCCCACCACACGCAGCGGCGCGGTGACCGGCTCATCCTCGAAGGCCGCCGGTTCGTCCAGGCCGGCAATGTCACCGGCACCATCCGTGCCAAGGGTGAGGAGTTCACCGTCACCCCGGGGGAGTGGACCGGTACGCGGGACCGGAGTTGGGGCGTGCGCCCGATACCCGGGGAGGAGGGCGGTCGCGCCGCCGAGGAGTACCGGCCCGAGGGCTTCCACTGGCTCTGGATCCCGGTCCGCTTCGAGGACCGCTTCGTCATGGTCATCGCCCAGGAAGACGCCGATGGCCACCGGGCGCTGAACGAGGCCGTACTCGTCTTCCCCGAAGGCAGCGGCCGCCACGACGTCCAACTCGGCTGGCCGCAGACCGAGATCCGCTACCGCCCCGGCAGCCGGCACCCCGAGAGCGCGGTGGTCCACCTCACCGATCCGGCCCGCAAGCCGCTCGAACTCGGCGTGGAGATCCTGAACTCATCCCCGCTCGCCGTCGGCGCCGGCTATCCGCCCGCCGGGGACTGGCAGCACGGCAGCTGGCAGGGCCGGGGCTGGACCGACCGGCGCGTCTACGACCTCTCCGACCCGAGCGCGCACCCGATGGCCGCCTTCGGGGTCACCGACCACTCGGCGCGCTTCGTCCTCGACGGACAGGTCGGCCACGGCATCTTCGAGCACGGCAGCTTCGGGCGCCACGACCCCAGCGGCTTCGCCGACTACTCGTCCGTCGCCCAGTAGGAGCAGGGGCCGGACCAGGGTCGGAAACAGGACCGGCATCAGCATCAGCATCAGAACAGGGAAGGGGCCCACCGCCATGGCAACCGCTCCACGTCCGCGCACCTCCACCCGCGAGCCCGAAGAGCTCGGCCGTCGCCTCGCCGCCTGGCTGGACACCCGGCTCCCCGGGGCGAAGGTCACCAACGTCTCCGTCCCCGGCTCCAACGGCATGTCCAGCGAGACCCTGCTCTTCGACATAGAGCACCCCGACACCCCGCTCCGCGCCTGCGCGCTGCGCCTCGCCGCGGATCCGGCCGCCTACACCGTCTTCCCGTCGTACGACATGCCGCGGCAGCACCGCGTGATGAGTCTGGTCTCCCGGCACACGGACCTGCCCGTCCCGTCCGTCCAGTGGCTGGAGGAGGATCCGGAGCCGCTCGGGGCGCCGTTCTTCGTGATGGCCCGGGCCGAGGGGAGGGTCCCGCCCGACGTCATGCCGTACACCTACGAGGGCAACTGGCTGCACGCCGCGACCGACGCCGAGCGCGCCGTGCTCCAGGAGGCGAGCATCTCGCTGCTGGCGCGCCTGCACGACCAGTTCCCGGCAAAGGAGGCGGAGTTCCTGCTCCCCGAGGGCGAGGGCAGCCCGCTGCGCCGTCACGTCGACGCCCAACGCGCCTACTACTCCTGGGTGGTGGAGGGCCTGGCCCCCTCACCGCTCATCGAGCGGGCGTTCGCCCGCCTGGAGGAGCTGTGGCCGCAGGACGAGGGTCCGGCGGTGCTGAACTGGGGTGACGCCCGCATCGGGAACGTCGTCTACGACGGGTTCACGCCGGCGGCCGTCCTGGACTGGGAGATGGCGGCGTACGCGCCGCGCGAGGTGGACCTCGGCTGGACGGTCTACCTGCACCGGTTCTTCCAGGACCTCACCGTGGGCTTCGGCCAGCCCGGCCTGCCGGACTTCCTGCGCCGTGAGGACCTGGAGCGCAGGTACGCCGAACTCACCGGGCACACGCCGCGGGACATGGAGTTCCACACCCTCTACGCGGCCCTGCGGCACGGGATCGTGATGCTGCGCATCGCCTACCGGCAGGCGCACTTCGGCGAGGTCGAGATCCCGGAGAACCCGGACGGCCTGATCCTGCACCATGCCAGTCTGGCCGCCATGGTGCAGGGAACGTACTGGTAGACCTGCGCCGGGGCGAGCGCGCAGGGGGCCGGTGCCCTCAGGCCGCCTGCGCGTGCTGCTGCTGCGTCTGCGGCGGGACCGGCCGCATCAGCCGGACGGGACGGGAGCCCGGACCGCCGACGTGCGAGAAGGGCTGCGTCCGCCAGTCCAGCCCCTGGGGCAGGGCCAGGAGCGCCACGGACTCGATCTCCTGCACGTCCAGCGACTGGAACGCGCCGACACTGGCCAGCGCGTCGGCGGCGGGCCGTCCGGTGCCGGCGCACACCGTGAGCCCGAAGGGGTTCCACGGGGTGAGGCAGAGCGCGTGCTGCGGCAGGTACTCCTCGTCCGCGACGAGGGCGATCGACTGGCCGCAGTCGGGGCAGATCGCGTGGCGGATCTCGAACCCCTCGCCGTCTTCGAGGTATTCGGCGTCTTCGGAGAACGCGCCCTCCTCGCCGTCGACCTGTTCGAGGGGCTCCGGTTCGGTGCGACCGGCGCGCGTGTTGTTCAGCATGGATGTACTCCCCCTTGGGTGGGCCGGGCGGGCAGGTTCTTCGGCCACGGCCACAGCAAGCACTTCCCGCCACGCGGCACGAGTAACCGCGACACGACCCCGTACGCCTGCGTGACCCTGTGGCCTTCGTCACATGCCCGCCGCAGATGCCTCCAGTGGGTGGACAGCACTGGGCCAGGAGCGCCCTTGGGCCTTAGGTTGAGCGGCTATGAGCGCAATGGAGGAGCTGGACCGCCAGATCGTTGATCTGCTCGTGCGGGACGGGCGGATGAGTTACACGGATCTGGGCAAGGCCACCGGACTGTCCACGTCGGCAGTCCATCAGCGAGTACGCCGGCTGGAACAGCGCGGGGTGATCCGCGGCTACGCGGCGGTCGTCGACCCCGAGGCCGTCGGCCTGCCGTTGACGGCCTTCATCTCGGTCAAGCCGTTCGACCCGAGCGCCCCGGACGACATCGCCGAACGGCTGTCCGGCGTACCCGAGATCGAGGCCTGCCACAGCGTCGCGGGCGACGAGAACTACATCCTCAAGGTCCGGGTGGCGACCCCCCTGGAACTGGAGGACCTCCTGGGCCGCCTGCGGGCCCTCGCGCACGTCTCGACGCGTACGACCGTGGTCCTCTCCACCCCGTACGAGGCCCGCCCGCCCCGCGTCTAGTCGCGCGGCCGGGGACCTCTTCCGCCCCACTCGCCTGCGCCCCCGCCCGTGCGGGTGGGGGAGCGCCGCCGCGGGCTCCCGCCGCGCACCCGCGTCCGGCCGGGCCCGGCGGAGGGGCGAGACTGTTCCCCATGACTGACCGCACCGCCAACTCCGTCGACGCCGCCGGAGCATCCCCCCGTACCGTCCTCCTGCGCGGGGGCGAGGTACACAGCCCCGCCGATCCCTTCGCCACCGCGATGGTCGTCGAGCAGGGCCGTGTGGCCTGGGTCGGCTCCGAGGGCGCGGCCGACGCCTTCGCCCAGGGCGTGGACGAGGTCGTCGACCTCGACGGCGCGCTCGTCACGCCCGCCTTCACCGACGCGCACGTCCACGCCACCTCCGCGGGGCTCGCCCTCACCGGACTGGACCTGACCGGCGCCCGGTCCCTGGCCGCCGCACTGGACCTCGTACGGGCCTACGCCGCGAGCCGCCCCGCGGACCGGGTGCTCCTCGGGCACGGCTGGGACGCCGCCCGCTGGCCCGAGCGCCGGGCGCCGCGCCGGGCCGAGCTCGACGAGGCCGCCGGGGGCCGCCCCCTCTACCTCAGCCGCATCGACGTCCACTCGGCCGTGGTCACCACCGCCCTGCTCGACCTCGTCCCCGGGGTGCGCCCCGCCGGCGACGAGCCGCTGACCCGCGACGACCACCACGCCGTACGGCGGGCCGCCCTCGCCGCCGTCACCCCGGCGCAGCGGGCGGAGGCCCAGGCGGCCGCCCTCGACCGGGCCGCGTCCCTCGGCATCGGCTCCCTGCACGAGTGCGGCGGGCCCGACATCTCCTCCCCCGAGGACTTCACCGCCCTGCTCGCCCTGGCCGCCGAGCGGCCCGGGCCGCGCGTCTTCGGGTACTGGGCCGACCGGGACCTCGCCCTGGCCAAGGAGCTCGGGGCGGTCGGTGCCGCCGGTGACCTCTTCGTGGACGGGGCCCTCGGTTCGCACACGGCCTGCCTGCACACCGCGTACGCCGACGCCCCGCACACCGGCACCGGCTACCTGGACGCCTCCGAGGTCGCCGAGCACGTGGCCGCCTGCACCGAGGCGGGCCTCCAGGCCGGTTTCCACGCCATCGGGGACGCCGCGATCACCGCCGTGGTCGAGGGGGTGCGGGCGGCTGCCGAGAAGGTCGGCCTGGCCCGCGTCCGCGCCGCCCGGCACCGGGTCGAGCACGCCGAGATGATGACCCCGGCCACCATCGCCGCCTTCGCGGAGCTCGGGCTGACCGCCTCCGTCCAGCCCGCCTTCGACGCGGCCTGGGGCGGCGAGGACGGCATGTACGCCGACCGCCTGGGGGCCGAGCGCGCCCGCACCCTGAACCCGTACGCGGCGATGCTCAAGGCGGGCGTCCCGCTGGCCTTCGGTTCGGACGCGCCGGTGACCCCGCTCGACCCGTGGGGCACCGTGCGCGCGGCCGCCTTCCACCGGACGCCCGAGCACCGGATCTCCGTACGGGCCGCGTTCACCGCCCACACCCGGGGCGGCTGGCGGGCGCTGGGCCGGGACGACGCGGGGGTGCTGGTCCCCGGCGCCCCGGCCGACTACGCCGTCTGGCAGAACGCCGCACTGGTCGTGCAGGCCCCCGACGACCGGGTCGCCCGCTGGTCCACCGACCCGCGCTCCGGGACCCCCGGGCTCCCCGACCTGAGCCCCGGATCGGAACTGCCGGTGTGCCTGGCCACGGTGGTCGGCGGACGTGAAGTATTCGTACGCCCACAGGGGTGATGCGGCGGTCCTCGGTTCGGTACGGGCGGTCCTACCCGGATAGGTTCGGCCGGGTCCACCACAAGGACGTCCGTGCCGGACGGAGCCGTCTGCTCAGCGCGCCCGCGCCTCGGGGGCGAGGGAAGGTTTCGCCGGCCGGGGGTCCCGCCCACTCCGACGGAGCCCGGGGGAGGGTGGTCCCGGTTCGGGGCCGCGCGGTCCAGTAGACAACGGTCACGGCGGCCCGCAGCCGGCGGGAGTCTGACCGGCCCGAAGGACCGCGTGCCCCGATCACTGTTCTAGAGTCGTTTCCTGCGACCGGATGTACAGGACGTGCGCGAGCACAAAAGGGGACTCAGTGAGCGACGGCGGACAGCGGACCTACGGACCGCTCGGTACGGCCTTGGTGATCATTCCGACCTACAACGAGGCGGAGAACATCGGGCTGATCGTCGGCCGCGTCCGCGCGGCGGTGCCCGAGGCCCACATCCTGGTCGCGGACGACAACAGCCCCGACGGCACCGGCAAGCTCGCCGACGAACTGGCGGCCGGCGACGACCACGTGCACGTGCTGCACCGCAAGGGCAAGGAGGGGCTCGGCGCCGCCTACCTCGCGGGCTTCGTCTGGGCCCTGGAAGAGGGCTACGGCGTCATCGTCGAGATGGACGCCGACGGCTCCCACCAGCCGGAGGAGCTGCCCCGCCTGCTCACCGCGCTCACCGGCGCCGACCTGGTCCTCGGCTCCCGCTGGGTGCCGGGCGGCCGCGTCGTGAACTGGCCCAAGAGCCGGGAGTTCCTCTCGCGGGGCGGTTCCACGTACTCCCGGCTGATGCTGGACGTCCCGATCCGCGACGTGACGGGCGGCTACCGCGCCTTCCGCCGCGAGACGCTGGAGGGGCTGGGCCTGGACGAGGTGGCCTCCGCGGGCTACTGCTTCCAGGTCGACCTGGCCCGCAGGGCCGTGCAGAAGGGTTTCCGCGTGGTGGAGGTTCCCATCACCTTCGTCGAGCGCGAGTTCGGCGACAGCAAGATGAGCAAGGACATCGTGGTGGAAGCCCTGTGGCGCGTCACACAGTGGGGCGTGAAGGCGCAGGCGGCCAAGCTCCTCGGCAAGGGGCACCACCCCAAGCCCTGACGGGCCCGCCCCGACCCGCCCGGTCCCGACGAGCTCGGCCCCGACCTGCCCCTAGGGGATGTCCGGTACCTCCGGCTGAGGACACTTTTACACCGGCCCAGGCACACTGGACGGTATGACGACCGGCACTGGATCCCTGCGGACGGGCACTTCGACGTCCCCCCGGCGGCGCTCGCCCGCCCGTACGTTCCTCCCCCTGGCGGTGGCCGCCTGGCTGATCCTGGAGATCTGGCTGCTCAGCCTGGTCGCGCAGGCCGGCGGCGGCCTGGCCGTCGCCTTGGTGCTCGCGGCCGGGATGGTCCTCGGCGCGGTGGTCATCAAGCGGGCCGGGCGGCGTGCGTTCAAGAACCTGGCGGACACCTTCCAGCAGGCTCAGCAGGGGCAGCAGCCCACCCCGCAGCAGCCCGGCCGGGGCAATGGCCTCACCATGGCCGCTGGACTGCTCCTGATGATGCCCGGCCTGATCTCGGACGCGGCCGGCCTGCTCCTCCTGCTGCCGCCCGTACGCTCCTTCGTCGCGCGCAGGGCGACCCGCTCGTTGGAGCGCAAGATGGCCTCGACGCAGGCCGGCGGCTTCGGTGACGCCTTCCAGCAGGCCCGCATCCACTACCCCGACGGCAAGATCGTCCAGGGCGAGGTCGTCCGAGAGGACCGGCCCGGCGACCGGGACCAGGGCCCGGACACCACCTACCGCCCGCCGATCGCCCCGTAGGGCGCCGCGGGGCCGTGAGAAGGCCGGACTGAGAGGGCGAGACGACGAAACGCCGAGGGGCCCGCCACACGATGTGTGGCGGGCCCCTCGGCGTTTTCCTTGGTACAGCGCCCGCAGACTACGCGGACTTGCGGCTGTCCCGCGGATGCACGGCAATGTTCATGGCGCCGGAACGAAGGACCGCAAGCCTCTCGGCCAGCACTTCCTCCAGCTCCTCGCGGGTGCGCCGCTCCATGAGCATGTCCCAGTGCGTTCGCGCGGGCTTGCCCTTCTTCTCTTCGGGCCCGTCCCCGTCCACCAGGAGTGCCATGGCGCCGCACGCCTTGCACTCCCACTCCGGCGGAATTTCTGCCTCAACCGAGAACGGCATCTCAAATCGATGTCCGTTCTGGCATGCGTACTCCACCGCCTGGCGCGGGGCCAGATCGATGCCGCGGTCCGTCTCGTAGCTGGTAACCACGAGGCGCGTACCGCGGAGAGCTCGCTCACTCATGAATCGTGCCTCCCGGGCTTGTCGCCCACAGGACAGGTGTCGCTGTCGTCGTCATCCGGTCAACGTCCGGTCGGCGGTATTGATTCCCGATCCGGGTCATGCGTCGCCCGTCGTGCCGCCCCTTGTTGTACCCACCAATGCCCGTTTTGTCACATCTGGCAGCAGATGTCACCCAACGTCCACGCTTCTTGAGCGCGCAGTAACGGTCCGCCTGGCAGGCCAAAGGCGTACACTACCGGCCCTTTGCTTCAACGTCTAAATTCGTTCGGAATTCGTTCGTGGATACGGGCCGTGCGCGCTCGCGGACCCCTCTCAGATCCGCTCGGGTACAGGATTGCCTGCCGCCTCCACCGCGCGCCGCACCGGCACCCTGGCGAGCAGCACGAAACCCAGTGCGAAGAAGACCACGAGCGAGATGATCGCGTCCCGGTAACTGCCCGTGAGCTGGTACGTCAGGCCGAAGACGAGGGGGCCGACCCAGCTCAGCCCGCGGTCGCTCATCTCGTACGCCGAGAAGTACTCGGCCTCCTTGCCCGCCGGCACCAGGTGCGAGAAGAGCGAGCGCGACAGCGCCTGGCTGCCGCCGAGCACCAGTCCGATCATCGCGGCGAGCGCGAAGAACCACACCGGGGTCCGGGCCGGGAGGAAGTAGCCGGCCGCCAGCGTCAGCGCCCACGCGGCCAGCGAGCCCAGGATCGTCCGCTTCGCGCCGTACGTGACCGCGAGCCGGCCCATGGCCAGCGCACCGGCCACCGCGAGGATCTGCACCAGCAGCACCGCCCCGATGAGGGTGGACTGGTCCAGCTTCAGCTCCTCCGAGCCGTAGATGGAGGCCTGGGAGATCACCGTCTGCACGCCGTCGTTGTAGATCAGGTACGCGAGCAGGAAGGACAGGGTCAGCGGGTAGCGCCGCATGTCCTTGAGGGTCGCGACGAGCTGCTTCCAGCCGCTGACCGCCGGGCCCTCGCCCGGCTCGCGGACCACCTTCCGGTCCCGCAGCCGGCGCAGCGGGATCAGCGCGAACGCCCCCCACCACAGTCCCGCGGAGGCCAGGCAGATCCGTACCGCCATGCCCTCGGTGAGGCCGAAGGAGTCGTGGCCCATGTAGAGCACCAGGTTCACCACGAGCATCACGGAGCCGGCGGTGTAGCCGAAGGCCCAGCCGCGCGAGGAGACCGTGTCGCGCTCGTCCGGGGTGGAGATCTGCGGCAGGTAGGCGTTGTACAGCACCATCGAGATGGACAGCGCGGCGTTCGCCACGACCAGCAGCAGGCCGCCGAGCAGATAGCGCTCACCGCCCAGGAAGAACATCCCGGTGGTCGCCGCGGCGCCGACGTAGGCCGCCACGGCCAGCATCGGCTTCTTGCGCCCGCTCCGGTCGGCGATCGCGCCCACCATCGGCATCAGCAGCACGGCCAGGATCACCGAGGCCGAGACCGCGTACGCGAAGAAGGAGCCGGCCCGCACCGGGACGCCCAGCGGGTGGACGAAGCCCTCGGCGTCGGCGGCGGCCCGGGCGATCGAGGTCAGGTAGGGCCCGAGGAACACCGTGAGCACGCTCGCCGAGTACACCGACACGGCGAAGTCGTAGAAGTACCAGCCGCGCTGCTCGCGCTTGCGCGCGGCCGCGTCGGCGAGCGCGACCGCGTCGGCCGTCGCCGTGGTGCCCGATCTGCCGTCGTCGGCCCCGGATTCCGCTTCGTCCTCGGTCTGCGCACTCATTCGGTGCCCCCTCGCTGGTCCCCGTACCGCACGGCCCGCCGGAGCCCGCTCGGGCACCTCGGGCCGTGTCAGGCCCAGGCCCCGCGCTCGTCCAGCACCGTGCGCAAGATGTCGATCCGGTCGGTCATGATGCCATCGACTCCCAGGTCCAGGAGAGCCTCCATGCGTTCCGGTTCGTTCACGGTCCACACGTGCACCTGGAGTCCCCGTTCGTGCGCGGTGCGTACGAACCTGCGGTCGACCACGCGGATGCCGGCCTGGGTCTCCGGAACCTGCGCGGCCACCGCCCCCACCCGCAGCGCCGCCGGGATGGCGAACGAGCGCAGCCGCAGGCCGAGCACCCCGCGCACGCCGTAGGAGGTCGCCAGCCGGGGGCCGGCGATCTTCGCGGCCCGGGCCACCCTGCTCTCGGAGAAGGAGCCCACGCACACCCGGTCCCAGAGGCCCTTGCGCGCTATCAGGTTCACGAGCGGGTGCAGGGCCGACTCGGCCTTGATGTCGATGTTCCAGCGGGCGTCCGGGAACTCCTCCAGCAGCTCCTCGAAGAGGGCGAGGGGTTCGGTGCCCCCCACCCGGGCCTCGCTGATCCGCTTCCAGGGCAGCTCGGCGATCCGGCCCGTCCCGTCGGTGACCCGGTCCAGCGTGGAGTCGTGGAAGGCGACGAGTTTCCCGTCGGCGCTGGCGTGCACATCGGTCTCGAAGTACCGGTAGCCCGCCTCGGCGGCCCGGCGGAAGGCGGCGGCGGTGTTCTCCAGCCCGTCCGCGGCGCCTCCCCGGTGGGCGAAGGGGATCGGAGCCGGGTGGTCCAGATACGGATGGCGAAGGCGTACGTGCGTCACGCGCGCAGTATCCCCCGCGCGGACCGCCCGGCGGTGACCGGAAGCGGTCGCGCAGCAGAAGATCGGCTCCGGGGAGGCTCTCCCCTGGTGTCGGTGGACTGGTCCGTGGCAGGCTGGGCCCGCAGTTCCCAATCCAATCCCGGCCCCGCTGACACCCGGCCGGGGCCAATCCGATGAAGGTGGACCGGACGCATGGCCGAATGGACCTCGGCGGTCGGCGCCGCACAGCTCGCCCGCCTGATCACCTCGCAGCAGGATCGGCCCGCCGCGCCGGGCGCCCGCAAGCTGCCCGCGTACCGCACCCTCGCGGACGGGATCCGGCTGCTGGTCCTGGAAGGCCGCGTTCCGGTCGCCGCCCGGCTGCCCGCCGAGCGGGAGCTGGCCGGCTCCCTCTCCCTGAGCCGCACCACCGTCGCCGCCGCGTACGAGGCCTTGCGCGGGGAGGGGTTCCTGGAGTCCCGCCGGGGTGCCGGGAGCTGGACCTCCGTCCCCGCCGGGAACCCGCTGCCCGCCCGCGGGTTGGAGCCGCTGCCGCCCGAATCGCTCGGCTCCATGATCGACCTCGGCTGCGCGGCCCTCCCGGCGCCCGAGCCGTGGCTGACCAAGGCCGTCCAGGGAGCCCTGGAGGAGTTGCCGCCGTACGCGCACACCCACGGGGACTACCCGGCGGGGCTGCCCGCGCTGCGGCGGATGCTCGCCGACCGCTACACCGAGCAGGGCATCCCCACCATGCCCGAGCAGATCATGGTCACCACCGGCGCGATGGGCGCCATCGACGCCATCTGCAGCCTCTTCGCCGGGCGCGGGGAGCGGATCGCCGTCGAGTCCCCGTCCTACGCGAACATCCTCCAGCTGATGCGCGCCGCCGGGGCCCGCCTCGTCCCCGTGGCCATGGCCGAGGGGCTGGCCGGCTGGGACATGGACGTCTGGCGCCAGGTGCTGCGCGACTCGGCTCCCCGCCTCGCGTACGTCGTCGCCGACTTCCACAACCCGACCGGCGCGCTGGCCTCCGAGGAGCAGCGCCGGGCGATGGTGGAGGCGGCCCGGTCGGCCGGCACCGTACTGGTCGCCGACGAGACGATGCTGGAGCTCAAGCTGGAGCCCGGTCTGGAGATGCCCCGCCCGGTCTGCTCGTTCGACCCGGCCGGCTCCACCGTGGTCACCGTGGGTTCGGCGAGCAAGGCCTTCTGGGCGGGCATGCGGATCGGCTGGGTCCGTGCGGCCCCCGACGTCATCCGCAGCCTGGTGGCCGCCCGCGCCTACGCCGACCTGGGCACTCCGGTGCTGGAGCAGCTCGCGGTGAACTGGCTGATGCGGACCGGCGGCTGGCAGGAGGCCGTGGGCATCCGCCGCGCGCAGGCCCGTGAGAACCGCGACGCCCTGGTGGCGGCGGTCCGCCGGGAGCTGCCGGACTGGGAGTTCGAGATCCCGCGGGGCGGGCTGACCCTGTGGGCCCGCGCGGGCGGGCTCTCCGGCTCCCGGCTGGCCGAGGTGGGGGAGCGGGTCGGCGTACGGGTTCCGTCGGGCCCGCGCTTCGGTGTGGACGGGGCCTTCGAGGGGTACGTGCGGCTGCCCTTCACGGTCGGCGGCCCGGTGGCCGAGGAGGCCGCCGGGCGCCTGGCCGCGGCGGCCCGCCTGGTCGGCACGGGCGCGGCCGGCGGCAGCGCGGAACCCCCGCGCACGTTCGTGGCGTAGGCCCTCCGGCCCCGTGCGGTACCGGCCGGCCCCGTCCGGCGCTGCGCGGTCCCGGCCCGGATCAGGGCGCCTCGGCCGCCACTTCCGGGATCTCCGCGGTGTCGACGGCCGGGCCCTGCTGCGCGGGCGGCTGCGCCCGGACCGCCTTCGTCAGCGTGACCCGGGCCTCGTCGGCGCCCTGTTCCGGGCGGCGTTCGGGGAGGAGCGCCAGCACCGCCTGGCGGTACGCGGGGTGCGTGGCGTCGTCGTACGGGTCCGGGGTGGAGGGCACCTGGAGCCGGTGGACGGGGCCCGTGCCGAGCCGGGCGTACCCGCGTCCCGGCGGCATCTGCGCGGGGGGCGTGGTGTGCGGCGGCAGGCCCAGTACGTCGGCGATCTGCTGGATCGCGGCGGGCCCGAGCACGATCCGGGCCCGGGTGTGCTGCCAGACGGCGTCGTTCAGCAGCTCCAGGTGGTCGAACTGTTCGGCCACGGCCACCGTGACGTGCGCGGCCCGGCCGTGTCGCAGTGGCACCTGGAGCCGGGCCAGCGGATCGGGGAGCCCTTCGGCGGCGGCGAGGTGGGTCGGCACGCTCGGCTGGTCCAGCAGGATCCACAGGGGGCGCCGCGTGTCCTCGGGCGCGGGACGGCCGGCCTCCCGGGCCCGGTGGGTGGCCACCAGCCGTCGCTCGGTCTCCTGGGCGGCCCATTCCAGGGTGGCCAGCGCCCCGGTGGGCCCGGACTCCACGGCGAGGACGCCGTCGCGGCCGGAGAGGCAGGCGTACTCGCCGCTGCCGCCGCCGTCGATGATCAGTACGTCGCCGCCGTGCCGCAGGGCCTGGACGGCGATCGAGCGCAGCAGGCTGGTGGTGCCGCTGCCGGGCTGGCCGACGGCCAGCAGGTGGGGCTCGGTGGAGCGGGGGCCGGTCCGCCAGATCACCGGCGGTACGTCCCGGGGCTCGTCCCCCTCCAGGACGGGCAGGGTGCGCTGCACGCTGCCGGGGTCGGTGAAGCCGAGGACGGTCTCCCCGGGGGAGGTCACGAAGGGCTGGGCGGCGATGCCCGTCGGCAGCGCCGCCAGCACGCGCAGGTCGAGCTGGTTGCCCTCCTCGTCCCAGTCGAAGAGATACTCCCGACCGCGCCCGGACTTGGCGTGCAGCAGTGCCTCGATCCGGGCCCGCGACGCGGCCTCGCCATCGGTGAAGTAGGCCGGGTAGCGGATGTGGAGCCGGGTGACGCGGCCCGCCTCGTCGAACTCGTAGCCGCTGAAGGCCTTGTCCCACTCCCCGCCGTGGGCGAAGAGCGGACTCGGGTCCTCCGGGATGGAGAAGTACGGCACGAGTGCTTCGTAGAGGGAGCCGAGCCGTTCGGTCTCGGCCTCGCTGGGCCCGGTCTTCACCGGATTGCGGTCGCGTCCCCGCCAGGCCGCCGCCGCCATGAGGGTGATCAGGGCGAGGAGCGGTCCGTAGGGGACGAGCGCGACCACGAGGACGCAGGCGGCTCCCAGGAACAGCGCGGGACCGCGCTTGTCCTTGGGGGTCTCGGCCCATTTGCGCCGCCCGGCCGAGGCCAGGATGCGCAGGCCGCGTCCGATGGTGAGGAGCGGGTGGAGGACGTCCGTGGCACTGTCGGCGGCCGTGCGAGCGAAGTCGCGGCCCCGGACCAGCGACGCGGTGCCGCCCTTGAGGATGCGGGGAAGTGGGCGCCGGGCCACGGGCGTCTCCTGGAGTTGTCGTGTGACGTGTGTTTCGGGTGTGGCTGGTGAAGCGGTGCGGTGGCCGGGCTAGAGCTTGATCCCGCCGAGCAGGCTCGCGAGGCTCGCCGTGGACGCCGTGATGCTCGGGGCGATGGCGGAACCGGCGAGGAAGAAGCCGAAGAGGGAGCAGACGAACGCGTGCGTCAGCTTCATCCCGTCCTTCTTGAAGAACAGGAAGGCGATGATGCCTAGCAGGACGACGCCCGAGATGGACAAGACCATGAGAGGTTCTCCTGGTGGGTGGGGACAGTCACCATCAGTTGTCCCAGGCTCACAGGAAGTATCAATGCGACAAAAGGTGCATACGGGTGAATCTGCGGGTTTTTCACTTGACCGGCTCATCCCGGCTGGCGCGTCCGGGAGGAATGGGGTCGAGGGTGATCATCGCCTCGGCCCGAGCCGTACGTGTGCAGGTCCGGGCGCTACCCTGACGATTCACCCGTACGGACGCAGCGCCGTGCGCCCCCCTGCCCGCACGGCCCGGGGAAGCTTCATGCCAGCAGCGAGTGAAAGGCGGTACGCACCATGAGCGAGCACACCGGAGGAACCTCCCCCGACGCGCCCGACGAGGACGTCATCGAACTGGCCACCAAGATCTTCGACCTCGCCCGTCAGGGTGAGGCCGCGCAGCTCACCGCGTACCTCGAAGCGGGCGTCCCGGCGAACCTCACCAACGACCGCGGGGACACCCTCGTCATGCTCGCCGCCTACCACGGCCACGCCGAGACCGTCGCGACCCTGCTGGCCCGCGGAGCCGAGGCCGACCGTGCCAACGACCGCGGCCAGACCCCGCTCGCCGGCGCCGTCTTCAAGGGCGAGGAGGACGTCATCCGCGCGCTGCTCGCGGGCGGGGCCGACCCGAACGCCGGAACCCCCTCCGCCGTGGACACGGCGCGCATGTTCGGCAAGGCCGACCTGCTGGAACTCTTCGGAGCCGAGTAGTCCGCTTTTTTGCCGCGTGCCGACCGGTACGGACCTCACGGGTTGATCACGGCAGCCGTAAATGTGGTCGCGGTGCACAAACCGGCTGGGTCATCATGGCGTCGGATTCGATTCGCGAGCACGGGGGACGGGCAGGACGGCATGACGCGAAGGGTGTCCCGGCCGAGTCCGGCCGCCATGGTCACGAAGCACCGACGAGAGTGAGAAGACAATGGTCTACATCGAGCGGAACACGACGGCGAACGCCCTCACATGCTGTTACGCGGCTCTGTGAATCACGATTCCCGGTTGCGTCCCCAGCTTGATTTGAGGCCATTCCCATGTTCGAACCAGTCATAGCGCCGAGCGGTACCCTGCTCGGGCTCCTCCAGCGCGGCCGCGGCGACGGCACGCTGCACGCGCTCGCGGCGCCCAGGGCCGAGGCCCTCGCGGCCCTGAACCAGTGCGTGCTCCGCGATCCGCGGCAGGACTGGCAGGTCGAGAACCGCTCCCTGTACTACGCCAGGCTCTACCTGGATCTCGACGGCCCCCTCGCCGAGATCGAGAGCCACCTCTTCAGCGCCGACGACCTCGTCGACGACGAGGACCACAGGACCGGCCTCGCCCTGTCCGTGCTCGGCCACCTGGCCTCGTACGGCCGTGACGACGCGCTCATGCTGCTGCGCCGTTAC
Organism: Streptomyces sp. NPDC002467; assembly: GCF_042889825.1. Classification (NCBI taxonomy): domain Bacteria; kingdom Bacillati; phylum Actinomycetota; class Actinomycetes; order Kitasatosporales; family Streptomycetaceae; genus Streptomyces; species Streptomyces sp. NPDC002467. The sequence continues at coordinate 30,081 of NZ_JBIARJ010000009.1, read as the reverse complement.
GCCCACTCCGGGGCGAACTGGGCCTGGGCCCTCGACGAGCTCGCCCTGCGCGACGACGACGAGGGACTGCGCTCGCTCGGCGCGTCCGTCCTCGCCCGCTTCCCCGCCACGGCGGAGGGCGAGGCGCGGCTGGCCGCCGCCGTCCGCGACGCGTACGAGCCCAGGCCGTGGTGCCTTTGGGAGGAGTCGCCGCTGTACGGGGACCGCTTGCGCGCCGCCCGTCAGCAGGGCTCCTTCGACCGCTGGCAGCGACAGATGACCCCAAGCGGGCCCCGTCCGGGCTGGGGCGTCCAGGCGGTCTTCGAATGGGCCGCCGACGGCCTGCGCCGCGGCACGCCGCTGCACGTGCCCGCGGCCCGCTGCCTGGCCGCCGTGGCCCAGCCCGAGGACCGCCCCGCCGTCTTCGAGGCCGCCGCCGGCCGGCAGGGCGAAGCCGCCAGGGCCACCGCCCTGCACCACCTGGTCCTCGCCGAGCCGGAGAACCCGGCCGTGCTGGACCTCATCGAAGCCGCCGCGGACGAACCGGCCGTGGCCGCCTACGAGCGCATGTGCGGCCCCGCGGCCGTCGAACGCGCCCGGCGTTGGGTCCACCGCCCGGACGCGCTGGGAGCGGCGGCAGGGGCCGTCCTGGCCGCCCGCGGCGACGCCGAGGACGCCGGACTGGTCCTGGGCGCCCTCCGCTCCACCGTCCGGGGCTCGGGCCCCGACACCCAGCGGCTCTTCGCCCTGCTGGACGGCGCCGGCCGGCTCGCCATCGGCTGCGCGGCCCCCGTGCTGCGTCACGTCTACCGCGAGACCGCCTCGTCCCACCTGCGCGGCCGCGCCGCCCGGGCCCTGGCCAGCACGGACCCCACCTTCGCGGCGGGCTTCGCCGTCGAATGCCTGTGGGACTGCGAGGAGACCACCCGCGAGGTGGCGGCCCTCCACGCCGAGACGGCCGACGCCCGGGTCGCCCCCCGCCTGCGCCGCCTGGCGGCGGACCCGGCGGAGGAGGAGGACGTCCAGTCCGCCGTCCGCAGCCGCATCGCCCCGGAGTCGGCCGTGTAGCACGCCATGGACCAGCGGGTCCACGGACGGGGGACGTGCGTGGACGAAAGCGGTGACCGGTGCTCGGCCGGTGGGGCGCCCTCGGGAGGTCGCGTCCCGCGGGCGTCGATCGTGACGTGGGGCCCGGGCTGGCCCGGATCCGCGCATCGGCTGCTCGACCACAGGAGCCCCCGGCGTCTCGTCACCCCCTGGTGAAGCGCACCGCGGTACCCGGACGGGCCTGGGCCGCCGCGTCCAGGGAAGGGCCCGGCGGGACCACGCCGACCACCGGGTAGCCGCCCGTCACCGGATGGTCGGCCAGGAAGACCACCGGCAGGCCGTCCGGCGGGACCTGCACCGCCCCCAGCACCATCCCCTCGCTCGGCAGCTCACCGGCACGCGCCCGCACCAGCGGGGAACCGGCCTCCGTGCGCAGCCCGATCCGGTTGGACATCGCCGACACGCGGAACACCGCCCGCCACAACCCGGCCACCGAGCCGGCGGTGAACCAGTCGGCCCGCGGCCCGAGCCGCAGCGGCAGCAACAGCTCCGAAGGGGCCCCCGGCAGCCCGCAGGCGTCCGCGCCGACCGCCGGTACCGGGCCCGCCGAGCCCACCGGCAGCACGGTCCCCGCCGTCAGGACGGGCGGGCCCAGCCCCGACAGCAGGTCCGTCGAGCGGCTGCCCAGGACCGGTGCGACGGCCAGCCCGCCCCGCACCGCGACGTAGCTGCGCAGCCCGGACTCCGCCCGGCCCACCTCCAGCTCCGCCCCCGACGCCAGCCGCACCGGCGCCCCCCAGGCCACCGGGCGCCCCGAGACCCGTACGGAACACGGCGCGCCCGTGACCGCCACCGTCGTCGGGGCGAGGGCCCGCAGGGCGACCCCGTCCAGGGTGGTCTCCAGCGCGGCCGCGCCCGCCGGGTTGCCCAGCAGCCGGTTGGCCAGCGCGTGCGCGGCCGTGTCCAGCGCGCCCGAGCGGGGGACGCCCAGGTGCGCGTGGCCCGGGCGGCCCCGGTCCTGGACCGTGGTCAGCGCCCCCGGCCGGATCACCAGCAGCCCGCTCATCCGTCCGCCTCCGTGAACCGCACCCGTACCCCCGGCGCGAACAGGGCCGCCGGATCCCGCTCCGGGTCCCAGAGCACCGCCTCCGTGGAGCCGATCAGCTGCCAGCCGCCGGGGGAGGAGCGCGGGTACACCCCCGCGTACTCGCCGGCCAGCGCCAGCGAGCCCGCCGGGACGGACTGCCGGGGCGTGTCCCTCCGGGGCGGGTGGAACCGTTCCGGCAGGCCCGTCAGATAGCCGAAGCCCGGCGCGAACCCGCAGAAGGCCACCCGGAACTCGGTGGCCCCGACGATCCCCGGCACCTCCCCGGGAGCCACCCCCCACAGCCGGGCCACCTCCGCCAGGTCCGGGCCGTCGTACCGCACCTCCACCGTGACCAGCGGGCCCTGCGAGGGCGCGAGCGGCGGCACCTCCCAGCGCGCGATCCGGGCGCCGAGCGCGGCCGGATCCCGTACGCCGTCCAGCAGCACGGTCCGCGCCGCGGGGACGACCTCCCGCACGGGCCCCAGCTCGCCCGCCTCCCGGCGGCGCAGCAGCTCGGCGTGGAGCGCGGCGACCTCCGCCGCCGAATCCAGCTCGATCAGCAGCGCCCCGTCGCCCACCACCAGGCTCCTCACGCGAAGGCCTCCACCCGCACCCCTGCCGCGCCCAGCGCGTCGCGGACCCGCAGGGCCAGCCCGGCGGCCCCCGGGGTGTCCCCGTGCAGGCACAGCGAGCGGGCCGCCACGGGCACGGGGGAGCCGTCGGCGGCCCGTACCGTCCTCTCGGCCGCCATCCGCACGGCCCGCTCCACCACCGCGTCCGGGTCGTGGACCACGGCCCCCGGCTCGCCGCGCGGCACCAGCGTCCCGGCGGGCGTGTAGGAGCGGTCGGCGAACGCCTCGGCCACGGGCGTCAGCCCGGCCTCCTCGGCGGCGCCGAGGAGCAGTGACCCGGGCAGCCCCAGCACCGGCAGGCCCCCGGTCGCCCCGGCCCCGGCGGCGAGCCGGACCCCGGCGACCACGGCGGCCGCCTGGTCGGCGTCGTACACGGTGCGGTTGTAGAGCGCACCGTGCGGTTTCACGTACGACACCCGGGAGCCGGCCGCCCGCGCGAACACCTCCAGCGCCCCGATCTGGTAGGCCACCTCGTCGGCGAGTTCGCCGGGCGGCACGTCCATGGAACGCCTGCCGAAGCCGGCCAGGTCGCGGTAGGAGACCTGGGCGCCGATCCGTACGCCCCGGGCCGCGGCCAGCTCGCAGACCCGGCGCATGATGGACGGGTCCCCGGCGTGGAAGCCGCAGGCGACGTTGGCGCTCGTCACGACGGACAGCAGGGCCTCGTCGTCGGTGAGCGTCCAGCGCCCGAAACCCTCGCCCAGATCGGCGTTGAGGTCGATCACGGCAGCGGATGCGATCATGGAAGCCATGCGCCGAGGGTAGAGCAGGCCGCCCGGCGGGCAGCTCCGGACGATCCGAGCGGGCGGAACCGGCGGAACGGGCGGAACCGGCGGAACGATCAGAACGATCCGGCCGAACCCCCGCGTTTGGGATGTTGTCAGGGTCAGCGCCTAGTCTTTGTCCGTGACTCTCCCAGCCCCGGCGAAGACCCTTCCGTCCCCGGCGCCGGGCCCGGCCGCCGACGAGGGCCTGGCCCGGCGACTGCGCGCCCTCGCCTGCACCGCCCCGCTCCACGACCTCGACGTGCGCAAGGCCAATCTGGCCGGCGAGTACGGGGTCTACGCCATGGCCGAGGTGGCGCTCTCCGCGATCGACCTGGTCACGCTGAACATGGACTTCGACACGGGCGCCGACCACGAGCAGATAGTGGCCCGCCTGCTGCCGCGCGTCGCCGCACAGGCCCCGGCGCGCCCGGCGGCCGAGCACGAGCGGGTGGCCCGCTGGGTGCTGGAGAACCTGATCAACGTCGGCAGCGTCGACCGCGGCTTCCGCGCGATCTACGGCACCTTCGGCGCGGACGGCGTCTACGTGCGCCGCGACTACGACTTCAAGCTGATCGAAGAGGTCCCCGGGCACGGCGGCACGGTCTACCTGCGCACGACGGACGAGGCGGTCAACGTACTCGTCGGCGCCCTCGACACCGATGTCACCAGCGCACAGATCGCCGCCGAGGTGAAGCTGGAGGTGCTGATCAGCCGGGGCAGGCTGGCCGACGCCCAACTCGCCGCCGAGCAGGCCCGGTACCGCACCGTGCAGTACGCCGAGACCCTGCGCCGCACGCTGGACGCGACGCGGCGCAACGTCCGGGCGGTGGACTGGCTCCAGTCCGTGCCCGACATGATCGAGGAGGCCCTCGACCACGTCGCCGACCGCTACCGCCACGAGAACGCGATCCTCACCAACATCCGCAAGGCGCGCGACGAGGCGGAGGAACCCGACAACAAGCGGCGCGCCGCCGAGCTCGTCGACATCGTCAAGGACTGCATCCGGCGCCACACCCAGCTCCAGTCCCGGCTGCTGGACGCCGGACCGCTCTTCCGCGCCGAGCAGGACCGCCAGGCCTTCGCCGCGCCCGCGCCGCGCTCCGGCATCGACCTGTACGGGCAGCTCGTCGCCCCGATCCTGCCGCTGCCGGTGTCCGGGGCCCGCCGGGTCACCGACGCCTTCTTCGCCTCCGGGGCCGGTCTGCGCACCCCCGTCTCGGTACGGGTCGCCGACCTCGTCGACATCCTGCTGACCCCGCCCGTCGAGCGGGAGCACCTCGGCCTGGAGATGCCCGAGCCCGACCTGATCGCCACCCCGGACGACAGCCGCTTCAGCGAGGAGCAGCTCGCCGCCGCGACACGGCTCCTGGACCTGCCGCACGACGCGCCGCGCCGGCTGTCCGGCCTGCTGGCGGAGGCCCGCCGCAGCGACCCGGACCTCCCGTACCTGGTGGCCCTGTTGGCCGTCCACGCGGCGAGCCCCGCCGTCGGCACCGCGTACCGCCAGGGCGAGGAGCGGCTGCTCTTCGCCGTCGACGACGGGACCCAGCTGGACGACCCCGAGTTCGGCGGCGCCGACCTCATCGTGGGCACGGCCCTCCTGGACGCCGCCGGCATGGCCGCCGACCGCACGGAGGCGGCGTGACCCGCACCGCCGCCACCCGCAACGCCGGCATCACCCGCACTGCCGCCACCACCCGCACCGCCATCAGCATCCGTACCGCCGAGGAGACGTACCCGTGAGCGACAACCACGCCGAGCACCCCGCGTGGAGCGAGCGGCACACCCCGTGGAGCGAGACCGACGTGCCGTCGGCTCCCGTCGCGCCCGCGCCCGCCCCCACGGGCGGCGTCACCCCGGCCGACGCCGCCGACGCGGCCCGCCTCGTCGCCTTCGGGCTGCAGCCCAAGCTGCTGCCCGCCCGCGACGCCGAGTACGCCGAACTGCTGCGCCGCTACCGCGAGGACACCGCCTTCGGCCGTCTCGCGGACGCCGTCGCCACCGGCCTCGGCCTCGTCGTCCTGGAGGTGTCCACCCGCGCCGGCATGGCGGTCGCGGCCGGCGAGGACTCCGTCTTCGCCGTCCGCATGGGCGACTACGCCCGCCGTACCGCCGCCGACTCCGCCGACCGCTTCCTGCACGGCCTCGCCCACCTCGCCGTCGCCGCCCTCGCCTTCCCGCGCCCCGAGGACCTCGCCGACGACGCCTACATCGGCCGCATCACCGTCAACGGGGTCGACGCCTTCGTGCGGCAGACCTGCCGACGCCTCGAAGAGCGCGCCGAGGAGCTCGGCGAGAACACCGACCCGGCCACCGACGCCCCCGGCCTGGAGGCCGCCTGGCGCGTGTACGTCCGCCGCAGCGCGACCGGCGCCACCAAGGACGCCCGACGCCTCGCCGGTTCCACCACCGGCATCGTCGGCAAGGCCGCAGCCTTCCTCACCGACTCCGGCTTCCTCCAGCGCACCGGCGACGAGGCCGGCGGCACCTACCGCACCACCCCCCGCTACCAGCTCCAGGTCCGCGACATGGCGGGCAGCGCGGCCATGGCCGAGCTCCTGGAACTCGGCGTGGTCCCCGTCAGCGACGGCTCCGCCACCCTCCTGCCGCCGCCCGAGGGCGACGACCTGGACCTGGCGGCCGACGCCGGCCTGCCGTTCCACGCCTGAGCCACCCGCCCCGTACGTACGTACTGAGACCCACCGAGAAACAACGAGAGTCCGCCGCCATGTACGAGCTGTCCCGGATCCGCCTCTACTCCATCGGGCCCGCCGGCGCACGGTACGCCGACACCGTGCTCGACCTGCGCGGAGTCGGCGAGCCGGTGCCCCACCCGGCGCCGACGCAGGCGGAGTTCTTCGAGGACGAGCCCACCGGGCCGCCGCGCCGCCCCGCGCCCGCCGGCGTGCTGTTCCTGGAGAACGGCGGCGGCAAGTCGGTCCTGCTCAAGCTGATCTTCTCGGTGATGCTCCCCGGCCACCGCAACACCCTCGGCGGCGCCAGCTCGGGCGTCCTGCGCAAGTTCCTGCTCGCCGAAGACTGCGGCCACGTCGCCCTGGAATGGCAGCACACCCAGACCGGCGAATGCGTGGTCGTCGGCAAGGTCAGCGAATGGCGCGGCCGCCAGGTCTCCAACGACCCCCGCAAGTTCGCCGAGGCCTGGTACTCCTTCCGCCCCGGCCCCGGCCTCAGCCTCGACAACCTGCCCGTCGCCGAGGCCACCGCCGTGCGCCCGCCCGTCGAAGGGGCCTCCGGCGCCCAGGGCCGCCGCCGCACCATGAAGGGCTTCCGCGACGCCCTCACCGAGGCCGGCAAGGCGTACCCGCACCTGGAGGTCTCCTGGGAGGAGATCCACGACCGCTGGAACGAGCACCTCACCGAGCTCGGCCTCGACCCCGAACTCTTCCGCTACCAGCGCGAGATGAACGCCGACGAGGGCGAGGCCGCCGGCCTCTTCGCGGTCAAGAAGGACTCCGACTTCACCGACCTGCTGCTGCGGGCCGTCACCGACACCCGCGACACCGACGGCCTCGCCGACCTCGTCCACGGCTTCGGCAACAAGCTGGGCCGCCGCGCCGAGCTGATGGCCGAACGGGACTTCACCGCGGGCTCGGTGGACCTGCTCACCCGCATCGTCGAAGCCGCCGAGACCCGCACCCGGCTGCGCGACGTCCACGCCGGCGCCGAACGCCGTACGCGCACCCTCGCGCGGCGGCTCTCCGCCCGCGCCGCCGAGGAACGCGGCCGGGCCGCCGAACTCGCCCAGCGGGTCACCGGCGCCGCCCACGAGGTCACCGCCGCCGAGTCCGCCCGCGCCCGCAGCGCCGCCGTCTCCGCCGAACTCGCCTACCGGCACGCCTCGCTGGCCCTCACCGTCGCCGACAAGGCCGCCGCCGCCGGGCGCCGCGAACTCCTCGACGCCCGTACGCTGCACTCCGCCTGGCAGGCGGCCGAGAGCGTGCTGCGCCACCGCGCCGCCGCCGACCGCTCCGCCCGGGTCGCCTCCGCGATCCTGGAGGCCGAACGGGACGCGGCCCCGGCGCTGGCCGCCCGCGCGACCGCCGCGGCCGAGTTGGTACGGGCCCTGCACACGGCCGCCGAACAGGGCGAGCGGGCCGCGAACGAGGAGGAGGAGCGTTCCGCCGAGCTCCAGGCCGTCGGCGAGGCCGCCCACCGTGACGCCACCGCCGCCGCCACCGCCGCGCAGCGGGCCCGCAGCGAGGCCGAACACCTGCGCTCGCGGCTCGCCGAGGTCGAGCAGGAGACCGCCGAGGCCGTCCGCGCCGGCTGGCTCGACGACTCCGCCCCCGACGCCGACCCGGCCCGCGCGGCCCTCGCCGCGGCCGACGCCGAGAAGACCGCGGTGGCCGCCTGGGACGAGTCCCGCGAGGCAGCCCGCACCGCCGGCGAAGGCGCCCGGGAGGCCGCCGCCGCGGAATCCCGCGCCGAACTCACCGCCGCCCGAGCGGCGGACGCCGCCGACGCGGCCGAGGCCGCCCACGCCGCCGAACACCGGGCCGCCGCCTCCCTCGCCGAATCGCCCCGCCTTGCCGAACTCCTCGGCCTCCCGTCGGGCCCGGACGCGGCCCCCGCCCCCGTCTCCGGCTCCACCTCCGCCGAAGCCGGGGACGCCCGCGCCGCGGATGCCCCGGCCGACCCCGCCACCGCCGGACGGCTCACCGCCGAGGACCTCGACCGGAACGCCGAGGACCTCCACCGCCTGCTGACCGACGGGGTCGCCTCCGCCGAACGCCACCTGTTCGAACTCCGCACCGCCGCCGCCGACGACGCCCGCATCCTCGGCGCCCTCGGCGACGGAGGGTTGCTGCCGCCCGGCCCCGACGTCCTCGCCACGGTCGAGTACCTCGGCGAACACGGCATCCCGGCCCTGCCGGGCTGGCGCTACCTCGCCCAGTCCGTGGACCCGGCCGACCACGCCGCCGTCCTCGCCGCCCGCCCCGAACTCGTCGACGGCGTCGTCATCACCGACCCCGACACCCACGGGCGGGCCCGCGAGGTCCTCTCCGCCGCGGCCCTGCTGCCCCGCTCCACCGTCGCCGTCGGCACCGCCGCCGCCCTGCTGGCACCCGTACCGCCCACCGACGGCGCCGACACCGGGGTCTTCCTCGTCCCGCCGAACCCGGCCATGCACGACGAGCACGCCGCCGACGAGGAGCGCCAGGCGCTGCGCGCCCGCGCCACCGCCCGCGACACCGAGATCCGCGCCCTCGCCGCCCGGCTGTCCGGCGACCGTGAACTCGCCGCGCGCCTCGGCTCCTGGCGCACCGGCTGCCCGATCGGCCGGCTCGCCGAGCTCGCCCGGCACGCCGAGGCCGCCCGGGCGTTCGCCGAGGAGACCGACGCCGAACTCGCGGAGGCCCGTACCGTACGCGCCGAAGCCGACGAGGCCGCCGCCGACACCACCCGCGTACGCGACGAGCGCCAGGACACCGCCCAGCGCGCCCGCCGCGCCGCCGACGCCCTCGCGGGCCTCGCGTTCCGCCTGCGCGAGCGCGCCGGTTGGCAGGCCCGGCTGCGTGAACTCGCGGACGACTCGGCCGAGTCCGAAGCGCGCGCCGAGGTCTGCCTGGACCGCGCCCGCGCCGCGGACGAGGACCGCCGCGCCGCCCAGCGCGCCGCCGACGACGCCCGCCGCACCGCCCGCGCCCTGCGGGCGGAACGCGCCGAGATCGCCGGCGCCCCCGACCCCCTCCCCGAGGACGACGGCACCCGCAAGGCCCCCCTCCCCGACCTCCGCGAGGCCTACCGCGCCGCCTCGCAGCTCTACGAGAAGGTGGGCGTCGGCGCCGACCTGCGGGCCGAACAGGCCCGCGCCGAGAGCGACGAGAGCGCCGCCCTCGCCGAGCTCGACCGCCTCACCAACAAGGTCCGCACCCGCGCCGCCCAGCTCCTCGAAGGCACCGACGGCGCCGACGGCCCCTCCCGCCAGGCGGCGGCGGCCCGCGCCGAGGCCCTCGTACAGATGCTGGAGTCCCGGGCGTCCGCCGCCAGCGAGCAGCTGGGCCGACTGCGCGGCGAGGCCGAACGGCACGCCCCGGCCGACGGCGAGGCGCACACCGACCTCCCCGACGAGCTCGTCCCCGAGGACGTCGAACAGGCGGTGGCCCTGCTGCGGACCGCCACCGCCCAGCACGCAGCTCACAGCGCCGCCGTGGAGGCCGCCCGGGCCGCCCACGCGGACCTGCTGCGCGCCCACCGCACCGCCGAGGACGGCGCCGGTGGCTTCGACGAGACCGCCGCCCTCCTGCGGGACCTGCTGCGCGACCACGCCCACCAGGACGACGAGCAGGAACCGGCCCCGCACCCCGGCACCCTGGAGGAGGCCCGCCAGTCGGCCGCCGAGGCCAGGCGCTCCCTGCGGGGCTGCGCGGCCGACCTCTCGGCCGCCGAAGCCGCGGTGCGCGAGGCGAGCGACATCCTGGTCCGGCACGCCAACGCCACCCGCTACGAGCAGGTACGCACCCCCGCGCGCCAGCAGATCCGCGAACTGCCCGCCTCCGCGCTGCCCGAGCACGCGGCGGCCTGGGCCGCGGCCTTCGCACCCCGGCTCCGCGTCCTCACGGACGAGCTGGCGCAGCTGGAGCGCAACCGCGACAGCATCGTCGACCGCCTGCGGGGCCTCGTCGAGTCGGCCCTGGCCACCCTCCGCTCCGCCCAGCGCCTGTCCCAACTCCCCGAAGGCCTCGGGGAATGGTCCGGCCAGGAGTTCCTGCGGATCCGCTTCGAGGAGCCCGACCAGGCCACCCTCACCGAGCGGCTCGGCGAGGTGATCGACGAGGCGACCCGCTCGGCGCTGAAGAAGAACAGCACCGCCTCCTTCGGCGAAGGCCGCCGCGACGGCATGTCCCTGCTGCTGCGGGGCGTGCAGGCGGCCCTCGAACCCAAGGGCATCGCGGTCGAGATCCTCAAGCCGGACGCCGTCCTGCGAGCCGAACGCGTCCCGGTCGGCCAGATGGGCGACGTCTTCTCCGGCGGCCAGCTGCTCACCGCCGCCATCGCGCTCTACTGCACGATGGCGGCCCTCCGCAGCAACGACCGCGGCCGCGACAAGCACCGCCACGCGGGCACGCTGTTCCTCGACAACCCGATCGGCCGCGCCAATGCCACGTACCTGCTGGAGCTCCAGCGGGCGGTCTCGGACGCCCTCGGCGTCCAGCTCCTGTACACGACGGGCCTGTTCGACACCACGGCCCTGGCGGAGTTCCCCCTGGTCATCCGGCTGCGCAACGACGCGGACCTGAGGGCGGGCCTGAAGTACATCAGCGTGGAGGAACACCTCCGCCCGGGCCTGCCCCAGCAGTCCCCGGAGTCGGAGCCGATCCACGGCGAGATCACGGCCACCCGAATGTTCCGCCGCACGCCCTCCTGACGCGCCGCTCGCACGTCTCGGCGCCGGGGCGCCTCCCCGGCTTCGCGCCGCTGCGCCGGACTCCGTCCGTCGACCTGCCGGGCGAGGCCGTTGCCCTGGCCGGGGCCCGGCCTCTGTCCGAGGGAGGGCCGCTGCGCGGGGCCGTCCCCTACCCGCCCTTCCTCCGTTCCGCGGGGCTCCGCCCGGACCCGGTCCTCAAACCCCGGACGGGCTGAAATTGCCCTGCCGGGCGGAAATCCGGCCTCGCCGGCGTTTGAGGCGCGGGGTCCGGGGCGGAGCCCCGCGGAACGTGGGAAGGGCGGGTAGGGGAGCAGCTCCGCGCAGCGGCCGGGCACGCACCGGGCCACGGACGCCACCGCCCCACCCCGGCCGCCTACCGCCGAGCCGACGCCGCCAACGGCCCGTCCTCGCGGGACATCCGGCCCCGGACCCCGCCCGGCTCAGCCGCACCCCCGCCACCCCGCCACGTGCGCCGGGCCGTGCTGCTCGGTGCCGAGAGGACCCCGTGGCGCTGGTTCCACGCCTGCCGGGTGATCCACACGTCCAGCACGCCCCACGTGGCCACGATCGTCCCCGCGACCGCGCCGATCGCCATCGGGAAGGCCGCCCAGGCACCGGCCAGCGCGAGGTAGAAGGCGGTCGTGGCCAGGATCAGCGTCACGGCCACGATCAGTACCGCCCGTACCGCCGAAGCCCGCACGGGATCCGGCATCCGGCGGCGCCGTGCCGGCTCCTCCACCCACAGCCCGCGCCGCACCCCTTCGACCCCGGCGCCACCCGCCGCCGGGCCGTCGTCCTCGTATCCGTTCACGGTCCGCTCACTCCCCACCCGGCGGCCGGCGTCCTTCGTCGTTCCCACCGCAATGCCTACCCACGCCGCCAACCCGTCCACCTCGTACACCCCGCCCATGCCGACCACGACACCCGCGCCACTCGAATCGTCCACTTGTTCAGACGTTCGGCGCGGCCCTGAGATTCCCGAATCCCGGACGTATCCACCCGTCCCGAAGATCGCGGAACGAACAATTCCAGCCATCCATCATGTCGCGGACACCGAGGCCCCACCAGGTGTCATCTGTCACAAATCGGGCTGCACTTGACCGGAGGTATCGGACAACTCGTGATCTTCGTGCGGACGTTCGGCCGAAAACGTCCGGACACGCCTTCGAAGCTCCGCATCGTCAGTAGTAGGCTCGCGCCGTTTAAATGACGGAACACCGACCCCGACCAACGGGGTTGAGCTGGGGAGGCTGGGGAGGCCATGCGCTTTCGCGGGAAATCCATCCGCCGGAAGATCGTGGCGTTGCTGCTGGTACCGCTCGTCTCCCTGACTGCCCTCTGGGGCTTCGCCACGGTCATCACCGGCCGTGAAGCCGTCCAACTCTTTGACGTGGCCTACGTCATCGACAAGGTCGGCCTACCCGTCGAGGAAACCGCCCGAGTCATCCAGAAGGAACGCCGACAGTCCCTCGTGCTCCTCGGGGATCCCCGGGCGGCCGGGGCGATAGCCGAGCTCACCAAGAGCCGCGCCGCCACCGACGAGGCCGTCGAGCGGATCAGCGCCAGCGCCCGTGACCCCAAGGTCATGGACGAGCTGAGTCCGCAGAGCACCCATCAGCTGCAGAACATCGTCGACGCCTTCCACGGCATCGGCTCCGTACGCCGTTCCGTGGACCAGAATTCGGTCGACCCCACGCAGGCGCTCGAGCTCTTCAACCGGCTCATCGACCCCTGCTACGACTACCTGATGAACCTCCACGGCCTCGACGACGTGGAGGTCGACAAGGAGGGACGCGCGCTCGTCGGCGTCAGCCGCGCACGCGAGCTGTTCTCCCGCGAGGACGCCGTCATGGCCTCCGCCCTCATCGCCCGCAACGTCGAGGGCACGAGCGTGCGCCAGGTCTCCGACCTCGTCGCGAACCGCAAACTGCTCTACGAGTTCAACCTCGTGACGCTGCCCGCCGAAGACCGGGAGCGGTTCGAGCGGTACTGGACGGGGACCGACACCAAGGCACTGCGCGACGCCGAGGAACGCTTCATCACCGCCGGCGTCGGCAAGAACCCGCGCAGTGCAAGCCCCGCCCAGTGGGACGAGCTCGCGAGCAAGACGCTCGGCGACCTCGCGACCATGGACAACGAGGCCGGTGAGCGCTACCAGCAGCGCATCGAGCCGGTCGCCATGGACGTCATGATCCAGGCCGCCATCGCCGGTGTCCTCGGCTTCATCGCGCTGATCGTGTCGCTCATCCTCTCCGTCCGTATCGGCCGCGAACTCATCCGCGACCTCTCCCGCCTGCGCAAGGAGGCCCACGAGGCCTCCGGCGTCCGGCTGCCGAGCGTCATGCGCCGCCTCGCCGCCGGCGAGCACGTGGACGTGGAGACCGAGTCGCCCCACCTGGAGTACGAGAAGGACGAGGTCGGCCAGGTCGGCCAGGCCCTCAACAGCCTCCAGCGCGCCGCCGTCGAGGCCGCCGTCAAGCAGGCGGAGCTCCGTCGTGGGGTTTCCGAGGTATTCGTCAACCTGGCCCGCCGCAACCAGGTGCTGCTGCACCGTCAGCTGACGCTCCTCGACACCATGGAGCGCCGCACCGAGGACTCCGAAGAGCTCGCCGACCTCTTCCGCCTCGACCACATGACCACCCGCATGCGCCGCCACGCCGAGGGCCTGGTGATCCTCTCCGGCGCCGCGCCCTCCCGTCAGTGGCGCAAGCCCGTCCAGCTGATGGACGTCGTACGGGCCGCCGTAGCCGAGGTGGAGGACTACGAGCGCATCGAGGTCCGCCGCCTCAGCCGCCTGGGCATCGTCGGCCCGGCCGTCGCCGACGTCACCCACCTCATCGCCGAACTCCTGGAGAACGCCACCGTGTTCTCGCCGCCGCACACCGCGGTACAGGTGCTCGGCGAACGCGTGGCCAACGGCTTCACCCTGGAGATCCACGACCGCGGCCTCGGCATGACCCCGGAGGCCCTGCTCGACGCCAACCTCCGGCTCGCCGAGACCCCCGAGTTCGAGCTCTCCGACACCGACCGGCTCGGCCTCTTCGTTGTCAGCCGCCTCGCGCAGCGCCACAGCGTCAAGGTCGTCCTCCAGACCAGCCCGTACGGAGGCACCACCGCGGTGGTCTTCCTCCCGTCGTCCCTGCTGACCGAGGCCCCCGAGACCAACGGCGCCGGCGCCCGCCTGGACGGCTCGGGCAAGGCCGCCTCCGAGCGACGCGGTCCCGCCGCGGTCGACCGCGGGAAGACCGGCGGCCGCCAACTGGCCACCGCCGAACTGCGCGGACCGGTCGAACTGGAGGCCCCCCTCGACCTCAACGGGGCCGATGCCCTCGACGGCACCCTCGACGACACCATCGTCACCGGGATAGCCGGCCTCACCGGAGTCGGCGGCCGCCCCGCGATGGCCACCCTCGACGACGAGACCCCGCCGGGCGGCACCCCGCGCAGCGCCCTCCTGGGCCTGCGCCCGGCCGACCGGCCGCACGCCGAGCGCAACGGAACCCGCCAGGGCGCCGGCCGCGAGCCGCTCGCCCCCACCGGCCCGGTCCGGCTGGAGGCCCAGCGCGCCGACGCCGCCCCGCGCACCGACGGCCGCCGCGCCCCGGGAGCCGTGCCGTTGCCGCGCCGCCGCCCCGCCCCGACCCTGGTCGCCGAGCACGGCCGCCGGGTGGAACCCCGCGCCGTGTCCGGGACCGGGACCGGCACCGTCAAGCCCGCACAGGGCGCCGCACCCGCCACCGCCACCGACGACGCCGTCGCCGGGGGTGGGCTGCCCCGCCGCGTCCGCCAGGCCAGCCTGGCACCACAGCTCAAGAACGCCTCGGCACGGAAGGCCGCCGACAGCCCCGCCGAACCGGTTGACCACCGGGACGCGGACGACGTGCGTACGCGCATGTCCGCACTCCAGCGCGGCTGGACGGCGGGGCGCAACCACCACGCACAGCAGCAGTCCGAGACCGACGCCGGCACCTCCGCCGCCACCGGTCCCGCGAACGAGAACGAAGGGGACGGTCGATGACCGCACCGCAGACCGGCAACGACACCCGGGGCCGCGGCCCCGGCCCGCTCAACTGGCTTCTCGACGAGCTCGTCGACCGAGTCGGCTCCATCCGCAAGGCGGTCGTCCTCTCCGGCGACGGCCTGCCCACCGGCAGCTCCAACGACCTGACCCGCGAGGACAGCGAGCACCTGGCGGCCGTGGCCTCCGGTTTCCACAGCCTCGCCAAGGGCGTCGGCCGTCACTTCGACTCGGGCAAGGTCCGCCAGACCGTGGTCGAGCTCGACGAGGCCTTCCTCTTCGTGATGGCCGCCGGCGACGGCAGCTGTCTGGCGGTCCTCGCGGACGCCGACTCCGACGTCGGCCAGGTCGCCTACGAGATGACGCTCATGGTCAAGCGGGTCGGCGACCACCTGGCGACCGCCCCGCGCACCGGGCTGCCCGCCGGAGGGTGAGTCGGACCGCATGAGCGAACCAGGCCACGACCGCCGGCACCATCCCGGCGACAGAACGGTCGACAGCGGCAACGCCGACCCCGAGGTCGACCGGACCGATGCCCTCGACCCCGAGCACGACCACTGGTTCGACGACGACGCCGGTCCGGTCGTACGCCCGTACGCGATGACCCGCGGTCGGACCAGCCACGCCGGCCAGCACCGGCTGGACCTGATCGCACTCGTCGTCGCCGAACCGGCGGCCGACGATCCGGTCTGGGACCTGACCCTGTCGCCGGAACACGCGCACATCCTCGGAATGTGCCGTGACCGGCCCCAGTCGGTCGCCGAACTCGCGGCCGACGTCGACCTCGCGGTCGGGGTCGTACGCGTCCTCATCGGCGACCTGGTCGCCGACGAACTGGTCCACGTGACCAGGCCGGTACCCCCGGCCGAACTGCCCGACGAATCCATTTTGCGTGAGGTGATCGATGGCCTTCGGGCGCTCTAGCCGCACCGGTGCCATGCATGCAGTGTCACCGGTCGAGCCGCTGACCCTGAAGATCCTGGTCGCGGGCGGCTTCGGGGTGGGCAAGACCACCCTGGTCAGTGCGGTAAGCGAGATCAGACCCCTGCGGACCGAGGAACTGCTCTCCGAGCCGGGCATCGGTGTCGACGACACCGGGGGAGTGGAGGGCAAGAAGACCACGACCGTGGCGATGGACTTCGGGCGCATCACGCTCCGCGAGGACCTCGTCCTGTACCTGTTCGGCACTCCCGGCCAGGACCGTTTCTGGTTCCTGTGGGACGAGCTCGCCCAGGGCTCGCTCGGCGCGATCGTCCTCGCGGACACCCGCCGGCTCGCCGACTGCTTCGCCGCGGTCGACTACTTCGAACGGCGCGAGATCCCGTTCGTCGTGGCGGTCAACTGCTTCGACGGCGCCGACCGGCACCCCGTGGTGACCGTGCGGCAGGCACTCGACCTCGACGCCGAGGTGCCGGTGCTGCTGTGCGACGCGCGTGACCGCGAGTCCGTGAAGGACGTACTGGTCGGAGTCGTGGAGCACGCGATGGCGCTGGCCCGCGCCCGCCGGCTGAGCCTCACGGCGGATGCCGGCGCCTGACGTGGAGGCGGCCCGTACCCCCGCCGACTGGGGTACGGGCCGCAGCTCTCATGGGGGGTTCGCGGTCCCGGTCGCCGCGCGGGACTGTGGAGCGAGTGTGAACCCGCCACGGTCCACCGTCAAGCGTTGCCGCAACCCGGATCCGAGCCACCCCCGACACCCGGCCCGCCGGGGCTTCAACGGCCGCCCCGATCCGCCCTCGGCGCATGCCCCGCGTGGCCTCGACCCAGTGACCCGCTCCCGCCTCGGCGCCCGGCCCGCCGGGGCATCAACGGGCCGCTCCGCACACGCCCCGGCGCGACCGCGGCACCCGGCCCGCACGGGGCAGGACGGCCCGCCCCGCCCGGCCCGCACGGGGCCCGGCCCAGCACGGCCCGGCCCCGCACGGCATGGCCCGCCCGGCCCGGCACGGGGCAAGCAAGAAGGGGCAGCACGGCCCGCACGGGCCAGGACGCCCGTCCCGCCGAGCCGGCCGCAGCCTCACCGCACGGCGACCACCGCCGAGCCGTGCCCGAACAGCCCCTGGTTCGCCGTGATTCCGGCCCGAGCCCCCGGCACCTGCCGCTCTCCGGCCGTGCCGCGCAATTGCCACGTCAGCTCGCACACCTGCGCGATGGCCTGCGCCGGCACCGCCTCGCCGAAGGAGGCCAGCCCGCCGCTCGTGTTCACGGGGATCCGCCCGCCCAGCGCGGTCGCCCCCTCCCGTACGAGCTTCGCGCCCTCGCCCTCCCCGCACAGCCCGATGTCCTCGTACCACTCCAGTTCGAGGGCGGTGGAGAGGTCGTACACCTCCGCCAGCGAGAGGTCGTCCGGCCCGAGCCCCGCCTCCTCGTACGCGGCCCGCGCGATCGACGAGCGGAAGGAACCGGCCGCCGGCTCCACCGCCACCACCGAGTCGGTGGCGATGTCCGGCAGGTCCAGCACCGTCCGCGGATACGTCGGCGTCACCGTCGACACGGCCCGGATCCGCACCGGATCGACCACGCCCCGCGCGCGGGCGAACTCCATGCTGCTCAGCACCAGCGCCGCGCCGCCGTCCGAGGTGGCGCAGATGTCCAGCAGCCGCAGCGGATCGGCGACGATCGCCGAGGCCGCGACCTCCTCCGCGGTGACGGCCCGCCGGTAGCGGGCGTTCGGGTTGAGCACCCCGGCCGCCGCGTTCTTCACCTTGACCTGCGCGAAGTCCTCCGCGGTGTCCCCGTACACGGCCATCCGGCGGCGCGCGTACAGCGCGAAGTACGCCGGGTTCGTGGCGCCGAGCACCCGGAAGCGCAGCCAGTCCGGATCGTCCGGCCGGTCGCCCCCGGCCGGCGCGAAGAACCCCTTGGGCGCCGCGTCCGCGCCCACCACGAGGACCACGTCGGCCAGCCCGGCCAGGATCTGCGACCGGGCCGCCCCGATCGCCTGCGCCCCGGACGCGCAGGCCGCGTACACGCTGGTCACGCGCGCGCCCTGCCAGCCCAGCGCCCGGGCGAAGGTCGCTCCGGCCACGTAGCCCGGATAGCCGGACCGCACGGTGTCCGCGCCGACGATCGACTCCACGTCGGCCCAGTCCAGCCCGGCGTCGTCCAGCGCGGCCCGCGCGGCGGCCCGCCCGTACTCGACGAAACTCCGGCCCCACTTGCCCCAGGGGTGCATCCCAGCCCCGAGGACGGCCACATCGGCGACGCTCATGCGGCCCCTCCCACCGGCTTGAAGCGCCAGGTGGTCCACGTGGTGTCGGTGGCGGCGTCCTCGTTCAGCACGCCGCCCACCACCTCGACCTCCATCCCGACCGCCAGGTCGGCGACACCGACCCCCGGCGCGGCCTGTCCCAGCACGACCATCCCCTCGGCCTCCAGCTCCACGGCCACGAGCGTGTACGGCTCCCAGGGCGCGTCCGGATCGGACACGTACGGCGCGGGCGGCCGGTACCGCCCGTCCGTGTAGGACCAGACCCTGCCGCGGGCGGACAGCGGCACCTCGGCGAGCTCCCCGCCGCCCGGGCAGCGGGGATTGCGGCAGTACGCGTCCTCGCGCGGGAAGAACACCGCCGTGCAGGCCGAGCAGCGGGTGCCGAGCAGCCGGAAGCGGCCGCCCGCTGCGTCCTCGGTGAACCACCCGGTCACAACGGGTGTGCGTGTGCGTGCCAAGACCCCTCCCATGCAGAAGAACTGACGCATCGTCAGGAGTCTGTCACGGCGGGGCCACCCGGTCACCGGTTCTGGGCGAGCCACTTCCGCGCGATCTCGCCCAGCTCCGCGTCCCGCCCCGCCAGCATCATCCGGATCATCTGCGCGTCCCCGCGCAACGACCACAAGGGGTGTCCGAAGGTGGCCGGGTTGTTCTTCTCGATCAGGAAGTGCGCGGGCCAGGCCGTCCCGTACCCCAGGAGCGGCAGCGCGGCCAGGTACCGCCCGCGCCCGCGCGCCACCCCGTACGCGGTCAGGGCCAGCCCGGTGAGCGTGCCGGTGAGGTGGACCCAGCGGGTTGCGGAGCGGGAGTGCATGGCCACGTAGTACGGCCAGAATTCCTCGTACGAGCTGAAGGTCATGCGGGCACGGTACTCACGGCCGGACCGAGACGACAGCGACGGGGAAGTCGAAATGCGCGTCCGGGTAGGCCTCGGGCCGGTACGTGAAGTGCCACCACTCCTCAGGGAGGTTCACGAACCCCTCATCCGCCAGCACCCGCTCCAGCAGCCGCCGGTTCGCGCGGGCTGCCTCCGTGACCCCCGGGGCGTCCGTGTGCGACAGCGGATCGAAGAAGTCGAAGGCGGTGCCCATGTCCAGCTCCCGCCCCGAGGCGAGCCCCTGCAAGGTCACGTCGACCGTACTCCCGCGGCTGTGCCCGGACTTCTCGGCGATGTACCCCTCGGGAATCAGCCGCTCACGCCCCACCCGCGGATAGAACTCCGCCTTCCGCTCCCGGTCGCCGGGCCCGTCCGCCTCCCGCGCCCACCGCACGAACCGGTCCACCGCCCGCTGGGGCCGGTAGCAGTCGTACACCCGCAGCGAGTACCCCCGCCGCAGCAGTCCGCGCTGCGCCCGCCGCAAGGCCTCGGCGGCGGGCCGGGCCAGCAGGCAGACCGGCTCCTCGTACCCGTCCACCACCGCGCCGGTGAAATTGTGCGCCCCCGCGTACCGCATGTCCTGGCGTACGGTCGGATCCACCTCGCGCAACGCCACGAACCCGGGAGGCGCGGCCCCGGAGGGCCCACCCGCCAGCACCGCCAGCACACCCGCAACAGCCGTCATCCGCATGCCCCTTGGCATACCATCGCCGCATGTCGGCACAGCTGAGGGACTCGCACTGCTCCACCTGCGGAGCGACGTACTCCACCCGTACGTGGCCCCGTACATGCGACGCCTGCGGGGCCGTCGCCTACCGCAACCCGCTCCCGGTGGCCATCGCCCTGCTCCCCGTCGAGGACGCGGACGGCACCGGCCTGGTGGTCATCACCCGCACCATCGAACCGGCCCTCGGCGGCATCGCCCTCCCCGGCGGCTTCATCGACTTCGACGAGGACTGGCGCGAGGGGGTCGTCCGCGAACTCCGCGAGGAGACCGGCATCACGGTCCCCGCCGCCGAGGTCGCCCTGGCCGACGCCATGAGCTCGCCGGCGGGCCACCTGCTGCTCTTCGGCCTCCTCCCGCCCCGCCCGACCGCCGTCCTCCCCGACTCGAAGCCGACGGACGAGACCACGGGCTGGCACGTCCTGCGCGCCCCGGCGCAACTGGCCTTCCCCCTCCACACCCGGGCGGTGGCGTCCTGGTTCGAGGGCCGGTACGCCTGAGCCGGCGCGCCGCTCACCCCCGGCCGGGCTGCGGGACCCGCACGGAGGCCATGCCGGCCGCGGTGGCCGCCCGGATCCCGAGGTCGGTGTCCTCGAAGACGAGGCATTCCTCCGCCGGGACACCGAGGAGTTCGGCGGCCCGCAGGAACCCCTCGGGGTCGGGCTTCGCCTTCTCGTACTCGCCGGCGCAGACGAGCACGTCGAACCTGTCGAGGAGGCCGAGGACCGTCAGTGACGCGGTGACGGAATCGCGGGTGCTGCCGGAAACGACGGCCGTCGGTATGCGCCGGTGGGCGTCCTCGATGTGCGGCACGACCCCCGGAACGGCCGTGAGCCGGGGGAGGAGCTCCTGGTAGAGCGACTCCCTGCGCCGGGCGACCGCTTCGACCGGCATGGCCAGCCCCTGGCTCTCGTTGAGCGAGGCGATGATGTCCGCCACCGGTCGGCCTCCCCATGCGTAGAAGAGGTCCTCGGGGAACGAGCAGTTCCACTCGCCGAGGGCCTGCTCCCACGCGCGGTAGTGCAACGGCATGGAGTCGGCGATGGTGCCGTCGCAGTCGAACAGATAGGCACGGAACTCGCCGGGAGGCAGAGGAATGATCATCACCTGAGCGTATAGCGAGAGCCCGACCCACCCGTCGTCCGAGACACGAACGGCCCCCGCCAAGCCCCAGCCCCGGCCCCACCCCGCCCCCACTGGGCCGCGCCCTGCCGCGTCCTGCCCGGCGGGTGCCGCGTCCTGCCACGTACCGGCCCGGCCCCACCCCGCCCCCACTGGGCCGCGCCCTGCCGCGTCCTGCCCGGCGGGTGCCGCGTCCTGCCGCGTACCGGCCCGGCCCTGGCCCGGCCCCACCGGGCCGCGCCCTGCCGCGTCCTGCCACGTACCGGCCCTGGCCTGCCCAGGCCCTGGCCGGCTTTATCGGGCTGCGCCCTGCCGCGTACCAGCCGCGTCCTGCCCCGGCTCTGTCCTAGCCCTAGTCCTGCCCGGCCCTAGTCCTGCCCGGCCCTGGTCCTCCCCGGCCCTGGTCCTGCCCGGCCTCGGGCCCGGCTCTGGCCTTGGCCCCGCCGGGCTGCTTGCTGCCGTGTGCAGGCCGTTTCGTGTCCGGCCTCGCCGCGTACCGGCCCTACCGGGCTGCGCCCTGCCGCGTACCGGCCGGTCGTGCTCGGCCCCGCCGCGTCCTGCCCTGCCCCGGCCCTCCCCGGCCCCGGCCCCGGCCCCGGCCCTCCCCGGCCCCGGCCCCGGCCCTGGCCCTGGCCCGGCCCCGGCCCTGGCCCTGGCCCGGCCCCACCGGGCCGCGCCCTGCCCGGCCCCGGCGCGTCCTGCCCCCACCAGCCCAGGCCCGGTCCGCACCGACCCGTCCAGCCCCTGCGCTGGCCGGCCGCGGGCCCCGCGGGCCCAGCGCACAAGTCCAGCCCCGCGCCGGCCCCGCCCCGCGCCGGCCCCGCTCGTCCGCACCCGCCCCGCGCCGGCCCCGCTCGTCCGCACCCGCCCGCGCCGCCCCCGGCCTCGGCCCCCGACTCAGAGCCCCCGCACCACCACCCCCGGCACGGCCGCCCCCGTCTCGTCCTCCACCACCACCGCGTCGCCGACCCACCGGACGGTGTACCGCTCGACCTCCCCCGGCTCGAACCCCGGCCCCGGATCGCGGATCACCACCCCGCCACCCGTACGCCCCCGCGCCGGAGCCCACACCTCCAGCTCGACGCCACCGCCCGCACCCCGTACCGGAACCACCGCCCCAGCCCGCGCCAGCACCGGGATCCGCCCCCGCGGGGCGTCCAGCAGCACCTGGCCCGGACCCTCGTGCGCCGCCCCCGTCGCCGTGTCGTACCAGCGCCCCCGCGGCAACCGCACCGCCCGACGGTCCGCCCCGCACTCCAGCACCGGCGCCACCAGCAGCGCGTCGCCCAACAGGAACGCGTCCTCGCAGTTCCGCAGCCGCCGGTCCTCCGGATTCCCCCACCACAGCGGCCGCACGTACGGAGCCCCCGTCCGCCGCGCCAGGTGCGCCAGCGTCACGAAGTACGGCCGCAGCCGGTCCCGTTCCGCCAGCAGCGCCCGCGCGTGCTCCTCCACCTCCGCCCCGAACTCCCACGGCTCGCGCCGCCCCGCCCAGATCGCCGAATGGGTCCGGAACAGCGGTAGGTACGCGCCCAGTTGCAGCCACCGCACGTACAACTCGGGCGACGGCGAGCCCCCGAAACCGCCGACGTCCGGCCCCGAGTACGGCACCCCGCACAACCCCAGCCCCAACACCAGCGCCAGCGACGCCCGCAGCCCGTCCCAGCTGCTCTCCACGTCACCGGACCACGTGCCCCCGTACCGCTGCATCCCCGCCCACCCCGACCGGGAGAACAGGAACGGCCGCTCGGCCGGCCGCAGCCGCAGCAACCCCTCCCAGCCCGCCCGCGCCATCGCGAGGGCGTACACGTTGTGCCCCTCCCGGTGGTCGCCGCCCGCACCGTCCATCGCGTGCCGCGCCGACCTCGGCAGCGTGGTGTCCCCGAACGGTGCGAAGGACACCGGCTCGTTCATGTCGTGCCAGAACCCGGAGAAACCTCGCGCGAGCCTCTCCGCGTACATCCCGCCCCACCACTCCCGCACCGCCGGATCCGTGAAGTCCGGGTACGCGCACTCACCCGGCCACACCTCACCCCGCACCTCCTGACCCCGCGCGTCCCGTACGAACGCGCCCCCGGCCCCCACCGACAGCCCGGAGGCGTGCACCGGATCGCCCGCCTTCACCGCCGGATCCACGATCGACACGAGCCGCACCCCCTGATCCCGCAGCTCCTGGGCGAGCCCGGGCAGGTCCGGGAACCGCTCCTCGTCCACCGTGAACACCCGGTGCCCGTCGTAGTGGTCGATGTCCAGGTGCACCGCCGACAGCGGCAGCCCGCGCGACGCGTACCCGGACACCACCCGCCGCACCTCCGCCGTGCTCCCGAACCCCCACCGCGCGTGCTGGTACCCCAGCGCCCACTCCGGCGGCACCGCCGCGGAACCCGTCAGCCCCGACCAGCCCTGCGCCACCCGCGCCGGCGGCCCCACCAGCACCCAGCACCTGAGCGGCCCGCCCTCCATGCGCAGCTCGCTCGACCCGGGACGGTCCACCCCCGACCCCGCACCCTCCTCGCCCTCGCGCAGCAGCACCCGCCCGTCCCATGAGTTGTCGTGGAACACCAGGTGCGTGCCCGCGTCCGCGACCACCATCTGCACCGGCATCGTCAGGTACAGGGGATCCACCCCCGGACCGAAGCCGCCCTTCGGATCCGTGTTCCACAGCCGGTACGTCCCGTCGCGCAGCCGCGGCCCCGTCGCCCGCCCGCCCAGTCCGAAGAACCGCGCGTCCGCCGGCACCTCGCTGCGCTGCACCCACCTGGCCCCGCCCATCCGGGGGTCCACCGGCTCCCACCACCGGGGCGGCGACTCCCGGCGAAGCACCGTCCCGCCCGGAGTGCGCACCTCTATCGCCCCGTGCCGGGACACGGCCACCGTCACCCGCTCCGACACCACCCGCCAGCCGCCCCCGGTGTCCGGCTCCAGCACCGCCCTCGGATCGGGCTCCGGCCCGCTGCCGACCACCGCGTACGACGGCGTCGGCCCGGCACCGTCCCAGCTCCAGAACACCGTCCCGCCCACCATGACGCGTACCACCAGCTCCGAGCGCGCGAACCGCAGCACGCCCCCGCCCGGGAGCGGCTCCGTATCCGACAGCGACCCGGGTACCCGAGCCCGCTCCGCGCCCCGGGGCGGCAGGCCCACCGCGTCCGCCCGCCGGCGCCGCCAGGCCGCGAGCCAGGCGCGCCTCCCGCGCTCCGAACCGATGTCCTGCACCGCACGCACCAGATCACGACCGTTCATGCCGATCACCCTGCCACCGGCCCCCCGCCCAGGGGGCTGCGTTCAACTGCCGTTCACCCGGCGGGGAGGGCCGCGCCGCAGTTGACAGCCCTGGTGCGGATCTCGATCACGTGGCATCGTCCCTGTGGGCCGACGCGCACCCACCCCCGCGCGCAGGCACCGTACGCAACGCACACCACGCGCGAGCCGCAGACTTGACCGGGAGCCGACCCATGACTTCAGCCACGCAGCCGGAACCCCTCTGGGCCCCGGGCCCCGACCGGATCGCCGCGGCCCGGATCACCGCCTTCCAGGCCTGGGCCGCCGAGCGCCACGGAGCCCCCGCCGACGGCGGCTACCCGGCCCTGCACAGCTGGTCCGTCGACGAACTCGACACCTTCTGGCAGGCCGTCGCCGAGTGGTTCGACGTCCGCTTCACCACCCCGTACGAATCCGTGCTCGCCGACCGCTCCATGCCCGGCGCCCGCTGGTTCACCGGCGCCACCCTCAACTACGCCGAGCACGCCCTGCGCGCAGGCGAGGACCCGGCCCGCGCCGAGGACGCCGCGCTGCTGTACGTCGACGAGACCCACGAGCCCGTCCCCGTCACCTGGGCCGAGCTCCGCCGCCAGGTCGGCTCCCTCGCCGCCGAACTGCGCGCCCTCGGCGTCCGCCCCGGCGACCGGGTCAGCGGCTACCTGCCCAACATCCCCGAAGCGACCGTGGCCCTGCTCGCGACCGCCGCCGTCGGCGGGGTCTGGACCTCCTGCGCCCCCGACTTCGGCGCCCGCAGCGTCCTCGACCGCTTCCAGCAGGTCGAGCCCGTCGTCCTGTTCACCGTCGACGGCTACCGCTACGGCGGCAAGCAGCACGACCGCACCGAGACCGTCGCCGAGCTCCGCGCGGACCTGCCCTCCCTGCGCGCCGTCGTCCACATCCCGCTGCTCGGCACCCCGGCCCCCGAGGGCGCCCTCACCTGGTCGGACCTGACCTCCGCCGACACCGAGCCCGTCTTCGAAGCGGTCCCGTTCGACCACCCGCTCTGGGTCCTGTACTCCTCCGGCACGACCGGTCTCCCCAAGGCGATCGTCCAGTCCCAGGGCGGGATCCTCCTCGAACACCTCAAGCAGCTCGGCCTGCACTGCGACCTCGGCCCCGAGGACCGGTTCTTCTGGTACACCTCGACCGGCTGGATGATGTGGAACTTCCTCGTCTCCGGCCTGCTCACCGGTACGACGGTCGTCCTGTACGACGGCAGCCCGGGCTACCCCGACACCGCCGCCCAGTGGCGGATCGCGGAGCGCACCGGGGCCACCCTGTACGGCACCTCCGCCGCCTACGTGATGGCCTGCCGCAAGGCCGAGGTCCACCCGGGCCGGGACTTCGACCTCTCCGCCGTCAAGTGCGTGGCCACCACCGGCTCCCCGCTCCCGCCCGACGGCTTCCGCTGGCTCCACGACGAGGTGACCGAGGACCTGTGGATCGCCTCCGTCAGCGGCGGCACCGACGTCTGCAGCTGCTTCGCCGGAGCCGTCCCCACCCTCCCCGTCCACATCGGGGAGCTCCAGGCGGCCTGCCTCGGCACGGACCTCCAGGCCTGGGACCCGTCCGGCAAGCCCCTCCTCGGCGAGGTCGGCGAGCTCATCGTCACCAACCCCATGCCGTCCATGCCGATCCGGTTCTGGAACGACCCCGACGGCAGCCGCTACCGCGACAGCTACTTCGAGATGTTCCCGGGCGCCTGGCGGCACGGGGACTGGATCACCCTCACCGACCACGGCTCCGTGATCATCCACGGCCGTTCCGACTCCACCCTCAACCGGCAGGGCGTCCGGATGGGCTCCGCCGACATCTACGAGGCCGTCGAACGCCTCCCCGAGATCAAGGAGTCCCTGGTCATCGGCCTGGAGGAGCCGAACGGCGGCTACTGGATGCCGCTCTTCGTCCACCTCGCCCCCGGCGCCGCCCTCGACGACGACCTCCGCGCCCGGATCAAGCAGACCATCCGCGAGGAGCTCTCCCCGCGCCACGTCCCCGACGAGATCATCGAGGTCCCGGGCATCCCGCACACCCTCACCGGCAAGCGCATCGAGGTCCCCGTCAAGCGGCTGCTCCAGGGCACGCCCCTGGCGAAGGCGGTCAACCCGGGATCCGTCGACAACCTCGACCTCCTCCACTTCTACGAGGAGCTGGCCCGCACCCGCACCGGAGGCTGAGCCCGGAGCCAAGATCACGGCCACTGTCAGTGGCCGTGATTACTCTGAGTGAGCAAGCGATCGCACCACTCAGGGGAGCCGGCCATGCCACGCAAGAACGACACCCACCGCCGCCGCGCACTGCGCCGCGAAGCCCCCAGCACCGTCGGCCTCCTGGCCGACTCCGGGGACTTCGCGGCCATGAGCGGCTACCGCAGCTTCACCTTCGACCACCGCGACGACTACGCGGACTACCTACGCCACGTCGAGACCCTGCTCCGCTCCCTCGCGGCGCAGGGCATCCACACCACCGTGGCCCTCTTCGACCCCGAGGAGTACGCCGACTACTGCGAGGACAACGGCCTCGACCCGGACACGGCCGAGACGCGCACCCGCTTCACCGCGGAACTCGCCGGCCACGGCAGCGGACTGCCCTACACCGGGCAGCCCATCGACGAACTCGTCCCGCTCCTCGTCGACGAAGCCGTCCGGCAGGCCACCTGGGAGTACGCCACCACGCTCCTCGCCGAAGTCGGCGCCTGCGCGGACTGCGGCGAGGACATCGGCCGCGCCTCCTTCGACCGCGCGACGGACACGGTCAAACGCCTCGTGGCCGGCGCCGGGCCCGGCAGTCACCACTTCGTCTGCAGCGTCCCGACCGAGGCGGAACAACTCGTCGCCGTGCTCCACGCCCGATCCGCCGACGACCCGGGATCCACACCGCACATCGAGGGCCGCGAAGGCCTCGACTTCGTGACGGTCCTGGCGGCCGGCCTCGCGCTCGGCGGCCCCGGGGGACTGGTCCTGCGCAGCTCCGCCGAGGGACACCGGGACCGGGTCCACGGCTGGCGGCTGGACCGCGGCCGCCTCGTCGCCCTCTCGGCCGCGGCCGTCTTCAACGCCTACTGCACCGACGCCGACACCGGTGAACCCGTCGCACCCGAATCGGGCGTCGAGTACTGCCCGGGCTTCGAGGCGGACGCCCCGGGCCTCCACCACTAGCGCCCACGGGAACGGAAAACGCCGAGGGGCCCTCACCACCGGCGAAGGCCCCTCGACTCCCTACTGCCCACTCACCCCGACGGCCTACTCGCCGGAGAGCACCGCCTGCGCGGCCACACGGGCCTCCTCGGCGGTGTCCGCCGCACGCGCCGCGGCCGCCGCACGCTCGCACTGGGCGAGCGTGTACTTGGCGAGGGTCGCCCGCACGTACGGAATCGAAGCGGCACCCATCGAAAGAGAGGTGACACCCAGACCGGTCAGCACACAGGCCAGCAGCGGGTCCGAAGCGGCCTCGCCGCAGACACCGCAGCTCTTGCCCTCGGCCTTGGCCGCCTCGGCCGACATCGCGATCAGGTCGAGCAGCGCCGGCTGCCACGGGTCCTGCAGCCGCGACACCGCACCCACCTGGCGGTCGGCGGCGAAGGCGTACTGCGCGAGGTCGTTCGTGCCCAGCGAGAGGAACTCGACCTCCTGCAGGATCGAGCGCGCCCGCAGTGCGGCGGAGGGGATCTCCACCATCGCGCCGAACTTGGCCTTCAGACCGGCCTCACGACAGGCGTCCGCGAAAGCCTTCGCGTCGGTGCGGTCGGCCACCATCGGGGCCATGACCTCGAGGTAGACGGGCAGACCCTCGGCGGCCTTGGCCAGCGCGGTGAGCTGCGTGCGCAGCACGTCCGGGTGGTCGAGGAGCGAGCGCAGACCACGCACGCCCAGCGCCGGGTTCGGCTCGTCCCCCGGGGTCAGGAAGTCCAGCGGCTTGTCGGCGCCCGCGTCCAGCACGCGCACGACGACACGCCCCTCGGGGAAGGCTTCGAGCACCTTCCGGTAGGACTCGACCTGCTTCTCCTCGGACGGCGCCTTCTTGCTGTCGTCCAGGAAGAGGAACTCGGTGCGGAACAGGCCCACGCCCTCGGCCCCGGCCTCCACGGCCGCCGGCACGTCCGCCGGACCGCCGACATTCGCCAGCAGCGGCACCTTGTGCCCGTCGGAGGTCGCACCCGGACCGGACGACGCGGCCAGGGCCGCCTTCCGTTCGGCCGCGGCGGACTCCAACTCGGCGCGCTTCTCTTCACTCGGTTCGACGAACAGATCTCCGGTGCTGCCGTCCACCGCGATGACCGTGCCCTCGGCGATCTCACCGGCACCGGGCAGAGCCACGATCGCCGGCACGCCCAGTGCCCGGGCGAGGATGGCGCTGTGGCTGGTCGGCCCGCCCTCCTCGGTCACGAAGCCGAGTACCAGCGCCGGGTCGAGCAGAGCCGTGTCCGCGGGGGCGAGGTCCCGTGCGATGAGCACGTACGGCTCGTCGCTGTCCGGCACACCCGGCATCGGCACGCCGAGCAGGCGCGCCACGATGCGGTTGCGCACGTCGTCCAGGTCGGCCACTCGGCCGGCCATGTACTCGCCGGCCCCCGCGAGCAGGTCGCGGTAGGCGGCGAACGCGTCGTACACACCGCGCTCGGCGGTGCTGCCGACGGCGATCCGCCGGTCGACGTCCGCCATCAGCTCGGGGTCCTCGGCGATCATCGCCTGGGCCTCGAGCACGTGCTGGGCCTCGCCACCGGCCAGCTGGCCACGCGCGATAAGGTCGGCCGCCACGGCACTCACTGCCTTGCGGGCGCGCCCCTGTTCACGCTCCGCCTCATCCGCCGTGATCTGCCGGGCCGGCGGTTCCAGGACCGCCGTACCCATGTGCCGTACCTCGCCGATCGCCACACCGTGGCTCACGCCGACGCCTCGCAGCGTTGTCTCCATTTCACCCGTCTCCGATTGAGCGGCGGGCCGAGCCGCCGCGGTGGATGTCCGACCCGCCCGTGCGGGCGGACAGGTCACTTCCAGCTGAAGAGCGCGTCTCCGGCCTTGAGCTCCCCGTCCTCGACCACGCCGGCGAGGGACTCGACGGAGGCCTCCAGCGCCACGATCGGACAGATCGGAGACTTGCCGGCCTGCTCGACGGCCAGCGGGTTCCAACGGATGACGGCCTGACCACGGGTGACGGTGTCGCCCTTGTTCACGAGGAGCTCGAAGCCCTCGCCATTGAGCTGAACGGTATCGATCCCGAGGTGCGTCAGTACGCCGTGACCATCGCCGTCCACGACCACGTACGCGTGCGGGTGCAGGGAGACGACCACACCATCGACGGGGGACACCGCCTCCGAGGGCTCACGCACGGGATCGATGGCGGTGCCCGGTCCCACCATGGCGCCGGAGAACACCGGATCCGGCACTGCCGCGAGTCCGATGGCGCGCCCGGCAAGAGGGGACGTCACGTTGGTCATGGGGGCCTCCCAGGGGTGGGGCTTCTTCGTGTCGCCGTCACTACCTGTTGCGAACGGCGTACTCTTCAGAAGGATATGTCAGAGGATGTTCGGATTCGCCCGATGTTGGTCCCGATCCGGACTGGTCCTTGGGCCTGGAGACTAGTGGACTAGACCGGTGGACTAGACCATACGCCTGAACCGATTTGCTTGGCCACCACGGGCCCTGTACTGTCGGTTCTCCCGCCGGGACGCTCCGTGTGAACTTTTCACGAACGTCCGATGGACGGGACTCCTCCTCTTCAGTGCAATCTTGATCTCTTCCTTGCGTTCCCGTGTGCCTTTTTCGGCAAACGGCGAATGGTCAGGGAGACGGAGAATCGCTGATAGAGTCGGAATCGCCGGAAAGGAAAGCGCGAAAGCGGAGACCTGGAAAGCACCGAGGAAGTCGGACACGAAAGAGTCTGATAGAGTCGGAAACGCAAGACAGCAGAACGAAAGCCCGGAGGAAAGCCCGAGAGGGTGAGTACAAAGGAAGCGTCCGTTCCTT
>NZ_JBIARJ010000008.1:334312-341410 GCF_042889825.1 Streptomyces sp. NPDC002467 | reverse complement strand
TGCAGGGGGGACCCTGTGGGAGAGTAGGACGCCGCCGAACAATCATTGTGGGAAAGCCCCGCACCTTCTGGTGCGGGGCTTTTCTGCGTTCACGGGCATTTACGGGCGTTTACGGGCCGGCTCGCGCCCATTTTCGAAGCGGGTCGGGAGCACGTCGGGATCGCCGAGGTGGTGCACCCGGGGCCGCGGTGTGGACGTGTTCGACCTGAACCGCGGAGAGGGGCGGGCCAGGGGCGGGCTGGGGATTTTCCGATGTTCGTCCGTTCACCAGCATCCGGTTGCCGGGGAGCCGAGCTGACGGCTCGTAGGGTGGGGGTATGGGCTACGACCTCGTCATCTTCGACAACGACGGCGTGCTGGTGGACAGTGAGCCGCTCGCCAACAGTGTTCTCGCCGAGTACCTGACCGAGCTGGGGCACCCGACCACGTACGAGGAGTCGCTCCGCGACTACATGGGCGCGGCCGTGCACCGGATCCACGATCTCGTCCAGGAGCGGACCGGGGAGCGGCTGCCCGAGGACTTCGACCGGACCCTGATCGCGCGCACCTCCGCCGCCTTCGAGCGGGAGCTGAAGCCGGTCGCCGGCATCGAGGACGTGCTCGGGGCACTGACCGCCAGTGGGGTCGGGTACTGCCTGGCGTCGTCCGGGAGCCACGAGCGGATCCGGGTCGGGCACCTGGCGGCCGGGCTCGACGGGTGGTTCGAGGAAGAGTGGATCTTCAGCTCGGACGATGTGGGCGAGGGCAAGCCGTCTCCGGAGTTGTTCCTGCACGCCGCCCGGCAGATGGGGGTGGAGCCAACGCGGTGTGTCGTCATCGAGGACAGTCCGCGGGGGATCGAGGCCGCGCGCGCGGCGGGGATGGACGTGTACGCGTACACCGCCATGCTTCCCGCCGATCAGCTGCCGGGGGCGACCGGGTACTTCGGGGACATGATGCAGCTCCCGGTGCTGCTGCAACTGCCTGTGTGATCTCTCTACCCACGAGTAGCCGCGGGGCCTACGCTGTGCCGCCATGACGGCAATGGCAGATGTGCGGCTGCGGCGTGGGCGCGGCGCGCTGGGGTTCGGCTTCTTCGCACAGGGGGTCACCTTCGCGCTGCTCGTGACGCGGATCCCGGCCATCCAGGACCAGTACGGGATATCCGACGGGCTGCTGCCGGCGTTCCTGGCCGCCGTGCCGATCCTGGCGGGCGCGTCGAGCGTCGCCACCGAGCACCTCGTGAAGCGGGTCGCGCCCAGCGTGGTGCTGCGGTGGGCGCAGCCGCTGGTGTTGCTGGCGTTGCTGGGGGTCGGGGCCGGCAGCGAGATGTGGCACGTGGCGGTGGCGCTGGGGGCGTTCGGCCTGTCCGTGGGCGCGCTGGACGCCTCCATGAACATGCTCGGGGTGAGCCTCCAGCGGCAGTACGGGCGCAGCATCATGCTCGGCTTCCACGCCGCGTACAGCCTGGGCGGGATCGTCGGGGCGTCGGCCGCCTGGGCGGGGGCGCACTGGCACCTGGGGCTGTTCGTGAGCTACCTGCCGGCCGTGGTGCTGCTCGTGCCGCTCACGTTGGTGGGGAGCCGGTCGTACGTGGACCAGGGGGATCCTGCGGTTGGCGGGGCGGGCGAGAAGGGGGCCGGGGGCGGGGCGTTCAAGCTGCTGCTGCCGCTGTGCCTGGTGATGGCGTGCGCGTACATCGGGGACTCGACGGTCGCGAACTGGAGTGCCAAGTACCTCCAGGACGTGCTGGGGAGTTCGGAGCAGCTGGCCACCGTCCCCTACAACGTCTACATGGTGACCACGCTCCTCGGGCGGGCCGTCGGGGACCTGGGGGTGCGCAGGTTCGGGGCCGTGGCCGTCGTGCGGTGCGGGACGGTGGTGGCCGCCGGCGGGTTCGCGGTCGTGGCGGTGGCGCCGGGGGCGTGGGTGGGGATGCTCGGCTTCACGCTGCTGGGGATCGGGTTGTGCGTGATCGTGCCGCAGACCTTCGCCGCCGCCGGGAGGCTGTTCCCCGGGGCGGCTTCCGACACGGCGATCGCCCGACTGAACATCTTCAACTACGTGGGGTTCCTGATCGGGTCGCCGCTCGTCGGCGGGATTGGGGACGCCTGGAGCTACCGGGGCGCGATGCTCGTGCCGATGGTGTTGGTCCTGATCACGCTGTTCCAAGCCCGCTCGTTCGGAGCGGTGGAGGCCCGATACCGTGTCGGGCATGAGCGGGCGCGGGTTGTTGATGTGGGACGAGGCGGTAACGAAGTATGACTTCGGGCCCAGCCATCCGATGGATCCGGTGCGCCTGGCCCTGACCATGGGGCTGGTGCGCGCCTTCGGGCTGGACCGTGCGATGGAGGTACGGGCGGCCCGCGCGGCCGGGGACTCGACGCTGCGGCTCGTGCACCGGGAGGACTACGTCGCCGCGGTGCGCGAGGTGTCTGCGGACCCGGGCGTCGCGGACGGGTCGTACGGGCTGGGGACCGTGGACGATCCCGCCTTCCACGGGATGCACGAGGCGTCCGCGCTGATCGCCGGGCAGTCCGTGGCGGGCGCGGAGGCGATCTGGCGGGGCGAGGCCGAGCACGCCGTGAACTTCGCGGGCGGGCTGCACCACGCCATGCCGGGCGGGGCCGCCGGTTTCTGCGTCTACAACGACGCGTCGCTGGCCATCGCGCGACTGCTGGAGCTGGGGGCCGAGCGGGTCGCGTACGTGGACGTGGACGTCCACCACGGTGACGGGGTGCAGGCGGCCTTCTGGGACGACCCGCGCGTGCTGACCGTCTCGATGCACGAGCACCCGCGGACCCTGTTCCCGCAGACCGGCTGGCCGGAGGAGACGGGCGGCGAAGGGGCGGAGGGGAGCGCCGTGAACGTCGCGCTGCCCGCCGGGACCGGTGACGAGGGGTGGCTGCGGGCCTTCCACGCGGTCGCGCCGGAGCTGCTGGCGGACTTCCGGCCCCAGGTGCTGGTGACGCAGCACGGGGCCGACACGCACTTCGAGGACCCGCTCGCGCACCTCGCGGTGTCCCTGGACGCCCAGCGGGCCGTGCAGGAGGCGTGCCACGCCCTGGCGCACGAGTACGCGGACGGGCGGTGGCTGGCCCTGGGCGGCGGCGGGTACGCGGTGGTGGACGTCGTACCGCGGTCGTGGACGCACCTGGTGGGGATCGCCGCGCACCGGCCGGTGGATCCGGAGGCGGCCGTGCCGGCCTCCTGGAAGGACGAGGTGTACGCGCGGACGCGGCAGTTGGCGCCGGCGCGGATGACGGACGGTCGGGTGCCCGAGTGGCGTGAATGGGAGGCCGGTTACGACCCGGCGGACCGTACGGATCAGGCCGTTCTCGCCACGCGGCGGGCGGTGTTCCCGCTGCGCGGGATGCTGACCTGACGGCAGTTGGGGCACAGGTGATGCATCGTTACGCCAACTGTGGGGCCGTTACGCGGAATTGATGATCCGACAGGTGCGTGCGGGGCAGCATCGGAGGGTGTTGAGCACCGGCGCGCTGCGTGCGCATCTGCTGGCCGCCCGGTTGGCCGGGCCCGTCGCCACCTCCCGGGAGGAGAGCCTGCGCAGCTACCGGCTGTTCGCGGCGCGTGATCCGCGGGTGCTGCTGGGGCTGGATCCGGAGTGGGGCTGGGGCGAGCGCGACCTGCTGCGGCTGATGGCGGACAAGTGCGGGGTCTCGGCGGACCCGGCGCACGTCAGCGGCCCGGACGTGATCGATCCGGAGCGCACGATGGCCGCGCTGGACGCGTTCGCGGAGCGGCTGCGGGCGGTGGCCGGGCCCGGGGCGCCCGTGTTGTTCGGGACGGGTCATCCTCACCGTCTCCTGGGGTTCTACGCCTGTTTGGCCGAGGCGATGTCGGCGGCGGGATGTGTTGTCCTCACCCCGGCGCAGGGGGCGAGTGTCGACGTCGCGTCCCGGTTCGGCGTACGCACGTACCGCCTCGATTACGTACGGGGGGTCGCACTGGTGCGGGAACCCGGCGTGCGGTCGTCGGGGAGTGCGACCGGCGCGCACACGCATTCGCCGCTGCCGGTTCGGATCGCCCTGGGGGCCCTCGCGGAGGCCGGCGGGCCGCTGCCGGAGCTGGTGGTGGGCGATCACGGGTGGGTCTGCGGCGCAGGTCAGCTCGGTGTGGAGGCGATCGGGCTGGCCGACACGGATGATCCCGCGCTGTTCGTGGGGGAAGCCGAGGGGCGGGTGTCGGTGGCCGTTCCGCTTGATGACGCGGTGCGTGCGGACTACTACCGACCGCTTACTCGCTATGTGCTCAATCGGGCCGGTCTGCCGGTTTGGCAGGAGTGGCCGTAGCTCCTCTTCCCCACTCGTCACGCCCGCCCCTACTCTGGGGAGTGAGCGTGCGACGACGAGGAGTAACCGGAGGGGAAGCCGGTGCCCGTCATGCGCGGAAGGTCAAAGGTGTGTCATGGCTGCTGGCGAGAGGCCTCTCAGTGAGGTTCAGTTCCTGACCGTGGCGGAGGTCGCCTCGGTGATGCGAGTGTCGAAGATGACCGTGTACCGGCTGGTGCACAACGGTCATCTGCCCGCGATCCGGGTGGGCCGGTCCTTCCGGGTCCCCGAGAACGCGGTCCACGAGTACCTCCGAGAGTCCTATGTGGGGGTGGAGTCGGCCTGAGACTGACGGCCGCGGATGCCCTCGTAACTCCTGGGAAGCACTCGGATTACGGGCTCAGAGCTCGGGCGGGTAGGCTAGGCCGACGTAGGTCGTGTGGGCCCAGACGCCCCGCACCAGTGAAGAAGAAGTGAGCGAGGGTAGTCGTGGGCTCTGTTATCAAGAAGCGGCGCAAGCGGATGGCGAAGAAGAAGCACCGCAAGCTGCTCAAGCGCACCCGCGTCCAGCGCCGTAACAAGAAGTAAACGGCAGCTGTACGTGTTCTCCGCAGCCCCTCCACCATTCTGGTGGGGGGGCTGCGGTGCAGCCGGGGACGGGTGTTCCGATCTAGGGAGGCGCTGAGCTCGTGGGGAAGGTCGTGCTCGTCACCGGGGCTGCCCGGCAGCTGGGGGGCCGCTTCGTGCGCCGCATCCAGCGTGACCCGGAGGTCGAGCGGGTGATCGCCGTGGACGCGGTGGTGCCGCCGCACCGGCTGGGATCGGCCGAGTTCGTCCGTACGGACATCAGACAGTCGGCGATCGCCCGCGTGCTGGCCGAGCACGCCGTGGACACCGTGGTGCACCTCGCGGTCACCGGCGGCGCCGGGGGCAGCGGTGGCGGACACAGCGCCGTCAAGGAAACGAACGTCATCGGGACGATGCAGCTCCTCGGGGCCTGCCAGAAGTCCCCGACGGTGCGGCGGCTCGTGGTGAAGTCCAGTACGAGCGTCTACGGGGGCACCTCCCGCGATCCGGCCGTCTTCACCGAGACCACGCAGCCCAAGTCGCTGCCGGCGGGCGGTTTCGCCAAGGACGCCACCGAGGTCGAGGGGTACGTACGGGGCTTCGCGCGCAGGCGGCCGGACGTCGCGGTGTGCGTGCTGCGGTTCGCGAACATCCTGGGGCCGTTCGCGGACTCGGCGCTCGCCGAGTACTTCTCGATGCCGGTGATGCCGACCGTGCTCGGCTACGACCCGCGGCTCCAGTTCGTCCACGAGGACGACGTGCTCGACGTGCTGCGGCTGGCCGCGCAGGAGCCCCGGCGTGGCACGCTGAACAGTGGGACCTTCAACATCGCGGGCGACGGCGTGCTGCTGCTGTCGCAGTGCTCGCGGCGGCTCGGGCGGCCGACGCTGCCGCTGCTGCTGCCCGCGGTGACGTGGGCCGGGCAGGCGCTGCGGGCGGTCGGGGTCACCGACTTCTCGCCGGAGCAGATCAGGCTCCTCACCCACGGCCGGGTCGTGGAGACCGCGCAGATGCGGGACGTGCTCGGCTTCGAGCCGATGTACACGACCGCGGAGACCTTCGCGGACTTCGCGCGCAGCCGGGGCGGCGGGCTGCTGCCGCCGGAGCGGGTCGGCCGCGCCGTGGACCGGGTGGCGGCCATGCTGGATGCAGACCTCGAAGCGGTTGAAGGAGCGAAGCGATAGTGGCGGACGCCAAGGTCATCCCGTTCGACGAGGACCGGCCGCGCCGGCGGACCCCGGGCCGGCGGGTCCGTGCGGTGCCCGAGCCCGAGGTGGTCCAGGTGCCCGAGCCGGCCGCTGCCGCCGAGGCGCCGGCCGGGGACGGCTGGGACAAGCGGATCGCCGGGGGACTGGCGTTCCTGCGGCGCCGGATCACCGGTGACTACGAGGTCGACGAGTTCGGCTACGACAAGGAGCTGACGGACCAGGTCCTGATGTCCATGCTCCGGCCGCTGTACGACAAGTACTTCCGGGTCGAGGTCAAGGGCGTCGAGAACATCCCGAAGGAGGGTGGTGCGCTGATCGTGGCGAACCACTCGGGCACCCTGCCGCTGGACGGGCTGATGATGCAGGTGGCAGTCCACGACCGCCACCCGGCGCAGCGGCACCTGCGGCTGTTGGCGGCGGACCTGGTGTTCATGCTGCCGGTGGTGAACGAGCTGGCGCGGAAGGCCGGGCACACCCTGGCGTGCGCGGAGGACGCGCAGCGGCTGCTGGAGGCCGGGGAACTGGTCGGGGTCATGCCGGAGGGCTTCAAGGGGATAGGGAAGCCGTTCGGGGAGCGGTACAAGCTCCAGCGGTTCGGGCGCGGCGGGTTCGTGTCGACGGCGCTGCGGGCGGGCACGCCGATCGTGCCGTGCTCGATCGTGGGGGCGGAGGAGATCTACCCGATGGTCGGCAACGCGAAGACGCTGGCGCGGCTGTTGGGGATTCCGTACTTCCCGATCACTCCCACGTTCCCCTGGCTGGGGCCGCTGGGGGCGGTGCCGTTGCCTACGAAGTGGACGATCCAGTTCGGCGAGCCGATCGAGACGGCCGGGTATGCCGCGGAAGCCGCTGATGATCCGATGCTGATGTTCAATCTGACGGATCAGGTGCGGGAGCAGATTCAGCACACGCTGTACAAGTTGCTCGTGCAGCGGCGTTCTGTGTTCTTCTGACCGTTGAGTGGGGGGGGGGGGGGCCCGGCCCCCCCCCCCCCCCACCCCCGCGGCCGGGGGGGGGGCGGGGGGGCCCCCCGCCAACCACACCGAGGGCAA